>CAWATM010000006.1:0-190027 GCA_963784895.1 uncultured Gaiellaceae bacterium | reverse complement strand
GCTCTACGAGGAGCCGGCCAGCGAGTTCGTGATGAGCTTCGTCGGCCCGACCACGCGTGTCGGCGAGACGTGGGTCAGGCCGCACGACCTCGAGATTCTGCTCGGCCCCGCCGAGGACGCGGCGGAGGCGATGATCGAGCGGATCGTCCACCTCGGCTTCGAGGTCCGCAGTCGAGCTCGTCCGGGCCGACCGTGAGAAGGTCTGGGCGCAGCTGACGCGCGACCAGTGCGAGGAGCTCGAGCTCGCGGACGGACAGATCGTCTACGTCCGCGCGGCGCAGGAACGCGTCTTCGCGTAGACGACGGGCGCGCTTGTCGATGCGCGCCCGCCTTCAGGGGTTTTCCGCGTCCTCCGCTGACAGAGAGCGTTCCACGAGGTCGGCGAGCGAGGTCGTCTCGAGGACGCCCCGCATGCTCGTCCGCAGTTCGATCCAGACGTCGCGGAGGCCCGTTGCCGCGCCCGTGTACGACGTCTCCTCGGGCCGCGCGCCGCGGACGGTCGCGATCGGTCCTTCGACCGCGCGGATCACGTCGGCGAGGCTGACGTCCGCTGCGGGCTTCGCGAGCCGGTAGCCGCCCTCGGCGCCGCGCTGGCTCGCGACGATCTCGGCGCGCCGCAGCTCGAGCAGGATGTTCTCGAGGAACTTGAGCGGGATCCCCTGCGCTGCCGCCAGCCGCTCCGCGGTGACGAAACCGGGTGGAGACGCCGCCAGCTCCGTGACCGCGCGGAGCGCGTAGTCGACCTTCGCCGAGACCCGCATGGGTCGATTCTCTAGGTTCGAGCCGGTGTGTCGGCGGGGTCGCCCTTCGTCGAGCTCCTCCGGCTCGTGGTACCCGTCACGAACGTGCGACCTCGGCGAGGCGCCGTTCCAGGAAGGCCCGGTCGCCGGCATTCATCTCCAGGGCGAGCGCGTCGCGGTACGCGGTAGCGGCCTCGTCGGGCCGCTCGAGCCGGCGGAGAAGGTCGGCGCGGGCGGCGTGAAGGAGGTGGTAGCCGGGCAAGTCGATCCGTTCCATCAGTTCGAGCCCGAACTCCGGCCCGTGCGCCATCGCGACGGCGACGGCGCGGTTCAGCTCCACGATCGGCGTCGGCTCGGCCCGCGCCAGCTCGTCGTAGAGCGCGGCGATCTGCGGCCAGTCGGTCTCGTCCTCGAGGTGGAGCGCCGCGATCGCCGCCTGCAGCTGGTACGAGCCCGGCCGCCGGTGGGCGAGCGCACGCTCGAGCAGGCGGGTGCCCTCGTCGATCCGGGCGCTGTTCCAACGGCTGCGGTCCTGGTCGGCGAGCAGCACGATCTCGCCGTCGTCCCCGATCCTCGCCTCGCGCCGTGCGTCGTGCAGGAGCATCAGCGCCAACAGCCCGAGCGCCTCGGGCTCGTCCGGCATCAGCACCGCGAGCAGCTTCGCCAGGCGGATCGCCTCGTCGCAGAGGTCGTCGCGGACGGCGTCGGCGCCGCCGCTGGCCGAGTAGCCCTCGTTGAAGACGAGGTAGAGCACGGCGAGCACGGAGCGCAGCCGCTCGGGCAGGAGATGGTCTGGTGGGACGCGGAACGGGATCCCGGCGTCGCGGATCTTCCGCTTCGCTCGGACGAGCCGCTGCGCCATCGCCGGCTCGGCGACGAGGAAGGCGTGCGCGATCTCCGCCGTGGTCAGGCCCGCGACTTCGCGCAGCGTCAGCGCAACTCGCGACTCGGCGGCGAGCGCGGGATGGCAGCACGTGAAGACGAGCGCCAGGCGGTCGTCCGGGATCGGGCTCACGTCGTCCTCGTCGGCGGGCAGCGTCTCGAGCCGCGCGAGCAGCTCGGCCTTCCGCTTAAAGGTCTGCTCGCGGCGCAGCCGGTCGATCGCGCGGTTGCGCGCGGCCGTGATGATCCAGGCGCCGGGATTGGCAGGGGCGCCGCTGCGGGGCCAGCGCTCGACCGCGATCGTGAACGCGTCCTGCACCGCGTCCTCGGCGAGCTGGATGTCGCCGAGGACGCGGGTGAGGGCTGCGACGGCACGGCCCCACTCATCCCGGAAGATCCGGCCGGTGTCCGCTGTCAATGCTCGATGACCGGCCTCAGCTCGACGGAGGCGCGGAAGGCGACCGGGATCCGAGCCGCGATCGCGATCGCCGCGTCGAGGTCCTCCGCCTCGATCTCCATGACGCCGCCGATCTGCTCCTTCGTCTCTGCGAACGGCCCGTCGGTGACGAGCGTCTCGCCGCCACGGACGCGGACGGTCTTCGCGGTCGTCGGGCTGTCGAGCTCGAAGCCGTCGCCGAGCGCACCGGTGGGAGCGAGCTCGCTGAACAGCGCCTCCCACTTCGGCACCTCCTCGGCGCGGGCGGCCGCGGCTTCCTCCGGCGACAGGGCTTCCCAGGCCGCGACGTCGTCGGCGTTGTTCGTCAACAGCGCGGCGTACTTCACGACTGCTCACCTCCGTCCACGTAGACCGGCCGCACCTCGATCGCGCCGTGCCGTGCAGCAGGGATCTTCGCCGCCCAGGTGCACGCCTCGTCGATCGAGTCGCACTCGAAGACGTAGTAGCCGCCGAGCGTCTCCTTCAGCTCGGCGAACGGGCCGTCCGTGACGAGCGTCTCGTCGCCTCGAACACGGACCGTCGTCGCGGTCGCGGTCGCGTCGAGCTCGTTGCCGCCGCGGGTGACGGCGGCCTGTGAGAGCGCCATGTACTCGCCCATCTCGCTCTCGCGCTGTTCCGGCGACAGGCCTGCCCACCGCGCCTCGTCCCCGTAGATCAATGCCAGGTATTGCATTTCGCTCCTCCTCTCGGACCTCGATTTCACCACGAAGACGAACGAGGTGTCACGAAATCGACAGCGGGAATGACCGACGTCCATGGTCGAGCCGAAGGAGTACAGGGGCGGGCGGGTCAGGGTGTACGGCTGCTCACCCGGCTGCCTGCTCGTCTCGATCGCCCTCTCAGTCCTCCTGACACTGGCCGTGAACGGCTGCATCCACCTCGTCGGCTAGTCCGGGAGCAGGCGCCGCAGCAGCGTCAGCGCGCCGTCCTTGTCGAGGTAGTCGTTCAGGTTGCCGCATTTCGGGCTCTGGACGCAGCTCGGGCAGCCGTGCTCGCACGGGCAGCCGGCGAGCATCTTCGCCGTGTCCTCGACCCAGCCCTCGAAGCGCTCGAAGCCGCGCTCGGTGATGCCGACGCCGCCCGCGTGGCCGTCGTAGACGAAGATCGTCGGCAGTCCGGTCTGCGGGTGGACGTTCGTCGAGAGGCCGCCGATGTCCCAGCGGTCGCACATCGCCCACAGTGGCAGCAGCGCGATCAGCGAGTGCTCGGCCGCGTGCAGCGACGAGAGCAGCGTCGGCATCTCCTCCAGCCCTTCGAGGTGCGCGGCGGTGGGACAGAACCAGATCGCCTCCGTCTCGAAGCTCGTCTCCGGCAGGTCGAGCGGGATCGTCTCGAGGGTGTCGCCGCCGCTGATCGACTTGCGCTGGTAGGCGACCACCCGCTCGGTCACGGAGACGCGGCCGAAGACGAGCTCCAAGCCGAGCCGGTGCTCGCTGCGCAGCGGCTCCACGATCTCGGTCGCCGTCTCCTTCTTCGCCTGGGTGTACCAGTCGACGGTCGCCGGGGTGACGAGCGCCGTCCGCGCGTCGACGTCGAGCCGGCGAACGAGGTGCTGCTCACCGAGATGGAGGTAGACGGCGCCGTCGTGCACGGTCGAGTACGCGCGCGAGCGCTCGACCGTGCCGAGCACGGTCCCCAGCTCGGCGTCGACGACCGTGAACGAGTCGAGCTCCCCGGAGCGGAGCAGGACGCGTGCCGCGGGATAGTCCTTGCCCGCCCAGACCCAGCCCGCGTCGGTCCGCTTCAGCTCGGGGAGGACGGCGGCTCGCGCGAGCGCCCCAGCGCCCGAGCGTCTCCGCGTCGCGCTCGTCGATCGGGCCCTCGAAGGCGGCCGCGAGGACGTGGCCGTCGAGGACGCGCGGATTGGCGTGGTCGAGGATCGCGGCCTCGACAGTCCGCGCGAGCAAGGTCTCCGGCTCCCGCATGAAGTACTGGTCGAGCGCGTCCTCGCTGGCTACGAGCACTGCGAGGCCGGGGCTGCGGCGGCCGGCGCGGCCCCACTGCTGTCGCAGGGACGAGACGGTGCCGGGGAAGCCGACCGAGATCGCGCAGTCGAGCGAGCCGATGTCGATCCCGAGCTCGAGCGCGTCCGTCGCGGTGACGCCGAGGAGCTCGCCGGCCATCAACCGCTGCTCGATCTCCCGTCGCTGCGTCGGCGTGTAGCCCGCGCGGTAGGGGGCGATCCTCGAGGCGAGAGCCGGCTCGAGCCGCCCGGACGCGAAGCGGTGGATCAGCTCGACCGCTTTCCGGCTCTTCGCGAAACAGATCGTGCGCTGCCCGGCGCCGACGAAGCCTGCGAGGAGGCGAGATGCGTCGCCGAGTGCGCTGGCGCGGACGCCGAGCTCGACGTCGATCAGCTCCGGGTTCCAGAGCGCGATCGTCCGCTCGGTCGCCGGCGCGGCGTCACTGTCGACCACGGTCGCCGGCTCGCCGAGCAGCGACTCCGCCAGCTGTGCCGGGTTCGCGATCGTCGCCGATGCGAGCACGAACTGCGGTGCAGAACCGTACGCCCGAGCCAGCCGGCGCAGCCGCCGGAGCACGTTCGCGA
This sequence comes from uncultured Gaiellaceae bacterium, assembly GCA_963784895.1. GTDB lineage: Bacteria > Actinomycetota > Thermoleophilia > Gaiellales > Gaiellaceae > Gaiellasilicea. The sequence continues at coordinate 185,400 of CAWATM010000006.1, read as the reverse complement.
CGTGGGAGCCGAAGACCCCGCGGTAGACGTGCGCCTCGTCGACGACGACGTAGCGCAGGTTCGCCAGCACGTCGCCCCAGCGGTCGTGATGCGGCAGGACGCCGACATGGAGCATGTCCGGGTTGGTCAGGATCACGTTCGCCCACTTGCGGATCTGCCAGCGCCGCTCCGTCTCGGTGTCACCGTCGTAGATCGCGGGCTTGACGCCCTTCACCGCGAAGCCGGTGAGCGCGCGCGCCTGGTCCTGTGCGAGCGCCTTCGTCGGGTAGAGGTAGAGCGCGCGGCTCTTCGGCTCGCGGGCGAGCAGGTCGAGCACAGGCAGGTTGAAGGCGAGGCTCTTCCCGCTGGCCGTGCTCGTCGTCACGATCGCGTGGCCGCCGGCGCGAAGCGCCTCCCACGCCTCGGCCTGGTGTCGGTAGAGCGCCGTGATCCCTTGGCCGACGAGCGCCGAGGCGACTCTCGGGTCGAGGTCGACCGGGAAGGGCTCGCTCGTCCCCGCCCGCGGCGCCTCGACGGCCACGTGCGCCAGCTCCTCTCCCTGCAGCAGCTCGAGCCAGGAGGGGCTGACGACGCTCACGCTCCCTACGCTAGCCTTCGCTCCGATCTACCGGGGTGCCCCGAGCGGGGCTGAGATCACACCCGTCGAACCTGATCCGGCTCGTACCGGCGAAGGGAGTTGAACGTGCCTGGACAACGAGGCGTCAGAAGCGCTTACCGGCGGAGCGGGCTTTGCCCGGCGGGAGCCGAAGTTCCGACCGTGCGGTTGCGACGGTGAAGGAGGGGGCTCAGAGGAACCACGGGTCCCCCATGGCGAGCGAAGGGAGTTGAGTGGTTCCACGTGCGTTGACGATCGCCACGTCCGACTCGGGCGGCGGCGCGGGCATCCAGGCCGACCTGAAGGCGTTCGCCGCCGCAGGCGTGCACGGCTCGAGCGCGCTCGTCGCGCTCACCGCCCAGAACACGGCTGCCGTGACGGCGGTGCACGAGCTGCCGCCGGACTTCATCCGCGCGCAGCTGGACGCGGTCTTCGACGACATCGGCGTCGACGCGGCGAAGACCGGGATGCTCTTTTCGCGCACGATCATCGAGGCCGTGGCTGGGTTCCTCGAGGACCGCTCCGTCCCACTCGTGGTCGACCCGGTGCTGATCGCAAGCTCGGGCGCCCAGCTGCTCCAAGCCGACGCGGTCGAGACGCTGATCCAGCGTCTCGTTCCGCTCGCGACGGTCGTGACGCCGAATCTCCCGGAGGCGGAAGCGCTGACCGGGATGGCGGGCGCATCGCGGCGCGTGCTCGCCGAGCGGCTGGTCGAGCTCGGAGCGCGCGCCGCTCTCGTCACCGGCGGACACGGGGAGCCGGCGATCGACCATCTCTTCGACGGGTCGGAGCATCTCGAACTGCCGGTCGAGCGGTTCGACGTGCCCGCGACCCACGGTGCCGGCTGCACGCACTCCGCGACGCTGGCCGCGCTGCTCGCGCGCGGGTTGTCGCTCGCGGACGCCGCCATCGGCGCTTCGGCGGCCGCATCCGCGGCCGTCCGGAACGGGCTCGTCGAGATCGGGGCCGGCGAAGGCCCTGTCGACGTCCTCGACGTGAAGGGAAGGGCATGACGATCGACCCAGGTGCGACGCTCGCCGTCGTCCGCGAGCGCAGGCCGCTCGTCCACAACGTCACGAATTACGTCGTCATGAACGAGACCGCGAACGCGATTCTTGCGCTCGGCGCGCTGCCGGTGATGGCGCATGCCCGCGAGGAGGTCGAGGAGATGGTCGGCCTCGCCGGCGCGCTCGTGCTCAACATCGGCACGCTCTCCGAGAGCTGGATCGAGTCGATGCTGGTCGCCGGCAAGGCGGCGAACGAGCGTGGCGTTCCAGTCGTGCTCGACCCGGTCGGCGCCGGCGCAACCTCCTACCGGACGGAGACGGCGCGGCGGCTGCTCGACGAGCTCGACGTCGCCGTCCTGCGCGGGAACACGGGCGAGGTGGCGACGCTCGTGGGCGTCGAGGCGGAGGTGCGTGGCGTCGAGTCGGTCGGCGCCGGCGGCGATGCGGCGGCGCTCGCGCAGGAGGCGGCGCGGACGCTCGGGCTGGTCGCCTCGGTCACCGGCGCCGTCGACCACGTCTCCGACGGCGAGCGCGCAGCGGCGGTAGCGAACGGCCATCCCCTGCTCGCCTCGGTCACCGGCACCGGCTGCATGTCGACAGCGCTCACGGGCTGCTTCCTCGCGGGCAAGGAGGATCCATTCGAGGCGGCCGTCGAGGCGCTGGTCGCTTTCGGGGTCGCGGGTGAGGAGGCAGCAGCCGGCGCGAAGGGGCCGGGCAGCTTTCACGTCGGCCTCTACGACGCGCTCGCAGCCCTCGACCCGGCGACGCTGACCGCGCGAGCGAAGGTCGAGACGGCGTGAAGGCTCGCGTCTATCGGACACAAGGTCGCGTCCGGTGAGGCTGCACGCGCTCGTGTCCGACGAGGAGACGGCGCGGCGTGCGGCCGCCGGTGGGGCGACCGTCGTGCAGCTGCGGCTGAAGGGCGCGCCGACCGCGACCGTGGTCGCGCTGGGGCAGGCGCTCGCCGGGCTGGACGCCGAGCTGGTCGTCAACGACGACGTCGACGCGGCGCTCGAGCTCGGTGTCGGCGTCCATCTCGGCCAGGGCGATCCTGGGATCGAGCAGGCCCGTGCGGCCGGGATCCCGCTCGGGATCTCTGTGACGACGCGGCGCGAGGGCGCTGTCGCCGAGCACGCCGGGGCGACGTACCTCGGCGCCGGGCCGGTGTGGGCGACGCCGTCGAAGCCGGATGCGGCGCCGCCGATCGGGATTGGCGGCCTCCGCGACGTCTGCCTCTCCGTCTCGGTTCCCGTCGTCGCGATCGGCGGCATCGACGTTTCGAACGCGGCCGAGTGCATCCGGGCCGGCGCGTCCGGCGTCGCGGTGATCCGGGCCGTCGCCCAGATCGGGGCGCTGCGGGCAGTCGTCGATGAAGCTCTCTGAGGTGGGCGAGCTCGGCCTCCTGCGCGAGCTCGAGACGCGCGGGTTGATCGAGGGCACGGAGCACGACGCGGCGGAGCTCGGAGGCGGCCTCGTCGTCACCCAGGACGCGCTCGTCGAGGGCGTCCACTTCCGGCTCGACTGGCTCTCCTGGCACGAGCTCGGGTTCCGGGCCGCCGCGGTCAACATCAGCGATCTCGCCGCGTCGGCGGCGAAGCCCGAGGCGCTGCTCGTCATGCTCGCGCTGCCGGGGGCAACCGACGTCGGGAGCGTCGTCGCGCTCTACGAGGGCCTCGCCGAGGTCGGCGTCCCGGTTCGCGGCGGCGACACGACTCAGGCCGCCGAGGTCGTCGTCAGCGTCACGGCGCTCGGCCGCGCCGAGCGCGTCCCGGGCCGCGCCGGCGCGCGCCCGGGTGACCGGATCGTCGTCACCGGGCCGCTCGGCGGGGCCGGTGCCGCCTTCCGCGCCGGGGGCTACGTCCGCCCACCGCTCCGCGTCGAGGAAGGGCTCCGCCTCGGCCGCGTCGCGACCGCGATGCTGGACGTTTCGGACGGGATCGCCGTCGACGCGGGCCATCTCGCCCGCCGCTCCGGCTGCCGCGTCGTGATCGACCTCGACGCTGTGCCCCTCGCCGGGACGGTCGACGACCTCGGTTTCGGCGAGGACTTCGAGCTGCTCGCGGCGACGCCCGACCCGCTCGATTTCGCCGTGATCGGCCGCTGCGAGGAGGGTGAGGGCGTGCTCTTCCACCGCGGCGGCGAGCCGTACGAGCTCCGCGGCTACGAGCACTACAAGGCGCAGACGTAGGCTCGCCCGACGCTGCTCGGACCTGCGGATCCGGCTAGGGCGCCGGGAGCCAGTCCTCGAACGCGCGCTCGAAGTGGCCACGCGGGCGGGCGCCGACGACGGTTGCCCTCGCCTCGCCCTCCGCGAAGAGGATCACCGTCGGCAGCGAGAGCACGCCGTAGCGACCGGGAACCGCGAGGTGCTCGTCGATGTTCAGCCGCACGAGCGCCACGCCGCGGTCGGCGGCGATTCCCTCGAGCAGTGGCTCGATCGCCTTGCACGGCTTGCACCAGGGCGCCCAGAAGTCGACGATTGTCGGCCCCGTCGCCGCGAGCACCTCTGCCTCGAATGTCGCGTCGGTGACCTCTCTCACAGCGTCCCCCGGAGTGCCGCCAGCCGCAGCAGGGGCACCTTCCAGATCGCCTCGAGCACGATCGCGCGCGACATCTTCGAGCCGCCGACAACGCGGTCCGAGAAGCGGATCGGCACCTCGCGGACACGGAAGCCCTGCCGCAACGCGCGGAAGGTCAGCTCGATCTGGAAGGCGTAGCCGCGCGAGTGCACGCGGTCGAGGGGGATCGTCTCGAGGACGGTGCGGTGGAAGCACTTGAAACCGCCGGTCAAGTCGCGCACTGGGACGCCGAGCACGAGCCGGGCGTAGATCGAGCCGCCGGCCGAGATCCCGCGGCGGATCACGCCCCAGTTCTCGATGCCGCCGCCGGGCACGTAGCGCGAGCCCAGCACGAGATCGGCGTCGTCCGCGGCGGCGACGAGGCGCGGCACATCCGCCGGATCGTGCGAGAAGTCGCAGTCGATCTCGACGACGAGCTCGGCGCCCGTTTCGAGAGCGCGGCGGAAGCCAGCGAGATACGCGGGCCCAAGCCCCTCCTTGCGCGGCCGGTGCAACACGTCGACGAACGCGAGCTCGGCTGCAAGCCGGTCGGCGATCGCGCCGGTGCCGTCGGGCGAATTGTCGTCGATCACGAGCACGCGGTCGCCCTCGCCGAGGACGTCGCCGAGCGCCCGCAGCATCGGCTCCAGGTTCTCGCGCTCGTTGTACGTCGGCAAGCAGACACACACCCTCACCTCCGTATCATCGCTGGAGGTGTCCACGACCCTGCCGAGGAACGACGAGCTCGCCGACCAGCTCGAGCTGCTCGCAGACCTGAGCGAGCTCGAAGGTGAGGATTCGTTCCGCGTGCTCGCCTACCGCCGCGCGGCCACGCGGATCCGCGAGACCGGCGGCCCGGTCGCCCAGCTCGCCCTCGACGGGAAGGCGAAGGAGCTCTCGGGGATCGGCAAGACGATCGAGGACAAGATCGTCCAAGTCGTCGAGCTCGGCGAGATGGAGGCATTGACGAAGCGGAAGGCGCTCGTGCCGGAAGAGGTCGTCAAGTTCATGCGCCTGCCGGGCCTCGGCCCGAAGACGGCGCGGCGGATCTGGAAGGAGCTCGGTGTGACGACGATCGCCGGCCTGAAGCAGGCGGCCGAGCGGCAGCAGCTGCGCGCCCTGACCGGTCTTGGCGCCAAGAGCGAGGAGAAGATCCTGAAGGCGCTCGCAGAGGAACCGAAGGACCCGCGTGAGTCGCGGCGCCTGCTCGGCGACGGGCTGCCCTTCCTGCTGCAGCTCGTCGAGGAGCTGCGCGCCCATCCGGCCGCGGTCAAGGTTTCCGAGGCCGGCTCCGCCCGCCGCCGCCGCGAGACCTTCCGCGACCTCGACGTGATCGCGACCTCGACGGATCCGGCGGCGTTGATCGACGCGTTCACGAGCCGGGACAACGTCGCCGACGTGATCGCGAAGGGCGAGACGAAGGCGACGGTGCTCACGAGCGAGGGCTTTCGGCTCGACCTCCGCGTCGTCCCGCCGGAGAGCTACGGCAACCTGCTCCAGCACTTCACGGGCTCGAAGGATCACAACGTCGCGCTGCGTGAGGATGCGGTTCGTCGCGGCTTCAGCGTCTCCGAGTATTCGGTCACGAACGTCGAGACCGGGGAAGAGTTCACCGCGGCCGACGAGGAGGAGCTCTACGCGCACCTGGGCTACGCCTTCATCCCGCCGGAACTGCGCGAGGACGGCGGCGAGCTCGCTGCCGCGCGCAGCGGCGGGCTGCCGGATCTGGTCGAGCGTGGCGACCTCCGCGGCGACCTGCACTCGCATTCGACCTGGTCGGACGGGAAGGCGTCGATCGAGGAGATGGCGCGCGCCGCGCAGGCGCTCGGGCACGAATACCTGGCGCTCTGCGACCACTCGCCGCGACTGCGCGAGGGCCGCCTGCAGCGGCAGTGGGAGGAGATCGACGCGCTCAACGAGCGGCTTGCTCCTTTTCGGATCCTGAAGGGGATCGAGGTGAACATTCGTGCGAACGGCGAGCTCGATGTCGACGAGGAGACGCTTGCGCGGCTCGACTGGGTGATGGCGAGCGTGCACACGAGCTTCGACAAGGATCCGACGGAACGCGTCCTGCAGGCGATGCAGAGCCCGCATGTCGACTGCATCGGCCACCTGACGAGCCGGCGCATCGGCGTCCGTAACCCGTCCGCGATCGAGGTCGAGAAGGTGGTCGAGGGCGCGCTCGCCACCGGCACCTTCCTCGAGATCAACTCGCAGCCCGACCGGCTCGACCTCCGGGACGCGAACGCTCGACTCGCAGGCGAGGCCGGCGTGACGCTGACGATCTCGAGCGACGGGCACTCGATCAAGGCGCTCCGCTACGTCGAGCTCGGCGTCGCGCAGGCTCGCCGCGCCTGGCTGACGAAGGCTCAGATCCTGAACACGCGGCCGTGGAAAGAGATCGAGAAGCTCCGCAAGTGAGCTTCCGCGAGGACGGCGCTGCGGCTGTCGAGTGGGTCGCGTCGTATCTCGAGCGCGTGCGTGGGCTGCCCGTGCTCGCCCAGGTCGAGCCGGGCGAGTTGCGCTCGCGGCTGCCGGCAGCGCCTCCCGAAACCGCCGAGCCGTTCGCAGCCGTCCTGCGCGACCTCGACGACGTGCTGCTGCCGGCGGTGACCCACTGGCAGAGCCCCCGCTTCTTCGCCTACTTCGCAACCACCGGCTCGGAGCCGGGGATCCTCGCCGAGCTGCTGCTCGCCGGCCTGAACCAGGTCGGCATCCTCTGGCGCACCTCGCCGGCGCTGCAAGAGCTGGAAGAGGTGACGCTCGACTGGCTCGCGCAGCTGCTCGGGCTGCCGGCCGGGCTGCACGGCCACCTCGAGGACACTGCGTCGACCGGGACGATGGCGGCACTCGCTGCCGCCCGCGAGGCGAAGCCCGGCGCTCGCGTCGTCGTCTGCTCCGAGCATGCGCACTCGTCGGTCGAAAAGGCGTGCCGGATCCTCGGCCTGGAGGTGCGGCCGACACCCGTCGACGACGCTTTCCGTCTCCGTCCCGACGCACTCGACCTCGCCGGTGCCTGCGCGGTCGTCGCCACGATCGGGACGACCTCGACCAGCTCGATCGATCCGGTTGCAGCGATCGCCGACGCGTGTGAGCGAGACGGGGTCTGGCTCCATGTCGACGCCGCCTACGCCGGCTCGGCCTCGGTCTGCCCGGAGCTGCGCGACGCGTTCGGGGGCTGGGAGCGGGCCGACTCGGTCGTCGTCAACCCGCACAAGTGGCTGTTCACGCCGATGGGCTGCTCGGCGCTCTGGACGCGGCGGCCGGATGATCTTCGCGCAGCGTTCAGCCTCGTGCCCGAGTACCTCCGCGTCAGCGAGGACGTCGCCAGCCTCTCCGAGTACAGCCCTGCTCTCGGCCGCCAGTTCCGGGCGCTGAAGCTCTGGGCGGTGCTGCGCTGCTACGGCCGCGAGGGCCTGCAGCGTGCGATTCGGGAGTCGATCGCGCTCGCGGCGCTCTTCGAGGGGTGGGTGCGCGAGGCGCCCGGCTGGGAGCTCACCGCGCCGCGGCCGTTCTCGCTCGTCTGTTTCCGCCGCGAGGGCACGGACGCAGAGAACGAGGCGCTGCTCGAACGCGTCAACGCCACCGGCGAGGTCTTCCTCTCGCACACGAGGCTGAACGGCCGCTACACGCTGCGACTGGCGGTCGGCAACGCCCGCACGACGGAGGACGACGTGCGGCTCGCCTGGGAGGTTCTCAGGCGGGAAGCGGGCTAGCGCTCGAGAAGCCGTCGAGCAGCGGCTCGAGCACGGTCGCGTCGCCGTCGATCCGGACGCCGCCGAGCTGCCGGTCGACGACGAGGTGGTAGAAGCCCGTCGCGTCCGCTTCGACCAGCACGTCGTAGTCGTCGACGATGCCCTCGACTGCCGTGCAGTCGACGATCGACGCCTCCTCGTCGCCGATCCGGAAGGCGATCCGGCCACCCCGGCAGAGCGGGGCGAGGGCGACGTCGAGCGCTCCGACGAGCCAGCCCTCGGAGAGCGCGTCCGGGGGTGGAGGCCCCAGCAGCCGCGCGCCGAACCGGGCGAGCTCGTGCAGAACCGGGCGCAGCTGCGTGCCCGGTCGCGGTCAGCTCGTAGACCGTCGATGCGTACGGCGGCGGCAGCTTCCTCTTCGCGACGATCCCGGCCGCCTCGAGCTCCTTCAGCCGCAGCGCGAGGATGTTCGTCCCGATCCCGGGGAGGTGGTCGACGAGGTCGGTGTAGCGCTTCGCGCCGTACATCAGCTCCCGTACGACGAGCAGCGTCCAGCGCTCGCCGACGATTCCGAGCGAGTGCGCGATCGGGCAGTACTGGTCGTAGGGCTTCATCGGTGAAAGATCATCCTCAAGGACGACTTGCTTTTTGCAAGTATAGCCTTCCGTTGCGAAAGAGCAAGCTGCCGAAAGGATAGCGGAATGGTTACGTCACCCCGACTCAAATGGCTTGGACTGGCGCTTCTCGGCGCTGTTCAGTTCATGGTCGTGCTCGACATCGCGATCGTGAACGTCGCACTTCCCTCGATCCAGACCGATCTCGAGTTCTCGCAGGCAAACCTGCAGTGGGTGATCTCCGCCTACGCGCTCGTCTTCGGCGGCTTCCTGCTGCTCGGCGGGCGTACCGCCGACCTGCTCGGCCGCAGACGCGTCTTCATGGTCGGCCTGGTCATGTTCACGATCGGGTCGCTCCTGTGCGGCCTCGCCTGGGACGAAGCGTCGCTGATCGGAGCCCGCGCGATCCAGGGCCTCGGCGCCGCCACGATCTCGCCCGCCGCGCTCGCGATCCTGATGACCACCTTCGCGGAGGGCCGGGAGCGGAACATCGCGCTCGGCGTCTGGGGTGCTGTCGGCGGCTTCGGCGCCGCTGCGGGCGTGCTGCTCGGCGGCGTCCTCACCGACGCTCTCTCCTGGGAGTGGATCTTCTTCGTCAACATCCCCGTCGGCCTCGCCGCTCTCGCGCTTGCGCCCGTCCTGCTCAAGGAGAGCCGCGACACGCGCGTGAAGTCGTTCGATGCCCTCGGCGCCGTGCTCGTCACCGCGGGCCTGACCGGCGGCGTGCTCGGGATCACGCAGGGCAACGAGTGGGGCTGGGGCTCGGCGCGCACGCTCGGCGTCTTCGCGCTCTCCGCCGCGCTGCTCGTGGGCTTCGTCGCCTGGGAGACCCGCGTCGCCGAGCCGCTGATGCGCTTCGGGATCCTGCGCACGAAGACCGTGCTCGGCGCGAACGTCGCCGGCTTCATCCTCGGCACCGCCCTGTTCTCGATGTTTCTGATGCTGACGCTCTACATGCAGCAGGTGCTGGGCTACTCGGCGATGAAGACGGGCGTCGCGTACCTCGCCGTCGCCGGGACGTCGATCATCTGGGCGAACGTCGCTGCCGCGCTGGTCAACCGGGTGGGCGTCAGGCCGCTGATCGCCGGCGGCATGGGGCTGCTCGCCGTCGGGATGATCCTGTTCGCGCAGATTCCGGTGGACGGCTCATACGCGGCAGACCTGCTGCCCGGCTTCCTCATCGTCGCGCTCGGGATGGCGCTGTGCTTCGTGCCGATCTCGATCGCCGCCCTCGCCGGTGTCCGCCAGGCGGAAGCGGGGCTCGCGTCCGGCCTGATCAACACGTCGCAGCAGATCGGCGGCGCCGTCGGGATCGCGCTGCTCTCGTCGATCGCGATCAGCCGGACGGAAAGCGAAATCACGTCCGGTGTCGCCCAGCCCGAGGCGTTGACGTCCGGGTTCCAGCTCGCCTTCTGGGTCGGCGCCGCGATCGCGCTCGTCGGTGTCGCCGCGGCGCTCGTCCTGATCCGGCAGGAGGAGATCGCGCCCGCCGGTGAGACGGTCGCGGTTCCTGCCGCCTAGAGCGACTCCAGCAACTCCAGCAGCTCTGCGGGGCCGTCGACCACGATGTCGGCGGCCTCGCGCAGCTCTGCCGGCCCCTCGGCCGATGCGACCGCGACCTTGACGCCGAGTTCGAGCGCAGCGACGGCGTTGAATGCATCGAGGTCGGTCGTGTCGTCGCCCGCGTAGAGACCTCGCTCGAGGCCGCGCTCACCGAGCATGTGCGTGACCGCTGTGCCCTTGTGCGCTCCGACCGGAGGGCGTAGCTCGAGCACCTTGCGCCCGAACCTCGCGACAAGGCCTTCGTGGCGGGCCCGCGCTGCGACCGCGTTCAGCATCGTCAGCGCCGCGTCCTCGTCCTCCGCGCGGCGGTAGTGGAGGCTCACCGTGAGCGGCTTTCGCTCGACGTCGTCCCAGTCGACGCTTGATGCAAAGGCCTGCAGCCGCTCGCTCCAGGCCGCTGCCTCGGGCTCGAGCTCGAGGCCGTGCTCACCGACGTAGACGAGCTCGTCGAGTCCGACGATGCGGCGCGCGTCGGCGCCCGAGCGGCCGCTGATGCAGGCCACGAGCGCATACCGGCCGTGGAGCCGGCGCAGCTCGTCGCGGGTCTCCTCGGGGACGATCGCGTCGTGCGGGACGTCGACGATCGGCGCGAGGACGCCGTCGACGTCGAGCAGGATCGCCGCCCGGCCGGGATCCTCGGCGAGCCGCTCGAGCAGTGAGGCGTCGCCGTCCACAGGCCTAGGATACGAGCGGTGCCGCTGAAGGTTCTCTCCGTCGGTCTCGTTGCGGGCCTGTTCAGCACCCTCTTCGGTGTCGGCGGCGGGATCGTGATCGTGCCGCTGCTGATCCTTCTGCTCGGCTTTCAGAGCCGGGTGGCCACCGGCACTTCGCTGGCGGCGATCGGGATCACGGCGCTCGCCGGGACGATCCTCTATGCCTTCGAGGGCCACGTGGACGTCGCGCACGCGGCGCTCGTCGGTCTACCAGCGGCCGCCGGCGCAATCGTCGGCACTGGTCTGCAGCAGCGTGTCACGGGGCGGGCGCTGACGCTCGCATTCGCCGGGCTCCTGGCGGTGGTCGCGGTCTGGCTGCTGCTCTCATGAGCGCGAGCACGATCGCCGTCGCGATCGGTTTCGGCTTCGCCGCGGGCCTGCTTGCCGGCTGCTTCGGGGTCGGCGGTGGGATCCTGTTCGTGCCGACGCTGGTCGCGCTCGGCCTCACGCAGCTGGAGGCGGAGGCGACGTCTCTGCTCGCGATCCTGCCGACCGTCGCCGCGGGCACATGGCGCCAGCGCCACTACGGCAACGTCCGCTGGCGGACCGCGCTCGCGCTCGGCGTGACATCGATCGCCGGCGCTGCGGTCGGCGTCCAGATCGCGACGGCGCTTCCCGAGGACGCGCTCACGCGGCTCTTCGCGGTGCTCCTGCTCTGCGTCGCGGCGCAACTCGCATGGCGGTCGCGCCGTGCCTCCCCGTATCCTTCGCAGCCATGAGCGAGCACGAGGAGATCTGGCTTCCGCTCGTTGACGAGCCGATCGGGAGCATCGTCGCCCAGATCCAGGCGGACGACCCCGAGATCGAGCGCCTCGTCGGCTCGCCGCGGCGCATTCTGGCCTTCCGGACGTTCGCGTACATCCGCGTCGGGGTGAAGCTCGGCGAGCTGCTCGTCGACAATGACGTCCCGCCCTACGACGGCACCGACAACTGGATCGAGCTCCTGCTGCGTGAGCCCGCGAACCGGGGGGCGATCGCGAGGGAGGTTCGCGCCGTCGCGGAGGAGATCGCAGCCGACCCGCGCTACGGCGCGGACGAGCAGCTCGGGCCGGACGAGGCCGCCCGTGACCGTTTCCGCGAGTTCGCCCGCAAGCTCGACGCGTGACGCCCCGGGCTCAGTGCCCGATCAGGCTGACGAGGAAGATCGCGCCAAAGCCGGCGAGGGTGAGCGCGACGCGCTTCACGGACGGGTGCTCGTGGGCGTGCGGAAGTAGGTCGGTCGCTCCCATGAAGAGGAAGAACCCCGCGTAGACCGCCAACAGCTCGCCGAGGCTCTCCTCCGAGACCGAGAGCGCCGAGCCGACGATCGCGCCGGCGAGTGGCGCGGCGGCGTCGATCGCCAGCCAGCGGATCGCCCGCGCGCGGTCGCCCGACTGACGCAGGACGAAACCGACCGTGTTGAGGCCGTCCGCGAAATCGTGCGCGACCACGGCGACAAAGACGAGCAGGCCCGTCTCGGTCGAGAGCCCGAACGCAAGCCCGATCCCGAGCCCGTCGATGAAGCTGTGCAGCGAGAGGCCGCCTGCGCCAAGCGCGCCGACCTGCGCATGTGCATGGACGTGCGCGTCGTCGTCGCGGTGATGGAGCACGAGCGCCCTCTCCGCGAGGAAGAAGAAGACGAAGCCGGCGCCGACGAGGAGCCCGACGCGATGCGGGTCGTCGACAGCCTCGATCGCCTCCGGCAGCACCTGGAAGAGCGCGACGGCGACGACGACCCCGCCCGTGAGCGCGATCGCGGTCGTCAGCTCGCGTGCCAGCCGCAGCGCCACGAAGCCGCCCGCCAGCGTCGACAGGACCGTCACGCCCGCCAGCGGAATCGCGATCCAGTTCACGCGCAGCGCCTGCAGGTGCCGTAGATGTCGAGCTCGTGCGCGGCGGCGCGGAAGCCGTGCCGGCGCTCCAGCTCCTCCTCGGAGGGAGCCGCGCAGAGCTCGGTCTCCTCGACGGCGCCGCAGCTCGTGCACACGAGGTGATGATGATGTCCGGCGCGGCAGCGGACGTAGGTGTGCGGGTCTCCGAGCAGAGGATGGAGGCCGCCGTTCGCGCGGAGCAGCTCGACGGTGCGGTAGGTCGTCGCCAGGCCGAGGCGGGGCTCGAAGCGGCGGGCGCGATCGTGCAGGGCGGCGACCGTGAAGCTGCGGGTCGACTCGGCAACCGCGCGGACGACGGCGCGGCGCTGCGAGGTCGACCGGACGTCATCCGGGAGTGAGACGTCGCCCGCCACGCCGCGACGATAGCTGAAAACGATTCTCATTCTCAGAGCTTTCGGCGCAGCGTCCCGTCAGATTCGGATAATGGGGCGCGTGTACCCCAGGCTGCTCGCACTGCTTCTGATCGCCGGGTCGCTCGCTGCTGCTGCGGCCGGCGCCGGCGCGCCCCCCGAGCCGGCGATCGTCTCCGCCGGCGCGCACGGCCTCTCGATCCTCGTTCCCGGCCAGCCGGCCTCGGTCGCGGCCGAAGCGACAGCGCCGGGCCCAGGAGCCACCGGTGTCGCGGACGGGTTCGTCTTCCCCGCCGACGGCTCCCTGGTTCGCACCGGAGCACTCTCCTCGAGCGTCTCCGCGCGCGTGACCGGCACCCCGGGCGCGCAGGCCGTGGGCGATGTCCTCGGCGTCACCCTCTTCAACGGCGAGCTGACGGCGGAGAGTGTCGCCGCGCGGGCGAAGGCATCCGCAGCGGGCGCGGATGCGGCCGGCTCCCAGGTCGTCAACCTCGTCGTCCTCGGCACGCCGGTGACGGCGACGCCGAACCTTCGCGTGCAGCTCGGCGACTGGGGCTACGTGCTCGTGCTCGAGCAGGTCGTGGAGGCGCCCGTCGCCGACGGGACGAAGAACGCGCGCGGCGCCGTCAACGCACTGCACGTCGTCCTCACGGCCGACCACGCCGGCCTGCCGGCGGGAACCGAGATCCTCGTCGGCCATGCTGAGGCCGCAGCGTCGACGCCTGCCGGAGCGCCCGCGACAACGACGCCGACGACCACGACTCCGGCCGCGCCAGGGCGGCCGGCGGGCGTGCCGGCGAAGTCACGCAAGCCGCTGCCGAAGCCGCCGGAGCCGGGCCTGCTGCCCAACCGGCCTGGTTCGGTCTTCCGCCTGCCGCCGACGGACGTGTCGGCGCCGCTCTCACCCGCGGGCTATGTCTTCCCCGTCTACGGGCCTTCCTCGTTCACCGACACGTTCCGGGCCGCGCGCGCCGGTGTCGGCTGGCATCACGGCGAGGACATCTTCGCACCGCTCGGCGCGCCGTTGCTCGCGGTCGCGGACGGCACCGTCTTCTCGGTCGGTTGGAACGACCGCGGCGGCTACAGGCTCTGGCTCCGCGACCGGCAGGGCAACCAGTTCTACTACGCGCACCTCTCCGCGTTCTCGCCGCTCGCGATCGACGGGAACGAGGTCAAGGCGGGAGACGTGGTCGGCTTCGTCGGCAACACGGGCGACGCGCAGACGACGCCGTACCACCTCCACTTCGAGATCCACCCGGTCGGCCTCTTGCCGCTCGGCTACGACGGCGTCGTCAACGCGTTCCCGTACCTGAGCGCGTGGCGGCGGCTCGAGGACGTCACGTTCGCCGCCGGCCGGGGCTGGGCGCCGCCGGTGCCGTCGAACGCAACCGCGCCGCGCCCGGCCGCGATCCTGCTCGGCTCGACGGACATCTCGAGCGCGAGCGGCCTCGATCCCGGCTCGCTTGACCGCGCGCTGCGCGCCCCGGTCTCCCAGGGCGACAGCACGGTACTCGGCGCCGGCTAGAGGTCAGGCGGCGTCGTCGCTCGACGAGCTCGTGCTCGCCGGCGGCGTGTAGGTGTAGTCGTCGGAGCTCTCGCCGGTGACCTTCTCCATCAGCCAGGCGCGGGTCTGGGGGCCCGTCATCGGATTGAAGAGGATGCCGACGGTGATCCCCACCAGCAGGAGCAGCGTGTTGCGCGCGCTGTGATCCTCCTTGCCCTGGATCCGGTTCGCGGCGGTGCGAAGCTCCTCGACGGCCTTCTTCAGGTTGTCCTGGATGTCCTTGTCCGTCGCGGCCCGCATCGCGGTGCCGGTCAGGTTGCGGTTGCCGAGCAGCTCGGCGTAGACGTCCCGCGCGGCCTTGAACGCTTCCTTCAGGTTGTCGTGCAGGTCGTCGTCGTGCAGAGCCCGGTCGACATAGGGCTTCATCGTGTCGGCCGTGTCGTACAGTTTTTCCTTCGTCTTGGTGGCCATCCGGCCCGTCCTTTCGTTTCGTGGTCGCCCAGACAGTCTTGCCGTCGGGCGATCCTTGCAAACAGTCTCTACGTGCGCGAGGCCGCGGCCTGCCGGTGCAGTGTCGCGTGCCCGGGCCGGCGCTTGCCGGACTTGCCGCGGAAGGCGTGCTCGAACACCTCCTCGACGTGGTCGACGAGCACGAACTCGAGCTCGGCGCGGGTCTCGGGCGGGAGGTCGTCGAGGTCCGGCGCGTTCTCGAGCGGGAGGATGACACGGGTCAGTCCGGCGCGCTCGGCCGCAAGCACCTTCTCGCGAACGCCGCCGATCGGCAGCACCTGGCCCGTGAGCGTGATCTCGCCCGTCATGCCGACGTCGTCGTCGACCGGCACCCCTCGGGCGAGCGAGACGATCGTGGTCGCCATCGTCACTCCGGCCGAAGGCCCGTCCTTCGGTACCGCGCCCGCGGGGACGTGGACGTGGATGTCGTTCTCGGCGAACCAGTCGGCCGCGAGCCCGAGGTCGTCGGCGTGCGAGCGGACCCACGAGAGCGCCGCCTGCGCCGACTCCTGCATCACCTCGCCGAGCTGGCCCGTGATCGTCAGCCTGCCCTTGCCCGGATATGCGGTCGCCTCGATGAAGAGGACGTCGCCGCCGACTGCCGTATACGCGAGCCCCGTGGCGACGCCCGGATCGGCCGTCCGCCTGCGGGCGTCGGCGGAGAACTTGCGCGCGCCGAGCCACGCGCGCACACGCTCCTCGTCGACCTTGATCTTCTCCGTGTGTCCGGTCGCGACGAGGGTGGCGGTCTTCCGGCAAAGGGTCGCGATCTGTCGGTCGAGGTTGCGGACCCCTGCCTCACGTGTGTACTCCGCGATCACGAGCCGCAGTGTCCGGTCGGGGATCGCGAGCCGCGTCTTCTTCAGCCCGTGCGCCGCGATCTGCTTCGGGACGAGGTAGCGCTTGGCGATCCCGAGCTTCTCCTCGTGCGTGTAGCCGGAGAGATGGATCACGTCCATCCGGTCGAGCAGCGGGCCGGGGATCGTGTCGAGCGTGTTTGCGGTGCAGATGAAAAGCACCTTCGAGAGGTCGTAGGGGAGGTCGAGGTAGTGGTCGCGGAAGCTCGAGTGCTGCTCGGGGTCGAGCACCTCGAGCATCGCCGAGGCCGGGTCGCCGCGGAAGTCGGCCCCCATCTTGTCGATCTCGTCGATCAGGAAGACTGGGTTCGACGACTCGGCGTCGCGGATCGCGCGCACGATCGTCCCCGGCATCGCGCCGATGTAGGTGCGGCGGTGCCCCCGGATCTCCGACTCGTCGCGGACGCCGCCGACCGAGATCCGGGCGAATGTGCGGCCGAGCGCGCGGGCGACCGACTGGCCGAGCGACGTCTTGCCGACCCCAGGAGGGCCGACGAAGCAGAGGATCGGGCTCGAGAGGTCGTTCTTCAGCTTCGAGACGGCGAGGTACTCGATGATCCGCTCCTTCACCTTCTCGAGGTCGAAGTGGTCCTCGTCGAGGATCTGCCGGGCGTGCTCGAGATCGAGGTTGTCCTCGGTGAGCGGCGCCCCACGGGAGCGAGAGGATCCAGTCGAGGTACGTCCGGATGACGCCGTACTCGGCCGCCGCTGGCGGGAGCCGCTCGAGCCTGCCCACCTCGCGCATCGCCGCCTTGGCGACGTGCTCGGGCAGGTTCTTGCCCTCGAGCTGCTCGATCAGCTCGTTGACCTCGGCCTGGTGGTCGTCGGTCTCGCCGAGCTCTTCCTGGATCGCCTTCAGCTGCTGTCGGAGGAAGAACTCGCGCTGGCCCTTGTCGATCTCGCTCGCGACTTGCGACTGGATCTTCGAGCCGAGCTCCGTCATCTCGAGCTCACGCCCGAGGATCGAGGCGATGCGGCGCAGCCGCTCCCCGACGTCGGCGGTCTCGAGCAGCTCCTGCCGCTCCTCGGTCTTCAGGCGCAGCGTCGAAGCGATCAGGTGGGTGAGCGCGGTCGGGTCGTCGACGTTCGCGGCTGCCAGCTCGAGCTCTTCCGGCAGGTAGGGCGTCATCCCGATGATCTGCGCGAACTGCTGCTGCACCGTCCGGGTCAGCGCCTCGAACTCGGGCGACTCCGCGACGATCTCCGGCAGGTCCTCCAGCTCGCCGACGAGGTACGGGTCGTCTTCGAGCGCCTCCAGCAGCCGGACGCGCTGCATGCCCTGGACCAGAATCCGCAGCGTCCCGTCGGGCACCTTGATCATCTTGTGGACGACGGCGACGGTGCCGACGCGGTAGAGGTCGTCCCAGCCGGGCGGGTCCGCGTTCTCGTGCTTGACGGTGAAGAGTGCGAGCATGCGCTCACCAGAGACCACGTCGTCGATCAGCCGGACCGATCGCTCCTGGCCGACCGCGAGCGGTGTCATCGACTCGGGGAAGACGACGGTCTCCTTCAGTGGCAGAACCGGCAGGCGGAGCCGGTCGGAAGCGGCCTCGCTCATGCCGGCCCGCGGACCACGATCACAGCGGCCGGCCCGGCGGCACGCCGTGCGAGCGGAAGCGTGATCGTGAGCACGCCCGCCTCGTAGGCGGCGCTCGCGGCGCCGGTGTCGATGTCGCGCTCGAGCGGTATCCGTCGCTGAAAGCGTCCGTACTCGATCTCGGCCTGCTGGTACACCTGCCCCGGCACGCGAGGACGCGTGCGGCTGCCGGAGATCGTCAGGGCGCGCTCCTCGACCGCGAGCTCGATCGTCTCCGGATCGACGCCGGCGAGCTCGACCACGACGACGAGCTGCGGCGGATCGTCGGTGAAGAAGCAGTCGACGGCGGGGCGGAAGCCGTCCCGCATCCCCGCGAACCGGGGTACCTGCCAGAGGTCGGCGAAGAGCTCCTCGATCTCCCCCTGCAGGCGGTCGATGTCGCGCCGCGCCATTGGGGAGACGTTACCCCGCCGGGTACGATCGAACGCATGACGTCGGTGCGGCGGATCGTGAAGCTGGCCGGCCTCGCGCTGGCCTTCGTCACGTACGTCTGGTTCGCGGCCGTGCGGGCGACGCCCGCCGTGAAGCGGCGCAAGGCGTTGCGCCGCAGCCGTTAACAGGATCCTGATGTGTCGAAACCCGGAGGCGCGGGAAGTCGCCGTGGATGCGATTTCCACTCGCTGCTGCCGTACTCGCGTGCGCCTTGCTCGGGCTCTGCACGCCCACGGCTGATGCGTCGCCGAACGTTCGCTTCGGGATCCAGGACGACGCGTGGCTCGCGCACGGCAGCGGCACCCTCGACGACCGGCTCGACCGACTGGAGCGGCTCGGCGTCGACGTCGTCCGCTTCAACCTGCACTGGGACAAGATCGAGCCCTCGAAGGGCGAGTACCTCTGGGAGGACAGCGACGCGGTCCTGAACGGGCTCCGCAGCCGCGGCATCCCGGCCGTCGTCGGCATCGTCGGCTCGCCCTCGTGGGCGAACGGCGGCCGGACGCCGAACTTCGCCCCCGGCGCCACCTCCTTCGCCGGCTTCGCCCGCGCCGCCGCCACTCGCTACCGCTGGGTGCGGCAGTGGCTGCTGTGGAACGAGCCGAACCAGGCGCGCTGGCTGCGCCCGACCTCTCCGAGCACCTACGTCCGCCAGATCCTCAACCCCGGCTACGCCGCGATCCACGCCGTGATCCCGGGCGCGAAGGTCGCCGGCGGCGTCACGGCGCCGCGCGGCTCGACCAACGGCGTCTCTCCCGTCGACTGGATTCGCGGCATGCGTGCCGCGCGCGCCCGCCTGGACGCCTACGCTCACCACCCGTACCCGTCGAGCAGCCGCGAGACCCCGTTCACGCGCGACTGCAGATACTGCGAGACGATCACGCTGGGCACGATCGAGCGCCTGATCTCCGAGGTCGGGCGCGCGTTCGGCGCGAAGCGGATCTGGCTGACCGAGTACGGCTATCAGACCGGATCCTACGGTGTCACGCAGCAGCGGCAGGCCGAGCTGCTCGGCCAGTCCGGCTTGCGCGCGCACACGGCGGCACGGGTCGACATGCTGATCCACTACCTCGTCAAGGACGAGCCGCAGGCGAGCCGGTTCCAGAGTGGGCTCTTCAACGTCGCCGGGCGCCCGAAGATCGCGGCGCTCGCGTTCCCGCTCCCGATCGCCCAGGCCGGGCGCAGCGGGGGCAGGCTCGTCCTCTGGGGCCAGGTCCGGCCGCGGGCCGGCGTGCAGTCCTACCGCGTCCAGGTGCGCATCGGCGGCGGCGCGTGGCGCTTCAGCGGCGGCACCCGGATGACGAGCGGCCGCGGCTTCTTCAGCACGGCGGTGGCGGCGCCGGCCGGCGCGAACGTCCGCATCTACTCGCCGCGCGACACCGCGTACAGCGCGACCATCCGCGCTCGTTAGCCTTCCGCGCGCGCGCGGGTCGGGCAGTAGCATCGTCCGCGGCATGAAGGCGAAGGGACTGATCGCGGCCGGCGGCGAGGCCACCCGGCTCGGCGAGTTGACGCGCGTCGTCAACAAGCACCTGCTCCCGGTCGGCGGGTGGCCGATGATCTACTACCCGTTGCAGCTGCTCCAGCTCGCGGGCGTCGAGCAGGTGATGATCGTCACCGGCCAAGGGCACGCCGGACAGCTGATCGACCTGCTCGGGAACGGCCGGATGAGCCAGCGAGGGACGGCCGAGCCGCTCTTCGACCTCGAGCTGACCTACAAGGTGCAGGTCGAGGCCGGCGGGATCGCGCAGGTGGTCGGCATGGCCGAGAGCTTTGCCGGCGACGACGACCTCGTCGTCTGCCTCGGCGACAACATCTTCGAGTACGCGGAGGCGCCGGCGATCCGGAGCTTCGTCGAGGGCGACGACGGGGCGGCTGTGTTCGTGAAGGAAGTCCCCGACCCGGAGCGCTTCGGGGTGGTCGTCTACGGCGACGGCAACCGTGTCGTCGACGTCGTCGAGAAGGCCGGTGTGGTCGACCTACGCTACGACGAGCCGCCCTCGAGCGACGCGGTCGTCGGCCTCTACTGCTACTCGCCGGACGTCTTCGACCTGATCCGCGGGCTCGCGCCGTCGTCGCGCGGTGAGCTCGAGATCACCGACGTCAACCGCCACTACGCCGAGAACGGCACCCTGGCCTGTCACCGCGTCACCGGCTGGTGGGAGGACGCGGGCACGCAGGAGTCGCTGAGCGAGATCGGCGCCCTGATCCAGCGCACGGGCGTCAACAAGCTCGCATGATCGACGGCCTGCTCCGGATTCCGCTGCGCCGGTTCGAGGACGAGCGTGGCTGGTTCGCCGAGATCCGGCGCGAGTCGCTCCTGCCGAAGCAGACGCGGCAGACGAACCTCTCCTTCTCGCGCAAGGGCGTCCTCCGCGGGCTCCACTACCACGAGCGCGGCCAGGACGACCTCTTCGTCTGCCTGCAGGGGACGGCGCGCGTCGTCGTGCTCGACCGCGAGAGCGGCGAGACGTTCACCGAGGACATCGGCGACGAGAACCCGGTCGCGCTCTACATTCCCGGCCGCCACGCGCACGGCTTCGAGGCGCTGACCGACCTCTTCTTCTGCTACCACGTCACGGAGGAGTACGACCCGGCGGAGCCCGACGAGCACGGCGTCTGCTGGGCCGATCCGCGCGTCAGGCACCTCTGGAGCTCGGACGCGCCGATCCTCTCCGAGCGGGACCTCCAGGCGTGTATCTAGTCACCGGCGCGGGCGGCCAGCTCGGCCGCGCGCTCTGCGAGGAGTTCGACGGCGACGGCGTCATCTGTCTGGCCCGAACCGAGTGGGACGTCGAGCTGCCGCCGCCGGCTGGGCTGGAGCCGCCGGACGTCGTGCTGCACGCCGCCGCCTGGACGGACGTCGACGGCGCCGAGGACGACCCCCAGGGAGCGGCCGCGGTCAACGTGGGCGGTACGGCCAACGTCGCAGCGCTCGGGGCGCCGCTCGTCTACTACTCGACCGACTACGTCTTCGACGGCCGCAAGGGCGAGCCGTACGTCGAGTCGGACGGCCCGAATCCGGAGTCGGCGTACGGCCGGTCGAAGCTGCACGGGGAGGGTGCTGCCGGTGAGCGGGCCTGGATCGTCCGCTCCTCGTGGCTTTACGGGCCGACCGGGAACAACTTCGTTCGGACGATGCTGCGCCTGGGCGAGGAGCGCGAGGAGGTCGGGGTCGTCGACGACCAGCGCGGGTCGCCGACGTACGTCGGCCACCTCGCAGCGGCGACGCGGCAGCTGCTGCTCCTGCCCTACGGCGTGTACCACGTCGCCGCCGCCGGCGACGCGACCTGGGCCGACTTCGCGGAGGCGATCTTCGAGGAGGCCGGACTCCCGACCCGGGTGCGCCGGACCTCGACCGCCGCGCTCGGCCGGCCCGCGCAGCGACCCGCGTACTCGGTGCTCCGCAGTGAGAAGGGCGCCCCGGAGCTGCCGCACTGGCGTCAGGGGTTGCGTGAGACGATTGCGGCCATCCGCGCGGGTGCGTCGCGCGAATAGAGCAGCGTGGCGAGCTACTCGTTTCTGACGACGTGGGTTCTGGACGCGCCGCGCGCGGCCGTCTGGCAGGCGATCTACGAGATCGAGCGGTGGCCGGCGTGGTGGCGCGGCGTCAGGAGCGTCGACAAGCTGGAGCACGGCAACGGCGACGGGATCGGGGCGCTCTACCGGCACGAGTGGCGGAGCGTGATCCCGTATCCGGTCCGGTTCGAGACGCGCATCACGAGCATCGAGCGGCCCTTCCTGATCGAAGCCGAGGCCGACGGCGAGCTCGCCGGCACCGGCCGCTGGCGTTTTTTCGACGGCCGCGAGACGGCGGTCACCTACGAGTGGAACGTGCATACGACCCGGCCGTGGATGAACCTCCTTGACCCGGTCGCGCGCCCCGTCTTCCGCTGGAACCACAATGTCGTCATGCACCAGGGCGGCACGGGACTCGCCGATCTGCTGGGGGCGCGCCTCCTGGCGGTCACGTAGCCTTCGGGCATGCGCGTGCTCGTCACCGGTGGCGCCGGGTTCATCGGCTCTCACTTCGCCAAGCGGCTCCAGGCCGCGGGCGACGATGTCCGCGTGCTCGACAAGCTGACGTACTCCGGTAACCCGGCGAACCTCGATCAGACCGGGATCGAGCTCGTCGTCGGCGACATCTGCGACGCCGACGCCGTCGCGGAGGCGGCCGCCGGTTGCGACGCGATCGTCAACTTCGCCGCCGAGACGCACGTCGACCGCTCGATTCTCGGGCCGGCCGAGTTCATCCAGACCAACGTCGCCGGCACGCAGGTGCTGCTCGACCATGCGCGCGCCGCCGGGATCCGGCTCGTGCACGTCTCGACGGACGAGGTGTACGGGGACGTCGCCGAGGGCCAGTCCTCCGTCGAGGACGACCCACTTCGCCCGTCGAGCCCGTACTCCGCCGCCAAGGCGGGCGGCGACCTCCAGGTGCTCGGATCGGTGCGCACCTACGGCGTCGACGCGCTGATCACGCGCGGGTCGAACACGTACGGCCCGTTCCAGTACCCGGAGAAGCTGCTGCCGCTCTTCGTCACGAACGCGCTCGACGGCGAGCCGCTGCCCATGTACGGCGACGGTGCGCAGGTGCGCGATTGGCTCTTCGTCGGGGACCACTGCGCCGGTATCGAGTGCGCCCTCCGGAAGGGCCGTGCCGGGGAGGCGTACAACATCGGCGGCGGGGAAGAGGCGACGAACCGTCAGATCACGGATCTCGTGCTCGAGCACACAGGCGCCGACGAGTCGCTCGTGCGGCACGTCGAGGATCGTGCGGGCCACGACCGTCGCTACTCGCTCGACACCACCAAGGCGCGTGACGAGCTCGGCTGGGCGCCTCAGACGCGCCTGGCGGAAGGGTTTCCGTTGACGGCGGCGTGGTTTGCCGCACATCGCGAGTGGTGGGAGCCGATCAAGCAGTCGGGCGGCTACCGGGAGTACTACGAGAAGCAGTACGCGGACCGGCTCGCCGGCGCCTAGCCGGCCGCGTCGCCGCAGCTTCGCTCGACCTCCCGCCGCAACCGCGTGATCTCCTTGCGCTTGCCCTGAACTTGCTCTGAGCGGTCGAGCAGCTCGACCACGCCGTCGCACTGCCCGAGCGCGCGCCGTGTGAAAGCGAGGTTGTAGCTCGCGTACGCTTCGACGAGCTCGCCCGAGCCCGAGAGCCCGGCCACCGACTGCTCGAAGAGTGGCAGCGCCTCCTCATAGCGGCCGGCTTGCATGAGCCGGAAGCCCTGGTCGTTCAGCTCCGAAGGACTGCCGGACTGCGGCGGCTCTTCCTCCGGGGCGGTTGTCCCCGTGCTGACGGTCGGCGGCGGCTCAGGTGCGGTCGTGACCGTCTGCATCACGGTCGTGCCCGGGAGGGTGACCGTCTCCTGCACCGTCTGCTGCACCGTTCGCGGCGGCGCCGTCGTGCCCACCGTCTCGCCACCATCGTCGCGAGCGAGGAGCGCTGCCGCGAGAATGCCCGCGAGGAGCGCGCCCCCGAGGAGGAGCAGGAGCAGCGGCACGCCTCGTCGCTCCGGAGGCGATTCGGCGGGCGGGATCGCGCCGACGCGGGTCGTCCCGGCTTCGCGGTGGAGCGCCTCGCGCATCGCCTCGACGAAATCGGAAGCGCTCGCATAGCGGTGCTCCGGTTCCTTGGCGAGTCCGCGCGCGAGCACGTCGTCGAGCGCGGGCGGCAGCTGCGGGTTCGCCCGCGAGGCGGGCGGGATCGGCGCACTCACGTGCGCCATCGCCTCCGCGGTCGAGGTCTCTCGCTCGAACGGCCGCTCGCCCGTCAGCAGCTCGAAGGCGACGACGGCCAGGGCGTAGAGGTCGCTCGAAGGGGTTGCCCGCTCGCCGCGGGCCTGTTCCGGCGCGAGGTAGCCGGCGGTGCCGACGACCGTGCCTGCTTCGGTGAAGGAGCCCAGGTCCGCTGCGCTCGCGACGCCGAAGTCGGCCACTTTGACGCGGTCGTCGTTGTCCAGCAAGAGGTTCGCGGGCTTGACGTCGCGATGGACGATCCCGTTCGCGTGCGCGGCGTCGAGCGCCGCCGCCGCCTGGCCGAGCCACTCGAGCGAGCGGCCGACCGGCTGGGCGCCTTCCCGCTGGAGCTGATCGGCGAGCGACCCCCCGGGGAGGTACTCCATCACGATGTACGGTCGCCCGTCATGCTCGCCGACGTCGAAGATCGTGACGGTGCTCGGCGCGTGCGAGAGCCGCGCGACCGCGAGCGCCTCCCGGGTGAAGCGGCCCCGGATTGCGTCGTTGTCGGCGAAGCGGTCCGAGAGCAGCTTCACGGCGACGATCCGGGCCAGGTCGGCGTCCTCGGCCCGGTAGACCTCGCCCATCCCCCCGCGCGCGATCCGCTCTGGGTTCCGGTAGCGCTCCGGAAGCTGGCTGCCCTCCACCACGAGGGCGTGCCCGAGATGCGGCAGCAGAAAACGCGCTTGCCGCGGCGCTGCGCTCCTTGAAGGTTCGGTTAGGAAAGCCTGGATGCAGGGTTTCTTCAGCTAGCCTCGGCTGCGGTCGACCATGCGGCGACTGCTCATCGCTCTCACCGGACTCGGTCTCGCGCTCGCGGTTTCCGCGCCCGCAGGCGTCCGCGCACCCTCGCCCACGACTCCTGCTGTGGTGACCGCGACGACGTTCCTCGTCAGCGGTCGCGGCTGGGGCCACGGCGTCGGGATGAGCCAGTACGGTGCGCTCGGCTTCGCCCAGGAGGGCTGGACGCACGACCAGATCCTCGGCCACTTCTACACCGGCGCCCAGCTCGGCCCCTCGTCTGTCGCGCGTGTTCGCGTTCTCGTCGCGGAGGCCAAGGGCAGCGTGACCGTCAGGTCAGCCGCCCCCTTCCGGGCCCGCGACGTCTTCGGGAAGACCTATCCGCTGCCGGCCGGCGCCGTGCCGCTCGGGCCGAAGCTCCGCGTCAGCGTCAACGGGACGCCGACCGAGCTGACGGGACCGGTCCTCTTTCTGCCGGGTACAGCGCCACTCGAGGTCGACCGGCCCTACCGCGGTCAGATCGCCGTCTCGGTGACGGGCGACAAGCTCGATGCGGTCAACGTCGTCGGGCTCGAGCAGTACCTGCAGGGAGTCGTCGCCCAGGAGATGCCGAGCGCGTGGCCCGACGAGGCGTTGCGGGCGCAGGCCGTCGCCGCCCGGTCGTACGCCCTGTCGCACCGGGTGACCGGGAAGGCCTTCGACCTCTATGCCGACGTGCGCAGCCAGGTGTACGGCGGCATCCCCGGCGAGCATCCCCGTACGACGGCGGCCGTCCAGGCGACGAAGGGGCAGGTGCTGCTTTGGGAGGGGAAGCCGATCGACGCTCTCTTCCACTCGACGTCCGGCGGCTCGACGCTCGACGCGGCCGAGGTCTTCGGCACGCCCGTCCCCTACCTCGTCGGCGTTCCGGATCCGCACAGCGCGCTCTCGCCGGTGCACCGCTGGGGGCCGACGCCGGTCGCGGAGACGACGCTCCGCAAGGGGCTCGCGCTGCGTTCGCCGGTGACGGCGCTGCAGCTGACGCGCGGCCGCTCCGGCCGGCTCGCCAGCGTCCAGGTGACGACTCAAGCGGGGACGACGAAGATCACGGGTGCGACGCTGCGCCGGGCCGGCGGGCTGCGCTCGACGTGGGTGACGCAGCTCGTGACGATGTCGCTCTCGCGTCCGGGCGGCCCCGTTCGGTACGGGCAGACGGTGGCGCTCACCGGTCGCGCGAAGGGTGTGGAGGGCGCCATGCTCCAGCAGCGCGTCTCCGGCGTTTGGGCGAAGGTCGCAGGCCCGGCGTTGAAGGCAAAGGTGAAGCTGCTGGAGCCGGCGAGCTTCCGGATCGCGGCGGGCAAGCTGGCCGGCTCGGTGCTGAAGGTACCGGTGGCGCCGCTCGTGACCGCGCGCGCCTCGGGGCCACTGACGATCGCCGGAACCGTCAAGCCACTTGCTCCCGGCTCGACGGTCGAGCTCCAGCTCGAGAGCGACGGAGGGTGGTCGACGGTGGGCGCGACGACGACCGGCGTCGAGGGCGAGTACGCGCGCGTGCTCGAGCAGCCCGGCCGCTATCGGGTGCGCACGGCGCCGGCGCAGGGGTTCGCCGAGGGCCTCTCTGGCCAGATCGAACTGCGATGACGCGACTTGCGCTGGCCCTCGTCGTCGCAGCCGTGCTTGCGCCTCAGGCCGAGGCGGCCCGCTACGCGGTCGGCGTGGCGTCGACAGCCGACCTGCCGAGGCTGCGTGCGGCGCTTCCCGAGGCCGAGAGCCTGGCGCCGATTCCGGCGCTCGTCGTCGAGCGCGCGACGGCGCCTCGGCTGCGCGACCTCCCCGGCGCGATGTACGTCGAACGGCTCGGCACGCGCCGCGCCGCCTACGTCCCCAACGACCTGCTCGCCGTCAAGCAGTGGCATCTCGAGTTCAACCGGACGTTCGACTTCTGGGAGACGCCGACGCCGCTCGCGGCGGTCCGCGTCGCCGTGATCGACTCCGGCATCGACGGCGACCACCCCGATCTCGCCGGCAAGATCGCCGACGCGAGGACCTTCGTCGGCGGCTCCGCGCGCGTCGACGAAGAGGGCCACGGGACGTTTGTCGCCGGGTTGATCGCCGCCGGCGTCAACAACTCAGTCGGGATCGCCGGCTCCGCTTCGTCCGCCGAGCTCCTGGTCGCGAAGGTCGTCAACGACAACGATCTGATCGACGTCGAGGCGGAGGTGAAGGCGATCAAGTGGGCGGTCGAGCGCGGCGCCGGCGTGATCAACATGAGCCTCGGAGGCTTCCGCGACCCGCGCGACCCCGACCGGGACGCGTTCTCGCCGCTCGAGGCGCAGGCGGTCGGCTGGGCGCACGGGCGGGGCACGGTCGTCGTCGCGGCCGTCGGCAACAACACGGACACGCCGCCGCGGCCCTGGCCCTACGCGAGCTATCCGGCGGCGCTGCCCCATGTGCTCGGCGTCAGCGCGCTTGCGCGGGACGGCTCCGTGCCCGCCTTCTCGCACCGGGACAAGATCTATACCGACATCGCCGCGCCAGGCGTCGGCATTCTCTCGACCTTCCCGCGCACACGCACCGCCGAGACGAAGGAGTGCTCGGAGCAGGGCTACTCGAGCTGCGCCCCCGACGACTTCCGCAAGGGCCAGGGGACGTCGTTTGCGGCGCCGCAGGTGAGCGCCGCCGCCGCCGTCTTGCTCGCCGTGCGGCCGAATCTGCGTCCCGAGCAGGTGACGGAGCTGCTGACCCGGACGGCGCACGACGTCAACGGCGCCACAGGCTGTCCCGGGTGCGCGACGCAGCGGGACGCGCTCACGGGCTGGGGGAGGCTCGACGTCAACGCGGCGCTGAAGCAGCTGCTGAGCGCGGGGCCACCGCCGCGCGACCGGCTCGAGCCGAACGACGACGCGGGGGACGACGCAGCCGCGATCTGGGGCAGGCGGAGCCGGATCCAGGCGACGCTGGACTTCTGGGACGATCAGAACGACGTCTACGCGATCAGGCTGAGGAAGCGGCAGCGGGTCTTCGTCAGCATCGTCGGCCCCGCCGGTACGGACACGAACGTGATCCTCTGGCGGCCGAAGACGAAGCACGTCGACGACCTCGCCTCGCTCAACCTCGTCGCCCGCCAGTCCGCGCGCCCAGGCCCGCGCGAGCACCTCGCGTTCCGCGCCCCGACGACGGGCACGTACTACCTGCAGGTGAAGCTCGGCTCGCGCGGCGCCGGCACGTACCGGCTCACGCTCGTCAAGACGTAAGCAGTTCCTCGTCCGGTACGTCGCGCAGCACCCGTGCGGGATTGCCGACGACGAGCGTGCGCGGCGGAACGTCCTTCGTCACCACCGCGCCGGCGCCGACGAACGCCTCCTCGCCGATCTCGATCCCGGGGCAGAGGATGGCGCCGCCGCCGATGCGGGCGCCGCGGCGGATCGTCGGGCCCTTCAGGAGCGCGAGCCGCTTCTCGGTCCGGCCCATGTAGTTGTCGTTGGTCGTCACGACGCACGGCGCGATGAAGACGTTGTCCTCGAGCGTCGAGTAGGCGGTGATGTACGCCTCGGCCTGGATCTTCGTCAGCGCGCCGACCGTCGTGTCGTTCTCGATGTAGGAGCCGCGGCCGAGGACGACGTCGTCGCCGACCACGACGCGCTCGCGCACGCATGACTGGTCGCCGAGGATGACGCGGGCGCCGATCGTCGAGCCGGCGAAGACGATCGCGCCCGTGGAGACGATCGTGCCGTCGCCGATCGTCGTCGGCGCCAGCGGCTCCCGTTTAGCGGTCGAGCGCGGCGAGAGCGTCGGCTGCTTGCCGACGACCGCGCCCTCGAGCACCTTCACGCTCTCCCCGAGGACGGTGCCCTCGTAGACGATGGCTGAGGGGTGGATTTCAGCCACGAAGGCTCTCGGTCAGCCGGTCGAGCGCCCGCACGACCATCGCGCCGTCTTCGGCGACGACGCGCCGGTCGCCGTTCCCGCCGATCAAGTCGAGGAACGCCTGGCACTCGAGCCGCAGCGGCTCCGACGTGTCGATTTTCGGGATGTGGATGTCGCCGGAGCGCGTCTGCCACTCGCCGTACGCCTCCGACTGCTTCCACGGCCCCTTCTCGTACACGGTCACCTTCCGTTCGAGCTCCATGTCGTCGAAGACCGCCATCTTCTCCCGGCCGACGACGGTCATCTTCCTCATCTTGTGTGGGTCGAGCCAGGAAAGGTGCATGTGGGCGATCTTCCCGGACGGGAAGCGGAGGTAGCAGAAGACGACGTCCTCGACGCCCTCCGTGAGGAAATCGCGGCCGTGCGCCGAGACGTCGACCGGGTCCTCGCCGATCAGCCAGAGGATCACGGAGAGGTCATGGACGCCGAGCGACCAGAGCGCGTTCTCGTTCGTACGGACGATCCCGAGGTTCTGGCGGTTCGTATAGACGCAGAGCACGTCGCCGAGCGCGCCGGAGTCGACGAGCTCCTTCAGCTTGCGAACGCCCGGGTGGTAGAGAAGCAGGTGGCCCGGCATCAGCACGAGGTCGCGCTCGGCGGCGAGCGTCACGAGCTCGTCCATCTCCGCGCCCTTCATCGCCGGCGGCTTCTCGACGAGCACGTGCTTGCCCGCCTCGAGCGCCTGCTTCGCGAGCGCGTAGTGCGTCGGCACCGGCGTCGCGATCACGACTGCGTCGAGCGCCGGGTCGGCGAGTGCCTGCGCGAAGTCGGCTGTCACCTGTGCCCGCGGGTAGCGGGCGCCGAAGGAGGCGCGCTGCTCCTCGTCGACGTCGCACAGCCAGGTGAGCTCCGCGAGGTGGTCGAAGTTGCGGGCGAGGTTCGGGCCCCAGTAGCCGAGGCCGACGAGACCGACCGTCGTGCGACTCACAGCTTCCAGACGCTCTCGCTCATGCGGCCCCGCTCCCCCGTCGCGTTCCTGAAGTCGACGATCACGGGCCCGCTGTCGACGAGCGCTTCGTAGTCGATCCCGCTGTGGTCGGTCACGATCACGATCGCATCGAACTTCGCCGGCTCGAGCGGCACCGAGGTGAGGCCGTGCTCCGGCAGCTCCGGGACGTGCGGATCGTGGAAGGAGACGTTGGCGCCGCCGGTCTCGAGCAGCTCGATCAGCTTCAGCGCCGGGCTCTCGCGCATGTCGCCGATGTTCGGCTTGTACGCGACGCCGAGCACGAGCACTTCCGATCCCTTCAACGACTTCTGCTTGCCGTGGTTCAGCGCCTGCGAGACCAGTGACCGGCAATGCCACGGCATGTTCTCGTTCACCTTCCCGGCCAGCTCGATGAACTCGGTGTAGAAGTCGAACTCCCGCGCCTTCCAGGTCAGGTAGAAGGGGTCGATCGGGATGCAGTGCCCGCCGAGACCGGGGCCGGGCTTGAAGCTCATGAACCCGAACGGCTTCGTCGCGGCCGCGTCGACGACCTCCCAGAAGTCGATCTTCATCCGCTCGCACAGCTGCGCCATCTCGTTCACGAGCGCGATGTTGACCGAGCGGAAGATGTTCTCGAGCAGCTTCGTCAGCTCCGCCGACTCGGGTGAGGTGACCTCGTGGACGGTGTCGACCGCGCCGCCGTACAGCTCCGCCGCACGCTTCGTGCACGCTTCAGTGATGCCGCCGACGACCTTCGGCACGTTCTTCGTCGTCCAGTCCGAACGGCCGGGGTCGACCCGCTCGGGCGAGAACGCGAGGTTGAAGTCCTCGCCCACCTTCAGGCCGGACGCCTCGAGGCGCGGCAGAACCTCCTCACGCGTCGTACCCGGATACGTCGTCGACTCGAGCACGACGAGGTGGCCCTTGCGCAGCCGCTCCGCGATCTCCGTGACGGCGTGGTTGACGATCGAAAGGTCGGGCTCGCGCTGCTTCGAGAGCGGTGTCGGCAGCGCGATCAGGATTGCGTCCGCGGCTGCGAGCTCGTCGTAGTCGGAGCTCGCCCGCAGGCCGTGCTCGTCGACGAGACGCTTCAGCACGTCCGAGGGCACGTCCTCGATGTAGCTCTCGCCGCGGTTCAGCTGCGCGACACGGCCTTCGTCGACGTCGACGAGCAGCACGCTGCGGCCCGCCTCGGCGAACACCTGGGCGAGCGGGACACCGACGTAGCCGGCTCCGACGATGGCGACGTCGGTCATCGGCGCGGAATCGTACAGAGGCGGCGTGGTCCACGCCGCTACAATCCTTCGCCGCGGGCCGTTAGCTCAGCTGGTAGAGCAGGGGACTCTTAATCCCAAGGTCGAAGGTTCGATCCCTTCACGGCCCATGTTTGCTGGCGCATCCCGCGATGCCCAGCCGCCGCGCCCTTCCACGCGGACGCCAGCACGGATACCTTGCCGCCGTGAGCGTGTTGCCGATCGCGCCGGGCGAGTTCGCCGCAATCCTCGCCCACGTCGCCGACGGGATCACCGCTCAGGCGGCCGACGGGCGGCTCGTCTACGCCAACGATGCGGCCGCGCAGCTGTGCGGGCTTGCCTCGGCGGAGGAGATGCTGAGTCTGAGCAGCGCCGAGCTGCTCGAGCGCTTCGAGCTTCTCGGCGAAGACGGGAGCCCGCTGCCGCTCGCGAAGCTGCCGAGTCGGCGGGCGCTCCAGGAGCGGGTGCCCCAGGAGGCCGTCATCGGCTACCGGCTCCTGCCGGCCGGCGACGAGCGGTGGTCGATCGTCCGCTCAACGCCGATCCTGACCGACACCGGCGAGATCCGGCTCGTGATCACCGTCTTCCACGATGTCACCGACCAGCGGCACGCCGAGGAGCGGATTCGTTTCCTCGCCGAGACCGGAACGCTCTTCTCTGCCGGGCTCGACTACGCGGCGACACTCGCCGAGCTCGCCGCGCTCCTCGTGCCGCGGCTCGCCGATTACTGCATCGTCGACGTGATCGAGGAGGAGAGCGGCAGCCTGCGCCAGGTCGTCATCTCCCACCGCGATCCCGAGCGGGAACAGCTGCTGCGCACGCTTCGCCACCGCTATCCGCCCGAGCAGAACGAGGCACATCCCGTCACGGAGGTGCTGCGGACCGGACAGCCGTACATGATCGAAGACGCGCGCGACGCTGCGCTCACCCGCGCCGCTGTCGACGAAGAGCACCTCGAGCTCTACCGCGCACTGGACGCGACGTCATACATCGTCGTCCCGCTCGAGACCCGTGGCCGCCTGCTCGGGACGATCTCCCTCGGCACCGGGGAGTCCGGGCGTCGGTTCCGCCCGGTCGATCTCGAGCTGGCGCGGGAGATCGGACGGCGCGCCGCGCTCGCGATCGAGAACGCGCTGCTCTTCCGCGCCGCGAGCGACTCCTACGCGCAGCTCGACACACTCCTCGTCTCCGCGCCCGTGGGCATCGGCTTCTGGGACCGCGAGCTACGGTTCGTCCGCGTCAACGAGGCTCTGGCGCGGCTCAACCGGCTGACCCCGGAGGAGCACATCGGCAGGACGCTCGCCGAGGTGATCCCGAACCTCGCGCCGCTCCTCGAGCCGCTCTACCGGCGCGTGCTCGCGACTGGCGAGCCGGTCGTGCACGAGGAGTCCACCGACGAGGCGATCGCCGGCCCAGGCGACGCGCGGCACTGGCTCTCGAGCTACTACCCGGTTCGCGGCGACGACGGCGAGACGCGCGGGATCGGCGGCGTGATCATGGAGATCACCGGGCAGCGTCGCGCCGACGCGAGGCTGCGGCTGCTCGCCGAGGCGGGCGAGCTCTTCTCGTCCTCACTCGAGCGGGAGGAGATTCTCGAGCGGATCGCCCATGTCGTCGTCCCTCGGATCGCGGACGCCTGCAACATCTATCTCGCCAACGGCGACACGCTCGACCGCGTCGCCTACTCGCACGCCGAGCGCGACCGCGAGCTGCTGATGGCCGAGATGCCGAACCGCTACGTCGTCGGGCCAGACGCGCCGGATCTGCTGCGGCGGGTGGTCGGCAGCGGCGAGCCGCTGCTCGCCTCGACGCTCGAGCCGGAGGTGCTCGAGGCGCTGGTGAAGATCGGCCTCGACCGGGAGGCGTTCGACCGGGTCGGTTCGAAGTCGATGATGTTCGTACCGTTCGTCTCGCGCGGCGTCACGCTCGGTGTGATCACGCTCGGAGCGCGCGAGCCCGGCCGCTATACCGACTACGACCTCGAGCTCGTTCGCGAGCTCGCGGGCCGCGCGTCCGCGGCGCTCGACAACGCCCGCCTTGTCGGCGAGCTCCGCCGCCGAGCGCAGGCGGCGCAGGCGCTGGAGTTCGTCGGCGACGGCGTCTTCCTCGTCGACGGCGACGGCGTGATCCGGCTCTGGAATCCGGCGGCGGTGCGGATCACGGGCCTGCAGGAGGGCGACGTCGTGGACGCGCCCGCCGCGCAGGTGCTCGCCGGCTGGCCGGTCGGCCAGGGCGAGCGGGCGCAGACGTTTCCCGTCGACGGCCCGCACGGCGAGCTGTGGCTCTCGCTCACGGCGGCCGAGTTTTCGCACGGCACCGTGTACGCGTTCCGCGACCTCACCGACGAGCGCGCGGTCGAGCAGCTGAAGAGCGACTTCGTCTCGACCGTGTCCCACGAGCTGCGGACGCCGCTCGCCGCGATCTACGGTGCCGCGATGACCCTGCGGCGAGGCGACGTCGAGCTCAACGACGCCCAGGAAGCGGGGATGCTCGAGGTGATCGCAGGCGAATCGGAGCGCCTGGCGCGGATCGTCAACGACATCCTGCTCGCCAGCCGGCTCGACTCCGGCGCCGCGACGGTCGAGATCAGCCGCACCGATGCGGCAGGGCTCGCCCGCGATGTGCTGGCTGCGGCTGAGGCGCACCTGCCGCCGGGCGTCGAGCTCGCGCTCGCAGTTCCCGAGCCGGGGCCGCAGGTGGCTGCCGATCCGGATGGGCTGCGGCAGGTGCTCGTCAACCTCGTCGAGAACGCGGTCAAGTACTCGCCGGACGGCGGCCTCGTCGAGCTCCACGTCGCACCCGTCGACGGCCGCGTCCGCTTCGCCGTCCGCGACCGCGGGCTTGGCATCCCCGCCTCCGAGCACGACCGGATCTTCGAGAAGTTCTTCCGGCTCGACCCGAACCTCTCGCGCGGCGTCGGCGGCACCGGGCTCGGGCTCTACATCTCGAACGAGATCGTGCGCCGGATGGGTGGCCGGATCAGGGTCGAGTCGGAACCGGGGCACGGTTCGACGTTCTCGTTCGAGCTGCCGCTCGCGTAGCTGGAACGAGAAGAGGCGGCCGCCGGCCGCCTCTTCGCTCGAACGGATGGAGCGACGCAGCGTTAGACGCGGGGACCATCCTCGACGTAGGTCGTGCGGCGCCGCTCGCCGGCGAAACCGCCCCACGACGACCAGAAGATCATCGAGAGCACGAGCCCAAGGGCGCCCACGATCATGAGGATGACGCCGATCGTCTGCAGCTCGAGGCCGGAGACCGTGGCATTCACCGCCCAGGTCAGGATGGCGCCGACTGCGATCAAGAAGATGCTGACTCCAAGACCCATTTGTTGTCCTCTCTCTAGGTGGCGAAAGTGCGATTCGCGGTGCCCGGATGGCCGGGTCATCTATCGAACGTTCGAAGCGCCGGATCGGGTACGGGTTATGTAGGCTCGCCGCGGTGCGCAGGGGCTCGATTGTCCGCATCACGATCTACGGCGTCCTCGCGGGAATCCTCGCGTCGCTCGTCGCCGTCCTCGTTCCCTGGCTGCCCACGTCCGCCTCCGAGGAGATGGACCGGATCGAGTTCGTCTTCTGGTTCACGACGATCATCTGCATCGGCGTCTTCGCGGTCGTGGCGGCCGCGATCGTCTACTCGGTCCTGAAATTTCGCGCCAACCCGGACGACGACTCGGACGGCCCGCCGATCCACGGCCACACCGGCCTCGAGATCGTCTGGACGGCGATCCCGACCGTCCTCGTCACTGCGATCTCGGTCGTCAGCGCCGTCGTGCTCGCGAAGAACGACGATGCCGGCGCGAACCCGATCCGGATCGCCGTCACCGCGCAGCAGTTCGCCTGGAAGTTCGAGTACCCCGGCGACCAGAAGCTGACCAGCGGCCAGCTCGTGTTGCCGGTGAACGAGCCTGTCAAGCTGACGCTGCGCTCGCTCGACGTGATTCACTCGTTCTGGGTGCCCGAGTTCGGTCAGAAGTCGGACGCCGTGCCGGGGATCGAGACGACGCTCGTGATCACGCCGAACCGGAAGGGCGAGTTCTCGATCGTCTGCACGGAGCTCTGTGGGCTCGGCCACCCGACGATGCGGGCGCCGGTGCGCGTCGTCGACAGGAGCGAGTACGAGACCTTCCTGGCAGGTGCCCCGAGCACCGGCGACGATGCCTCCGGCGAGGCGGTCTTCACGACTGCTGGCTGCGGCGGCTGTCACGAGTTCGAGCCCGCCGGCTCCGACGCCCAGGTCGGTCCGAGCCTGAACGCGCTCGATCCGGGCGGAGAGCCGCTCGAGGACTTCGTCCGCGAGGCGATCATCGACCCGAACGCTCGGGTCGCAGCCGGGTATCAGGGGAGCGTCATGCCCGAGACGTACGAGAGCTCACTGAACGACGAGCAGTTGGACGCGCTCGTGCAGTATCTGGTGGAGGGCCAACAGTGACCGAGATCGTCGACACGCAGCACGCTGCAGCTCATCACCGCCCACCGCCGCGGCGCGGCAGCGACCACCTGAAGCAGCCCGGGTTCATCCGCGCGGCTTGGATGACGCCGCTCTTCTGGGCGCTCGGCGCCGGCATCGTCGTCTTCTTCCGCTGGCTCGGGGACTACGAGCCGACGTGGGACTGGATCGTGATCACGGTGGTCGCCTCCCTGACCGCGGCTCCGGTCGGCTTCCTCGCCGGCATCGGTTCGTTCGACTACTGGGTCTACTACATCTCGGGACGGCCGACGCGCGAGGAGGATCACTCCGGCCACGGCGCGTACAGCTGGCGCGACTACTTCAAGGTCAACACCGATCACAAGGTGATCGGCGTCCAGTACCTCGTGACGACGTTCTTCTTCTTCGTCGTCGGCGGGCTCTTCGCGATGATCTTCCGGGCAGAGCTGGCGAATCCGGACATGCAGTTCGTCGACACGCAGACCTTCAACGGGCTCGTGTCCGAGCATGCGGCGCTGATGATCTTCCTCTTCATCATCCCCGCCTTCGCCGGGCTCGCGAACTTCGCGGTGCCGCTGATGCTGGGCGCGCCCGACATGGCCTTCCCGCGCCTGAACGCGCTCTCCTACTGGCTGCTGCCGATCGCCGGGTTCATGTTCCTGGCCGCGTTCCTCTGGCCGGGCGGTGCGTTCGCGGCAGGCTGGACGGGTTACGCCCCGCTCGCCTCGACCGGCACGGACGGGAACATCTTCTTCCAGATGGGCGTCCAGTGGGCGGGGGCCTCGTCGATCATGACCGCGCTCAACTTCCTGGTCACGATCATCACCATGCGGGCGCCGGGGATGACCTTCTGGCGGATGCCGCTGCTCGTCTGGGCGAACTTCACGACCTCCCTGCTCGTCGTGATCGCGACGCCCTTCATCGCCGGCTCGCAGTTCTTCGCCATGTTCGACCGGGTGATGCACACGAACTTCTTCAACGTCGCAGAGGGCGGCTACGTGCTCGGCTACCAGCACATCTTCTGGTTCTACTCGCACCCGGCCGTGTACATCATGATGCTGCCCGGTTTCGGGATCATCTCCGAGGTGATCGCGACGATGAGCCGCAAGCCGATTTTCGGCTACCGGCTGATGGCGCTCTCGCTGATGGCGATCCTCGTGCTCGGCTTCTCCGTCTGGGCGCACCACATGTTCGTCGCCGGCATGGCGCCGTGGCTGCGCGTGCCGATGATGGTGACGTCGATGATCATCGCGGTGCCGACCGGGATCAAGATCTTCTCCTGGCTCGCGACGATGTGGGAGGGACGGCTCCACTTCCGGACGCCGATGCTGTTCGCGCTCGGCTTCCTCTCGATGTTCGTGCTCGGCGGCCTCTCGGGCATCTTCCTCGCGTCGGTGCCGATCGACATCGCCGCCTCGGACACGTACTTCATCGTCGCGCACATCCACTACGTCCTCTTCGGCGGCTCGGTCTTCACGATCTTCGCCGGGATCTACTACTGGTTCCCGAAGATGACCGGCCGGATGTACAACGAGCGGCTCGGCAAGCTCCACTTCTGGCTCACCTTCATCGGCTTCAACGGCACCTTCTTCCCGATGCACTGGGTCGGGCTGCAGGGGATGCCGCGCCGCGTCGCCGACTACGACGCCCAGTTCGGCGACTGGAACATGGTCATCTCGATCTTCTCGTTCATGCTCGGGGCCTCGACGCTGATCTTCTTCTACAACGTCGTTGTCAGCTGGACGCGCGGCGAGCGGGCGCCGTCGAACCCGTGGCGGGCGCTGACGCTCGAGTGGCAGGTCAGCTCGCCGCCGCCGGTCTTCAACTTCGACTCGATCCCGCAGGTGGTCGGCAGCCCGTACGAGTACGGCGTCCCCGGCGCCCGCCATGCGGTCCTGAACGGCGGCGCCCACGTCGAGCTGCCGGAACGGGCGCACGAGGAGGAGACGGTGCGATGAGCGAGCCGCGCAAGCTCCTCGTCGTCGCGAACGAGACGCTGACGGGCGACGAATTGCTCGACGCGGTGCGCGCGAAGGTGGGCGAGTCCGACACCCTGGTCGTCGTGATCGCGCCGGTGAACACGCCGCGGGAGGGCTACGTCGTCTACGACAACACGCGCCGCGCCGCCGCCGGC
The DNA here is from genome assembly GCA_963784895.1 of uncultured Gaiellaceae bacterium. GTDB lineage: Bacteria > Actinomycetota > Thermoleophilia > Gaiellales > Gaiellaceae > Gaiellasilicea. The sequence goes on along the minus strand of CAWATM010000006.1, from coordinate 148,399 downwards.
CGGCGGCTCGACCGGACACTGACGAGCTTCCGCGAGGCCGGAATCGCGGCCGCCGGGCACGTTGTCGACAACGACCCTCTCGCCGCCGTCAAGGACGCGATCGCGATCGAGGAGCCCGACGAGCTGATCGTCTCGACGCACCCCGATGCCACCTCGGGCTGGCGACGGCGCAACCTGCTCGAGGAGATCCGCAAGGCGGCCGGGCCGATCCCGGTCGAGCACGTCGTCTCGGACGTCGCCGCCCGCACGGGCGCCAGGAACGTCCTCGTGCTCGCGAACGAGACGGTGCTCGGCGAACCGCTGCTCGACCGCATCCGCGAGCAAGCGAAGAGCGGCGGCGGCCGGACGGGCTTCCTGATCATCTCGCCGCAGAGCGACCCGACTCAGGGTGCGCACCCGGAGGCGGAACGGCGGCTGCGCCAGGCGGTGACACGGCTGCGCGCCGAGGGGATCGAGGTGCACGGCCAGGTCGCACACCCGGACCCGTTCACCGCCGCGATGCACGCAATCCGCGACGAGCGGGTCGACGCGATCCTCGTCTCCACCTTCCCGGAGCAGCGCGGCTCCTCCTGGCTGCGCCGTGACCTCGTCGGCCGGCTCAAGAGCGAGACGAAGGTGCCGGTCGAGCACGTCGTCGTCGAGCCGAGCACGGTCGACAGCGAGGTGCACGCGTGAGCGCACACGCCGAGCAGCATCACGGTCCACCGATCGCGAATCAGAGCTCCCGCGTCAGCTCGACCGTGCTCGGGATGTTCCTCTTCATCGCCTCGGAGGCGATGCTCTTCGGCTCGTTCTTCACCGCCTACTTCTTCGTCCGCGTCGTCAATCCCGACGCGCAGCCGTGGCCGCTGCCGCCGTTCCACCTGCCGGTCTTCGTCGCCGGCGTCAACACCGCGGTGCTGCTGACCTCGAGCTTCACGATGCACTGGGCGCTGCAGTCGATCAAGCGCGGCAACCGCAACGGGATGAAGGCCGGGCTGATCCTGACCCTGCTGATGGGGCTCGCGTTCCTGCTGACGCAGATGCTCGAGTACGCGCGGATCGGTTTCAACCCGAGTGACGGCGCGTTCGGGTCGATCTTCTTCGGGCTCACCGGCCTGCACGGCGCGCACGTCTTCGTCGGGCTGACGCTCTTGACGGTTGCGACCGTGCGCGCCTTCCGCGGCCACTTCACGCCGGAGCACCATCACGGCGTCGAGATTCCGGGAATCTACTGGCACTTCGTCGACGTAATGTGGATCGTGGTGTACGCGACGATCTACCTCTTGTAGGAGCCGTCCATGGCGCGCAACCCGTTCCGCAGCGAGGCCGAGGCGTATCGCTTCCTGCTGCTGACGGTCTGCTACTTCGCGCTGATCGTCGTCGCCGCTTCGATCGCGACCTGGCTCGGCGTCGTCGTCTTCGTCGCGCTGACGGCCGCCGCGATCGTCTTCTGGCTTCGCTCGCGCTCGAACGAGCCGGTGCTCCGGCCTGCGGTGCCGGCGCACGCGGCGGCCCCCGACGAGCGGCGGATTCTCGTGATCGCGAACGAGACCGTCGGCGGCTCGGAGCTGCTGGCGATCCTCCGGCAGAAGGCGGAAGGCGTCAACGAGCGGGTGCATGTCGTCTGCCCGGCGCTCAACTCGCAGGTGCGGACGTGGGTGTCCGACGAGGACGGGGCGCGGGCGGCGGCGCAGCAGCGGCTGCAGGCGAGCCTCGCCCGCCTGCGCCAGGACGGGGTGCAGGCGCAGGGCGAGGTCGGCGACGGCGACCCGCTGCAGGCGATCGAGGACGCGCTGCGCACGTTCGACCCCGACGAGATCGTGATCTCGACCCACCCGGAGGGGCGGTCCCACTGGCTCGAGCGGAATGTCGTCGGCGACGCTCGTGACCGCTTCGACCTTCCGATTACGCACGTCGTCGTCGATCTCGGCGCCAAGGCGCCGTAAACGCCACGTTCGCGCCGGACACGTCGGGGCCAGGACCCCGCATGTCCGCCACGGCCACTATCGAAGCGCGCCACTTTGCGGCTAGCGTCTGGCGGTGCCGCGTCAACAGCGCTTCCATGTTCCCAATGGCGTCTGGCACGTCACCCATCGTGCGACGGATGCCGAAGTGTTCTTCCGTGACCCGGTCGACTTTCGGGCATTTCTGGATCTGCTCGGGGTCGTCGCTCGCTGGGCTCGCTGGGTGCTACACGACTACTGCCTGATGACGAATCACATCCATCTTGTGCTGCAGACGCCGCTTCCCACGCTGCCGGCCGGCATGCAACGCTTGATGGGTCCGTACGTCGAGGAGTTCAACGAGCGGCACAACAGGCGTGGAGCTCTCGTGCAGGGCAGGTACAAGGCGAGGCTCGTCGACACCGACGGCTACTGGTCCAACTGCCTCCAGTACGTCGCGTACAACCCAGTCGACGCAGGCCTCTGCGAGCGGCCAGAGGAGTGGCCGTGGAGCAGTTATGCGCGCCGGCTCAACCCGTCACTCGTGGACGTGTGGGGTCCTGGCCCGGACACGACCTATCAGGGCGGTCAGCCGCCGGTGCTGGCGACGACGTAGTCCGCGACCGCCTCGATCTGCTCCGGCGAGTACGAGTCGGCGAAGGCGGGCATCGCGCCCCGACCGTTCGTGACGCGGTCGACGACGAGTTCCTTCGGAGGCTGCGACTCGTCCAGGTTCGGGCCGACGGTGCCGCTCGCTCCCGCGGCCTCCAGCACGTGGCAGCCGCCGCACCCCGCCTCGGCGAAGATCGCCTCGCCGTCCGGGCCCTCCCCGCCGCCCTCGGTGGTCGTGCCGCCGCCGGTGGTGGCGCCCCCTCCCGCCTCGGAGCCGCCGCGGACGGGTAGGCCTGCGACCGACGCGACATAGGCCGCGACCGCGTCCGCGTCCTCGCCGGTGACGAGGTCTGCCGGCATCCCGGGCGAGCCGGTGGTGGGGTTCTCGACCGGATACGAAATCTGGTCGCGCACCACCGCCCGGATCGTCGCCTCCCCGAGCCCGTCGTGGCGCGCTTGCAGGAAGGCGTCGTCGAGGTTCGGCCCGATCACGCCCTTGGATCCCGCGTCCGCGAGCACGTGGCAGGAGCCGCACTGCCCGTCGTTCAGGAAGAGCTCCTTGCCACGCGCGGCGTCACCGCCGGACGTGAGGCCGCCGGATCCGCAGCCGGTCGCGGCCACGGCCGCGATCAGGACCGCGCAGGCGCCGACGAGCCCGCGCAGGCTCACCTAGCTGGTTGACCCCGTCGCGGCGGACCCGGCGCCGACGGCCGCGTCGCGGGTCGGATGGATCGTGAAGACGCGGTCGAGACCGGTGATTTCGAAGATCTTCGTGATGTTCCGGTCACTGCACACGAGCGACAGCTGGCCCTCGTTCGTCCGCAGCCGCTTGACACCACCGACGAGCACGCCGAGCGTCGTCGAATCGATGAACGTCGTGTCGCTGAGATCGACGACGACGTCGCGGCCGCCCTGGTCGATCACCTCGAGCAGCTGCTGCTTGAACTCCGGCGCGGTGTAGAGATCGACCTCGCCCGCAAGGGAGATCACGTACTGGTCGTCGCTGAGCTTCTCGGTCTTGACGTCGAAATTCATGGATTCGTGACTCCCCAGGTCTCGCCGACAGAATGAGTGCGGTGTTCCCGGACGGGGGTGAGTCTAACCGGACGCCGGCGGCGTCGGCGCTGCCTTCAGTTGCTCGATCTGCTGCTTGACGATCGCAGCACTCGGGTCGTCGGGCGCAAGCTCGATGAAGCGCTCGTAGGCGGTGATCGCCTTGGCGACGTTCCCGCTTTGCTGGGCCGCCTGCGCAAGCTCCAGCTGGACGTTCGGGTCGCGCGGAGCGACGGCCGCCAGCTTCTCGTAGGTGGACTCCGCGTTCTGGTACGCAGTCTGCGCCTTCTGGTACGCGGTGCTGACCTGCTGCGAGGCAAGTGTCGAGATCGCCTCGTCGATCGGGTCCGGGCCGAGCGTTGCGCCGTCGCCGAGGTCGAGCGGAGCCGAGAAGGTCGAGCCGAAGGTGCGATAGCTGGCCTCGAGCTGTGCGATCTGCGCATCCTGGGCGAGCGCGTTCGCGCGGGCGAGGTAGAGGCCGGCGAGCTCGCGGAGCGCATCCTCGTCCTTCGGGCTCTGCTCCACATAGTCGCTCAGGACCGTGATCGCCTCGTCCGTCTGGCCGTCCTCTTGCAGTGCGGTCGCGAGCTCGCGCTTCGCCTCGGCGCTCCTCGGGTTCTCGCGCAGCTGCTCGCGGGCGTCGCCGACCGAGAGGTTGCCGCTCGTCGAGCCGCCGTCGCCGCGGAACAGGTCGCCGAGCGACGCGTTCTGGTTGGCGCCGATGCCGAAGCCGACGAAGCCGACGGCGAAGACGAGCGCGAGGAAGACGAACATCCACTTCGCGTGCCGGCGCAGCCGCGAGAAGAACATCGTGTCCTCGATCGCTACGAGATCGCTGTCGCGCTTGCGGGCCGCAGCATGCGACCGCGAGCTGCGGACGCTGCGTCGATCAGCTCGTGCCATTCGTCTCCTCCTCTCTCGTACCTCGTCTGGCCGTCGACCAGAGTAGCTGTGACCCGCTCAGGCGATCCGCCGTAGACAACGGCGGCTGCCGGATCCTCCCATGGTAGATACGGCGAACCGGAAAGCGAGACCACGGTGAGATCGGCCCGCTTGCCCGCCACGAGCGAGCCGGTGTCGGCCGCGAGCCCGAGTGCGCGGGCGCCGCCCAGGGTCCCGAGCTCGAGCGCCTCCGTCGCCGACAGAGCGGCCGCGCACTCCGAGCGCGCTCGCGCGAGCGAGATCACGGTGCGCAGCTCCTCGAAGAAGTCGTGCGAGGGGACGGAGGAGACGCCGTCCGTGCCGACACCGACGCGGAGGCCGGCGGAGCGCAGCTCGGCGAGCGGTGCGATCCCGCAGCCAAGCAAGGCGTTCGAGCGCGGACAGTGCGTGACGGCGACTCCGTGCTGGGCGAGCAGGCCGATCTCCTCCTGCTCGACCTTGACGCAGTGCGCCGCGGCGACGCGCTCGTCCAGCAGGCCCGCCGCCGCCAGGCTGCGAATCCCGCTCATGCCCTGCGGCGCGACGAGCATCTCCGCCAGCGGCTGCCAGGGGCCCTCGCCGCGCAGGAGCCAGTCGAGCTCGTCCTTGCTCTCGTTCAGGTGCGTCGCGACGGGGAGCTCGAGCGTCATGGAGGCGGCATAGACGTCGCGCGAGCAGGTGTACGGCGCATGCGGCGAGACGCCGACGCGGACGCGCTCGGAGAGCGACGGGCCGACGTAGGTGCGCTTCTCCTCGAACTGGCGCAGCGCAGCGGCGCCGTCCCGCCCGAACACCTCGAGATAGACGATCGCGCGCAGCCCGAGCCCGGCGCACGCGTGCGCGCTCGCTCCCGTGAACGCGAGGTCGCCGACGGTCGTGATCCCCGAGCGCAGGCATTGGGCGGCACCGAGGCGCGCGATCGCTTCCATCTCGGTCCGTTCGAGTCGTTGCTTGCGCTCGACGTGCGTCGAGATCCAGGGGCCGAACGAGAGCCCGTCGCCGAAACCGGCATAGACGGCGTACTCGAGGTGCGTATGCGCGTTCACGAATCCGGGGACGATCGCCGAGTCCGCGAACCGCTCGCCCTCGCCGAGCTCGCTGGCGGGGCCGACCGCCGCGATCGCGCCGTTCTCGATCGCGACGGCGCCGTTCTCGATCGGCTCCCCCTCCACCGGCAGCACCCAGTCGGCGGAGAGGATCCTCACTCGACCGCCCAGCGTGACTTCTGCTCGGCGATGTCCCAGCGCCGCTCCATCACGGTCGCGAGCTGGACCGAGAGCTCGAACAGGATGATCAGCGGGATCACCTCGAGCGCCAGCGAGACGGGATCGACCGTCGGCAGCAGCACCGCGAAGACGATCATCAGCGCGAAGCCGATCCGGCGGTTCCGGCGCAGCTTCGCGGCGCTGAGGATGCGGAGCCGAACCAGCGCGAGGATGAAGATCGGCATCTGAAAGGCCAGGCCGCTCGCAAGCAGGGTCAGCGTCACGAACGAGAAGTAGTAGCTCGCACGAATCTCGACCTGGAAGAACTCCTCGCCGAACGAGGTCAGGAAGCCGAGCGCCCGCGGCAGCACGATGAAGTACGAGAAGAGGACCCCGGCTGCGAACAGGATCGTGGCCAGGGTGGTGAAGACCGCCACGGTGCGCTGCTTCCCCTCTTCGATCGCCGGCGCCAGGAACGACCACAGCTGGTAGAGCAGGATCGGCAGCGTCACCGCCACCGCGGCGAACAGGCAGACCTTCACAGCCGTCGTGAACGGCTCCGTGACCCCGAGCGTGACCAGCTTCTTGTCGTCGGGGAGCGGCCGCGTCAGCACCTCGATCAACTGCTCGTGGAACACGAACGCGACGATGAACGCGGGCACGATCGCGAGCAGCCCGATCAGGATCCGGCTGCGCAGCTCGCCCAGGTGCTCGACGAGCGTGGCCTCCTCGCCGTGCTGCAGGCGCCGCGGCAGACGCTTCAGGGCCATGCGTCCCGGAGGCTAGGAGACTTCGCGCTCGCGCGCCTGCGGCGCGACGGGGTGCTCGTCCGCGGGCGGGAGCTCCTCCGCGAGCCGGTGATGCACGGCCTCGTCGTCGTCCTTGCCCGAGATCGAGTCCTTGAACTCGCGCATGCCCTTGCCGAGCGAGCGGCCCATCTCGGGCAGGCGCTTCGGGCCGAAGATCACGAGCAGCGCGACCAGCAGGATCACGAGCTCGGTGACGCCGATTCCGAAGGGCATGAACCGCACTGTACCACCGTTTGTTCAAGCCCAACCCCGGGGACGAAGCGGGGATGAAGAGGCCCCTTGGGGAGCAGGTGATCGTGATCTCCGGCGCGTCGAGCGGGATCGGGCGTGCCACCGCGCGGGCTGCCGGGAAGCGCGGCGCGAAGGTGGTGGTGGGGGCGCGAAACGCCGAGGCGCTGGCCAACGCGGTCGGCGAGATCGAGGCGCTCGGCGCGGAGGCGATCGCCGTCCAGGGGGACGCGACGAGCGAGGCCGACGCCGTCCAGCTCTGCGAGCGGGCGGTCGAGCGCTTCGGCCGCATCGACACCTTCGTCGCCACGGTGATGGTGACCGTCTACGCCGAGGTCACGGAGCTCGAGGCCGACGAGCTGCGCCGGGTGATGGACGTCAACTTCCTCGGCCGCGTCCACGCCTACCGGGCGGTGCTACCGCACCTGCAGAGGAGCGGCGGCACGTTCGTCGACGTCAACTCCGGCCTCGCCTACCGCGGCATCCCGCTGCAGGCGGCGTATTGCGCCTCGAAGGCCGCCGGCCGCGCCTTCTTCGAGGCCGCCCGGGTGGAGCAGGAGAAACACGGGACGGGCGTCGACGTCAGCTTGATCCTCCCGGGTGCGATCAACACGCCCCAGTTCGACCGCGGCCGCCAGAAGCTCGGCCTGCAGCCCCAGCCGGTGCCGCCGATCTACCAGCCCGAGGTCGTCGCCGGCGCGGTGCTCCACTGCGCCGAGCGCCCGCAGCGCGAGCTGCCGGTGACCTGGGCGGCGCAGCGGCTGCTCTGGGGCCAGAAGCTCTCGCCGCGCGCCGGTGACCTCGTGCTGCTCAGGAACGGCTGGGACAGCCAGACGACGGGAGAGCCGAAGCCGGTCGGCTCGCCGGACAACCTGCTGGCGACGCTCCCCGGCGATCCGGGGTCTCGCGGCCGCTTCGACGCCGCCGCGCGCAGGTCGAGTGCGTGGACGGCAGCCCGCCTCAGGCTCGGTAAGATCGGTGGGATCGCTGTGCTCGCGGCGCCTTTGGCGGCGGCGGCGATCGGCTACCATGGAGTCACGAAGCGGCGCTGAAAGCCGCACGAATCCTGGAAAAGAGGGATCACAAGCTTGGCGTTTCTGGAAATCAAGAACCTGCACGTCGCGCTCGAGGACGGCACCGAGATCGTGAAGGGCGTCGACCTCGCGGTCGACCTGAACGAGAAGCACGCGATCATGGGCCCGAACGGCTCCGGCAAGTCCACCCTGGCCTACGCGCTGATGGGTCATCCCTCGTACGAGATCACCGAGGGGCAGATCCTCGTCGAAGGCGTCGACGTCGCCGAGCTCGGCGCCGACGAGCGCGCGCAGCGTGGCCTCTTCCTCGCCTTCCAATACCCGCACGCGATTCCGGGCGTCACCGTGACCAACTTCCTCCGGAGCGCGATCAACGCGATCCGAAAGGCGAAGGCGGGCGGCAAGGACGACCCGATCCCGGTGAAGGAGTTCCGGACGCAGATCCTCGCCGCGATGGAGCGGCTGAAAGTACCGCGCGAGCTCGCCTCCCGCTACCTCAACGACGGTTTCTCCGGCGGCGAGAAGAAGCGCGTCGAGATCCTCCAGATGGCGCTGCTGCAGCCGAAGATCGCGATCCTCGACGAGACCGACTCCGGCCTCGACATCGACGCGCTCCGGATCGTCGCCAACGGCGTCAATGAGCTGGTGACGGCCGAGATGGGCGCGCTCGTGATCACCCACTACCAGCGCATCCTCAACTACGTCACGCCCGACCACGTGCATGTGTTCGTGGGCGGCAGGATTGTCGAGAGCGGCGGCCCCGAGCTGGCCGAGCGCCTCGAGGCCGAGGGCTACGATGCCTGGCTGCCGAAGGAAGAGGAGGTGGCGGCATGAGCCGCGACGTAGGCTTGACGGAGTCGCGCGAGAGCGCAGGTACCGGCTTTGCCGGTGCCGGAGCGGAAAGCGAGACCGACGTCGTCAAGGGGATCCGCTCCGAGTACCAGTACGGCTTTTCCAACTCGGACGAGGCGGAGAACTACTTCTTCAAATCCGGCCGCGGCCTCTCGCACGAGCTCGTCGAGGCGATCGCCGAGCACAAGAACGAGCCTGACTGGATGCGCAAGTTCCGGCACAAGAGCCTGGACTACTTCCTCGCGCGCCCGCTCCCGACCTGGGGCGGCAACGTCGCGGAGATCGACTTCGACAACATCTACTACTACATCAAGCCGACCGAGAAGCAGGCGTCGAAGTGGGAGGACCTGCCGGCGGACATCCTCGACACCTGGGACAAGCTCGGCATCCCCGAGGCGGAGAAGAAGTACCTCGCCGGCGTCGGGGCCCAGTACGAGTCGGAGGTCGTCTACCACAAGCTCCAGGCCGACCTCGAGGCGCAGGGCGTGCTCTTCCTCGACATGGACTCGGGCCTGCGCGAGCACGAGGACATCGTCAAGCAGTACTTCGGGACGATCATCCCGCAGAACGACAACAAGTTCGCGGCGCTGAACTCGGCCGTCTGGTCGGGCGGCTCGTTCATCTACGTGCCGCCGGGCGTCCGGATCGAGCTCCCGTTGCAGGCCTACTTCCGGATCAACGCCGAGAACATGGGCCAGTTCGAGCGGACGCTGATCATCGTCGACGAGGACGCCTACGTGCACTACGTCGAGGGCTGCACGGCGCCGATCTACTCCTCCGACTCGCTGCACAGCGCGGTCGTCGAGATCGTCGTCAAGCCGCGCGGCCGCTGCCGCTACACGACGATCCAGAACTGGTCGAACAACGTCTACAACCTCGTCACCAAGCGCGCCGTCGCCTACGAGGACGCGACGATGGAGTGGGTCGACGGCAACCTGGGCTCGAAGCTGACGATGAAGTACCCGGCGATCTGGCTGATGGGCCCGCGCGCCCACGGCGAGGTGCTCTCGATCGCTTTCGCCGGCAAGGGTCAGCACCAGGACGCGGGCGGCAAGGTCGTCCACGTGGCGCCGAAGACGACGTCGGTGATCACGTCCAAGTCGATCTCGAAGAACGGCGGCCGCGCCGGCTACCGCGGGCTGCTGGAGGTCGCGAAGGGTGCGACGGGCGCGAAGTCGAAGGTCGTCTGCGACGCGCTGATCCTCGACGAGGAGTCGCGCTCCGACACGTACCCGTACATCCAGGTCGACGAGAACGACGTCGACCTCGGCCACGAGGCGACCGTCTCGAAGATCGGCGAGGAGCAGCTCTTCTACCTGATGAGCCGCGGCCTGACCGAGGCCGAGGCGAGCGCGATGATCGTCTCCGGCTTCGTCGAGCCGATCACGAAGGAGCTCCCGCTCGAGTATGCCGTCGAGATGAACCGGCTGATCCAGCTCCAGATGGAGGGCTCGGTTGGCTAGCCCGGTGACGGGCGTCGACTTCGTCGCCGTCCCGTCCACCGACTGGAAGCGTTCGCGCGCCTTCTACGTGGACACGCTCGGGCTCCGGCCCGACGAGACGGGGGACAGCGAGTTCTGGGTCGGCCAGACGTGCTTCGGGATCTACGAGCCGACCGTGTTCGGGATGGAGTTCGCGCCGCAGAAGACCGCACACCTTGCGCTGCACGTCGAGGACATGCCCGCGGCGCGCGCCGAGCTCGAGGCAAAGGGCGTCGAGTTCGCCGGCGAGACCTTCGACACCGGCGTCTGCTACATGGCGTTCTTCGAGGATCCCGACGGCAATGCCCTGATGCTCCACCACCGCTACAGCCCACGCGAGACGGAGAGCACCGACTCGTGATCGGGGTCGAGCGGACCGACTTCATCGGCGTGCCGGTGACCGACCGTGCCCGCGCCGTCGAGTTCTATGGCGAGACGCTGGGCCTGACGCGGAATCCGCTCGCGCACGAGGAGTGGCCGGAGTTCGAGACCGGCAACGTCACGATCCTCCTGAACACGCCCGAGCAGACCGGCATCCCGTTCAGCCCGAGCAACACGGCAATCGCGCTGCGCGTCCCGAACGTCGAGGCGGCGATGGCGCGGCTGAAGGGGGCCGGCGTCGAGTTCGGGGCCGAGGAGGCGTACGACTCCGGCGTCTGTCACATGGCGTTCTTCAAGGATCCGGACGGCAACTCGCTGATCCTGCACCACCGGCACGCGCCGTATTCGGACGGCTCGACCCCATAGCCATGCAGGTCGAGCACGTCGACTTCGTGTCGGTCCTGACGCAGGACCTCCAGCGCGCGAAGCAGTTCTATGTCGAGACGCTCGGGCTCGAGGTCGAGACCGAGGGCGACAGCGACATGGAGCTCCGCTGCGGGCAGGTCACACTCGACGTCTTCGATCCGTCCAGCATCGGCCAGCCGTTCTCCGTGTCTCCGGCCGGGCTGGCGCTGCGCGTCGCCGACGTCGACGCGGCGCGCGCCGAGCTGGAGGCGAAGGGAGTCGTCTTCGACGGCGACACGATCACGACCGGCGTCTGCAAGCAGGCGTGGTTCAAGGATCCGGACGGAAACGCGCTGATGCTCCACCGGCGGTTCGACGTATGACGCGGGCCGACGAGCTCGAGCGCTACCGCGCGCTGCCGCTGCCGACGACGAAGGACGAGTCGTGGCGCTTCACCGACCTGAAGGGGTTCGACCCGGAGACGTTCTCGGCCAACGGCGCCACCGAGGTGGTCGCCGCGCCGGCGATGCTCGAGCTCGAGGCGGCCGGGCTCGTGCGGGTCTCCGAGGCGGGGCTGGAGCTCGACCGCGTCCCGGACGGGATCCGCTTCGAGCCGCTCGACGAGCATCCCCGCCTCGGCGAGCTCGTCGGCTCGGACGAGAAGTTCGCCGCGCACAACGCGGCCGAGTGGCAGCACGGCCTGCTCGTGCACGTCCCCAAGGGCGTCGTGCTCGAGCAGCCGCTGCTCGTGCGGGTCACGAACTCGGTCGAGGGCGGCTCGCTCTTCTGGCGCCTCCTGATCGTGGCCGAGCCGGGCAGCCGCGTCTCCGTGATCGAGGAGTACGCGTCGACCACGCCGGAGCTCTCCGGCTACGTCAACGCCGCCGTCGAGGTCTACGTCGAGGACGGCGCCAAGGTCGAATACGTCTCGGTGCAGAACGTCAGCCGCGAGACGTGGCACTTCGGGAGTCACCACGCACGGATCGACCGCGACGCCGAGCTGGATTGGGTCGCCGGCGGCTTCGGCTCGAAGAAGGGGAAGATCCGGATCCAGAACGACCTCGCCGGCCCGGGCGCCACGTCGCGCGTCACCGGCGCCTACTTCGCGGACGGCGTCCAGCACCTGGACTACGACACCTTCCAGGAGCACATCGCGCCGAACACGACCTCCGACTTCGCCTTCAAGGGCGTCCTCAACGACGAGGCGAGGGCGGTCTGGCGCGGGATGATCCGCGTCGAGGAGGACGCCCAGCGCACGAACGCCTACCAGGAGAACCGCAATCTGCTGCTCTCGAAGGCGGCGCACGCGGACTCGATCCCGGGGCTCGAGATCATGGCGAACGACGTGCGCTGCACGCACGGCGCCACGCTCGGCCAGGTCGACCGCGAGCAGCTCTTCTACCTGATGGCCCGCGGCCTCTCACGCGCCGAGGCGGAGCGCCTGATCGTGCGCGGCTTCTTCCAGGACGTGCTCGACCGGATCGAGCTCGAGCCCGTGCGCGAAGCGCTCGGCGCCGCGCTCGAAGCGCGGATCCCGCAGGCCTAGCGCGCGACGGCGTTGCCCGGTATCAATCGGGCTGTGCGTGCGGCGCTCACGATCGCAGCTCTCAGTGCCGCTGCCGCACTCGTCGGCGGGCGCGCCGAAGTCGCCGTTTCGAAGACGGTCTCCTGCGCGCCGCCGAGGGCGACCGCGGCGCACACGAGCAGGGTCGAGCGCGCCCTTCGCACGCGTCACGACGTCTGGGGGAACGCGCTCCTCGGTGCGCCGGACGGCCCGAGCTATGACGCGGCGCGGCGCCTGCTCCCGCCGCTGCTCTACGCCCGCGCACCCGGCAAGAGAGCCCTGACCGAGTCCGGCGTCTACTACGTGCCATTCGGCCAGCCGCTGGGCGTACGAGGCGCCGGCTCCGTCGCGCTCCACGTCGCGGACGGCAGCCAGGTGATCGCCGAGCGTGTCGGCGGCCGGCGGCTGACGATCCTCGTCGGGGCGAAGGGCCGCGAGCGCTACGGCTCGTGTCTCGCGAGGCTCGGTCAGGCTCGCCTGGCAAACGGCTACCTGCCGATCCTGTCGACGACGTACACCGACGCGGCTCGCGTCCGCTACCGGCAGGAGTCGTTTGCGGCGCAGACGTCCGAGACAGGCTCGCTCGTCAGCTTCGTCCGGCTCGACGTCGACGCCAGGCGTGCGGCGACGAAGGCTGTTCAGCTGCGGCTGAAGCCGTCGGTCAGGCAACTGCGGCAGGTGCTCGCCTTCAGCGGCGGCGGCGCCGTCAAGCGCTCGGTGCTGACCTACCGGATCAGGCGCGGGACCAAGCGGACGATCTACCTCGCCTGGATCAACTACCCGGGCGGCCGCACCCTCGCCGTCGACGCAGCCCGCTACGACCGCGCGCGCCGCGCCGTCTCGGCGTACTGGAACGGACGGCTGCAGGAAGGCACGCAGATCACCGTCCCCGAGCAGCGTATCGACGACGCCTACCGCAACGTGCTGATCCAGAACCTGCTTCTGACCTGGCGCTACAGCATCGGCAACCCGTACGAGCAGTTCTCGTTCCCGGAGGGCGTCGACGTCGCCGAGGTGATGAGCGAGCTCGGCTACGCCGGCGTCGCGCGCTCGATCCTGCGCACGTCGCTGACGCGGAAGGACGTGCCGTATCCGAATTGGAAGGCGGGCAAGCGGCTGATCGGGTCGGCGCTCCACTACCGGCTCACCCGCGACCGAGCCTACGTCGACGGCGCCACCCCGACCCTGCGGCGCTACGTCGACGAGCTCGGGCGACAGATCGCCGACGGCGGCACCGGGTTGCTCGGACGCGAGCGCTACTCCTCCGACATCGACGAGCAGGTGCTCGGCCTGCACTCGCAGGCGACGGTCTGGCAGGGACTCGAGGCGATGGGCCGCGTCTGGGCGGAGACGGGGAACGCGGAGCTCGCGCGGCGCTGCGAGACGCTCGCCGAGCTGCTCGAAGCGGGCCTGCGACGGGCGGTGGCCTCCTCACAGCGGCGGCTCGGGGACGGTTCGCTGTTCGTGCCTGCGCGGCTGCTCGACCGCGAGCCGGCCTACGGATCGCTGACCGAGGCGAGGCTCGGCAGCTACTGGAACCTCGTGATGCCGTACGCGCTCGCGTCCGGCATCTTCGCCCCCGGCAGCCCGGAGGCGACCGGGATCCTCAAGTACATGCTCCGGCACGGGTCACGGCTCGCCGGCGTCGTCCGCGCGGGCGCCTATGCGCTCTACGAGCAGCCGGCCTTTCCGGTCTCCGGGACCGACCAGGTCTACGGGACGAACGTCGCCCGCTTCCTCGCCGACGGCGACGCGGCCGACCAGCTCGTGCTCAGCCTCTACGGCTCGCTGGCGCTGGCGATGACGCCCAACACGTTCGTCTCGGGCGAAGCGGCGAGCGTGGCGCCGCTTGCCGGCAGGCACTTCCGCTCGATGTACCTGCCGCCGAACGGAGCGAGCAACGCCGCCTTCCTGCAGACGCTCCGGTCGCTGCTCGTCCACGAGACCCGCGACGCTGACGGCGCGCCGACCGGCCTCGAGCTCGCGTTCGCGACGCCGCGCCCGTGGCTGCGTGTCGGCCGCCGGATCGCCGTTCGCCGCGCGCCGACGAGCTTCGGCCCTGTCACGTACTCGCTCGAGGCACGGAGCGACACGATCCGCGCGATCGTGGAGCCGCCCGCACGGCCGGCGCCGAAGACGCTGAAGCTCCGTGTCCGGCTGCCGCGCGGCCAGCGGGTCGAGGCGGTGACGGTGAACGGGTCGCCGCTCGAGCCGCCGGAGGGCGAGCGGACCGGCGAGACGATCGACCTCAGTGGGCTCGCCGGCCGCCTCGAGGTGATCATCCGCTACGGCAGCCGCCGCCCGGCTTCGGCGGCCGGCGTCACCGCGGTCAAGCGGCTGCGCGTTCGCTACATCGCCCACGACGGCCGGCCGAGCACCGCCAGCGTGGTGCTGCCGGCGTGGTACGGGCCTGCCGCCAACCCGCCGCTGCCATTGATCATCTCGCCGCACGGCCGCGGCCTGAACGGGCACGCGAACTCGATCCTCTGGGGCAACCTGCCCGGTCGCGGCTCGTTCGCCGTGATCAACCCGGACGCGCGCGGCAGGCGGGTCGCGGGGCATTCGTGGGGCTACGCCGGCCACGTCGAGGAGCTCGCGCGAATGCCGGAGATCCTGCGCACGACGGTGCCCTGGCTGCGGATCGACCGGCAGAAGATCTACGCGTTCGGCGGCAGCATGGGCGGCCAGGAGACGCTGCTTCTCGTCGCGCGGCACCCGGGGCTCCTCGCCGGCGCCGCCGCCTTCTCCTCGGTCACCGACCTCGCGCTCCAGTACCGGAACTTCGACCGGCTCCAGTGCAAGAACACGTGCCGAACGCTGCTCGGGAAGGCGCGGCTGGGCTCGAGCCTGCGCAGGCTCGCGCGACTCGAGATCGGCGGCGGACCCGGGCAGTACCCGCGCGCGTACGCGTCGCGGAGCCCGATGACGCACGCGCGTGCGATCGCGAGCTCATGCGTGCCGCTGCAGCTGTGGTGGAGCGTCTCGGATCAGATCGTCGTCGACCAGCAGTCGCAGACCGGCAGGCTCTTCTGGCAGCTGCGCCGGCTCAACCCGAGGGCGAACGCCGAGGCGTTCGTGGGCTTCTGGATCCACTCGGCCGAGATGCGGGCGCGCACCGGGCTGCCGCTGGCGCTGTCCCGCTTCGGCCTGCTCCCCGAAGGTCGCGCGTGGCAGAACGTCCGCCATGTCCGCACCCCGGTGGGAGGCGCTTGCACGAGGGGATCGCCGTGAGACTCCAGCACGTCGGGATCACCGTGGCGCCGGAGGCCGTCGAGCGCGCCCGCGCCTTCTACGGCGACCTGCTCGAGCTGCCCGAGCTCTACGTGAGCGAGCGCGCGCTCGTCTATGGCCTCGGCCGTAACGGCGGACTCGAGCTGCACATCATCGCCGGTTCCCCGCCCGACGCGACCGCGCAGCACCACTTCGCGCTCGAGGTCGACGACCTCGCACCGCTGCGGGCCTGGCTCACCGACAACGGCTGCGAGATCGAGCCGGCACGTCCCGTCGGCGGCCGGGAGCGGTTCTTCGTCCGCGACCCGTTCGGGAACCTGATCGAGTTCGTGACGCCGCGCGCCTAGCCGGCTGGGATCGTCAGGCTGTGCACCTTCTCGGCGGCGCCGACCGTGATCGGATCGCCGTGGCCGACGCCGACGATCGCGGCGTCGAGCGCCGCCAGGCGCCGGATCGACTCCGCGTGCTGCTCCGGGTTGAGCGTGAAGGCCGGCCAGCCCGCTTCGAACCGCGGCCAGGTTGCGATCGCGTCCCCCGAGAGCAGCAGTCCTCGCTCGGGCCACGAGAACGCGAGATGGCCAGGCGAGTGGCCGGGGGCGTGCAGCACGCGCAGCGGTCCGGCAGCGTCGCCCTCGCCGATGCTCTCGTCGATCGGGCACGGGCGGTGCTTCGGCTTGTTGAGGAAGATCCCGACCTGGAACGGGTAGGTGCGCAGGGGCGCCGTCGGCTTCAGGCCGACCGGCTGCGCCGCCCGGTCGCCGGAGACGATATCCGCTTCCGACGCATGGGCGAGCACGGTCGCGCCCGTCTCGCGCTTCAGGGCCGCGAGCCCGCCGAGGTGCGATCGGTGCGCGTGCGTGAGCGCGATCCGCTTCAGATCGGACGGCTTGCGGCCGAGTGTGCGGATCGCTTCGAGGACGCCGCTGGCATCGTCCTCGAAGAGCGTGTCCACGAGCGTCAGCTCGCCGTTCGTGTCGAGCAGGAACGATCGGACCCGGCCGCCCTTCCTGCTCCCGAGCGCGAGCACGCCCGGCGCCAGCTCCCTCACGCGTTCACCCGCCGCCAGGGCGCGAAGGCGTTCTCGACGCCGCGCAGCGCCGGCTCCAGCTCGGGGTAGTGGCGCAGGAGCACGTCGCTCATGCTCGTCTCGTCGATCCAGTCGAGTCCGGTCTGCGTGTACGTCTCGGCGTTGTAATCGCTCGTGAAGAAGCGGTCGCTCTTCAGCCGCCGCGACGCCATCAGGATGAAGACGCGGAAGGCGGTGTCGCTGAAGCCGAAGCCCTTCGGCAGCGGCTCCGCGTAGAGCCCCACCATCAGGTCGACCTTTTCGACGTCCCCGTAGACCTCGCGCAGCTCCTTCGCCCACGCGGGGTTGTCGGTCAGCTCCTCGAACGTCGCCGCCGGCTTCAGGTGGAAGAGCCGCCGGAACTCGTTGTAGCGGGGGACGCCGCGCTCGCGGATCCGCAGCACGTCGATCGCGGCCAGGTCGACGATCGTGCCGTCCGGCTTGTGCAGCTCCTGGAGGAAGCGCGGATAGTTGTGCAGGGTGATCGCCCCGGGGTGCGCGATCCCGAACGAGTAGAACGAGTCGACGAAGCCGACCTCGTCGAGGCGGGCGC
This sequence comes from uncultured Gaiellaceae bacterium, assembly GCA_963784895.1. GTDB lineage: Bacteria > Actinomycetota > Thermoleophilia > Gaiellales > Gaiellaceae > Gaiellasilicea. The sequence continues at coordinate 131,139 of CAWATM010000006.1, read as the reverse complement.
GGACGTCGTTGACGCCGAGCTCGCGGAACGTTCGCTCCTGCAGCACCTCGTCCGTCGCGATCGAGCGGAAGGTGAAGTCGTCGGGGAGGAGCGGGTGCATCCGGTAGACGGCGACGAACTCCTCCGTCAGCGAGTACGGGACGCCGTGATGGTCGGTCGCGGAGCCGGGGATGCCGCCGAGCACCTCGTTCGAGCTCCGCTTGCCGAGCCGCTTGCCGAGGATCCCATACCAGTTCGCCCGCATGCCGAACGTCGTCGTCGGGTGCGCGATGATCGCCGGCGTCCACTCGACGGTATGGATCTTCGCCATCAGCGCCGCCGTGATCAGGCGCGCCTTGCCGAAGAGCTGGTCGTCGCTCCACTCCGGCTGCTCGCCCGCGAGGCGGTCGGCGATTGCGTTGTGCTCACGCGTGAAGAGCGTGTGCAGGAGCGCGAGGCCGAGCCAGAAGTTGCCGGCGACGCCCGTGAGGTCGACCTGGGCGTCGAGGTCACGCGGCAGCTGGCCGTCGGGGTCGAGCCTGAGGCGGCCGCCTGTGCCCTCGCGGAGCGCGGCCGTCAGCGCCGGGTCGCTGCCGTAGATCTGCGAGCCGTCCCACCAGTGCGAGTCGGTCGTCACCCAGGTCGTGGCGCCGCCGTTCGTGTCCGGGAACGGGTCGGTGCGCGTGCGCTCGATCCGCATCGGCCGCTCGCTCCACGTGTCGTCGTCGTCGAGCTCGAGCTCGAACGGCTCGTCCGGCAGGTTCTTGCCATGGCTGAACCAGTCGTGCACCTCGAACTGGAGCCAGGCGCCGGCGAGGACGTTCACGATCGTGGCCGGCGTGAACTCCTCGCGGGTGAGCAGTCGGCGGCTGACGAGGCGGGGGTTCGGGTCGAGCAGCCCGGGCAGCTCCTCGGGATAGGTGCGGTCGAGCGGGACGTTGCGGCCGAAGCGGGCGCCGATCATCCCCATCGCCGGGCTCTCGAGGTCGTTGTAGCTGCCGTCGGTCGTGCGGGCGTCGCGTGCGCCGCCGTCCGCCGCCTTCACGCCGCCCGGGCCCGTGTCGTAGAGGTTCTCCTCCCGCAGGCGAGTCCGGAGGCCGACGAGGGCGAGCACGCCGAGCGGCCGCGGCAGCCGGTCCCAGCCGAAGCGCCGGTCGAGCGCGGCTGCCGTGGACACGAGCAGCTTCGAGAAGGTCCCGGCCATGCCTATTGGCGATGAAAACACCGCCGGGCGGCGGCGTCAAACGTAGAGTCTCTGATCCAATGAAGCTTGAGCCGCCGGAGCCCCGGCGGCGCGAGGCGGCGTCCTCAGTCGCGCCGATATGCCCGCATATCGGCGCTCCCTGCGTCCTTGCCTCGCATCCACCCGGCACGACCCGGCGGCGAGGCATCATTGCGCCAGAGGCTCTCAGCCGAGCCAGCGGCGGCGTTTCGGACGCGCCTCCGGGCTCTCGCCGAGCAGGTGAGCCGCCTCGAGCAGGTCGTCGGCCTCGAGCGTCGTCACCTCGTCGCGGCTCAGTTCCTCGAGCGCAGCCCCTTCGAGCCGGGCGAGGCGGAGCGCCTGGCGGTTGAGCGCCTGCTCGAAGATCGTGCGCGCGTAGCGGGCATTGCCGAAGCCTTCGCCACGAGCGGCGCCGGCGAAGATTCGCTCGAGCGCGTCGTCGGCCCCCGGGCCGAGCTCGTACTCGTGCTCCGCCGCGAGCCGGCGCGTGATCTGGAGCAGGTCGTTCGTCGAATAGTCGGGAAAGGAGAGCTCGCGGGCAAAGCGGGAGCGCAGACCCGGGTTCGAGTCGAGGAAGGCACGCATCAGCCGCGGATAGCCGGCGACGATGACGACGAGGCGATGGCGGTGATCCTCCATCCGCTTCAGCAGCGTCTCGACTGCCTCGGCGCCGAAGTCGAGCCGGCCCTCCCCGGGTGTCAGCGCATAGGCCTCGTCGACGAAGAGGACGCCGTCGAGCGCCCGTCGGATCGCCCGGTCGGTCTTGATCGCAGTCTGGCCGACGTACTGGCCGACGAGCGACGCGCGGTCGACCTCGACGAGGTGGCCCTTCTCGAGCAGCCCCATCGCGCCGTACATCTCGGCGAGCAGGCGTGCGACCGTCGTCTTACCGGTGCCGGGGTTGCCGAGGAAGACAAGGTGCTGGCTCGTCGCGACCTCCGGCAGGTCGTGCTCCTTGCGGCGCGCCTGTACTTGCAGGAACGCGAGCAGCGCGTGCACCTGCTCCTTGACGGTCTCGAGCCCGACGAGCCCGTCGAGCTCGGCCTGGAGCTCGGGCAGCGGCCGCGGCGGCGTCGCCCGCGGCCCGAGCCCGAGCAGGTCCTCGAGCTCCGGCCCGGCGGTGCGCTTCAGCTGCTCGCCGAGCTGCCGCGCGGCACCGCGGAGGTTTTCGATCGGATTCGGAGGCACGAGGCGGGAGTACCCTCGTTCAGCGTTCCTGTAGCGCTCGCTGCAGCTCGGCCACCTGCTGCTCGAGCCGGGCGACGCGCTCCTCGAGCGGACTTTGTGTGACTGTCACACTTTCGACGTTCGTCGAACGGGGTGGCTCGGGCTGCGCCGCGTCCGCGTCGTCGCCGCCGAGGAGGTGGCGCCAGCGGTCCTGGCTCTGGCCCGGCCGGCGCGCCTGCTTCTCGGCGAGCTCCGCGTCCGCAAGCGCGGCGAGGGCCTGCTCGACGTCCTCGATCGAGCCGTACGGGTAGAGCCGCTCGACGCGCTGCTTCAGCTCGCCGGGCGTCTGCGGGCCGCGCAGCATCAGCACGGCGAGCAGCGCGATCTGCGAGGGGACGCGGCCGAGCGCGTCGTCGAGCAAATGGCGGAACTTCGCAACCCGGCTGCCCGGCCCGCTGGCGAGCCGCACCCAACCGCGCCTGGAGAGGCTGTCCAGTGCGGCGCGGACCGTTGCCTCGTCGTAGTCGACGACGGGCTCGCGGTTCGTCGCCTGGTTGCAGGCGAGCCGGAGCGCGTTCAGAGACAGCGGGTACTGGTCGGGCGTCGTCCGCTGCTTCTCGACCAGGCAGCCGAGCACCCGGATCTCAACCGCGTCAGCATCCACGGGCGAAACCGTAGCGGCGCGGGCTCAGCTGACTGGACTGTGCGGCCGCCCGCGCTGCCCCGTGCTCCGCCGGCCCCAGTCTTCGATCGACCTACCGGCGGCACGGATGCCGCCACACCAGCCGAACGCGAAGAGGACGACGACGTAGAGGGCGAGGATGACGATCAGGTCGCGCATCGAACCTCCTTCGCCTCATTGTTGCGCAGATCGCGAGTTCCCGAAAGGGCCGCGGAGCGGCCCCTTCGAAGATCTTCGCGTTGGGCGTCCGCGCGGGCGGATGCTCAGCTTGCGGGGGGAACAGGATGGTTCGAGCGGATCAGATCCGTCGGATCGACGATCGCCTTGATCCGGCGCAGCCGGTGATAGCTCGCGCTCGAGTAGAGCGACGACGGCTTCCGTCGGGTGTCGGCGAAGTTGAGATACGTGTGCTCGGCCTCCCACGGCGCGAGCACGTTGCGGAGGCCCCCGACTGCCCCGTCCACGGCCGCCTTCGCCTCGAGCGTCGGTGCGACCCCGAGGGCGTACATCGAGTAAGGCGCCTCGAACGCGTCGATGGCACCGTGCCGCGAGTCACGCCGTGCGACCGCGCCGCCGAGGTGGCGGATCTCCGCCGACAGGATCGGCGCGCCGACGACCTGCTCGACGAAGAGGTCGATCAGGTGGTCGTCGACGTCGTCGAGCATGCCGCCGTCGCCCGCCCCCGGGGCAGGACCCTCGGGATCCATGTGCAGCCGGCTCAGCTCCGAGATGGGGATGGTCATCACGGTGTCCATCACCGGCCCGAGCTCGCGCAGCGGCTCCAGCCGGCGCGCGCCGTCGCCAGGCTCGCCCGACCAGATCGCCTCGACGACGACGAACGACTGGCCGCGAACGGGCTCCGGGATCGCCGGGATCGGCGGGAACTGGAGGATCCGCCCGACCGACGTCATCTCGTCCGGCTGGTCGTCCGTCCACGCGCGCCACTCCTTGAGGATCTCGGCCGCGCGGTCGACGGGGTACCAGAGGATGCCGGCATAGACCTGCGAGATCGGGAAGAGGTTGAACTCGATCGCGGTGACGATCCCGAAGGAGCCGCCGCCGCCCCGGAGCGCCCAGAACAGGTCGGGCTCGTTCGCCCAGTCGGTGCGGACGACGTCGCCCGACGCCGTGACGACCTCGATCGCCGTCACCTGGTTGGCGCCGATCCCGTGCTTGCGTGCGAGCCAGGAGAGGCCGCCGCCGAGCGTGTAGCCGACGACGCCGACGTCGGGCGAGGAGCCGGCGAGCGCGGCGAGCCCGTGCTCGGCCGCAGCCTCGACGACCTCGATCCAGATCGTGCCGGCCTCGGCCCGCGCGGTCCGGTTCTCCGGGTCGATCGTGACGCCCCGCAGCCGCTCCGTCTTCAGCAGGATCGTGTCGGACATGTCGCCCATCGCTGCGGCGCCGTGGCCGGTGCCCTGCGGCGCGACGCGGAGGCCGTGAGCCTTCGCGAACGCGACCGTGGCGGCGATGTCCGCGGTCGACTCGGGCAGCACGACGGCCGCAGGACTCTGGTCGACGGTCAGGTTCCAGGCGAGCCGGGCGTCGTCCCACTCGACCTCCTCGGGAGCGACCACGTCGCCGTCCAGCAGGTTCCGCAGCGGGCCGACGTCCAGCCCGGATTCACGCCTCGTCAGGATTTCGGTCATTCGTGGTCACCTCCGTTGATCGGTATCCACATGCTGCGGCCGCGGAGGGGTCGAGCGCATCGGCCTGCGGACGGAACTCTGCTCAGCCCTGAGGACGAGCCGGGCTCGTCCGGGCGGACGACTGCGGCGCGTGCACGGCGCGCCGTCGAACCGGCCTGGAGCCGATCGAGAGCGCGATCGCTGCGGCGACGAGGGCGGTGACGGCGCTGAGCGCGAAGGTGATCGTGTAGGCCGACTCGGCCGGGTTCGAGGAGTCGCCGATCGTGCGCGCCGTGAGCAGGGCCGCACCTACCTGGCCGCCGACGACGGCGCCGATCATGCGCACGACCGTGTTCATCCCCGCTGCGACACCCATCTCGTGCGGGTCGACGTTGTCGGCGATCAGCCCGGCCATGCGCGGCGAACGCCGCCCCGACGCCGAGCCCGAGCAGCGCGCTCGCGAGCAGCATCGGGAGGGGTTCGTCGTGTGCGGCCGCGAAGAGCAGCGCGGCGACGCTGACGATCGCCATCCCGATCGCGAGCGGCCACTTCGAGCCGATAGCGCCGTCCGACCGCCCCCGCCAGCGGCCCGGCGACGAGCATCGCGATCGAGCTCGGGAGCAGGTAGAGCCCGGCCGCCGTCGCGCTGGCGCCGAAGCCGTAGCCGTTGGCCGTGTCCGTGACAACAAAGGCCGGCACGAGGACGAAGCAGCTGAAGAGGGCGAAGCCTGAGATCAACGTCGCGATGTTCGTGAGCAGGATCGGCCGGTGCGCGAGCATGCGCAGGTCGACCATCGGCGAGCTCGAGCGTGCCTCGACGATGCCCCAGAGGACGAACAGCGCGGCAGCTAGGAGCAGCAAGGCGGCGAAGAGCGGTGATCCCCAGCCCCACTGCTCACCCTCGGTCAGCGCGAGCATCAGCGAGATCAGCCCGCCGGAGAGCAGCAGCGCGCCGGGGACGTCGACCCGGGACGGCGAAGGGATCGGCGACTCGGGCACGTAGAGCCACGAGCGCGAGCGAGAGCGCGACCGGGATCGAGCCGAGCAGGAAGAGGTAACGCCAGGAGAAGTTGTCGACGATCACCCCGGAGAGCACGATTCCGAAGCCACGTCCCGAGTGCCGGGAAGACCATCGTCTGCTGGAGTGAGAACGCGGCGCCTGCCAGCGTCAGGATCGCGAGCGTGACGTTGTGATGCTGGCGCTCCCGATCCACGCTCCCGCGCTAGCCGCTCGTCCCCGTGCATGGACGACGTTCCAATGGGGTGTGTTAGCGTCGGCCCACTCCTGTCCGCCGGGGGGTTGGCGGGAGACATTCGACCCCGGCGGCGCCGCGCGCCGGGGGAAAGGAGTGGCAATGAGAGTGAAGACCCGACACCGGGGCGCACGTCGTCTCGCCGTGCTCGCGCTCCTCGCCCTGCCGGTGTCGCTCGCGTCCTCCGCGGGCGCCGAGATTCCGCCGGACGCCGCAAACCATCCTCTGCTCCAGCCGATCGACGCCCAGAACTGGGTCGACCAGGGTGAGCTCACGTGGGCCGCCTACAGCGCCGTCCCGGACGGGCGCCCCGAGTTCTACGACTTCAGCGTCGACGGCTCGCAGAACCAGTACCGGACCGCAATCATCCTGATCGACTATCCCGACCAGCCGTTCCTGATCAGCCAGGCGGCGGGGTCGCATCCGTTCGGCAACCCGCAGCCGGGCTGGACGCCGGTGGCGGCCGAGGACGTGCGCCAGTGGATGCATGACTACTACTCGACCCCGAACGAATACAACGGCGGCAAGACCCTCCACGGCTACTGGATGGAGGACACACACGGGAAGATCGGCGTCGACGTCGAGACGTTCGGCCCGTACACCATGCCCGCCAAGTCCTTCGAGTACGGCCTCGCGAACGACTTCAACTCGCCGGTCGGCACGCAGCCGAACTCGACCTGTCCGGCCGGTCACACGTGCGGCCGGAACATCCGCACCGACGGCGGCAACGCCTGGCGGGCCGCGATCGGCTGCGCCTCGGGGCTTTGCGGCTACGACAATGCCTTCTACGTCACCGCCGGGCACGACGAGTCGTCGACGTGGCAGGAGTTCGGCGAGATGCTCTGGACCGCGCGGGAGCAGGTGCCCGCCAAGTTCGGGCCGCCCGGAGCCGAGGACGGGCCGGTGCTGAACAGCGCCGGTAACGCGATCCCGAACTGGGCCCCGACCCGCTACGTCCCCTGGACGTCGTGGCGGGCGGCGGCGAACCACTGGCCGAATGCAAGCGGCGGCACCTCGACGCAGGCCGAAAGCTCCGGGCAGAGCGTGTTCGCCCACGAGTTCAGCCACCTCCGCGGCCTGCCGGACAACTACAACAACCCGTTCGGCGACCTCGACCGGAACTACACCGGCTACTGGGAGATGATGAGCCGCGGCACGTTCAACGGCCCCGGCGGCACCCACAACCGGTGGCAGATCCCGAACGCCGGCGGCTCCGGCCTCGGGCCGCACCACATGCTCCACTTCAAGAACCAGCTCGGCGTGCTCGACGCAACCGACCAGGCGACGTTCGCGCGCGACACACTGCAGACACAGGGGATCGCGGTCGTCGACCTGAAGGCGCGCGAATCCGTGCCCGACGGCGATCTGGTCGGCGTGACGGTGACACTCGGTGCCGGGGATCTGGCGGGAAGCTGCGCGAACCAGGGCCTCGAACCGTTCTACTGCCCGAACCGCACGGGCGGCCCCTACCTGCACTACCGTCTCGAGGTCGTCGACCGGGTCGGCAACGACTCGTTCGCGCCCGGCCACGGCGTCCTGCTCTCGAAGAGCCGCACCAGCGGCACGCCGCGGGTGTGGATGATCGACCCGAACCCGCAGGACATCGGGATGATCGACTTCTTCCGGCCGGACGGCACGCCGGTCGCCGTGGTCCGCGGCGACCCGCGCCAGCTGAACGACGCGACGTTCCACGCTGGCACCCGCTCCGGGAGCGCGTACGAATACGTGGACACGTTCAACAAGCTCCACTTCTACGTGCTCTCGACGCGGCGGGACGCGGACGGCGTCCTCCACTACCGTGTGGCCGTCCGTCGAGCCGAGCCGGGCGATCCGTTCGCCCGCGGTGTCCAGCTCGGCACGGCTGCGAAGACGCCGCAGCGCGAGGGCTTCCTCGCCACGTGCACGTTCCCGCTCGGGAACACCGGGGCGGCGGGCGCGGCGCCGTTCGACCACGACGTCTACCGGCTCGTGGCCACCTCGAGCAGCGCCGACTGGAAGGTGACGCTGCCGAACGCGCTCGCCGCTGCGACCGCAGGTCAGACGGTGCAGGTGCCTGTGCACGTGCTCCGCGACCCGCTCACCGACGAGGGCGACGCCCGCACGACGGTGACGCTGACCGCGACGTCCGAGACCGACGCGTCGAAGACCGCTTCGCGGACGTGCGACGTTCACGTGCGTGACACGACGCCGGCCACGGATTAACCGGCTGCTGCTCGCACTCGTCCTCGTCCTCGCCGCGTGCGGCGAGGACGGGGACGTGGCGGGAGGCGCGGCCGACCTGCCCGGGCCGCCGCCCGCAGGTGTCGCGTACGCGGAGCCGCCCTCGTCGGCGCTCGCCGCGCCCGACTTCGCGGCCGAGCTCGTCGACGGCACGCCAGTCAGCGGCAGCCGGCTGTGGGCGGAGCGGCCGCTCCTGCTCGTCTTCACCGCGAGCTACTGCAACCGCTGCCGCCAGATCCACCGTGCCGCCGCCGAGGCGGTCGACGGCAGCGAGGGGGCGGTCGCGCTGCTGGGGATCGCGGGGGAGGACGACGGTGACGCGGCCGACTATGCCGCAGAGCTCGACCTCGGACACCCGCTCGCGATCGCGAAGGACCGCGTCTGGTTGAAGTACGCGGCGCGCGAGCCGGGACTGGTCGTCCTCGTCGCCAGGGGCGGACAGGTCGTGCGCGGCTGGCCCGGCGGTGTGAGCGCGGCCGAGCTCGAGGCGTCGCTCGACGAGCTGATCGCACCGTGAGGCGGCTCGTGCTGCTTGCCGTCCTCGTGCTCCCGGGCTGCGGCGGCGACGCGGGGATCGACGCGAGGCTGCGCGTGGTCGTGCCGGACAACAACATCCGCGAGGAGGGGGTCGAGTGCTCCGGCGCCCGCCCGTTCCGGAAGATCCACCGCGGCACCGACTTCGAGATCCGTGCCGGCGACGAGGTCATCGCCGAGGGCGAGCTGCCGACGGGCAGGTCGGTGAACGCGGACCCGGCGGTCGACTGGGGCGTGGACCGGATCCCGACGCACTGCGTCTTCGACCTCGACGTCGAGCTGCCGGAGCGGGAGCGCTACGAGCTCGCGCTTCCTGACGTGCTGCCGGTCGCGTTCGAGCGCCGCCTGCTCGGAGACGAGCCGCTCCGCCTCGTCCTCAGCGGCTAGAGCCGCCGCCAGAGGTCGACCGTCGGGACGCTGCGGTCGAAGCCGACCGCCTCGTACGCGCGTCGCGCCGGGATATGCGCGTCGTCGAGGCCGGTGTCCACGTGGGCGTAGCGGAGCCCGAGCGAGCGAAAGTGCTCGAGCACGTGGGCGTACATGAAGCGCGCCCAGCCCTCGCCGCGGCAGGACGGGTCGACGGCGCTGTTGTCGAGATGGCCGTAACCGCGCTCGGGGAAGAGCCAGAAGCTGACATAGGCGAAGACCCAGCCCGCGTCCTCCAGCACCCAGACCTGCTCCGGGTGCTCGGCGAAGAGCCGGCGGTTCTGCTGTGCCTTCCGCTGCTCCCAACTCTGGCCGGGATCGGCCTGCACCGCCTCGTAGAGGTCGAGCCCGAGCATGGCGACGAAGCTCTCCTGGATCTCCGCATAGCCGACGGCGGTCAGGCCGTCGATCACCGGCAGGTCGGCCTCGGCTGCGTGCCGGAGCACGACCGCATCCCGCTCCGCGACGATCACGCGCGCACGAGCGGCTTGTACTTGATCCGGTGCGGCTCGAGCGCGTCGGCGCCGCGCGTCTCCTTGACCCAGTCGGCGTACTCCTCGTAGCTGCCCTCGAACCACGTCACCTGGCTGTCGCCCTCGAAGGCGAGGATGTGCGTGGCGATCCGGTCGAGGAACCAGCGATCGTGGCTGATCACGACGGCGCAGCCGGCGAAGTCGAGCAGCGCCTCCTCGAGCGCGCGGAGCGTGTCGACGTCGAGGTCGTTGGTCGGCTCGTCGAGCAGGAGCACGTTGCCGCCGCTGCGCAGCAGCTTCGCCAGGTGGACGCGGTTGCGCTCCCCGCCGGAGAGGTCGGAGACGCGCTTCTGCTGGTCCGAGCCTCTGAAGTTGAACCAGGAGACGTACTGCCGCGAGTTGACCTCCTTCTTGCCCAGCTCGATCACGTCCTGGTTGCCGGAGATCTCCTTCCAGACCGTGTTCTCGGGCGTCAGGTCGGCGCGGGCCTGGTCGACGTAGGCGAGCTCGACGGTGTCCCCAACGCGGAGCGCCCCCTCGTCGGGCTTCTCCTCGCCGGCGATCATCCGGAAGAGGGTCGTCTTGCCGGCTCCGTTCGGGCCGATCACGCCGACGATGCCGCCAGGCGGGAGCGAGAAGGTCATCTCCTCGACGAGCAGGCGGTCGCCGAAACCCTTGCTGACGCCCTCGGCGTCGACGACGACGTCTCCGAGCCGCGGGCCGGCGGGGATGTGGATCTCGACCCGGTCGAGCTTGACGTTCTGGTCGTCGGCGAGCAGCTTTTCGTACTGCGTCAGTCGCGCCTTCGCCTTCGCATGCCGCGCCTTCGGGCTTGCGCGCACCCACTCGAGCTCGCGGGCCAGCGTTCGGCGCCGTGCCGACTCCTGCTTCTCCTCGACCGCGAGCCGTGCCTGCTTCTGCTCGAGCCAGGAGGAGTAGTTGCCCTGGAACGGGATGCCCTTGCCGCGGTCCAGCTCGAGGATCCAGCCGGCGACGTTGTCGAGGAAGTAGCGGTCGTGGGTGACGGCGACGACTGTGCCCTTGTAAGCCTCGAGGAAGCGCTCGAGCCAGGCGACCGACTCGGCGTCGAGATGGTTCGTCGGCTCGTCGAGCAGGAGCAGGTCGGGGGAGGAGAGGAGCAGCCGCGCGAGCGCGACGCGGCGGCGCTCGCCGCCCGAAAGTGTTGTCACGTCGCGGTCGCCGTCCGGCAGCCGCAGCGCGTCCATGGCGCGGTCGAGCGTTGCCTCGAGGCTCCAGGCGTCGGTGCGGTCGATCTGCTCCTGCACCTTCGCCTGCTCCTCGAGCAGCGCGTCGAAGTCGGCGTCGGGCTCCGCGAACTGGGACGAGATCTCGTTGAAGCGGTCGAGCAGGTCTCGTAGCTCGCGCACGCCGTCCTCGACGTTCTCGCGCACGGTCTTCACCGGGTCGAGCTCGGGCTCCTGGGCGAGCATGCCGACGGTTGCGCCCGGTGCGAGCTCGGCGACGCCGCTCGACGGCTCCTCGAGCCCGGCCATGATCCGCAGCAGCGTCGACTTGCCGGCGCCGTTCGGGCCGAGCACGCCGATCTTGGCGCCCGGCAGGAAGCTGAGCGAGATGTTCGCCAGCACCTGCCGGTCCGGGCCGTAGAACTTGTCGGCCCGGTACATCGTGAAGACGTAGTCGCTCACGCCCGGGCACGATAACCATAGGCTGAGCGGATGCCGCAGCTCTTCTTCGAGGACCTCGCGCCCGGGCAGGTGGTCGAGCTCGGCAGCCGCACGGTCAGCGAGGCGGAGATCCTCGACTTCGCGCGCCAGTTCGACCCGCAGCCGTTCCACGTCGACCCGGAGGCTGCGAAGAGCTCGGTCTTCGGCGGCCTGATCGCGAGTGGATGGCACACGGGCGCGATGTGGATGCGCCTCTACGTCGACTCTCTCCTCGACGGTGCCGCAGCTATGGGCTCGCCTGGGATCGAGGAGCTCCGTTGGCTGGCTCCGGTGCGCCCAGGCGACACGCTCTCCGGGAGGCTGACGGTGCTCGAGACGACCCCGTCCGCGACCCGGCCGGACCGGGGCACCGTCCGGATCCGGGGCGAGATGGTGAATCAGGACGGCGTCACCGTGATGGCGATGACGTCGCGCGGCCACTTCGGTCGGCGGCGGGTGTGACCGGCTGCTGCGCCCGGCACGGGCAGGAAGAGTTCTTCGGCAGGAAGACGGCGGAAAGCGACGCGCGCAAGTACCGCCGCAAGGGCGCCGACCCGATGGCGCGCTCGCTCGCAAGGAGAGCCGCCGCGCGGGGCGTCGACGGGGCGAGTGTGCTCGAGATCGGCGGCGGCGTCGGCCAGGTGGCGCTCGAGCTGCTGAAGGCGGGAGCGGAGTCGGCTGAGATAGTCGAGCTGCTGCCGGACTATGAGCCGTTCGTGCGGCAACTCGCGTCCGAGGCCGGTGTGGGCGAGCGCATGTCCTTCAGGACGGCCGACCTCGTCGCCGATCCCGCGTCTGTCGGCTCCTCCGACATCGTCGTCCTGAACAAGGTCGTCTGCTGCACGCCGGATGGGGTGGCGCTCGCCGGGATCGCCGCCTCGCTCGCCCGCCAGGCGCTCGTGCTCAGCTTCCCGCGGCAGGTCTGGTGGGCGCGGGCGGGCCTGGCGACGGTGAACGGGTACCTGCGCCTGCGCGGTCGCCGCTTCCGCGTCTTCGTTCATCCGCAGGCCGCGATCGAGGGCGCCGTCGAGACTCAGGGCCTCGCCCGCGTCTCGGAGCGAAACGGTCCGCTCTTCCGGATCGCAGCCTTCGAGCGCGTCTAGGCTTTGTCGCGATGAGCGAGCTCGGCCTCTTCCCGCTCGGGATCGTGCTGCTCCCGACAGAGCAGATCCCGCTGCACATCTTCGAGGACCGCTACCAGGAGTTGATCGGCGAGTGCCTGGCCGACGAGCGCGAGTTCGGGCTCGTTTTCGCCGACGATGACGGTCTGCGCGAGATCGGCACGCGCGCCGCGGTCACCGAAGTACTCGAGAAGTTCGACGACGGGCGGCTGAACATCGTCGCCGAGGGTCGGCAGCGCTTTCGGTTGGTCGAGCTGACCGGGGGCCGTTCCTTCCAGACCGGAATCGTGGAGGAGCTCGTGGACGAGCCTGACAGCGCCGACCCGGAGGACACCGAGCACGCGCTCGAGCTCTACGAGCGCCTCGTCGAGCTGACCGGGGCCGAGGTCGAGGAGCCGCGGCTCGACGTGCCGCAGCTCTCCTTCGAGCTGGCCGGCCGCTTCGAGTTCGCCCCCGAGCTGAAGCAGCGGCTGTTGCAGTTGACCTCGGAGCGGACGAGGATGAAGCTGCTCGCCGAGCTGCTCGACGGCGCGGCGACTGCGGTCGAGCGCGAGCGCGAGATCGCCGAGCGCGCCCATGGCAACGGCAAGGTCGACCCGCGCGGGTGACGCGTACGATGACGGCATGGCCGTAACCGCCGACGCGAAGCTCGACGTCCAGCGCATCCGCGCGGACTTCCCCTACCTCGAGGAGCTCTCGAACGGCAAGCCCGTCGCGTTTCTCGACTCGGCCGCCTCGACGCAGAAGCCGCGCCGGGTGCTGGATGCGATGCACGACTTCTACGCGCACCGCTACGCGAACGTGCACCGCGGCGTCTACCGGCTCGCCGAGCGCGCGACCGAGGGCTACGAGGGCGCCCGCGAGAAGGTGCGGGCGTTCGTGAACGCGCCCGCGACCCGCGAGATCGTCTTCACGCGCAGCGCCACCGAGGGGATCAACCTCGTCGCGTACGCCTGGGGGCTCGACAACCTCGGCCCCGGCGACGTCGTCGTGATCACCGAGCTCGAGCATCACTCCAACTTCGTCCCCTGGCAGTTCGTCGCCAACCGCACCGGCGCCAGCTTCCGGCACATCCCGATCGACGACGCCGGCGAGCTGCAGCTGGACGCGCTCGACGGGATCGCGGCGTCCGGGAAGGTCAAGGTCGTCGCCAACAACCTCGTCTCGAACTCGCTCGGGACGATCAACCCGGTCGAGAAGCTGGCCGCGTGGGCGCACGAGCAGGGCGCGATCATGGTCGTCGACGCCGCGCAGGCGGCGCCGCACCGGCCGCTCGACGTCCAGGCGCTCGGCTGCGACTTCCTCGCGCTCTCCTCGCACAAGCTCTGCGGCCCGAGCGGCGTCGGCGCCCTCTGGGGCCGCGCGGAGCTGCTCGAGCAGATGTCGCCGTTCAATCTCGGCGGCGAGATGATCCGCTCGGTTGCGCTGGAGCGGACGAGCTGGAACGAGCTGCCGTACAAATTCGAGGCCGGCACGCCGGCAATCGCGGAGGCGTATGGGTTCGGGGTCGCGATCGACTATCTCTCCGAGATCGGCCTCGACGCGATCGAGCGCCACGAGCACGAGCTGACCGAGTACGCGCTGGCGAAGCTTGCGGAGCTCGACTTCGTGCAGGTCTTCGGCCCGCCCATCGAGCGCCGTGCCGGGATCGTCTCGTTCGACGTCGCCGGGATCCATCCCCACGACGTTGCGCAGATCCTGGACTGGGAAGGCGTCGCCGTGCGCGCCGGCCACCACTGCACGCAGCCGCTGATGGCACGTCTCGGCGTTGCCGCGACGACGCGCGCGAGCTTCTACCTCTACACGATCCCCGAGGAGATCGACCGGCTGGTCGAGGGCCTGCACAAGGTCAAGCAGCACCTTGGTTGAGGGCGATCGAGCGTAGACGTGTCCGAATTCGACCAGCTCTATCGCGAGGTCATCCTCGACCACTACAAGAACCCGCGCGGGCACGGGTTGCTCGACGCCCCCGACGCGCAGGCGGAGGGCCAGAACCCGCTTTGCGGCGACGAGGTGACGGTCTCGCTCCGGTTCGACGGCGAGACGATCTCGGAGGTCGGCTTCGAGGGGCGCGGCTGCGCGATCTCGCAGGCGGCGACGTCGATGCTGACCGAGATCGTCGTCGGGCGGAGCGCCGAGGACGTCGCGCAGATGCGGAAGGAGGAGCTGCTCGAGGAGGTCGGGATCCCGCTGACACCTGTGCGGCTCAAGTGCGCGATCCTCGGGCTCGGCGTGCTGAAAGTGGCGCTGCACAAGGCGAAGGGGACGCCGCTCCCGGACGAGTGGACGCAGGGCGACGACCTGACGATTTCGTGACCGTCGACGTCTGCCCCGTCGCGGAGCTGCCGCCGGGGCACGTGAAGATCATCTGGTCGGGTCCGCTCGCGATCGGCGTCTACAACTGCGACGGCAGCTACTACGCGATCGAGGATCGCTGCTCGCACGACGACGGGCCGCTCTGCGAGGGTGAGTGGGAGCCGGACACGTGTGTCGCGATCTGCCCACGGCACGGCTCGCGTTTCGACATCGCGACGGGCCGGGCGCTGACGCTGCCGGCGTACGAGCCGGTCGAGACGTTCCCGGTCCGGATCGAGGACGGCTGGGTTCGCATTGACGTCTAGATCGCCTGCTACATTCTCGATATCCGCGGAAAGGAGGTGGTCCGGCAGTGGAGATTTCCAGTACGGGCAGTGGAGGTGTCAGCCGGTAGGGACGTGCCCCTAGGACCTGCAAGGGGAATCGTCTAGCCAGCGTAGGGGGCCCGCGGAACGATGTCTTCGTGACATCCAATCGCGCCGCTTCGGCAGGAAGCGTCTCTGCCAATACAGGCTGGTACCGAAAGATCGGAAGGCCGCGAAAGCGGCCTTCCGTCTGTCTCCTCGCATTGGCCGCGGCAGACGTGTCGGGGCCAGGACCCCACACGTCCCGCGCGGACTAGGCGCCTTTGGTCGTCGCGCGGCGCAGTTGCTCGTCGAGCGGGACGAGCGGGAGGCCGAAGGTGTCGACGGCGTCCGAGTTCGAGACGATGTTGTCGCCGGCAGCAAGCATCTTCAGCTGGTCGCGCGTCACCGGCGGCTTCGGCAGCAGCTCGAGCAGTGCCGCCTGCGCCCGCATCAGCCCGAAGGGAAGGTGGATGCTCGGCCGGTGTGCTCCCTGCGCCCGCTTCAGCCGCGACCAGAACTCGTTCCACGTGACCACATCGGGGCCGCCGAGCTCGAACGTCCGGTTCGCCGCGTCCGGCTTCTCGATCGCCGCGGCGAAGTACGCCGCCACGTCCTCGACCCAGATCGGCTGAATCCGCTGCGTCCCGGGCCCGACGATCGGAGTCACCGGAGCCAGCTTCGCGATCCGCTTGAACTGCCCGAGCGCGCCCCCTTCCCGGCCGAAGACGAAGCTCGGCCGGAAGATCACGTGCTCGAGCCCGGACGCCTTCGTGTCCTGCTCCATTTGCCACTTGGCGCCGTAGTAGGGGACGA
This sequence comes from uncultured Gaiellaceae bacterium, assembly GCA_963784895.1. Taxonomy (GTDB): domain Bacteria; phylum Actinomycetota; class Thermoleophilia; order Gaiellales; family Gaiellaceae; genus Gaiellasilicea. The sequence continues at coordinate 115,273 of CAWATM010000006.1, read as the reverse complement.
GCTCCTTCGTCTCCTCGTCCGTCCCGAGCGCCGACATCAACACGAACCGCCTCACGCCTGCCGCCCGCGCGGCCGCGAGCAGGTCGCGCGTCCCCTGCTCCATCACGCTCCGGAACTGCTCCGGCTTGCCGTTCAGGATCGCGACGAGGTGGACGACGGCGTCCTGGCCCTCGACCGCCTCGCGCAGGCTCGCCGCGTCGGTCATCGCGCCCGGAACGGCCTCCTGGTTCGGCAAGCCCGCGCTCGCCCCCGGGGTGTGCTCGAGCAGGCGCACCGTCCGCCCGTCGTTGACGAGCCGCTGGACGATCGCAGGGCCGACGAAGCCGGTTCCGCCGGTGACGAGGATCCTCACTGCTCGAAATTCCTCCAGTAGCGGCTCGGCGTCGGCCCCTTCTGGCCCTGGTACTTCGAGCCGAGGCCGCCCGAGCCGTAGGGCTTCTCAGCCGGCTCGGTCAGCTGCACGAACGAAAGCTGGCCGATCTTCATCCCGTGGTAGATCGTGATCGGGAGGTTGGCGACGTTCGAGAGCTCGAGCGTGACGTGGCCGTCCCAGCCCGGGTCGATGAAACCGGCCGTCGAGTGGATCAGCAGGCCGAGCCGACCCAGCGAGCTCTTTCCCTCCAGCCGCGCGACGAGGTCGTCGGGCAGTCGGACGCGCTCGAGCGTCGAGCCGAGGACGAACTCGCCCGGATGCAGGATGAACGGCGTCTCGTCGTCGATCTCGACGAGCTCCGTCAGCTCCTCCTGCTCCTGCTTGACGTCGATGAAGGGGTAGCGGGAGTTGCGGAAGACGCGGAAGTAGCGGTCGACGCGCACGTCGAGGCTCGACGGCTGCATCAGCGACGCGTCGTAGGGCTCGACCTCGATCCGTCCCTCGTCGAGGAAGCGGCCGATCGTCACGTCGGAAAGAACCACCGGAGGATTCTAAGGTCCGTTGCAAAGCGGACGTTTTCCACATACTGTTCCCGCCCCGTGTCGATGCTGTTCGAGCAGATGGAGCCGAACGAGCGCTTTCGCGCGCGGCGTGAGGCAGCGCGCCGCCGCCGTCGGCGCCGTCGTGCCGTCGCCTTCGGCGTCCTGCTCGGCGTGACCGCGACGGCAACGCTCGGCGCCCGCTTCGTCATCGACGACGACGGCGCGGCCGCCACCGAAGCGAAGGAGCAGCCGGCGGCGAAGCCCGCAGCCAAGCCCGTGGCGGTGAAGCAGCCGCGCGCGCTTCCAGACGAGGTGCGCGGGATCCACGTCACGATGGCGCTGGCGTCGCTCGACGGCAAGCTCGCGGAGTACTTGGAGCTCGTCGACGAGGGGATGAACACGATCCAGCTCGATGTCAAGGACGAGAACGGCGAAATCGGTTTCATCCCGTCGGCGGTGCCGCTGGCGACGAAGGTCGGCGCCGCCCGGCCCTACTACCGGCCCCGCGAGGCGGCGAGGCTGATCCACCGCAAAGGCGTTTACCTGATCGGCCGCGTCGTCACGTTCGAGGATCCGCGGCTCTCGGAGGGCAAGCCTGAGTACGCGATCAAGAACCCGGACGGCTCCATCTGGCACAACCACGCCGGCCTCGGCTGGACGAACCCGTACGACAAGCGCGTCTGGGACTACAACGTCTCGATCGCGGAGGTGGCGGCGCGCGCCGGCTTCGACGAGATCCAGTTCGACTACGTTCGCTTCCCGACCGACGGGGACGTCGACTCGATCGTCTATCCGAGGAAGACGACGACCGCGCCCGGCTGGGTGATCGCGCAGTTCGTCCACTACGCGCGGGAGCGCCTGAAGCCGCTCGGTGTTCGCGTTTCTGCCGACGTTTTTGGCCTCTCGGCCACGCGCGACCTCGGCATCGGCCAGGTCCCAAGGCGGCTCTCGAAGTACGTCGACGCGATCTACCCGATGGTCTACCCCTCGCACTACGGCGCGGGTGAATACGGACTCGAGGATCCGAACGCCGCTCCCGGGGCGACGGTCGAGTGGTCGCTCGCCGACTTCCGCCGCGAGCTGAAGCAGGGCAAGGCGGAGCTGATCCCCTGGCTGCAGGACTTCTCCTACGGCCGTGAGTACGGACTCTCGGAAGTGAAGGCGCAGATCGAGGCCGCTCGCCTGATGGGCGCCCGCGGCTACCTGCTCTGGAACCCGCTCGGCGTCTACACGCCAGGCGCCCTCGCACCCGCCTCGTAACACGCGTTACACTCGCGGCCGAATGGCGATCGGCGACGTGATGAGGACGCGAGTCGTGACCGTCGAGCCGGGCGATTCCGCGCGCCTGGCGGTGCTGCGGATGCTGGAGGAGAGCGTCGGCTCGGTCGCCGTCTGCGAGGGCCGCAGGCTCGTCGGCATCTTCACCGAGCGCGACGTGCTCGCGCTCGCCGGCGAGGGGACCGACCTCGATGCCGTGAACGTCGGTGACGTGATGACGCGCGACCCGGTCACGGTCGACGCCGACGTCCAGATCCTCGACGCGGCGCGATTGATGGGTGACCGACGGATCCGCCACGTTCCGGTCGTGCAGGGCGACAACCTGCTCGGGATGATCGGGATCCGCGACGTCCTCGGCAGCCTCGTCGAGCGCGCCTGGCAGGCCCGCGACACCGACGCGCACGACACCGCCCGCTCGCTCTTCAAGCGCGACTAGGGAGCGAAGCGCCCTTGAGGGGTCCTGCGCGGAGATTCAGGGAGCGAGTCGCGTTCGCGACCACCCGGTCGCGTCGCGCGCGTAGTGGACCCGGTCGTGGAGGCGGTCGCCGCCGTGCTGCCAGAACTCGTACGCGTTCGGCACGAGCCTGAGACCGCCCCAGTTCGGCGGCAGGGGCACGTTTTCGCCAAAGCGCTCGACCGCGTCCGCGTAGAGGCGCTCCAGCTCCGCCCGGTCGGTCAGCGACCGGCTCTGCGGGGATGCCCACGCCGCCAGGCGGCTGCCGAGCGGCCTCGTGCGGAAGTACGCCTCCGACTCGGCGGCGTCCACCCGCTCGACCCCGCCCTCGACCCGCACCTGCCGCCCGAGCGGCTGCCAGTGGAAGACGAGCGCGGCGTGCGGGTTGTCCGCCAGCTCACGGCCCTTTCGGCTCTCGTAGTTGGTGAAGAAAGCGAAGCCGCGCTCGTCGGCGCCCTTCAGCAGCACCATCCGGACCGACGGGCGCGCGTCCGGCGTCGCCGTCGCGAGCGCCGCCGCCTCCGGCACGTCCACGGCTCCCGCCGCGTCCTCGAACCAGCGCTCGAACTGGCGCAACGGATCGGGATCGAGGTCGTCCATGTCCATCGCGCCGAGACTCTATGGTGCGCAGCTACGCTGCCCGACCATGGCGACGACGAAGACGATCGACATCCGCACCGCGATCCCCGGCCCCCGCTCACAGGCGATCCTCGAGCGGAAGCAGCGCGTGATCGCGAACGCGAAGTCGATCGTGCTCCCGATCGTCGCGCACGAGGGTCGCGGCGCCACGCTCACGGACGTCGACGGCAACACCTTCATCGACTTCACCGGCGGCGTCGGCTGCCTCAACACCGGCCACTCGCACCCGCGAGTCGTCGAGGCCGCAACCGAGCAGCTCGCGCGCTTTGCACATACCGACTTCACCGTCGTCCCCTACGAGCCGTACGTCGAGCTGGCCGAGCGGCTGCTCGCGCGGGCGCCCTTCCGAGGCCCCGCGAAGGCGGCGTTCTTCAACGCCGGCACCGAGGCGGTCGAGAACGCGGTCAAGTTTGCACGCCTCGCGACGCAGCGCTCCGCCGTGATCGCGTTCGAGGGTGCGTTCCACGGCCGCACGCTGCTCTCGATGACGCTGACCTCGCGCCCGCACCCGTACAAGCTCGGCATGGGCCCGCTGGCGCCGGAGGTGTACCGGGCGCCGTTCCCGTCCGACTACCGCGGCCCGACCTCCGAGGAGGCTCTGGCGGCGCTCCGGCGGATGTTCTCGGTCCAGGTGGCGGCCGAGGAGGTGGCGGCGATCATCGTCGAGCCGGTTCAGGGCGAGGCGGGCTTCCTGCCCGCGCCGAAGGAGTTCCTCGAGGGACTCCGCGCGATCTGCGACGAGCACGGGATCTGCCTGATCGCGGACGAGGTGCAGACCGGCTTCGCCCGCACCGGCACGCTCTTCGCGATCGAGCACGCCGGCATCGAGCCCGACCTGATCACGGTCGCGAAGTCGATTGCGGGTGGGCTGCCGCTGTCGGGCGTGCTCGGGAAGGCTGAGATCGTCGACGCCGCGCCCGACGGTGCCGTCGGCGGCACGTACGTCGGCAATCCGGTCGCTCAGGCCGCAGCGATCGCCGTCCTCGACGTGATCGAGGAGGAGAACCTTTGCGAGCGTGCCGTCCAGATCGGCGAGACGATGCGCGCACGGATGCTCGGCTGGCAGGAGCGCTTCGCCGCGATCGGCGAGGTCCGCGGTGTCGGCGCGATGCTCGCGCTCGAACTGGTCGAGGACCGCGCGACGAAGCAGCCGGCTCCGGCGCTCGCGCAGGCCGTGATCGACGCGTCGATGCAGCGCGGGCTGCTTCTGCTCAAGGCCGGCGTGTACGGGAACGCGATTCGCGTCCTCTGCCCGCTGGTGCTCTCCGACGCCGAGCTCGACGAGGCGCTGGGCGCCTGGGAAGACGCGCTCGCGCACGTGCTGGCATAGGGTTTCAGACAGCGGGAAGGCTACGTTGGTGGCTGTGAGCCAGGTGATTGCGGACCGATACGAGCTGAAGGAGACCGTCGGCACGGGCGGGATGTCGACCGTCTACTGCGCCTTCGACACGCTGCTCGAGCGGAACGTGGCGCTGAAGGTCCTCCACGACCAGTACGGGGAGGACGAGGAGTACGTCGAGCGCTTCCGTCGTGAGGCGCGCGCCGTGGCGCAGCTCTCGCACCCGAACATCGTCACCGTGATCGATCGCGGCGACGAGGACGGAAAGCAGTTCATCGTCTTCGAGCTCGTCGCCGGCGAGAACCTGAAGGAGCTGGTCGAGCGCGGCGGCCCGCTGCCGGTGCGGCGGGTGCTCGGGCTCGGGCTCGAGATCGGGCGGGCGCTCGCGTTCGCGCACGCGCAGGGCCTGATCCACCGCGACGTCAAGCCGCAGAACGTGCTCCTGAACGGCGACGGCGCCGCCAAGGTGACGGACTTCGGGATCGTCCGTTCCCTCGACGCGGTCGGCCACACCGAGACCGGCACCGTCCTCGGCACGAGCCACTACATCGCGCCGGAGCAGGCGCGCGGCGAGCGGGTCGACGCGCAGACCGACGTCTACTCCTTCGGGGTCGTCCTCTACGAGCTCCTGGCGGGCGAGGTGCCCTACCCGGGCGACAACTTCCTCTCGGTCGCGATGAAGCACGTCAACGACCCGGTCCCGAGCGTGCTCGACGCGCGGCCCGACACGCCGCTGCGCCTCGCGACGCTGATCGAGCGTTCGCTCGCGAAGCAGCCCGCCGAGCGCCCCGCGTCGATGGACGAGGTGGTCGCCGAGCTCGAGGCCGTCCGAGCCGAGCTCGACGCGAAGGAAGGTGACGAGGGGACGATGATCATGAAGCGGCCCCCCGTTCCGGCGAGACCGCGCCGCCAGAAGCGTGAGCGCGAGCGCCGTGTGCCGGTGTGGCCGCTGCTGCTCGGGCTGCTCCTGCTCGCCGCGGCCGTCGGCGGCTTCCTGCTGATCGACCGTGATGACGGCGGCGAACCGGCCGGCGGGTCCGGAGAACCGATCGAGCTGAGCGGCGTCGGCGCCTTCGATCCCGACGGCGGCGACGGCGAGCACGACGACGAGGCGGGTCTTGCCACCGACGGCGATCCGTCCACGTTCTGGCGCACCTCGACGTACCGCTCGCAGCTGAGCGCGTTCAAGTCGGGCGTCGGGCTCGTGCTCGAGGCCGGCGACGGCCTGCCCGAGCGGATGGTCGTGACGAGCGACACACCGGGCTTCACCGCCGAGATCCAGGCGGGCAACTCGGCTGCCGGGCCGTTCGAGACCGTCGGCGCGAGCAAGGTCGTCGGCTCGAGCACGACGTGGGAGCTCGACGCCGCCGACGTGACCCATTACGTCGTCTGGATCACCGAGCTCATCGGCAGCGCGCACATCAACGAGGTGAAAGCAAGCTAGAACCGCGCCCTGCGCCCCGTCGGACGTCGGAACGCGGTCAGTACTCCAGGCCTGAGCGCCGCTCGTGGCGCTCGAGCGCGAGCTCGATCAGGCGGTCGAGCAGCTCGCCATACGAGATCCCCGATGCCTCGAAGAGCCGCGCGTAGACACTCGTCGAGGTGAAGCCGGGGATGGTGTTGATCTCGTTGACGACCACCTCGCCGCCCTCGCGGACGAAGAAGTCGACCCGCGCCATCCCCTCGCACTCGGTCGCGATGAACGAGTCGACCGCGAGCTCCTGGACGCGCGCTGCGATCTCCGCCGGGATCCGGGCCGGGACGATGATGTCGGAGCCGCCGGCGTCGTACTTGGCCGCGTAGTCGTACCACTCGGCGTGCGGGACGATCTCGCCGACGACGGACGCGAGCGGCGCCGGCCGGACGTTCCCGAGCACACCGCATTCGACCTCGGTGCCGGCGACGAACTCCTCCACGAGCACCTTCTCGTCGTGGCGGCGCGCGAGCGCGACGGCGGCTTCGAGCTCGGACTCGTCGTGTGCCTTCGAGATCCCGACCGACGAGCCGAGGCGCGCCGGCTTGACGAAGACGGGATAGCCGAACGGGTTCTGCACGTCGTCGCCGAGCCGCAGCGTCACGTTGCGCGCGACGGGGATGCCGCGGTCGCGTAGCACCGCCTTGAACAGGTCCTTGTCCATGCAGAGCGCCGACGCGGCGACGCCCGCGCCGACATACGGGACGCCTGCGAGCTCGAGCAGCCCCTGGACCGTCCCGTCCTCGCCGAATGGCCCGTGCAGCACGGGCAGGACGACGTCGACCGCGCCGAGCGCCTCCGCCGGCTTCGAGTCGGCGAGCACCGGCAGCGTCTCCGCCGCGCTACCAGGTAACAGACTGTTGCTTGGCGCCTCGAGCGCCCAGTGGCCGTCGCGGCCGATCGCGATCGTCGTCGTCTCGTACCGCTCGGGGTCGAGTGCGGCGAGCACGGAGCGGGCGGACGCCAGCGAGATCTCGTGCTCGCTGGAGCGGCCGCCGGCGACGACGGCGACGCGGATTCGGCCGCTCACGGGCCGCACGGCCCGTGAGCTTTAGGGGGTGTGGGGGAACTTGGAAGTTCCCCCGCGTAGCAGAAGGGGGCTCGTGGGGGAAACATGGTTCCCCCACGGGAGCGAGCCGCAGGCGAGCGACGCTCATCCGTCGGCGGGCGGCTCGAAGCGGCCGACCACGATCACGACAGCGGTTCCCTGCTCGGCGTCGGTGCCGCCCTCGGGATCCTGTGAGAGCACGAGGCCATCGAGGCTCTCGTCCTCGGTGATCTCCTCGACCACCTGCACCTCGAAGCCCGATTGCCGGAGCTGTGCGGTCGCGTCCGCCTCCGTCAGGCTCGTCACGTCCGGGATCTGCGACGTCTGCGGCCCCTCCGAGACCTGGAGCGTGATCACCGAGCCTTTCGGCTGCTGCGTGCCCGCAGCCGGGGTCTGGCCGACGACGATGCCCGCAGGCTGCTCGGCGTCCTCGACGTCGTTGCGGCTGACGGCGAAGCCGAGCCCCTGCAGCTGCGACTCGGCACTCTCGAACGCCGTGCCGATCACGCTCGGCACCGCGATCGGCTTCGGCCCGATCGAGACGTTGACGCGGACGGTCGTGCCGACGATCACCTCGGTACCTCCGGCGGGCGCCGTGGCGAGCACGGTGTTGACCGGTTCCAGCGAGTTGACCTGGACCACGTTCGGCTCCAGCCCGGCCGCAGTCAGCTGGGAGACGGCGCGGTCACGGCTCTCCCCGACGACGGTCGGTACCCGCACCTTCGACGGGCCGGTCGAGACGACGATCGTGACGAAGTTCCCGCGCTCGATCCGGTCGCCGGCCTGTGGATCCTGCTCGAAGACGATGCCCTGCTTGACGCCGTCGTCGTTCGGCCGCCGTTCGACCAGCTCCTTGAGCCCTGCCTCCTGGATCTGCTGCACAGCGAGACGCTCGACGCTGCCGTCGACGTCGGGGACGGCGACGGGCTTCGCCGCGTCCAGCTGCGACTCGAGCTCCTGGTAGGCGAACCAGCCGCCGACGAGTGCGAGCGCGACCAGCAGCGTGCCGAGCAGCCACGGCCAGATCGCTCGTCGCCGTGCCGGCTCGTCATACTCGTAGTAGCGGCCGGGCGTGTAGGTCGTCGCAGCGGGCCTGACCGTCGTCGCGTCGTCGCCGACGTCCGTGCGCGAGAGCACCGTCGTCGCCGCTTCGGCCGTCTCGGCGGAGACGCCGATCCCGCGCGCGATCCGCTCGAGGTCCGAATCCATCTCCTCGGCCGAGTGGTAGCGGTCGGCTGGATCCTTCGCGAGCGCGCGGAGCGCGACGTAGTCGAGGTCGCGCGGGATCTCGGGCCGGTGCGTCGAGGGTGCGGCGGGCACCTGCGAGAGATGTTTCATCGCGATCTCGACCGGCGTCTCCCCGGTGAAGGGAACGCTTCCGGTGAGCAGCTCGTAGAGGACGATCCCGGTCGAGTAGAGGTCACTCGTCTGGTCGACGGGCGCCCCGCGCGCCTGCTCTGGTGACAGATATTGAGCCGTGCCGATGATCGAGCCTGCCTCGGTCATCTGGCTGGCCGCGCCGGCGCGAGCGATCCCGAAGTCCATCACCTTGACCCGGCCGTCGCCGTCGACGATCACGTTGTGCGGCTTGATGTCGCGATGGACGATCCCGTTCCGGTGCGCGAAGCGGAGCGCGGAGAGGATCTGGCGCGTGTAGTCGATCGCGATCCCGAGCGGAGAAGGGCCGCGCGCGACGAGCAGCTCCTTCAGCGTTCGCCCCTCGACGTACTCCATCGCGATGTAGTACGTCCCCTCCGCCTCGCCGCGGTCGTAGATCGAGACGATGCTCGGGTGCGAGAGGCCGGCGGCGTTCTGCGCCTCGCGGCGGAAGCGCTCCACGAACTGCTCGTCGCGGGCATGCCGGTCGTCGAGGATCTTGATCGCGACGCGACGCCCGAGCTCCTGGTCGGAGGCGAGGTAGACGTTCGCCATCCCACCGGAGCCGAGCTTGCGGATGATCTGGTAGCGCCCGTCGAAGAGCGTGTCGATGAGGGTGTCGCTCGAGGCCATAAGAGGAGAGGTTAGGAGTTCGCCGCAGACCCCAGGAGAGCCTGCAAGACCTCGCGGGCGACGGGCGCCGCGGTCTCGCCTCCGGTCGAGTTCTGCTGCTCGACGACGGCCGCGATCGCGACTTCGGGCCGGGTCTTGCCGGCGTAGCTGATGAACCACGTCGTGTTCAGACCGGCGATCCCGGTCTCTGCCGTGCCTGTCTTGCCGCCGACGTTGACGCCTGAGATCTGGGCGGCGGTGCCGGTGCCCTCCTCGACGGCGTCCTTCATCATCGTCGCGACCGCGCGCGCCGTCTCGGGCTTGACCGCGCGGCCGAGCTCCTCCGGCTTCGAGCGGACGACGATCGCGCCGTCCGGCGCGACGATCCGGTCGACGACCTGAGGCTTCATCACGATGCCGTCGTTCGCGATCGTGGCGGCGACCATCGCCATCTGCAACGGCGTCACGAGCAGCCGCTCCTGGCCGAACGCGAACCGGCCGGGGTCGACCTCGGAGTCCTCCTGTGGATCGAACAGCTCCGTACCCTTGTAGAGGCCGCTCGCCGTGCGCTCGTTCGCGGGCGTCTCGAGCGGCGGCTTCTCGTAGAAGCCGAACTTCTTCATGTACTCGACGAGGAACCTCGCTCCCAGCTCCTTGCCGATGTTGCAGAAGACCGAGTTGACCGAGTTGACGAGCGCCGTGTGCAGGTCGAGCGAGCCGAACGGCCTCGTGGTGTCGTAATTGTTGACCCGCTTGCCGTACACCTCGCAGTAGCCGGGGTCGACGAAGTCGGAGCCGGGCGTATAGCGGCCGGAGTCGATCGCCGCGGCGGCGGTCACGACCTTGAACGTGGAGCCCGGCGCATACAGGCCGGCCGTGGCACGGTTCAAGAGCGCATCCGGCCGCCTGCAGTCGGCACGCACGCCCGTGACCTGGTCGAAGTCCTCCTCGACGAGGTTCGGGTCGTAGGTCGGCGACGAGTACATCGCGAGCACCTTCCCGCTGTCGACCTCGAGCGCGACGACGGCGCCGCAGCGGCTGCCGAGCGCGTTCTGGGCGGCCCGCTGCGCCCGCGGGACGAGCGTCAGGCGGAGGTCGTTGCCCTGGATCGTCGCGCCCTTCGCCTTGTCGACGAAGGTCTCGAGGACGGTCGAGAGGTTCGCGTTCTGGCCGGTCAGATAGTCGTTCAGCGAGCGCTCGAGCCCGGTGCGGAAACGCGACTGGGTCGAGTACCCGACGACGTGCGCGGCGAGCCCTCGGGTCGGGTACTCGCGGAAGAAGAAGGTGCGGCCGGCCTTCTTCTCCTCCCGGTTCGTGGCCCAGGTGGCGCCCTTGCCGCGGATCTCGCCGCGCTCGATCGTGAACTCCGCCACGCGCTGGATCTGGTTGTCCTGCCGGTCGGCGAGGTCGCCCGCGGCCCAGGCCTGCCAGTAGGTCGTCGCGACGACGAGCGCGACGATCATCCCGAGGCCCGTGAGCGCGAGGCGCGTGATCTGCTTGTTCACGTCCGGGCTCGGGTCGCCTGCATGTTGGCGCGGTTGGAGACGAGCAGCAGCAGGGCCAGCAGGATGAAGTTGGCGACGACGCTCGAGCCGCCGTAGGAGACGAACGGCAGCGTGATCCCCGTCAGCGGGATCACGCGGAGGACGCCGCCGACGATGATGAACGTCTGCAGGGCGAGGCCGAACGTGAGCCCGGCGGCGAGCAGCTTCGAGAAGCCGTCGTCGGCGAGCAGCGCCACCCGGAAGCCCCGTGCGACGAAGAGCATGAACACGAGCAGCAGACCGGCGGCGCCGACGAGCCCCAGCTCCTGCGCGATCGCCGAGTAGATGAAGTCGGTGTTCAGGTACGGGATGATCGGGTCGCCGTTCGTGGTCGTGAACGTGCCCTTGCCGAGGCCCGTGCCGGCGAAGCCGCCGTTGCCGATCGAGTAGAGGCTCTTGACGAGCTGGAAGGAGCCGCAGTCCTGGCGGAGCGCGAGCTCGCCGGTCTGGGCGCAGAAGACGGGATCGTCGGTCCAGGGGCTCAGCCAGATCGTCACGCGCTCTTGCACGTGGCCGACGTAGCGGTAGACGAGGGCGGCGCCGCCGACGAAGAGCGCCAGCCCGGCCAGCGCGTACGCGGCGCGGCCCGTGGCGACGTACAGCATCGCGAGGAAGATCCCGAACTGGAGCAGCGCGCTGCCGAGGTCGTTCGTCTGGACGAGGACGAGCATCGCCGCGCCCCAGATCAGCAGCAGCGGCCCGAAGTCCTTCAGCCGCCCTTGCGCCAGCACCTCCCGCTTGTCGCGCAGGTAGCCGGCGAGGAAGACGATCAGGAAGATCTTCGCCAGCTCCCCGGGCTGGAACTGGAAGGAACCGACTTTGACCCACAGGCGGGCGCCGTTGATCGTCTGGCCGAAGCCCGGGAGCGCCGGCAGCATCATCAGCAGGATCGCCGTGATCCCGAACAGGTACTTGTACTGCTCGAGGATGCGGTAGTCGCGGCGGAAGGCGAGGAGCGTCAGTGCGAAGAGAGCGACGCCGATCACGATCCAGAGGCTTTGGCGGAAGGCGTCGTCGGGCTCGAGTCGGTAGATCAGCGTCACCCCGATCGCCGAGAGCAGCGCCGCCAGCGGCAGCAGCACCGGGTCGGCGAAGGGCGTGGCGTAGCGGACGACGAAGTGCGCCGCCAGGTAGAGCGCCATGAAGATCCCGGCGTAGGTGAGCGAGCCGGCGTCGACCTCGGACGGCTCCGAGCCGGCGATGTAGACACTCGCAAAGCCGATCGCCGTGAGCAGGCCCACGGCGATCAGGTTCAGCAGCTCACGGTTTCTGAAGCTCAGCGGGTCAGCCCCCAGAGTGCGAGCGCGACGAGCGCGACGAGGATGACGATCAGCAGCACAAGCGGCAGGATCCGGCGGCGCGGCTCACGCTCCACCTGCTGCAGGTGCTCTTCGATCGCAGCGGCGGGGATCACGGCCGTGTCGACGGCGGGTACGGCGTCGAGCGGTGAGAGCGTGTCCTCGTCGTCGTGGTCGGGCTGGGTCGCCACGGGCATCCGCGCGGTCTCGCCGGGGTCGGCTGCGCCGTCCCCGCCGTCGATCTGGAAGAGGACGACGGTGATGTTGTCCTCGCCGCCGCCGGCGTTGGCGGCGTTCACGAGCGCGCGCGCCGCCGCGTCCAGCTCCGAGCTCTCCTCGACGAGGGCGAGGATGTCGCGCTGCGAGATCATGTCCGTGAGCCCGTCCGAGCAGAGCAGATAGATGTCGCCCTGCTCGGCCTCGACCGTGAACGTGTCGACGTCGACGTCCGGCTCGGTGCCGAGCGCCCGCGTGATCACGGAGCGCTGCGGATGCGTCTCGGCCTCCTCGGGCGAGAGCCTGCCGCTGCGCACGAGCTCACCGACGAGCGAGTGGTCGTCCGTCAACTGCTCCAGCTCGCCGTCGCGGACGCGGTACGCGCGCGAGTCGCCGACGTGGCCGAACGCGATCGTGCCGTCGGCGTTGTCGACGAGCGCGACCGTCATCGTCGTTCCCATCCCTGAGGTCGTCGCGTCCTCGTTCGAGCGCTGGAAGACGCGCCGGTTCGCCTCCTGGATCAGCGCCGCGACGCGTTCCTCGCCGCGGTCGTCGCCGGTCGCTTCCTCGAGCACGGCGGCGGCGAGCCCGGACGCGACCTCGCCGGCCTGGGCGCCGCCCATCCCGTCCGCGATCGCGAAGAGCGGCGGCACGGCGACGTACGCGTCCTCGTTCCTGCGCCGGCGGCGCCCGGGGTCGGTCACGCCCGTGTAGCCGGCGAGCATCAGACCTCGACCCGGAAGTCGGTCTGGCCGACGCGGACGACATCCCCCTTGGCGAGCCGCCGTGGCGTCGTCACGCGGGCGCCGTTGACGAACGTGCCGTTCGTCGAGCCGATGTCCTCGACCCAGAGCCCGTCGCGCTTCGACTCGAAGCGGGCGTGCTGTGCGGAGGCGAACTCGTCGCCTTCGAGCGGGATCTCGTTCTGGCCGCCGCGCCCGATCGCCACCGGGAGCGAGTCGACCGGCACCTCCTCGCCCGCGTCGAGCGCCGGGCTCTTGAGCACGACGAGCTTCGCGCGCCTCGCCGACGCGAGCCCGAGGCTCGCCGCCTCGCCGGGGCTGATGATCATGCTGTCCTGCGCCGGGCCGACGCGAAGGTCGCGGCTCGCACTGCGGACAATGCGCCAGATGAAGAGGTAGAGCAGGACGATGAAGCCGATCTTGAGCGCGAGCAGCGCCTCGTCGACCGCGATATTCAACCGCCGGCCTTCCGCTTGCGGAAGACGAGGTCGGAGGCGCCGAGGGTGATCGTGTCGCCCTCGTCCAGCTTCGACCGCTTGACGCGCTTGCCGTTCAGCTCGGTGCCGTTCGTCGAGTCGAGGTCGACGAGCCACCAGGCTCCGCCTTCGCGGCGGAGCTCGGCGTGCCTGCGCGAGACGTTGGCGTCCTCGACCTGGATGTCGCTGTCCTTCGAGCGCCCGAGCACGATCTTGGCGCCTTCGAGCGCATGCGTGCGGCCGTTCAGCGTCAGCGAGAACGTCTCGTCTTCGAGCCCGAGCTCTGCCGGCGAGACCGCCTCGGTCGGCTGCGGCGGCTTTGCCTTGTAGATCATCGTCGCGCCCGGCTCGACCTGTGCGTCCGGCTCGTCGAGCTGCGGCCCGCGCCTGCCCTCCGGCTGCACCATCCGCGTGGCGATCCCGAACTCGCCGATCGAGAGATCGGCGTCGGTCAGCATCAGCACGCGCGGGGGCGTCAGCATCGCGTAGCTCTCCCGCCTCGCGTGCTCGGTCAGGTGATCCTGGAGCTCGCCGACGAGCGAGCCCTCGTAGCCGGTGAACTGCTCCCGGTCGGCCTCGGAGAGGTAGACCGAATACTCGTTCGGGACGTACACGCGCGAGACGGAGATCGTCCGGTGCTCGTCCATCTCCTTCGCGAGCTTGCGCGCCAGCTCGACCGGCTGCACGTGCGTGCGGAAGGCGCGGCCGAACATCCCCTCGAAAAGGCCTTCGATCTTCTGCTCGATGCTCCGGAGGACACTCATGGCGACGGGGTTGATGCCCCCGGGAGCCGAGTCTAACGCTCGCCAGCGGCCTCCTGTTCCGCCGGACGACGCACCGCGAGCAACGTGCCGGAGAGACCGCTGGCGCGCAGCGCGAGGACGGCGACGGTCAGCCAGGCGGCGAGAACGAGCGGCAATGCGGGCGCGGCCGGGACGAGCAGCAGCGTGGCCGCGAGCATGCCGACGCCGACACCGGCGATCTGCCACGGCGTGCGTGCGTACGGGAGAGCAGCGGCGATGCCGGCGAGTCCCGCAGCTGCGAGCGCGAGCCCAGGCGGAACCGCCTCGACGAGCGCTGCGGCAGCGGCGATGGCGCTCTCGGCCCCGGCGAGGCCGAGCGGCGGCGCGGCTCCCTGCGCGAACGGAAGCTCGACTCCGCGCAGCCCTGCGACGGCACCCGCGACGGCGACGGCGGCAAGCGCCTGGGCGGCGCGGCGGAGGGCACCGCTCGCGCCGGCGACTGCGACGGGGACGAGCGCGAGCAGGCCGACGGCGGCGAGCGCCGGCCCGGCGAGGAACGCGAGCCCCCAGCGCGCATCGCGCCAGGAGAGGGCGAGCCAGCCGAGCGCGAGCACGCTGTAGAGCAGCGCCAGCCCGAGCGCATGGTTGCCCAGCGGGAGCACCGGCGCCGCCAGTGCGAGCGCGAGCCCGGCGCGCGGCGAGCGGAACGCAGCGAGCGCCGCCACGGCCGCGAGCGCGGGCGCCCAGCCCGTCGGGAAGAACGGCAGCGCCGTCCCGCCGACGAGCGCGGCGCCGCCTGCGACCGCCGCCGGAGCAAGCCGCGGGACCAGCGCTTGTGGTGAAACAACACTTTCGACCTTCGTCGAACGCCTGCCCCCCGCGAGCGCGCTCCGGAGCTCGTTCGCCAGTGCTGCAGCGGGAGGCCGTTTGCCCGGGTCGCGCGCAACCGCGTGCGAGATCGCGGCCAGCAGCCGCTTTGGCAGGTCCGGCCGTTCGGGCTGGAGCGGCGGGCAGCCGGCCTCGATCGTTCCGGCCATCTGCGGCAGCGGGACGCCCCAGAACGGATGCTTGCCGGCGAGTGCTTCCCAGAGGAGGATCCCGACCGCCCAGACATCGCTCGCCGCGCAGGCCTCCTCACCGCGGAGGCGCTCTGGCGAGATGTAGGCGAGCGTGCCGGGGACGTCGCCGACCGCAGTCAGTGTCTCGGCCTCGTCGAACTGCGCGAGGCCGAAGTCGAGCAGCCGCACCGAGATCGCGTCGTCCTCGGCGAGGAGGACGTTCGACGGCTTGACGTCGCGGTGGATGATCCCGCGGCTATGCGCGTGCGCGAGGCCGTCGAGGATCTGCGCCGCCGCCTCGATCGCCTGGCCGTCGCGCAGCTCGCCGCCGCGCATCGCTTCGCGCAGCGTGCGGCCGCCGACGTACTCGTATGCGATGTAGACGTGACCGGAGTCGCTGCCGAAGCCGTATGCGCGCAGACAGCGTTCGTGCCGCAGCCGCGCGGCTGCCTCCGCCTCGCGCTCGGCGCGGTGTGCGGCCTTTCCTTCGCGCGGAACGATCTTCAGCGCCACGTCGAGCCCGTTCCGCTCGTCGCGCGCGAGCCAGACCGAGCCGGAGCCGCCGCTGCCGAGCGGGCGCAGCGGCCGATAGCGGTCGAGGACGAGCTCCCCGCGGGGAAGCGCATGAGCAGCGGCGGACACGACTTCTCCCGGGTTGGCCGCGGCCTGAGCGTTTCCTGCCCTTGGACCGCCCGGTCACGACCGAAGCACCCGTTACAGTGGCCTCGTTCCACCGCTTGCCATGAGCAGCCGCGACACTGATTTCGAGTTCGACTTCTTCGAGGAGCCCGAGACGCAGGAGGCACCGGGGCGGAGCGACCGCTCGATCCGGCGCCCGCGGGGACCCCGGCTGCCGCGTGGCCCCATCCGCCCTCGCGCGGGCTTCACGCCGCTGCTGCGCCTGCTCGGCCTGATCGCGTTCGCGATCCTGATCGTCGTCCTGTTGTTGCTCTGGGTGCAGAGCTGCCAGGAGGACGCGAAGCAGGATGCCTACAGCAGCTACATGACCGACATGTCGGCCGTCGCCCGCGATTCCGAGCGGATCGGCCGCGAGTTGAGCGATGTGCTGACGACGCCCGGGATCAAGCCCGCCGACCTGCAGAAGCAGCTGGCCGGCCTCGTCCAGCAGCAGGAGATCGGCGTCGAACGCGCGCGCAAGCTCGATCCGCCGGGGCCGCTCTTCGACTCGCACGAGCGCTCGATCGACTCGCTCAACTTCCGCGTCGACGGCCTCGCGGGTCTCGGCGAGGCCTTCCGGCGGACGCAGGGCTCGAAGGACGCGGCTGCGGCGGGAGCGCTGCTCGCCTCGCAGGCCGAGCGGTTGTCGGCGAGCGACGTCGTCTGGGACGACCTCTTCAAGGAGCCGTCGGTCGCGACACTGCAGGAGGAGGAGATCAGCGGCGTCGAGGTGCCGGACTCCAACTTCGTCCAGACGCCCGATCTTGCGAGCACCCGTTCGATGGTGCCGATCTGGGAGCGGATCAACGGCTCAGCTGCTTCCGGCTCGACGGGCGGGACGCCGAGCGGGCTGCACGGGACGAACATCGAGCAGGTCACCGTCGTCCCCGGTGGGCAAGTCCTCTCGGAGTCGGCGGAGAACACCGTCGAGGCCTCGACCGACCTCGCGTTCGCGGTCGCGGTCGCGAACGGCGGCAACAGCCAGGAAGTGAAGATCGAGGTGACGCTGACGATTCAGCAGAGCCCGACCCCGATCGTGAAGAAGGAGACGATCGACATCATCAACCCGGACGAGACGAAGCAAGTCGTCTTCCGGGACTTCCCGTCGGTCGACTTCGGCGAGCGGCGGATCATGCGGATCGACGTCGACCCCGTCCCCGGCGAGCAGCGGACGAACAACAACTCCGCCGAGTACCCGGTCATCTTCTCGCTGGGAGCGTAGATCCTGTCCGCGGAGCTGATCGTCGCGGTCGCCGCGGCGGCTGCGGCCGCCGTCGCGCTGGGCCTCTGCTTCTGGCTCTGGATCCGCGTCCGCAGGCTGCGGAATGCGCAGCGCGTGCTGCTCGGCGGGGGCCGCTCCGACCTCGTCGACTTCGCCGTCTCGCTCCAGGGCCGGATCGACGACCTCCACCGCGCCGTCGACGAGATCGCAGCCGGGCTCTCGCGCGTCGACCGCCGCGTCGACGGCTCGCTGACGAACACGGCCGTCGTCCGCTACGACGCCTATGCCGGCACTGGCGGGCACCAGTCCGCGTCGTTCGCCTTCCTGGACGACAACCGCACCGGCACGGTCGTGACGGCGATCCAGGGCCGCGATTACGCTCGCCTCTACGTCAAGGAGCTCGACCGCGGCCGCGCCCCGATCGCGCTCTCCCCCGAGGAGCTGGAAGCCGTCGAGCGCGCCATGGCCCGCTGACGCATTCGCCGGCGCCGCCATTCGGCCGGCCGCGCCCCCGCCAGTACGCCCCAGAGCGCCAGCGTAAGCCGTTTTCGCTGGTACGCTCTGTTCGAATTGCAACAGGTACTCGTCCTGAATGCGAGCTACGAACCGCTGAACGTCTGCTCGGTTCGGCGGGCGCACGTGCTCGTCTGGAAGGGAAAGGCCGAGGTGCTCGAGAGCCTGCCGAAGGGCCTCCGCTCCGCGACGGACACCTACGTCTGGCCGCACGTGATCCGCCTCGTCCAGTACGTTCGCGTTCCGCGCGCGATCCAGCGGAAGATCTCGCGGCGCGCGCTCTTCGCCCGCGACGGCTGGCGCTGCGTCTACTGCGGGACGTCGTCGGGGCGGCTCACCCTCGACCATGTGATCCCGCGCTCGAAGGGCGGCGAGTCGATCTGGGAAAACGTCGTCACGGCCTGCGCGCCCTGCAACCTGCGCAAGGGCGACCGGCTGCTCGAGGACTCCGGCCTGCACCTGCAACGGCTCCCGCGGCCGCCGGCGCCTGTGCTCTTCATCCACCTGGCGACACCCGCGATTCCGCAAGGCTGGGAGCGTTACCTCCCGGGTGCGGCGACGGCCGCGTAGCGTGAGCTTCACCTGCGTTGTCTGTGGGGAGACGCACGCGGGTGAGACGCGCGACATCCGGCTGGGGCTGCCGCAGCCGATCTTCCGCCTCGACGACGACGAGCGGCGGCGGCGTGCCTTGGTCGAGGAGGACTTCGCCGTGCTCTACGACCCGAGCGGCGACCGCCACTTCGTGCGCGGATTGCTGGAGCTGCCCATCCCCGAGGAGGACGGTCGTTTTGGCTACGGCAGCTGGATCGAGGTGAGCAAGGAGGATGTCACAGCCCTCGGCGAGCTCTGGCACGACGACGACGGGTGGAGAAGCGGGCCGTTCAGCGGCGTGCTCGCCAACGAGCTCAGCCCGTACTTCGCGACCGAGGGCCTATCGGTCCGGCTCCGGCTGCGTGACGTCTCGCTGCTCCCGCTCGTCGAGCTCGAGGACGGCGAGCACGAGCTCGTGCGGGCGCAGCGGAACGGGATCTCGTCGCACCGAGCGCACGACCTGGCCGCGACGGTCGCGTAGGTCAGTCCCGCTCGACCGGCCCGAGCGCGTACCACTCGCTGAACGACCCGGGGTAGAGCCTGGCGTCGTCGCGGCCGGCGAGCCGGAGGTCGTAGAGGACGGCACACGCCGTCACGCCGGAGCCGCAGTAGACGACGAGGTCGTCCGCTGCGAGCAGCTCGGAGGGCAGCGGCGAGCTGTCGAGGAAGTAGCGGTTGTGCGCGCCGGGGATCCGTCCCGCGACGGGATCGATCGGCTCGACCTCCCCGCGCCAGCGCTCGGGCGCGCGGGCGTCGACGAGCGTCAGGGCCGGGTCGCCGAGCCGCCCGAGCAGCTCCGTCGCGTCGGCGGTGTCGCCGCGACGGCGGCGGGGTGTGAACGTCGCCGGCTCGATCGTCTCCTTGCCCTGCGCCAGCGGGCCGCTCGGATCGAACGCCGCCACCTCGGCGTCGTCGTGGCCGAAGTGGCGCAGGAGCCACCAGAGCCGTGCCGCCCAGCCGGTGCCGTCGTCGTAGGCCACGACATGCGTGCCGGGGCCGATCCCGGCGGCGGTTGCCCAGGCGGCGAACGCGTCCGCGGTCGGCAGGGGGTGACGGCCGCCGCCGTCCGTTCCGGTCAGGTCGCGCTCGGGATCGGCGTGCGCCGCTCCGGGGGCGTGGCCGGCGAGATATGCCGGCTCGGGGCGGCAGTCGACGTGGCGGCGGTTCACGGAACGCAGCCTACTGTTTGCATGAAATCCAAAAGGTATGCATACTATGCAGCATGAATCGGATCGCAGTCGTCGCCTTCTCGGGCGGTCTCGACACGAGTTGCATCGTCGGCTGGCTGAAGGAGGACTGGTACGGCTTCGACGAGGTCGTGGCCGTCCTCGTCGACGTCGGCCAGGAGTTCGATCTCGAAGCGTCGATCGAGCGCGGCCGCGCCGCCGGCGCCGACGACGTCATCCTCGTCGACCGCAAAACGGCCTTCGCCGAGGAGCAGTGTGCGCGCGCGATCAAGACGAACGCGCTCTACGAGGGCAAGTACCCGCTCGTCTCGGCGCTCGCGCGGCCGGTGATCGCGCAGGCCGTGGCCGAGCTCGCGGTCGAGCTGGGCGCGGAAGCGGTCGTGCACGGCTGCACCGGCAAGGGGAACGACCAGCTCCGCTTCGAGCTCTCGTTCAAGGCGACCGATCCGAGCCTGCACGTGATCGCGCCGCTCCGCGACCGGATCTGGACGCGCGACGAGGAGATCGAGTACGCGCGCGACAAGGGCATCCCCGTCCAGGCGACGCAGGCGGCGCCGTTCTCGATCGACGAGAACCTGTTCGGCCGCGCGATCGAGGCGGGCGTCCTCGAGGACCCGTGGAACGCGCCGCCCGAGGAGCCGTACGCGCTCACGAGCGAGCCGTCCTCCGCGCTCGAGCCGATGGAGGTGACGATCGGCTTCGAGGCCGGCTTGCCCGTCTCGCTCGACGGCGTGGAGTTGCCGCTCGCCGAGCTGATCGCGCGCCTGAACGCGCTCGCGGGCGGTTACGGGATCGGGCGGATCGACATGATCGAGAACCGCGCCGTCGGGATCAAGAGTCGCGAGGTCTACGAGGCGCCGGGCGCGATCGTCCTGATCGCGGCGCACTCGGCGCTCGAGGACCTCGTCCTGACGAAGGACGAGGCGCGGATCAAACGCGGACTCGAGCAGCGGTGGACCGAGCTCGTCTACGAGGGGCTCTGGTTCACGCCTGCACGTGAAGCTGTCGACGCGTTCGTCGACACGACGCAGGTGCTCGTGGAGGGCGAGGTCCGCGTCTCGCTGCGGCCGAACGCCGCCGTCGTCACGGGCCGCCGCTCCCCCAACATGCTCTACGCCGAGCAGTTGGCGTCGTACGGGACCGGCGAGACCTTCCCTCACGCTGCCGCCGAGGGCTTCGTCAGGATCGCGTCGCTCGAGCTCGAGCTCGCTGCCGCCCGCAAGCGGGCGACGACGACGGCATGACACTCTGGGCGGGCCGCGTCGGGCGCGAGCTCGACCCGGCCGTGGCCGCGTTCCTGCGCGCCCCCGACGCCGAGCTGCTGCCGTACGACTGCGAGGCGACGGCGCAGCACGCGCGGCGGCTCCACGTGGCGGGGATCCTGGACGACAAGGAGCTCGCCGAGGTGGAGGCGAGGCTGGCCGAGATCGCGACCGGAGGCGGGATCGAGCCGGAGGACGAGGATGTGCACACGGCGATCGAGCGCCTGCTCGGGGACGTCGGCCGGAAGATCCACGCGGGAAGGTCGCGGAACGACCAGGTCGTGGCCGCGTTCCGGCTCTACGTCGCCGAGGCGGGCGGGGAGGCTCGCGAGGCGATTGCGGAACTCGCCGGCTCTCTCCTCGACCGCGCCGAGGAGGACGCCGCCACGCCGATGCCCGGCTACACGCATCTCCAGCGGGCGCAGCCGATCACGGTCGGGCACCACCTGCTCGCCTGGGTCGAGATGCTCGAGCGCGACCTCGGCCGGTTCGCCGCCGCCGCTGCGGCGGCCGAGCCCAGCCCGCTCGGCGCCGGCGCACTCGCCGGCTCGACCCTGACGCTGCCTCCGCCCGAGAACCAGCTTCGCAACTCCCTCGACGCCGTCGCCGACCGCGACTTCGCGCTCGACTACCTGTACGCGACGGCCGTCTGCTTCGTCCACCTCTCGCGGATCGGCGAGGAGCTCGTGCTCTGGACGACGGCCGAGTTCGGCTTCGCCCGCCTCGGGGAGGACACCGCGACAGGCTCGTCGATGATGCCGCAGAAGCTGAACCCCGACGTCGCCGAGCTCGCGCGCGGCAAGGCGGGCACCGCGATCGGCCGCCTGACGGGCCTGCTCGTGACGGTGAAGGGCCTGCCGCTCGCCTACAACCGCGACCTGCAGGAGGACAAGGCTCCCGTCTTCGCGGCTCGGAGAGATCTCGCCGGCGCGCTCGCAGCCTTGACCGCGCTGGTCCGCGGCCTCGAGCTCGACCGCGATCGTCTCGCGGCGGCGGCTTCGGACCCGCTCCTGCTCGCGACCGATGTGGCCGAGGGGCTCGTGCGCGGGGGGACGCCGTTCCGAGACGCACATGAGCAGGTAGCCGAGTCGGTGCGGGACGGCAGCTTCGAGCTTCCCCTCTCCGCCGAGCGTCCGGCGCCCGGCCCAGGCGGAGCCTCGGCTGCGGTGGCTGCAGCCCGCGCACGTCTCGCCGCCGTGTGACGCAGCCGCCTGCGGCGGCGTAGAGACGGCATGAACACTCGAATCCTCCCCATCGCAGGGCTGCTGACGCTCGTCGCCCTACTCGCCGCCGTCTCGCTCCCCGGTTCGGCGTCGAGCGCGGCAGCCGAGAGCGGCGGCATCACCGTTCACGGCACGGCGTCCGTCGTCTCCGTCCCGGATCGCGCCGAGCTCTCGTTCGGCGTCGAGAGCCAGGGTCCGACCGCGAGGGCCGCGCTCTCGGCCAACGCCGCCGAGATGCGGCGCGTGATCGCGGCGGCGCGGGCGGCCGGCGGCACCGACGTGAAGACGCAGTCGGTCTCGCTCTCGCCCCGTTACAACGAGCGCAACGAGGTGCAGGCGTTCGTCGCCACGAACACGGTGTCGGCCACGATCAAGGAGATCGTGAAGGCCGGAGCCCTGATCGACGCCGCCGTGAACGCGGGCGCGAACCAGGTCTACGGGCCGTCGCTCTCCCGTGGCGACCAGAGTGGGCTCTACCGCGACGCGCTCGAGGCCGCCGTCGCCGACGCACGCGCGAGCGCGCAGGCGCTCGCCGCCGCCTCGAACCTCTCGCTCGGCCGCATCACCGCGATCGTCGAGGGCGGCGGCGCGCCCGCGCCCATCCCCTTCGCCGCCGAGAAGGCAATGGACGCCGGCTCGACGCCGATCGAGCCCGGCACGCAGCAAGTCAACGCGGTCATCTCGGTCACGTTCTCCGTCTCGTGAGAACCGGCCGTTGCGGACATGTTGGGGCCAGGACCCCGCATGTCCGCAACGGCCGGTGTGTCAGCTCTCCGCGAGCGCCGGTGTCGTCGCCTGGTGGCGCATCCCCGGGGAGAGCGCCGCCGTGTGCGACTCGCTGCCGTAGCCGCCCGGTACCGGGATGTAGAACTCGGGATAGCCCCACATGCCGTGCTCGGAGACGTCGAGCCCGGCCTGCTCGACCGCGACGTCGACGCGGATCCCGGCGATCCGCTTCATCCCCCACAGCGCCCCGAACGACGCCGTGAAGGTGAATGCGCCGACGGCGAGGATGCCGAGCGCCTGGATGCCGAGCTGGTGCGCGCTGCCCGTGTAGATCAGCCCGCCCGAGCCGGTTGCGAGGTTGGACGCGAGCGCCGGCAGCGCGAAGATGCCGGTCGCAAGTGTTCCCCAAACGCCGGCGAGCCCGTGCACGGCGACCGCGCCGATCGGGTCGTCGATCCCGATCGACTCGACCCAGAGCACCGCGCCGACCGCGATTGCCCCCGCGACGAAGCCGATCACGATCGCCGCCCACGGTGCGACGAAGCCGCACGCGGCCGTGACCGCGACGAGCGCCGCGACGACGCCGTTCAGCAGCATCGAGAGGTCGGGCTTCCGGACCACGAGCCACGAGGTCAGGATCCCGCCGAGCGCGCCGGCCGCCGCGGCGACGTTGGTCGTCAGTGCGACGTAGGCGAAGTAGCCGAGCTTGTCGCCGCTCTGGATCCCGAGCGTCGAGCCGGCGTTGAAGCCGAACCAGCCGAACCAGAGGATCAGGACGCCGAGCGTCGTGTAGGCCATGTTGTGGCCCGGGATCGCGTTCGGCCGCCCGTCGGCGCCGTACTTGCCGAGCCGTGGCCCGAGCAGGAGCGCCCCGGCGAGTGCCGCCAGCGCCCCCTGGTAGTGGACGACGGTCGAGCCGGCGAAGTCCTGCATCCCGAGCGCGAAGAGCCAGCCGTCCGGGTGCCAGATCCAGTGCGAGACGACCGAGTAGATCAGGACGAAGACGGCGCCGAAGGCGAAGTAGACCCACAGTTTCGTCCGCTCGGCCATCGCGCCCCAGACGATCGCGAGCGAGACGCCCGCGAAGACGGCCTGGAACAGGTAGGCCCCCGACGCCGGGATCGTCGAGAACCAGGAGAACGGCTCCGCGCCGATCGCGAGCAGCGTGTCGGCGTCGGGCAGGAAGCCGGAGCCGCCGACGAGCCCGTTGCCGCCGTCGCCGAAAGCGATCCCGAAGCCGACGAGGTAGTAGACGACTGCGGCGAGCGCGAATGTGAGCACGTTCTTCGCAGCCACGTGGCCGACGTTCTTCATCCGCGTCAGGCCGGCCTCGAGGAACGCGAAGCCTGCCTGCATGAACATCACGAGCACCGCCGCGACGACGACCCAGATCGTCGACGCCGCGATCGCCAGGTCCTTGTTGCTCACGCGACCACCTCCTCGAGCGGCCGGCCGGTGCGGTTGTGCATCGCGCTCCAGACCGGCGTCGTCCAGACGATCCCGTCGCCGGACTCGTGCCCGGTCCGCGCCGTCTCGACGATCGTCTCCACCACCTCCTCCGCGACGTGGCCGTCGACGACGAAGATCAACAGTGCCTTCGGGAGGAAGCGCGACTCGAAGACGCGGCCGCGGTACTCGTGCGTGATCCCCGGCTGCGCTCCGTGCCCGACCGCCTCGACCACGGTGACGCCGATATGTCCGGTGCGATCGGCGACGGCGTCCATCACCGCCTCGACCTTGTCCCGCACCACGACTGCCTCGACCTTGATCATGCGTCGTAGTACAGAGCGAACTCTGCGGGGTGGGGGCGGAGCCGGACGACGTCGACCTCGTGCTCGCGTTTCCAGTCGATCCACGTCCGGATCAGATCCTCGGTGAAGACGCCGCCGCGGAGCAGGAACGCGTGGTCGGCCTCGAGCGCGTCGAGTGCCTCGGCGAGCGAGCCCGGCACCTGCGGGATGTCATGGCCAGCCTCCTCGAAGAGGTCGTAGTCCGCCGGCGCGCCCGGGTCGAGCCCGCGCTCGATCCCGTCGATGCCGGCCATCAGCATCGACGAGAAGGCGAGGTACGGGTTCGCGGCCGCGTCGGGGCAGCGGAACTCGATCCGCTTCGCCTTCGGCGAGTCCGAGTACATCGGGATCCGGATGCAGGCCGAGCGGTTGCGCTGCGAGTAGACGAGGTTGACCGGCGCCTCGTAGCCCGGCACCAGCCGGCGGTACGAGTTCGTCGTCGGCGCGCAGAAGGCGAGCAGCGCGGGCGCGTGCTCGAGCAGTCCGCCGACGTAGGAGCGCGCGAGCTGCGACAGGCCCGCGTAGCCGGACTTGTCTGCCATCAGCGGCGTCCCCTCCTTCCAGAGGGACTGGTGACAGTGCATCCCGGAGCCGTTGTCGCCGAAGATCGGCTTCGGCATGAACGTCACCGACTTCCCGTGCGCGTGGGCGACGTTCTTGACCACGTACTTGTAGGTCATGACCTGGTCGGCCATCCGGGTCAGGCTCTGGAAGCGGAGGTCGATCTCGCACTGGCCCCCGGAGGCGACCTCGTGGTGGTGGAACTCGCACGGGATCCCGAGCCGCTCGAGTGTCAGCACCATCGCGGTGCGCAGGTCGTGCAGCGAGTCGTGCGGAGCCGTCGGGAAGTAGCCCTCCTTCGGCCGCGACGTGTAGCCGAGTCCGGGCCGGCCGGAGTTCCAGTGGCCCTCGCTCGAGTCGACCGAGTAGTGGGCTGCGTTCGCGCCGAGCTCGTAGCTGACCTCGTCGAAGACGAAGAACTCGCACTCGGGCCCGACGAAGCACGTGTCCGCGATCCCGGTCTGCCGCAGGTACTCCTCGGCGCGCTTCGCGACCTGGCGCGGATCGCGCGAATAGCCTTCGCGCGTGATCGGGTCGGCGATCTCGCAGATCAGCGACAGCGTCGGCGCCTCGGTGCCCGGGTCGAGGATCGCCGAGCCCGGATCGGGCAGCAGCAGCATGTCCGATTCCGAGATTCCCTGCCAGCCGCGGATCGAGGAGCCGTCGAAGCCGAGCCCCTCCTCGAACGCGTCGGCGTCGAACGCCCGCAGGGGCAGCGTCATGTGCTGCCACGTGCCGAGCAGGTCGCAGAACTTGAGGTCGACCATCGACACGCGCGTCTCGGCCGCCCACTCGAGCGCCTCGCGGGCGTCAGGCAGTGTCTCGCCGCCGTTCTGCAGGTAGTGCCTGTCGTCGAGCTCGGACATCCCCCGCTCCCTTCCGTTGGACCACAAAAAAAGCGCCCGCAGCTCCGAATCAGCTGCGAGGCGCCATAGCCTCGGTCCCACCTTCGCCGGCAGAACCTGAGCCCACGGTAGCCCAGCGGCCGGACGAAGGTCAAGGCGGAATTTCCCTGGCGTCCCGGCGGAGCGGCTGGTATCGTCGGCGCGGATGAGATTCCTCGGTCACATCTAGGACACCCGTTGCCGCGGCCCGCCGTTGGAGCGGGCGTCGCGTGCTGTGTACCTGGAGTTTCTGTGAGCGAAGGAGTTCTTCCGCATGTCAGAGGTCATCGAGTTGCAACGTCCGTCACCCGCTGTGGAGGTCCACGACCTCCGCAAGGAGTTCTCGCGCCGCGACAAGAAGGCGGGCCGGTTCGCGCGCAAGAAGCGGGCGGCGCTGGAGGGCATCACGTTCGCCATGGAGAGGGGAGAGTGCGTCGCGATCCTGGGCCAGAATGGCTCCGGGAAGTCGACGCTCGTGCGGCTGCTGTCGACGCTGCTCTTCAGCGACGGCGGCAGCGCGCACGTCTTCGGCCATGACGTCTTCACCGAGCCGCGGCCGGTGCGCAAGCTCGTCAACCGCGTCTCCGTCGAGGCCAGCTTCTTCAAGAAGATGTCGGCCGGCGAGAACCTGCACTACGCTGCCCGGTACTACGGGATGGGTCCGCGCGAGACCCGCGTCAAGATCCCCGCGATCCTGACGAAGGTCGGCTTCCCGATCGACCGTCGCACGGAGCCGATGGAGAACCTCTCGCGCGGAATGCAGCAGAAGGTCGCGCTCGCGCGGGCGCTCCTGACCTCGCCGGTGCTGCTGCTGCTCGACGAGCCGACGACGGGGCTCGATCCCCGCTCCAAGCTCGAGGTGCAGAACTTCGTCCGCGAGGTGCGGCAGACACACGACGCGACGATCCTGCTCTGCACACACGACCTCGCCGAGGCGGAGGCGCTCGCGGATCGCGTCGGCATCCTCGACCGGGGCAAGCTGCTCTTCCTCGAAACCGTGCCCGAGATCCTCGAGCGCTTCGGCGTCGAGACGCTCGAGCAGGCGTTCTTCGCGGCCACCGGCCGTGAGTTCGAGGCGGAGCTGGACGAGGACGACGAGGACCGGGAGGTGTTTGCATGACCGGCGTAGGCTCGACGGAGCCGGCCAAAAGCGGAGGGGTCGGCTTTGCCGACCCTGGAGCGGGGCCATGAGAGCCGCCGCATCCACCCTCAGAGCAGAGCTGATCGGCCTCGGTGGCGTCGTCGAGCGGAACGTCTACCTCACGCGCCGCTACATCTGGTGGGACGTCGCCTTCATGGTCTGGACGATCGCGAACACGCTCACGATCGTCTTCATCGCGAAGGGGATCGAGGCGACGGGCGGCGAGATCGACGTCACCCGCACGACGACACAGCTCCTGATCGGCGCCGTCGTGTGGGCGTACCTCGGGATCCTCTTCGAGTTCATGACCGAGACGGTTGCCTGGGAGCGCTGGGAGGGGACGATCGAGTACACGTTCATGGCGCCGCTCTCGCGGGCGATGCACCTCGCCGGCGCGGGCTTCTTCGCCGTGCTCTACGGCCTGATCCGCGCGATCATCCTCTTCGTCGTCGTCGCGTTCTTCTTCGACCTCGAGATGCCGCAGGCCGACTTTTTCGCCGCCTTCGTCGTGCTCGTCGTCGGCTCGGTCGCCTTCATCGGGATCGGGATCATGACCGCCGTGCTGCCGCTGATCTCGCCCGAGAAGGGGGCGCAGCTCGGCTTCGTCGCGCAGGGGATGCTGCTCGTCGTCTCGGGCGTCTACTACCCGGTCGAGGTGCTGCCGCAGTGGATGCAGTGGCTCTCGGTGATCTCGCCGGCGACCTACGTCCTCGATGGGATCCGGGATGCGATCCTGAACGGCGCCGGGCTCTCGACGATGTGGGACGAGGTCTGGCCGCTGCTCCTGATCGGCGCGGTCTCGGTTCCGATCGGGCTCTGGGTCTTCCGCCGCGGCGAGATCTATGCGAAGAAGCACGGCAAGCTGAAGCGGTCGGGCTAGTCCTGTCGACCTGGCATTACGGGCTCGTCGCCCGCTGGTGGGCGGAGTTCAACCAAGGAGGGCCGGAGGTCGAGTACTTCCGGCCCTTCGTCGTCGCCGGGCAGCCCGCGCTCGACGCCGGCTGCGGCACCGGTCGCTTGCTGCTTCCGTACCTCCGCGACGGGCTCGACGTCGACGGGTGCGACGTCTCGCCCGACATGCTGGCCGAGTGCAGCAGACTCGCGGCGGCGGAGGGCCTAGAGCCGACGCTGTACGCGCAGGCGCTGCACGAGCTCGAGCTGCCGCGCCGCTACCGGACGATCGTCTGCTGCGGCACCTTCGGGCTCGGGAGCACCCGCGACCAGGACGCGCAGGCGCTCGTCCGGTTCCACGACCACCTCGAGTCGGACGGGCTGCTGGCGCTCGACGTCGAGGTGACCGGGAACGACCTCGCCGACGAGCCCCAGCCGGAGCCGCACGACCCTCCGGCCCGGCGGCGGCAGGGATCCGACGGCTGCGAGTACGCGCTGCGCAGCCGGTTCCTCGACGTCGACCGGGCGGAGCGCCGTGTGACGAGGGCGATCCAGGCGTGGCAATGGCGCGACGGCGAGCTCGTCGCCGAGGAGGAGCACGTCCTGACGGAGTCGGTCTACGACAGGGTCGAGCTGACCGCCCTCTTGGAGCGCACCGGCTTCGTCGACGTCGAGGTGCGGGACGGCGAGTCCGCGTGGGGGCACGAGCTGACCGTCTTCCTGGCGCGCCGTCCCGTGGTGTAGACTCGCGCGGTCTTTCGCGGCGACGCTGCCTCGGATGCGGACTCGTCCGCGCCGGGGCTTTTTTCGTTCTCAAAGGAGGAACAGGGCATGGCGATGATCGAGAGCAAGCACCGGGCGACGTCCGACCCCGAGTCGCGCAAGCAGGTGCTGAAGGAGATCGAGAAGCAGAACGTCGAGTACGTCCTCTTCTGGTTCACCGACCTCGAAGGGCACCTGAAGAGCTTCGCGATCACGCCGGGCGAGATCGAGGCAGCGCTCGACGACGGCATGGGTTTCGACGGCTCGTCGATCACCGGCTTCAACGCGATCGAGGAGTCGGACATGGTCGCGATCCCCGACCCGGGGACGTTCCGCCTGATGCCGGCGCGCGAGGGCGAGGCGATCGTCGGCCGGATGATCTGCGACATCGTCAAGCCGGACGGGACGCCGTACGAGGGCGACCCGCGCTACATGCTGCGCCAGGCGCTCGAGCGGATGGAGAGCATGGGCTTCGATACGTTCAACATCGGTCCCGAGCTCGAGTACTTCCTCTTCAAGGACGATCAGGGAACGGAGACGCTCGACGAGGGCGGCTATTTCGCGATGACGACGATGGACGCCGCGACTGAGCTCCGCAACGACACGATCAAGGCGCTCGAGTCGATGGGGATCCCGATCGAGTACCACCACCACGAGGTGGCGCCGTCGCAGCACGAGATCGACATGCGCTACGCCAGTGCGCTCGACATGGCCGACCACACGATCACCTACCGGCTGATCGTGAAGGAGGTCGCCAAGAAGGCGGGTCACCATGCGACGTTCATGCCGAAGCCGCTCTTCGGCGAGAACGGGTCGGGGATGCACACGCACATGTCGCTCTTCACGGACGGCCGCAACCAGTTCTTCGACGAGAGCGACCCGCACCACCTCTCGCCGACGGCGAAGGCGTTCATCGCCGGCCTGCTTCGCCACGCGCGCGAGCTTTCGGCCGTCTTCGCGCAGTGGGTCAACTCCTACAAGCGGCTCGTGCCGGGCTACGAGGCGCCGGTCTACGTCGCCTGGTCGCAGCGGAACCGCTCGGCGCTGATCAGGATCCCGCTCTACAAGCCAGGGTCCGAGCAGGCGACGCGGGCCGAGATCCGCTGTCCGGATCCCGCCTGCAACCCGTACCTGACCTTTGCGGCGTTGCTGCACGCCGGCCTCGAGGGAATCGAGAAGGGCTACGAGCTCGAGGAGCCGATGGACTCGAACCTGTACCACCTCTCGGCGTCGGAGCGGGACGAGCGCGGGATCGTCGCGCTGCCGGGCACGCTCGGTGAGGCGGTCGAGGAGCTTGCGGGCTCGGAGCTGATGAAGCGTGCACTCGGGGAGCACATCCACGAGCGCTACGTCGAGATCAAGCGCAAGGAATGGGACGAGTACCGGATCCAGCTGACGCAGTGGGAGCTGGACAAGTATCTGGCGGTCCTGTAGACACGAACGCCGCCGAAGGCGCATAATCGGCGCAGGGTTGTGGCGCAAGGCGAGCGCCACACCTCAACTGACGGCCGGTCGCGGGCTCCTTCACGGAGCCCGCGGTCGTTCAAGCCCTCGAACGCGCGTGCGATCACCGAAGGCGGGTCAGAGAGAGGGAGCGAAGCGACCCTTCAGGGGTCTTCGCGATATCCGGGCTCTGCCCGGATATCTGCGGGCCAATTACAGGAACTTGCGGATCGACTCGCGCATGACGCTGAGGCCGATCACACGGGAGCCCTCGTCGATCTCGCCGATCGCCTCTGCCGGCACGAGCCGGCGGCCGCGCAGGAAGCCGCCGCGGACGGCGAGGGCGTCGGGGACGTCGGGCTGCGAGCCGTACATCGGCGACTCGACGCGGCCGATCACCCGGCCGCGAACGTCGGCGACGAGGAAGCCCTTGACGCTACGAAGATCGAGTTCGACCGAGCTCATCTGCCGAGAACCTATTCCCGTCGTTTGAAGTTTCTCTTGTAGCCGCGGTTAGAAGTTTGTAAAGGGCGTCGGACGACGACGCCTAGAATCAGGTCGAGTGGACGCGACCGCCCGCCACCTCCGGCTGCTGACCGAGACGATCGCCGCCGTCAACTCGACGCTCGACCTGGAGGAGGTGCTCGCGCTCGTCGCGAGCAAGGTCGCCGAGGCACTCGACGCCGACGCCTGCTTCGTCTACCTGTACGACGCGCACGCCGACGAGCTCGTGCTGCGCGCGACCCACGGCACCAGCGTCGAGGAGATGACGCGGCGGCCGCGGCTGCGCCCCGGAGAGGGGATCACGGGGAGCGCCGCCGCCGAGCGCGCACCGATCGCGATCGCGGCACGCGCTCATCTCGACCCGCGCTTCAAGCTCTTCCCGAACCTGCCCGAGGACGAGTACGAGTCGATCCTCGCCGTCCCGATCCTGGCCCGGCAGAAGCTCGAAGGCGCGCTCAACGTCCGCACGCGCGAGCCGCGCGAGCACAGCGAGGCCGAGGTCGACTTGCTCGTCGCGATCGCCTCCCAGGTCGCTCAGTCGATCCAGCACGCGCGTCTCTACGCCGACGCGCAGCGGCGCGTGCACGAGCTCGAGGCGCTGGCGCAGATCTCGGAGGCGGTCTCCGAGTCGCTCTACCTGGAGGAGTCGCTCGAGGCGATCGTGAAGACGACGATCGCGGCGGTCGACGCGACCGGCGCGGCGCTCGTGCTCGAGGACGGCGAGATCGCCTGGCCGGAGGGCCGTCCGGGCGCCTACGACGTGCGGCTGCCTCTGCGCTGGAAGCGGCGCCAGATCGGCGAGCTCGTCTGCGACCGCGACACGCCGTTCTCGGAGGAGGAGCGCGCCTTGCTGGAGGCGATTGCGCACCACGCCGCGGTCGCGCTCGAGCACGGACGCGCCGTGATGCGCGGCGTCCTCGCCCAGGAAATCCACCACCGGGTCAAGAACAACCTGCAGACCGTGGCGTCGCTGCTGCGCCTGCAGGCGCGGGCGCCGGAGGTCGATGCCGGCCGCGCGCTCACCGACTCGGTCAACCGAATCCTCGCGATCGCGGCGGTCCACGAGGTGCTGACCGAGCACCGTGAGGACGACGTCGACCTCGCCGAGCTGATCGAGCGACTGCGGGCGATGCTGGTGCAGGGCCTCGTCGCCGGCAAGACCGTCGAGGCGAAGCTCGAGCCGGTCTCGCTGGCCGGCGACCGCGCCACCGCGCTCGCGCTCGTCTTCAGCGAGCTCTTCCAGAACGCGCTCGAGCACGGCGGCGGCACCGTGCGGATCGAGCTCGAGCGGCGCGGCGACGACGTCTCGCTCGCCGTCGCCGACGACGGGGCCGGGCTGAACGGGAGCGGCGACAGCACCGGCCTCTCGATCGTGCGGGCGCTCGTGCGCGAGGAGCTGCAGGGGACGATCGCGCTGACGAACGCGCCCGGTCTGCGCGCGGAGGTCCTGTTTCCCGCATGAGATTGCTGATCGCGGAGGACGAGACGATCATCCGCATGGACCTGCGCTCGCTGCTCGAGTCGGCCGGCTTCGAGATCTGCGCCGAGGCGCGCGACGGCGAGGAGGCGGTCGAGCTCGCGCGGCAGGAGCTGCCGGACCTCGCCGTGCTCGACGTGAAGATGCCGCGGCTCGACGGGATCGAGGCCGCCAAGCGGATCCTCGAGGAGCGCCCGATCCCGATCGTGATGGTGACCGCCTACGGCGAACGGGAGCTCGTCGCGCGCGCCGTCGAGGCCGGCGTGTTCGGCTATCTCGTCAAGCCCTTCCGCGAGACCGACCTCCTGCCCGCGATCGAGACCGCGCGCGCCCGCCACGAGGAGCTGGCCGCGCTGCGCGAGGAGGCGGAATCGCTGGCGGACGCGCTCGCCGCCCGCAAGGCGATCGAGCGGGCGAAGGGTCTGTTGATGGCGAAGGAGGGTCTTTCCGAGCAGGACGCCTTCGCGCGGTTGCGCAAGGCGAGCCAGGTCTCGGGCAAGCCGCTCAAGGTGGTCGCCGAGGCGGTCGTCGCGACGCTCGAAGCATGAGCGAGCATCCGAACGCGACCCGGGCACGCGAGGGCTTCGAGCGCTTCGCACAGGGCGACCTGCCCGCGCTGCTCGACCTCTTCGCCGACGGTGCGTCCTGGGATGTTCCCGGCGCGATGGCGCTCAGCGGCACGCACAGGGGCCGCGACGCGATCGTTGCCTTCCTGCGCGGGACGGCCGAGCTCACAGGCGGGACGTATCGCGTCGAGCTTCTCTGGACGGTGGCGGACGACGACCATCTGGTCGCCGTGTACCGCGCCCGCGGAGAGCGGGCCGATGGGCGAGAGCTCGACGTCGAGCAGGTGCTCCTCGTCGAGCTCGAGGGCGGCCGGTGGAAGGTCGTGCGTGCGCAGCCGCTCGACCAGGCCGCGTTCGACCGTTTCTGGAAGGACTAGTTCCGCACGGGCAGGCGTGCGACGATTTCGGTCATGCCCGGAACGGATCTCCAGATGCTGGTCGAGGAGCAGGCGGCTCTGAAGCGCGTTGCGGTGACCGTCGCGACCGAGTCGACGGCCGAGCGAGTATTCGACGTCGTCACCGAAGAGGTGGCTCGCCTGCTGGGCGCCGACGCCGCGAACCTCGTCTCCTTGGGGCCTCGCGCAGAACAGGGTGTCATCGTCGGCGCGTGGAGCGAGCCGGGCGTCCCGATCCCGGGCGACGGCACGGTGATCGTGATCGCTCGCGGCAGCGCCATCGACCGGGTCGCACGCACGGGCGCGCCCGCGCGGCTGGCGACCGACGACCCCGGCGTCCCTCCGGAGCTCCACAAGCGGCTGGTCGAGCTCGGCGTGACGTCGCTGGTGGCGGCCCCGATCGTCGTGTCCGGCGCGATCTGGGGCGCTCTCGTCGTCTCCGTGACTCGCGATCTCGAGCTCGCGCCGAACACCGAGGAGCGGCTCGGCCAGTTCGCGAGCCTCGTCGCAGTCGCGATCGCGAACGCGCACGCACGCGAGGAGCTGGCGACTCTGGCCGAGGAGCAGGCCGCCCTCAGCCGCGTCGCGGTCGCCGTGGCGACCGAGGAGCGCCCGGAGCGGCTCTTCGGCGTCGTCTCGGAGGAGATCTGCCGGCTGTTCGGTGCCGACGCGGGCGCAACCGTCCGCTTCGTCGACGATCCGGGTGGAGCGGTGATCGTGGGCGCGTGGCAACGGGACGGCGAGTTCGGCGTCCCACTCGGCGTGACGCTCCCGTTCCAGGGCGGTGCGATCGCACGCGTCGCGCAGACCGGCCAATCGGCGCGGATCGACCTGGAGACGGAGCCTCCGGAGCTCCGGGAGCACATGCTCGCCGCCGGAGTCAGCTCGGGCGTGGCGGCTCCGATCGTCGTGTCGGGGCGACTCTGGGGCGCCACCTCGCTCTCGAACGGGGACGGCCTCGGCCGGTTCCCGCCCGGTATCGAGGAGCGGCTCGAGAAGTTCACGAGCCTCGTCGCGGTGGCGCTCGCCAATGCAGAGGCCCGTGAGCAGCTGACGGCGTCGCGGGCGCGCATCGTCCAGGCCGGCGACGCCGAGCGGCGGCGGCTCGAGCGGAACCTCCACGACGGCGCCCAGCAACGGCTCGTCTCGCTCTCGCTCAGGCTTCGCATCGCCGAGTCGCAGCTGTCGGATGATCCAGCGGCGGCGGCAGAGCTGCTTGCGGAGGCGGGTCACGAGCTCGCGCTCGGTCTCGAGGAGCTCCGTGAGCTCGCCCGCGGGATCCACCCCGCGATCCTCACCGACCACGGCCTCACGCCCGCCGTGGAGGCGCTCGCCACGAGAGCCACCTTCCCGGTGGAGGTGAACGGGCTGCCGCCGGAGCGTCTGTCCGAGCCGATCGAGGCGGCCGCGTTCTACGTCGTCTCGGAGTCGCTGGCGAATGTCGGCAAGTACGCGTCCGCGAGCCATGCGCGGGTCGACCTCGCGCGGGACGACGGTGTGCTCGTGGTCGAGGTCTCAGACGACGGTGTCGGCGGAGCGGACGCCGAGAGAGGCACGGGCCTGCGCGGCTTGTCCGACCGGGTCGAGGCGCTCGGGGGACACCTGCGTGTGTCGAGCGAGCGCGGCCGGGGCACGACGGTGCGGGCCGAGTTGCCGGTGCACCCCTCCTAGTTCTGCTCGAGCAACCGGGCGGTCTCGCGCCGGCGCAGGAGCCGCATCGTGAGCCAGACGAGGAAGCCGAGGAGGACGAACGGCCCGACGACGACGAGCACGTAGAGGGCTCCGATCGCCTCCCACGCGAGCACGTCCTTGACGTCGTCGAGGCGGCTGCCGCCGACCGGCGTGGCCTGGATCTCCTCCGTCGTCAGCGAGACATAGACCGTGGAGGTCGCGGCCTCGGCGCGGGTGCTCTTCATCGCCTCGCGCAGGCCCGTCAGCTTCTGCCGGTTCGAGGTCAGCCGTGACTGGAGGACGACGCGGTTCTCGTCCGAGAGGGACGGGTTGCCGAGCTGCGCCAGGATCTGGGCGATCCGGCGCTGCGTCTGCTCGATCTGGGTCTGCAGGCTGTCCGCCTGCTGCTGCAGGTCCTGGATCCCGTAGCGCTGGCCGAGGATCGTCCCGAGCTGCGACAACTCCGCGAGCGCGGCCTCGACCTCGGCGGTCGGGACTCGCAGCGTGATCTGGGACGTCCCGACGCCGGCAGAGGGTGCGTCGTACTGGAGGGAGGCGACCGTGCCGCCGTGGTCGCGTGCGATCTGCTGTGCCTGCTTGGTCGCGTCGGAGAGCTGGTCGACGTCGTCGACCCGGAGGCTGAGCTCGGCCTCGAACCGCTGCAGCTGGCCGGGCGTCGGCGCGATCGTGGTGCCCGCGGCGCCCGTGTCCTTCGCGGCCGGCGCGAGCGCGCGGGTGCTCGGCGGCGACGCCGCCTCGGGCTGCGCCGCGTCCTCGCCGAAGCTCTCGAGCGCGGTCGCCGCCTGCTCGTCGCGGCTGCCGACGTCGCCCTGCGTGAGGCCGATCACACCGGCCGCGACCAGGGCGACGATCACGGTCGCCGGTGCGACGAGGACGAGCCGCTTCCAGCCCCAGGTGAAACGAAGCCGGTCGAGAACGGGCTCGCGCACCGGCTCCTGGACGCTCAGCGCACGCACACGCTCCCGCAGCGCGGTCGGCGCCTCGGGCCGCGTCGCGCGGATCTCGTTCAGCAGCGTCTCAGACATGGATGCTCACCTTCTCCTCGAGCTTCTTCAGGGCTCTCGACAGCCGCGTCGAGACTGCGGTGGGACTGACTCCGAGCACGCGTGCCGCCTCGTCGTTGTCGAGCTCGAGCAGGACGCGGAGTGCGATCACCTCGCGCTCGCCTGCGGAAAGTTCCTGCAAAGCGGCCTCGAGCTCCGGGGACAGTCCCGGGGACAGTCCCCCGTCGAAGGCGTCCGGAACGGCAGCGCGCTGCTCGCGCCTGCGTCGGCGCTCCTCGGCGCGGAACCAGTCGAGCGCGGTGGTGCGGGCGATCTGGCAGAGCCAGGTGCGGGCGCTGCCACGGCTCGGGTCGAAGCGGCGCCAGTGCTTCAGGGCCTTCTCGAATGTGTCCGCGGCGAGGTCCTCGGCGAGGGAGCGGTCCCTGGTCAGATAGACGAGATAGCCGTAGACGTCGTCGAGGTGCTTCTCTGCGGTCGCGGCGAAGGACGCCGACCAGGCGGCCTGTCTGCGCGGAAGCGTCATCGCCTGCACACCGTGTCTACGCCGCCGGACGGCGCTTGGTCACACCCGCTGTGCGGCCTCGAAGAGCTGCTCCCAGCGTTCGAGCAGGACGTGCAAGTCCTCGCGAGCAGCGGTGTGAGCCGCCAATGTCTCCGCGTTTCCCCAGTCGTCCGCCAGCTGCCGCTCTAGCTCCGCGAGCTCGAGCTCACGTGCCTGGATCGCCGCTTCGATCTGCTCGAGCTCGTTCGGGCGCGGCTTGATCGGCTTGGGCACGCGCGGCTTCTCCTTCTTGACCTTCTGCGGCGGACGCGGCGGCGCGCTCTCGTCGCCGCGAGTGCGGACGTAGTCGGCCCAGCCGCCGGCGTAGGAGCGGAGCCGGCCGTCTTCGACCGCGACGATCCGCTCCGCGACCGCGTCGAGGACGGCGCGGTCGTGCGAGACGAGCAGGACGGTTCCGGGGAACGCCTCGAGCGCGGCCTCGAGCGCCTCGCGGCTCTCGAGGTCGAGGTGGTTGGTCGGCTCGTCGAGGACGAGGAAGTTCGCACCGGACGCGACGACGAGCGCCAGCGCCAGGCGGCGGCGCTCGCCGCCCGAGAGCGCCACGACCGGCTTGTCGTGCTCGTCCCAGCCGGAGAAGAGAAAGCGGCCGAGGAGCGCCTGCGCCTGCGAGCGCTGCAGCCCGGTCGCGCCCATCGCGCACTCGAGCACGCTGCCGCGCTCGTCCAGCTCGACCTCGTGCTGGGAGAAGTACGCGAGCTCGACGCCGTGGCCGATCCTCCCGAGCCGACCGCCGACGACCGCCTCCAGCAGCGTCGACTTGCCGGATCCGTTCGGGCCGATCAGCGCTACGTGCTCGCCGCGCTCGAGCACGAGCTCGGCGTCCTCGAGCAGCGGCTTCGAGCCCGCGGCGAGGTCGAAGCCCTCTGCCTCGACGACCATCCGGCCGCTCCGCGCCGGCTTGAGGAACTCGAAGCCGAGCGTCCGTCGGCCGGCCCGCGGCAGCTCGACGCGCTCCGCCTCGATCCGCGCGATCTGCTTCAGCTTCGCCTGCGCCTGGCGCGACTTCGTCCCGTAGCGGAAGCGGGCGACGAAGCGGTCGAGCCGTGCGATGTCCTCGGCCTGCCGCTCCGCGAACCTGGCCTGCATCGCGAGCCGCGCGGCCTTCTCCTGGCGCCAGACGTGCCACTTGCCCGGGAAATAGGTCGACTTGCCGCCCTCGAGCTCGAGCACGGCGGTGCCGACCGACTCCAGGAACCAGCGGTCGTGCGCGACGAGGATGACGGCGGCATCGATCGTCGAGAGCTCCTGCTCGAGCCACTCCATCGACTCCATGTCGAGGTGGTTCGTCGGCTCGTCGAGCAGGAGCAGGTCGGGGCCGGCGGAGAGCGCCCGCGCCAGCGAGGCTCGTGTCAGCTCGCCGCCCGAGAAGGTCTCGAGGCCGCGGTCGAGATCGGCGTCGGCGAAGCCGAGGCCGCGCAGGATCGACGTGGCGTGATCGCGCCAGCCGTAGCCGCCGGCGTGCTCGAGCCGGGCCTGGGCTTCGCCGTAGCGGCGAAGGGCGTCGGGCGCGTGGTCGCCGCGGGCCATCGCCTCCTCGAGTCGCCGCAGCTCCCGCTCTGCCTCGATCAGGTCGCCGGCACCCGAGAGCGCGTAGTCGCGGAGCGTGAAGCCGCCGAGCCGCGGTGGCCGCTGGTCGTGCAGCGCCACGCGCGCGCCCTTCTCCCAGGCGAGCTCGCCTCCCGCCAGCTCGGTTTCGCCGATCAGCGCACGCAGCAGCGTCGTCTTGCCGGCGCCATTGGGGCCCGCGAGCGCGAGCCGGTCGCGGCGCTCCACCTTGAAGGAGACGCCGTCGAAGAGCGGCTCGCCGGAGAGCTCCTTCCGGAGCGACGATGCGATCAGAACAGCCACGCGTCACAGGGTAATGACGGCTGGCCGCGCTTACGAGATGGCTGCGGTCTCCTTGACGAGCCGCCGTGCAGCCTGCTCGATCGCGGCTGCGTCGATCCCGGCCGCCGCGAGCAGCTCCGCCGGCTTCCCCGAGTGGGGGAGATCGCCGACGGCGAGCTTGACGACGCGCGGCCGCTCGTCGGCGGCGGCGATCGCGCCGAGGACGGCATCGCCGAGACCGCCCTCCGGCCAGTGATCCTCGACCGTGACGATCGGCATCGTCAGCGACCGGAGCGTCCGCTCGTCGACCGGCTTCACGGAGTAGAGGTCGATCACGCGCGCCTCGATCCCGTCTGCAGCCAGCGTTTCCGCCGCGGCGAGCGCCTCGTGCAGCGTGATCCCTGCTGCGACGATCGCGACGTCCTCACCCTCGCGCACGGTCTTGGAGCCGCCGACCGGGAACTCCTCGTCCGGGCCGTAGAGGACCTCGGTGTCGGCACGGGTCGTGCGCAGGAAGGAGATACCGTCGAGGTCGGCCATCGCCCGCACGAGCTTCGCCGTCTGGTTGCCGTCGCAGGGGTAGAGCACGGTCGAGCCGTGGATCGCCCGGAACTCGGCCAAATCCTCGAGCGCCATCTGAGAAGGGCCGTCCTCGCCGATCGAGACGCCGGCGTGCGAGCCGCACAGCTTCAGCGTCGCGCGGCTGATCGCCGCCATCCGGGTGAAGTCGTAGGCGCGGCTCATGAAGGCCGCGAACGTGGAGACGAACGGCTTCCAGCCGAGCACCTGCATCCCGACCGCGGCTGCGACCAGCTGCTGCTCGGCGATGTACATCTCGAAGAAGCGCTCCGGATGGGCGTCGCGGAAGATCTCGGCATAGGTCGAGTTCGAGACCTCGCCGTCGAGCGCGACGACGTCGCCACGCTCGCCGCCGAGCGCCGCGAGCGCGTCGCCATAGGCCTTGCGCGTCGCCACCTTCGACCCCACCTCGTAGCTCGGCCACTCGGCGCCCCCCGGCTCGAACCGGTGCGGCTCGCCGTGCTCCGGCTTCGGCACGTCGATCGTGATGCTGCGGATCCCGCCGAGCTCGGCGATCGCCTCCTCCGCATCCTCGGGCGAGCTCGCCTTGCCGTGCCAGCCGCCCTTGTCCTCGATCTTGGAGTAGCCCTTGCCCTTGAGCGTCTTTGCCACGACGACGGTCGGCTTGCCGGCCGTCCGCTCCGCCTCCTCGTAGGCGGCGTGGATCGCGTCGACGTCGTGGCCGTCGATCTCGATCGCGTTCCAGCCGAAGGCGCGGAAGCGATCCGAGTACGAGGAGAGATCCCAGCCGTGCATCGTCTCGCCGCGCTGGCCGAGCCGATTGACGTCGATGATCGCGGTCAGGTTGTCGAGCTCGTAGAACGCGGCGTGCTCCGCCGCCTCCCACATCGAGCCCTCGGCCATCTCGCTGTCGCCGCAGATCACCCAGGTCCGGAACGGGAGGCGGTCGAGCCGCTTGCCTGCGAGCGCCAGCCCGACGCCGATCGGGAGACCTTGGCCGAGCGAGCCGGTGGCGACGTCCACCCAGGGAAGCACCGGCGTCGGATGTCCCTCCAGGCGCGAGCCGAACTGCCGGTAAGTGCCGAACTCCTCCTCGGAGAGGACGCCCGCCGCGCGGAACAGGCCGTAGACGAGCGGCGAGGCGTGTCCCTTCGAGAAGACGAGCCGGTCGTTCGCAGGGCTCTTCGGCTGGTCGTAGTCGTAGCGGAAGTGCGCCGCGAGCAGCACCGCCGCGAGATCGGCAGCAGACATCGACGAGGTCGGGTGGCCGGAACCGGCCTTCGCGCTCGCGCGGACCGCATCGACCCGCAGCTGCTGCCCCAGCTCGGCCCAGAGCTCGCGCCCGTCCATTGCCGTAACCTAGCGTCCGATGGAGGTCGCGGTCGCATTCGACCATCGAGGTGTGAAGCTGCGCGGGCGCGTGCTCGACGAGATCGCTGCGCTCGGACACGGGATCGTCGACCTCGGCACCGACACGGACGCCGAACGAATCGACTACCCGGACAAGGCGCGCGAGCTCGGCGAGGCGATCCAACGCGGCGACGCCGAGCGCGGGATCCTCGTCTGCGGCTCCGGCGTCGGCGCCTCGATCGCCGCCTGCAAGCTCGCGGGCATCCGCGCTGCGATCTGCCACGACGCCTACTCCGCGCACCAGGGCGTCGAGCACGACGACATGAACGTGCTCTGCCTCGGGTCAGAGGTCGTCGGAGCCGAGCTGGCCGTCGACCTCGTCCGGACCTTTCTCGCCGCCCGCTTCGACGGCGGCGACCGCTACGTTCAGAGGTTGGAGAAAGTCCGCGAGCTGGAAAGGACATTGCATGGCCACATCGAGACTGCATGAACTGTCGGAGCGGGGTCAGTCGGTCTGGATCGACTCGATCTCGCGGGAATGGCTGCGCGAGGGCTTTCTCGCGAAGCTGATGCGCGACGACGCCGTCGTCGGCGTCACCTCGAACCCGACGATCTTCCAGAAGTCGCTCGCGGAGGGTGACTGGTACGACGAGCAGCTGAAGGACGTGCTCGCCGCGGAGGACGAGCCGAAGGAGATCTTCTACCGGCTCGCCGTCGAGGACATCCAGGACGCATGCGAGGAGTTGCGCAGCGTCTGGGACGCGGGCGGCGGCAAGGACGGCTATGTCTCGATGGAGGTCGACCCGACGCTCGCCTACGACCAGGAGGCGACGATTGCGGAGGCGCTGCGGTTCCACGAGTGGATCGACAAGCCCAACCTGTTCGTCAAGATTCCGGCCACCGAGCCCGGTCTCGGTGCGATCGAGGAGTGCACCGCGCAGGGCCGCTCGATCAACGTGACGCTGATCTTCGGGCTCGACCGCTACGCGGCCGTCGCCGAGTCGTACATCCGCGGGCTCGAACGGCTCGTCGAAGGCGGCGGCGACCCGTCGCCGGTCGCCTCGGTCGCGTCGTTCTTCGTCTCGCGCGTCGACACCGAGGCCGACAAGCGGCTCGAGCACGCGCCGGAGCTGCGCGGCCGGCTCGCGGTTGCGAACGCGAAGCTCGCCTACCAGCGCTACAAGGAGCTCTTCTCCGGCCCGCGCTGGGAGGCACTCGCCGCGAAGGGTGCGACGCCGCAGCGCTGCCTCTGGGCCTCGACCTCGACGAAGAACCCGGACTACCCGGACACGCTCTACGTCGACGAGCTGATCGGCCCGGCGACCGTGAACACGATGCCGCTCGAGACGATCGAGGCGTTCCAGGATCACGGCACGGTCGCCGACACGCTCGAGGCGGGGCTCGACGGGGCCCGGGAGCTCTTCGCCGAGTTGGAGCGCGTCGGCGTCGACTACGACGACGTCACCGACACGCTCGAGCGCGAGGGCGTGCAGAAGTTCAGCGACTCGTTCGAGGAGCTGCTCGAAGGGATCAAGGCCAAGCGCCGCGAGCTCGCACCCGCGTGAGCTCCATTGTCGAGCGGATCTGGGGTTACGACGCGTCGCTCTGGACGGGCTCGGACGAGGATCGCTGGCTCGGCTGGCTCGACGTCGTCACGCGCGTGCGCGGCCACGTCGACGAACTGAACGCCTTCTCGGAGGCGGCGACTGAGCAATTTCACGACTGCGTCCTGCTCGGCATGGGCGGCTCCTCGCTCGCGCCCGAGGTGCTGCGGCGCACGTTCAACGTCGAGTCCTTCCACGTTCTCGACACGACCCACCCCGAGGCGATCAGACGGCTCGAGCGGGACGTCGATCTGGAGCAGACCCTCTTCCTCGCCTCCTCGAAGTCGGGCTCGACGATCGAGACCCGCTCACAGCTCGAGTACTTCTGGGAGCGGACCGGCGGCCGCGGGGCACAGTTCGCCGCGATCACCGACCCCGGCTCCGAGTTGGACGACCTCGCGCACGAGCGGGGTTTCCGCGCGGTCTTCGCCGGCGAGCCGGAGATCGGCGGCCGCTACTCGGCGCTCTCGATGTTCGGGATCGTGCCGGCTGCCCT
The DNA here is from genome assembly GCA_963784895.1 of uncultured Gaiellaceae bacterium. Lineage (GTDB taxonomy): Bacteria > Actinomycetota > Thermoleophilia > Gaiellales > Gaiellaceae > Gaiellasilicea. Next base: position 73,168 of record CAWATM010000006.1, on the reverse strand, counting down.
GATGGGCGTCGACGTCGACCGGTTCCTCCAGGTCGCCGCGGAGATGGCGATTGCGTGCCACGAGGAGGAGAACAACCCGGGTCTCGAGCTTGGGCTCGAGCTCGGCGAGGGCTGGCAGGCAGGCCGGGACAAGGTCTGCATCGACGAATCCGCCGCCGGCTTCGGCCTCTGGGCAGAGCAGCTGCTCGCCGAGTCGACCGGCAAGGAGGGCAAGGGTCTCGTGCCGGCTCCGGGCGAGCCCGCCGACGGGCCAGACCGACAGCCCGGCACGCTGTCGCTCGCAGGCCCCTACGACCTCGCCGCTGAGCTCTACCGCTGGGAGTTCGCCACTGCCGTCGCGGGCCACGTGCTCGGGATCAACCCCTTCGACCAGCCGGACGTGCAGGCGGCGAAGGACAAGACGAACGAGGTGCTGGCGGCGGGTGAGCCCGAGCTCGAGCTGCGCGGCTCGCTCGACGAGCTGCTCGCGGAGGCGCAGGCGGGCCGCGATTACGTCTGCATCCAGGCGTTCGTCGACCCCGCGCGAGAGGGCGAACTGGCGCCGCTCGTCGAGCAGGCCCACGCGACCGGCTGCGTCGTCACGCGAGGTCTGGGCCCGCGCTACCTGCACTCGACCGGCCAGCTGCACAAGGGCGGCCCGAACAGCGGGCTCTTCGTCCAGGTCGTCGACGAGACCGGCGCCGAGCTGCCGATTCCCGGTCGCGACTTCGGCTTCGGCCGGCTGATCCGCTCGCAGGCTGCCGGCGACTTCGCCGCGCTGGAGGAACGCGGCCGCCGTGTGATCCGACTCAGACTGGAGGACCTCTAGATGCAACTGGGCATGGTGGGCCTCGGGCGGATGGGCTCGGGGATGACCAAGCGGCTCGAGCGGCACGGCGTCGAGATGAAGTCGTACGACCCGAAGGTCGCCTCGACGGCGAAGACCCTGCGCGCGCTGGCCAAGCAGCTGGAGCCGCCTCGGCATGTCTGGCTGATGGTGCCGTCGGGGAAGATCACGGAGGACTCGTTCCAGAAGGTGCTCGGCATCCTCGAGCCCGGCGACACGATCGTCGACGGCGGCAACTCGAACTTCCGCGACTCGCAGCGCCGATACAAGGAGGCGCGCAAGCGGAAGGTCGCGTTCGTCGACGTCGGGGTGTCGGGCGGGATCTGGGGGCTCGAGCTCGGCTTCTGCCTGATGGTCGGCGGCGACAAGGCGCCGGTGAAGCGGCTCAGGTCGGTGTTCGAGGGGCTCGCGCCGAAGGACGGCTGGGCGCACGTCGGCAGCTCGGGCGCGGGCCACTTCACGAAGATGGTCCACAACGGGATCGAGTACGGGCTGATGCAGGCCTACGCCGAGGGCTTCGAGCTGATGCACCAGTCGGAGTTCGAGCTCGACCTCTCCGAGGTCGCGGGGATCTGGCGCTACGGCTCGGTCGTGCGCTCGTGGCTGCTCGAGTTGCTCCACGAGGCGTTCGAAGAGCAGGGCGATCGGCTCGACGCGATCGCCCCGTACGTCGAGGACTCCGGCGAGGGCCGGTGGACGATCAATGCCGCGATCGAGAACGCCGTGCCGATGCCCGCACTCAGCGCAGCGCTCTTCGGGCGCTTCGCATCCCGGCGCGAGATCGACTTCTCGGCCAAGGTGCAGGCGGCGCTGCGCAACCAGTTCGGCGGTCACGCTGTCAAGGCCGTGAAGGCGGCGAAGAAGGCGCCCGACCCGAGGTGAGCGCGGGCGACGACGGTAATCCGCTCGTCGAGGGACTACGGCTCCGGCGCAGCCCCGACCCGTGCGCGATCGTGATCTTCGGCGCCACGGGCGACCTGACGCGGCGGAAGATCTTCCCCGCGCTCTACGCGCTCGCGCTCCGCCGGCTGCTGCCGGAGCGCTTCGGCGTCGTCGGCGTGGCCCGCACAGAGCAGACCACGAAGCAGTGGATCGCGGAGATGAGGAAGGCGGTGCGGGAGCACGCCCGCGACGACTTCGACGCGGCGGTTTGGAGCGAGCTCGCCGAGTCGATGCGCTACGTCGCCACCGACTTCGCCGCCGACGAGGGGCAGGACCAGGTCGTCGACGCGCTGAACGAGCTCGACGAGGAGCGTGGCTGCTCGGGCAACCGGCTCTACTACCTCGCGGTCCCGCCGGACGCGTTCGAGACGATCGTCAACGAGCTCGGCGAGCGGCGGAGCACCGAGGGCTGGATCCGCCTGATCGTCGAGAAGCCGTTCGGGCACGACCGGGCTTCGGCCCACCGGCTGAACGGGATCCTCGAGCGTCACTTCACCGAGGCGGAGATCTTCCGGATCGATCACTACCTCGGCAAGGAGACGGTCCAGAACATGCTCGCGCTCCGGTTCGCGAACGGCATCTTCGAGCCGATCTGGAACCGCCAGTTCATCGACCACGTTCAGATCACCGTCGGTGAGTCGATCGGGATCGAGGGCCGCTCAGCGTTCTACGAGCAGGCCGGCGTCATCCGGGACGTCTTCCAGAACCACCTGCTCCAGCTGGTCGCGCTGACGGCGATGGAGCCGCCGATCGACTTCACCGCCGACTCGGTCCGAAACGAGAAGGTGAAGGTGCTCCGCTCGCTCCACACCCCCGGTCCGAAGTCGGTCGTGCGAGGTCAGTATGGGCGCGGGTACATCGAAGGTGAGGAGGTGGCCGGCTACCGCGAGGAGCCCGGTGTCGCGACCGACTCGGCCACGGAGACGTACGTCGCCGCCAAGCTCTACGTCGACAACTGGCGTTGGGCCGACACGCCCTTCTACGTTCGTGCCGGCAAGCGGCTGCCGCGGCGCGAGACGACGATCGCGATTCAGTTCCAGCGCGCGCCGCATCCGCCGTTCGCGGAGATCGCGGGCGAGGGGCTGCGGCCGAACGTGCTCTTGATCCACGTCCAGCCGGACGAGGGCGTCTCGCTCGCGATCGGGGCGAAGGTGCCGGGTGCCGGAATGAACATCCGCACCGTGCACATGGACTTCCTCTACGGCGGCGCCTTTCGGACGAGCCTGCCCGAGGCGTATGAGCGCCTGATCCTCGACGCGATGCTCGGCGACGCGACCCTCTTCACGCGCTCGGACGAGGTCGACGAGCAGTGGGGGCTCGTCGACGCGATCGTGGCCGCCTGGAAGCGCGACCGCCCCAACTTCCCCAACTATCCCGCCGGGAGCTGGGGGCCGGCCGGGGCCAACGAGCTCGTGCACCGCGACGGCCGGTCGTGGCGACGCCACTGATGGCCGGCGTCCTCACGCAGGTCGAGAAGCGCCTGGCCGAGCTGCGCGTGGATCACGCCGAGGGGACGCGGACGAGTGTGATGACGCACGTCGCCTGGGCGCCGCCGCAATGGGCCGCCGCTGCCCGCCGGACCCTGGCTGGGCTCGAAGAGCTGCACCCGTCGCGCACGATTCTGCTCTTTCCGGACCCACGCAAGGCCGACGCGATCGGCGTCGACGTCGAGCTGAGGTGCTTCCCGATCCCGGGGTCGAGGCGAGAGGTCTGCTCGGAGGTGATCCAGCTGCGGCTCGGCGGCTCCCGCTCCCGCGTGCCCGGGTCGATCGTGCAGCCGCTCCTGATCACCGACCTGCCCACGTTCTGCCGCTGGCGCGGGCTGCCGCCGTGGGGGAAGCCGGAGCTCGAGCAGCTCGTCGACGTCTGCGACCGGCTCGTCGTCGACTCGTCCGAATGGCGCGGGCTGCCGGCGGCCTACCGGCAGCTCGAGCCGCTGTTCGACCGGATTGCCGTCTCCGACATCGCCTGGGGCCGCAGCCTCGGCTGGCGCGGCCGGCTCGCCGCGCTCTGGCCCGAGCTCGACGGCGTGAAGACGCTCTCGGTGACGGGACCGAGGGCGGACGCGCTCCTGCTCGCCGGCTGGCTGCGCTCGCGCTTGCGGCGGCCGGTGAAGCTGACGCACCGCTCGGCGGCCGAGCTCGAGCGGGTCGGGGTCGACGGCGAGTCGGTCGCCGCACCTCGTGGCGCGTCGCCGAGCGCGAGCGACCTGCTCTCGGCCGAGCTCGACGTCTTCGGCCGCGACCGGGTCTACGAGCAGGCTGTCAGCGCAGCCCGCTGACGTCGAGCCGTCCATTCCAGGAGATCGACTCCGCGTAGCGCCCGCCGGCCTCCTCGACGATGATCTTCATCGGCGCCCAGTCCCAGATCTTCAGGCCGGACGCGTCGACGGCGGCCTCCGCGGCGCCCTCCGCGACGAGCATGTGCGCCCAGAAGTCGCCGAAGCCGCGCAGGTGCCACGCCTCGTAGGCTTGTGGAGGCGGCGGCTGCTCGAGCCCGTAGAGCAGGGTCGCGTCCTCGATCCGGTCGATCGCGGAGACGCGGATCGGCTCGCCGTTCGCGAACACGCCGACCCCCCTCGCGGCCCACCAGCGCCGGCCCAGCGCGGGCGCCGAAACGACCGCGATCCGCCAGTCGTAGGCGATCAACGTCGCCCAGACGGGAATCCCACGCGTGTAGTTGCGTGTCCCGTCGATCGGATCGAGGATCCAGCCGCTCGCGTCATCGCCGCCCTCCTCCTCACCGAGGACGGCCTCACCCGGCCGCTCGCGGGCGAGCCGCTCGCGCAGCGCCGCCTCGACGGCGCGGTCGGCCGCCGAGACCGGCGTCAGGTCGGGCTTCGTCTCGACGTGTAGGTCGGCGGCGCGGAAGCCGTTGAGCGTGATCGCGTCGGCGTCGTCGGCGAGTGAGAGCGCGAGTTCGAGGTCGTCGTCGGGCTCCACTCGCGGAGCCTAACGACCACCCTTGACGACCGAGAACGTGGGCTTCGAGACCCTCAGGGCCGTCGGCGTCGACCACGCCATCTGGGGGCGCTTGAGGAACGAGTAGTTGTAGCCGCGGACGCGGTAGTACCAGCTGCCGGGCTCGAGCGGGAGCAGCGACGACGTGGCCCCGGTCAGCAGCGAACCGAGCGGACGCCACGGATTCGCGGACTTGCTCCACTGGATCTCGTACTCCCGAGCGCCGAGGACGGGCTCCCACGCAACGAGCGGCGTGCCGTAGAACGAAGGCGTCGTGCGCACGGCCGAGGTAAGCCGGCCCTTGGGCGAGAGGCCACTTGCAAAGGGACGGTTCGACGAGGTGACGACCGGCGGAGTGGCCTTGCCGAAGCGCAGCACACGGCCGCGCTGGCAGGCGTCCTGGGGCAGTTCGGTCTCGCGATACTGGATGGGAACGGCTGCGCCCGGAGCCGGGGCGAGGGGTGTCGGGATGGCTTCTGCGACGACCGGTACGACGGTCCAGTAGTACCCGCCCGTCGGCCAGGCGGTGTCGGGCAGGTCGACCTTTGCGGCGGGAGTCGTGGGCGGGGCAGCGCCGGCAGCACCTCCCGTCGAGCCTGTTGCCGCGGGAGTGGTCGCAGCCGCTTCCTCGTTCGTGACCGAAACGGTGCCGTCGACCATCAAGGATTTTCCCTCGGAGCCATACGCGAGCGTGGACCCCCGCGCCGCCGTGATGGTGAGCGAGTTCGCCGGCAGTGCAAGCGGGCCTGTCGTGCGGGGCGCATACGCCGGGCTGCCGACGATGGCGCCGCGATAGACGATGTTGACGCAGTCCTTGTCCGTCGCGACATACACGCGGAAGAGCTCGGCCGGTGCGCCGCCGTTGTAGTCCAGAGGGCCGCCGCTGTCACCGGCGAACACGAAGGCGGGGCTCAGGGCGTGCGCGAGACCGGGCGACGAGTTCGACTCAACCTCGGACACCGTGGCGACGCCTCTCAGTGTCCCGAATGAGAGCGGCCGTGGCGCGACCTTCAGCTCGTCGCTCCATGGCCCCCACGTCGTCGCCGGCAAACCGGAGACGGCCTCACCGTAGAGCGCGCGCTGGGCACGGACGCGGAACTTGATCACACCGTCCGTGAGCAAAGGGTTCGTGCGGCGGAACGTGTACAGGTCACGCGTGTCGGCGACATTCGTGGTCGTCATGAACGTCGACTTGGCCCCGTACAGCCAGACCTGGTAGGCCGTCGCGCCCTCGACCGGCGACCAGCGGATGAGCCCGGGATGCGGGCTGGGACGGCTTTCCGGGACGCTCGACCAGCGGATGTTGAGTCCATAAGGAGTGCTCCAGGAGGTGGGGCCTTTGTTCGTGATCGCGCGGACGTGTGCGTAGAGGGCATACGGGGAGCCGGTGATCCAGGGCAGCGCGAGATCGATGGAGACCGTTGGCGAGCGCAGGTTCGCGTAGAGCTTTGCCAGCTTGGCGGCTGCCGTCTCCGCGGTCGGCGTCGTTGTCGCGGGAGCCGTGGTCGTGGTCGTCGGCGCAACGAAGTCGTCGTTCGCGTTCGACCAGACGATCGAGCTTTCCGTGAACGACCGGCTCGTCGCCAGCTCGAACTCGTAACGCAGGGCGCCGCGGACGGGCAGCCACGCAAATGAGGGCGTGCGGTTGAACTCGTGCTTCACGGGCTCGTCGATGCGCAGCAGGAACGCTTTCAGGCCCTGCGGCGCGATCGCCGGACGGTCGATCCGTGCCTGGGCGACGCCGCTGAGCGCAAGTGCGAGTACGCCGAAAACGGCGAGCAGAAGAAGACGACGGACCGCAATCATCTCGGTCTTCATCGGCCGCTGGCTGTCAAGCCTTTAGGTCGGGCTCGGCTCCAGTAGGCGCGCCGCAGCGAGAACGAGGCCGTCCGCGCCGGCCCGGCCCGCGATCTGGAGCGACACCGGCAAGCCCTCCGTCTCGCCGCACGGCAGTGCGAGCGCCGGCCAGCCGAGTGCCGAGAAGGGATAGGTGAAGCGGATCAGCGCCTCGCGGACGTCCAGGTCGCCGGGCCCCGCGCCGCGGCGGAGCGGCGGCGGCACAATCGGCAGCGTTGGCGTCAGGACGAGGTCGAGCCCCTCGAGCGCGGTCTCGACCTGCTCGCGGTACTCACGCCGCAGCTGCTCGGCACGTTCGACCTCGGCGTCGCGGACGGCGAGGCAGCGCTCCAGCTTCAGGCGCACATCCTCACCGTAGAGCTCGGCGTTCTCGGCGAAGAGCTCGCGGTGGACGTCGGCGGCCTCGCGCATGAAGACGGCGTACGTCTCGTTCGGGACGAGAGGCAGCTCGACCATGCGGCGGCGCGGGAAGCGGGCGGCGGCCTCCTCGACCCGTCCGCGGACACGTGGGTCGGCGAACTCGATCCAGGCGACTCCGACCTCGAGTTGCTCGAGTGAGTCCAGCTCGACGGGCGCGAATCCGGGCGCCAGCACCTCGAGCATCCGCCCGCACGTCTCGACATCAGCCGCGATCGGGCCGGCGGTGTCGAAACTCGCCGCGAGCGGCCAGCAGCCGTCCAGCGGGACGAGCCCGTGCGTCGGCTTGTGACCGACCATCCCGCAGCACGCGGCCGGGATCCGGATCGACCCGGCCGAGTCGGTGCCGAGCGCCGCGTCCGCGAGGCCGGCCGCGACGGCCGCAGCGGAGCCACCGCTCGAGCCGCCGGCGACACGGCCGGGGAAGCGCGGGTTCGGCACATCGCCGAAGTGCGGGTTCTCGGAGGTCGTGCCATAGGCGAACTCGTGCAGGTTCGCCTTGCCCACGTTGCCGTAGCCCGCTTCCTCGAGCAGCCGCACGGCCGTCGCCGTCCGGCGCGGCACGTGCCCGGCGAAGATCGCGGAGCCGTAGGTCGTCTCCAGCCCGGCTGTGTCGAATAGGTCCTTGACCGCCAGCCGGATGCCCGGTGCGGGCGACGCGGGCACGGCCAGGAAGATCGTCACGGCAGGATGGCCGCGAAGCGGCCCTTCAGGGGTTTGCGCGCTCGGAATTCGCTCCTGCGGATTCCGAGCATGCGACGGCAGACTCAGTCGAGGGCGAGGTAGAGGAGCGCGACGCCGACGGTGCCCGCGAAGAGGAGTACGAAGATCCCGAAGAGGGCCCAGCCCAGGATCAGGTTCTTGCGCTCGAGCTCGGGCGTGATCTCTTTCACAGCAGCACCGGGTTCAGCGCCGCCGCGACGAACAGCAGCGCCAGGTAGAGGAGCGAGTAGTGGAACAAGACGCCCGCGTTCCGCCGGGTCGGCGCCCGCCGGAGCTGCCACGCCATCCCGAGGAAGACGGCGCCGAGCACGGCGGCGGCGGCCGAGTAGATCGGACCGAGCCAGAGACCGACGGCGAGCGTGAACGAGACCATGACGATCGAGTACCAGACGATCTGCTTCGTCGTCTCGGCCTCACCCTTCACCACCGGCAGCATCGGCACCTTGGCAGCGGCGTAGTTCTCCTTGATCAGCAGCGCAAGCGCCCAAAAGTGCGGGGGTGTCCAGAGGAAGACGATCAGGAAGAGCCAGAGCGCCGGCAGCCCGAGGTTGCCGCTCGCAGCCGCGTAGCCGACGAGCGGCGGCACCGCACCGGCCGCACCGCCGATGACGATGTTCTGCGGCGTCGAGCGCTTCAGCCAGCGCGTGTAGACGACGACGTAGAAGAGGTTGCCGACGAGCGCGAGCGCGGCGGTGAGCACGTTGACCGTGCTCGCGAGCAGGACGAACGAGAGCGCCGAGAGCGTCAGCCCGAACTCGAGCGCATGCGCCGGCGTGACGCGGCCGGCGGCGACCGGCCGCTTCTCCGTCCGCTTGCCCATCAGCCGGTCGATGTCGGCGTCGAGGACGTGGTTCAGCGCACTGGCGCCGCCGCACGCGAGCGCGAGGCCGGTCATCGCGGCGAGGAAGAGCGAGAGCGGCGGGACGCCCTGGGCGCCGACGAACATCCCCGCGGCACCGGTGACGAGCAGCAGCGACATGATCCGCGGCTTCGTCAGCGTCACGTAGTCGCGCCACGGGCCGGCTGCGACCGGCGCGCCGCGGAAGCACTGCGCAGCCGAGACGGCGGCGGCGGCGAGCGCGCCCGAGGCGAGCGCGACGTGGAATCCGTCCGCGGTGACGGCCGCGGCGGCGCCGAAGAGCACGAGCGCGAGCGTCGACGGCTCGAGCAGCCGGCGGTGCGTCCACCAGGCAGCGACGACGACGGCGGCGAGCGGCGGGAGCGCGAGCGCCGAGACGACGTCGTGCCCGACGGCGAGCGTGCCCGAGACGACGGCGAGCAGCGTTGCGGCGACGCCGCCGAGCGCCGCCAGCTGCAGCCAGAAGCCGGGGCGGGGCCTAGAGCTCACCGCGCTCCTTCAAAGCCCGGCGGAGGTCGTAGAGCGGCCGCGCGCTCGTCACGTACGGCACCTCGTCGAAGTTGTGCGCCGGCGGCGGCGAGGTCGTGTACCACTCGAGCGTGTCGGCGAGCCAGGGGTCGTTGCCGGCGCGGCGGCCCTTGCGCGAGGCGAAGGCGTTCCAGACGAAGATCAGGATGCCGAGGCCCATCACGTACGAGCCGATCGACGAGGCGAGGTTGTACTCCTGCACGAGGCCCGTGTCCTCGTAGGTGTAGATCCGGCGCGGCATCCCGAGCAGGCCGAGCATGTGCTGCGGGAAGAAGGTGAGGTTGAAGCCGGCGAAGACGAGCCAGAAGCTGAGCTTCCCGAGTCGCTCGTCGAGCATCCGCCCGAAGAACTTCGGCCACCAGAAGGTGAGGCCGCCGAGGATCGCCAGCATCGAGCCGCCGAAGAGGACGTAGTGGAAGTGGGCGACGACGTAGTACGTGTCGTGCACCTGCCAGTCGATCGGGAACGCGGCCAGGAAGATCCCCGAGAGACCGCCGATCGTGAAGACGCTGACGAATCCGAGCGCGTACAACATCGGCGTGTCGAAGTGGATGTTCCCGCGCCAGAGCGTCGCCAGCCAGTTGAAGATCTTGACGCCTGTCGGGACCGCGATCACCATCGACGCGACCATGAAGAAGGCGTTCAGGAACGCCGGCATCCCGACCGTGAACATGTGGTGCGCCCAGACGAGCATCGAGAAGAAGGCGATCCCGGCGGTCGAGAAGGCGACCGCCTTGTAGCCGAAGATCGGCTTGCGCGCGAACACCGGGATGATCTCCGAGATCATCCCGAACGCGGGCAGGATCATGATGTAGACCTCGGGGTGGCCGAAGAACCAGAAGACGTGCTGGTAGAGCACGGCGCTGCCGCCTTCGTCCGGCGCGAAGAAGTTCGTCCCGGCCTGGCGGTCGAGCAGCAGCAGGGTCAGGCCAGCCGACAGCGCCGGCAGCACGGCCACGAGCAGCACGGCATACGTGCCGATCGCCCAGATGAAGAGCGGCATCCGGGTCCAGCTCATGCCCTGCGTCCGCATGTTCGCGATCGTGACGATGAAGTTGATCGCGCCCGCGAGCGACGAGAGCGTGAGGATGTGCAGGCCGAGGATCCAGAGGTCCTGCCCGTTGCCGTCGCCCTGCAACGAGAGTGGCGGGTACGCGGTCCAGCCCGACTTGGCGGCGCCGCCAGCGGCGAAGAAGGAGAGCAGGAGGATGACGCCGCCGAAGAGGAAGAGCCAGTAGGAGAGCGCGTTGAGCCGGGGGAATGCCATGTCGCGCGCGCCGATCATCAGCGGCACGAGGAAGTTGCCGAAGCCGGCCAGGATCGGGACGACGACGAGGAACACCATCGTCGTCCCGTGCATGGTCATGACCTCGTTGTAGGAGTCGCGCGTCAGGAAGTCGTTGTCAGCCTGCGCCAGCTGCGTGCGCATCAGCACGGCCATCAGCCCCCCGGCGAGGAAGAACACGCCGGAGGTGACGATGTACAGGATCCCGATCCGCTTGTGGTCGACGGTGACGAGCCAGCTCGCGACGCGGCCGCGCTGCCAGGTGGGGATGGGCGTCTCGACGTTAGTCGCCAAGGAGCTCCTCCTGCAGGTAGTCGGTCAACGCCTCCATCTGACGCTCGTCCCAGTCCGTGCCGACCGGCGGCATCGCGTTGCGCCCGTTGCGGACGACCGCCTCGACCGCCTCCACGTCCTCGAGCAGCTGGTTGCCCGCGAGGCTGGGCCCGATGTCTCCCTCGCCGGCGAGACCGTGGCACTTCGCGCAGGCGCCGCGGAACGTCTCCTCTCCGAGCCCCGATGTCCCCGCCTCCTGAGCCTCGGCCTCCTCCGCGAGCCACGCATCGAACTCCTCGCGCGGCATCGCCTCGACCTCGCCGTACATCTTGGCGTGCTGGATGCCGCAGAACTCGGCGCACTGGCCGCGGTAGATGCCTGGCGCGTTCGGGTTGAACCAGGTCTCGTTCGTCACCCCGGGGATGGCGTCGAACTTGCCGCCGAGCGCCGGGATCCACCAGGAGTGGATCACCTCGAAGTCGGGCGCCGACACTTCGAGCCGCGTCGTCTGGCCGACGGGGGCGCGCAGCCGGTCGACTGCGATGACCCCGTTCGGGTAGGTGAAGTTCCAGTAGTAGCGGTACCCGTCCACCTTCACCTCGACGCGGTCGGCCGCGGGCACGTTCTGGATCCCGGGCAGCTTGTAGAAGACGAACGAGCCGATCGCGACGAGGATCAGGACCGGGGCGACCGTCCAGGCGAGCTCGAGGTTCGTGTTGCCGTGCACCTGCGCCCCGTCCTCCTCGCGCGAGCGGCGATCGGCGCGGTAGCGGACGATGAACCAGATCAGCGTCCCCTGGACGATCAGGAAGATCGCGCCGGTGAAGATCGCGACCCAGAAGTAGCTGTCGTTGATTCGCTCGGCGTTCGGCGAGGCCGGCTCGACGGGGGTGAAGCCCGGTTCGCCGCCGTAGGCTGCGCCCGAGAGCGCGAGCGCGCACAGCACGACAACTGCCAGAGTCCGGCTCACGGGCTGCCATTCTATGAAGGTGGCCAAGGGCGTGCGCAGCGGAACCTCCGTCGAGCTCCCGGCCGGCGTCGACCGCCCGACCGAGGTGTACGTCAACGGCGTCGCGCAGCGTGCCGGCGCCGACTACCGGGTCGAGAACGGCGCCCTCGTCTTTTCCCGCGAGCTTCGCCAGGAAGGGAAACTCGGCTTCTGGCGCTGGACGTCGATCGTCTTCGGCGTCGCCGGGACCTACCGCCAGAACGACGTCGTCGATGTCATCTACAACGCGGCAGGCGGCGGCCGCGCGGTCGCCAGCAACCTTCCGGTCGAGCCTGACTAATCGGTCCGAGGGTCGAGTTGCTCGACGAGCTCCCCGGGCTCGCCTCGTTTCTCGACCACCCACCAGGCGTCGGTGCGCTCGACGACGACCTCGATGTCGGGAAGCGAGTGCTCGGGCGCGATCAGGAACCTGTCGCCGTGCGCACGCACCGCCTCGTACTCGGCGAGGGTCGCCTGCAGCTGAAAGGTGCAGTCGGTGTTGGAGCACTCACAGAAGAACTCGTAGACGTGCGCGTCGCGACCGTGCACCGTTGCGATCGCGCGCACGCGTTCGTTCACGTCGCGGAACAGCGCCTCGTTGCGGGCGAGCCGCTCCTGGCGAGCATCCACCCTGCCGAGGTTAGCGCCGGGCGGCCGCCGTCGCGGCGCGCAACCGCGCCGCGTGCTCGTCCGACAGCTGCCCCGGCTCGAGCTTCCACGTCCAGTTCCCCGTCGTTCGCCCCGGCGTGTTCATCCGCGCTTCGCTGCCGAGCCCGAGCACGTCCTGGATCGGCACCATCGCGAGCGCGGCGCGGGAGGAGAGCGCCTGCTCGATCAGCCGCCACGGCCGCCGGCGCCGGAAGTGGCCGCGAAGCGTGTCGGTGTCGTGTGTCGTCGTATAGATCACCTGCTGTTCGCGGTGGTTCTCGAACCGGTGCGGGTTGTCCGCCTTGCCCTGGAAGGCCCAGAGCAGGACGACCATCCCCGGATACCCGAGCCGGTCTCGCAGCTCGTGGACGTCGGGCGTGATCAGGCCGAGGTCCTCGGCGATCACGGGCAGCGGGCCAAGCTCGGCCTCGGCGGCTTCGAAGACGGCGGCGCCCGGCCCGGGCAGCCAGCTGCCGGAGCGAGCGTCCGGCGCGCCTGCGGGGATCGCCCAGAACTCCGCGAAGCCGCGGAAGTGGTCGATCCGGGTCAGGTCGAAGAGCGCGAAGGTGCGGCGGAGGCGCTCGATCCACCAGCGGTAGCCGTCGCGCGCGGCCGCCTCCCAGTCGAACAGCGGGTTGCCCCAGTGCTGCCCGAGCGGCCCGAGCTTGTCCGGTGGCGCTCCGGCGACGAGGCCGCGGAGAAAGAGCTCGGGATGCGCGCGCTGGTCGACGCTGCCCTGGGCGACGTAGATCGGGACGTCGCCGATCAGCCGAACGCCCCGCTCGAGTGCAAAGACCCGCAGCGCCGACCACTCGCGGTCGAAGCGGACCTGATCGTCGAGGCTGCCGCCGGCGTCGACCCAGTCCTCGATCCAGAACGCATTCGCGCGACGGAACGCGGCTCGTTCGCTCGCCGAGACGCGTGCTTCGGGGTCGGCGAGGAAGCCTTCCCAGGCGGCGAACGCCGACTCGGCCGCGTAGGGCGAGCGGGCCGCGTCCGGCGGCCCGAGCGGCAGCATCTGCCACCAGCTCTGCCCGGCGGCGGCGAGCCAGTCGACGAACGCGTAGGCGTCGGCGTCGAGCCTGCCGCTCGGGAGCGAGGTCGGGTGCAGCACGACGCCGCTGGATCGTTGAAGCTTCATCGTCTGTTTGAGGATCGCCGTTCGCTGAAAGTCACCCAACGTGCCCAAGCCCGCCGCCACGAAACCGCCGCCCCGGATCCAGATTCAGGACGTGCGCCCGCAGGTCGACTGTGGACGGTATCCCGTCAAGGCGATCGACGGCGAGCCCGTCGCGGTGACGGCGACGATCTTCAAGGACGGCCACGACATCCTCCGCGCGGTCATCCGCTATCGCGCGGCCGGGTCGCGCACGTGGGTCGAGGAGCCGCTCGAGCCGCTCGGCAACGACCGTTGGGCCGGCGACTTTCGGCCGGCGGGGCTCGGCCGCTGGCAGTTCACGATCGAGGTTTGGGTCGACCGCTACGCGACCCTGCTCGACGAGCTCGACCGCAAGCTCGCAGCCGGTCAGACCGAGGTCGCCGGCGAGCTCTCGGAGGCCGAGGCGCTCTTCGGCCCCGGCGAGCTCGACGCCTGGCGGGAAGCGGCCGCGAAGCGGGGCGCCAAGGACCGGCACGGCAAGACCTCGCTCGCCAAGCCGCTCGAGGTCGACGTCGAGCGGCTGCGCGCTCGGTTCGGCGCCTGGTACGAGCTCTTCCCGCGCAGCTGGGGCGGCTTCAGGGGCGTCCAGAAGGTGCTGCCCCAGCTGGCCGAGCTCGGCTTCGACGTCGTCTATCTGCCGCCGGTGCATCCGATCGGCGAGACGAATCGCAAGGGGCGAAACAATGCGCTCGAGGCGGCGAAGGGCGATCCGGGCAGCCCCTGGGCGATCGGGGGCAGAGCAGGCGGCCACGACGCGATCAACCCCGAGCTGGGGACGCAGAAGGATTTCGACGATCTCGTCGCGGCAGCGCGGCAGGCGGGGCTCGAGATCGCGCTCGACTTCGCGATCCAGACCTCGCCCGACCACCCGTGGCTGACCGAGCACCCGGAATGGTTCAACCGCCGGCCCGACGGCACGCTCAAGTACGCCGAGAACCCGCCCAAGCGCTACCAGGACATCTACAACGTCAACTTCGATTCGGAGGACTGGCCGGGGCTCTGGGAGGCGCTCAAGGATGTCGTCATCCACTGGTGCCGGCACGGTGTCCGCGCGTACCGGGTCGACAACCCGCACACGAAGTCGGTGCCGTTCTGGGAGTGGCTGATCGCCGAAGTGCGGGCGGAGTTCCCGGACACGATCTTCTTTGCAGAGGCGTTCACTCGGCCGGCGATGATGACGACGCTCGCCAAGATCGGCTTCAGCCAGTCGTACACCTACTTCACCTGGAAGAACACGAAGGCAGAGCTGCAGGAATTCCTCCACCAGCAGCTCGAGTGGTCGGCCTACTACCGGCCGAACTTCTTCGCCAACACGCCCGACATCCTCCACGAGTACCTGCAGCTAGGCGGCCGGCCCGCGTTCGAGCTGCGGCTCGTGCTCGCCGCGACACTCTCGCCCTCGTACGGGATCTACTCGGGGTACGAGCACGTCGAGAACGTGCCCGTCGCGCACGGGAGCGAGGAATACCTCGACTCGGAGAAGTACGAGCTCAAGCAGCGCGCGCTCGACGGGCCGCTGCTACCGCTCGTGCGGCGGCTGAACGAGGTCCGCCGCGCCGAGCCGGCGCTCCAGCGCTTCGACAATCTGCGGCTGCTCGACACGCACGGCGAGGCGGTCTTCGCGTACTTCAAGGCCCCCGACATCGCGGTGGCGGCGAATCTCGACCCGACGACCACTCGCGAGGACGTCGTCGTTGTCCCGCACGGCCTCGGGCTGCCGGAGGAGTTCCCGGTCCGCGACGTGCTGACGGGCGAGCGGTACCGCTGGCGGATCGGCCGCAACTACGTCGGTCTCGCCCCCGGCGGCGCCCACGTGATGAAGATCGGCGCATGAGCGGCTGGAAAGACCACGTCTCCGCAGGACGTGTCGGGGCCAGGACCCCCCACGTCCGCGAGGGACGTGCCGGTGCCAGGACCCCGCATGGCTCGAAGGGACGCGTCTCGTGAGCGAGGTCGAGCGCCACGAGCAGCAGCCTGTCCACTGGTTCGAGTCGAACCCGAACTGGTTCAAGACGGCCGTCTTCTACGAGATCCACACGCGCGCGTTCTTCGACGGCAACGACGACGGCTCCGGCGACTTCCGCGGCCTGCAGCAGAAGCTCGACTACCTGCAGTGGCTCGGGATCGACTGCATCTGGATGTTGCCGTTCTACCCCTCGCCGCTCCGCGACGGCGGCTATGACATCGCCGACTTCTACGGGATCAACGCCGACTACGGCACCGTCGAGGACTTCCGCGCTTTCGTCGAGGCGGCGCACGAGCGCGGGATGCGCGTGATCGTCGACCTGGTCATGAACCACACCTCCTCCGACCACCCATGGTTCCAGGCCTCACGCGACGATCCGAACGGCCCCTACGGCGATTTCTACGTCTGGTCGGACACTGACGAGCCTTACGGGGACGCGCGGATCATCTTCATCGACACCGAGGTCTCGAACTGGACGCACGACCCGGTCCGCGGCCAGTACTACTGGCACCGCTTCTTCAGCCATCAGCCGGACCTGAACTACGAGAACCCGGCGGTGCAGGATGCGATGATCGAGGTGCTCCGCTTCTGGCTCGACATCGGGCTGGACGGCTTCCGGCTCGACGCCGTGCCCTACCTCTACGAGGAGGAGGGGACGAACTGCGAGAACCTGCCGCGCACGCACGACTACCTGAAGCGCGTCCGCGCCGAGATCGACGCGAACTATCCCGACCGGGTGCTCCTCGCCGAGGCGAACCAGTGGCCCGATGACGTCGTTGCATACTTCGGCGACGGGGACGAGTGCCACATGGCCTTCCACTTCCCCGTCATGCCGCGCATGTTCATGTCGCTGCGGCGGGAGGAGGCGTTGCCGATGATCGAGATCCTCGACCGGACGCCTCCGATCCCCGACAACGCGCAGTGGGGGCTCTTCCTCCGAAACCACGACGAGTTGACGCTCGAGATGGTCACGGACGAGGAGCGGGACTACATGTACGAGGAGTACGCCAAGGACCCGCGGATGAAGCTCAACCTCGGGATCAGGCGCCGGCTCGCGCCGCTCCTCGACGGGGGCCGCGACGAGATCGAGCTGATGCATGCGATCCTCTTCTCGCTCCCGGGTTCGCCCGTGCTCTACTACGGGGACGAGATCGCGATGGGCGACAACGTCTACCTCGGCGACCGCGACGGCGTCCGGACGCCGATGCAGTGGACCGGCGACCGCAACGGCGGCTTCTCGCGCGCCGACTTCGCCCAGCTCTACCTGCCGCCGCTGATGGATCCCGTCTACGGCTTCCAGGCGGTGAACGTCGAGGCGCAGCTGCGGCTGCCGACCTCGTTGCTGCGCTGGCTGCGGCGCTTCGTCGAGCTCCGCAAGCAGCATCCGGTCTTCGGTGTCGGCGACTACAGCGTGCTTCGCCCCGAGAACCCCAAGATCTTCGCGCACATTCGCTCCTTCTCCGAGGACATCGTCCTCTGCGTCCACAACCTCGCCCGGACGGCGCAGGCGGTCGAGCTCGACCTCTCCCCGTTCTCCGGCCGCGTGCCGGTGGAGCTGCTCGGGAACACGCGCTTCCCGAAGATCGGCGAGCTGCCGTACCTGCTCACGCTCGGGCCGCGCGGCTTCTTCTGGTTCCAGCTCCAGGATCCCGCCGATGACGAGTGACCTGAAGAGCCGCATCGAGAGCGGCGACCTCCACTTCCTCGACGGGCTCGTCCTGCTCGGCACGATCGCCTCGCAGCGCTGGTTCGGCGGGAAGTCGAGGGATGTGCTCGACGCGCGCATCCTCGATGCCGGCGTCGCACCCGGGGAGCCGCCGATCCTCGCGATCGCGGTGGTCGAGGTTCGCTACGGCCTGCAGACGCACGACCTCTACCACCTGCCGCTCGGCTTCCGGCCGGCCGAGGACGGCTGGAAAACCGCTGCGATCGCCGAGACGGAGGGCTGGGTGGCCTACGACGCGATCGCCGACCCGGAGCTCGCGCGCAGGTTGATCGAGTTGATCCGGACGGACGCGGCGCTGGACACGGGCGAGGCGACGATCGCGTTCCGGCCGATCGGCGACCTTCCCGCCGAGATCGAGACGGCGCGGCCGATGGGAGCCGAGCAGTCGAACAGCTCACTCGTGCTCGACGAGCGCTACGCGCTCAAGCTCTACCGCCGGCTCGGCCCGGGCATGAACCCGGAGCTCGAGGTGCTTCGCTTCCTCACCGAGCGCGGCTTCGAGCACACCGCCGCCCTCGAGGGCTACATCGCCTACGAGGGGCGGCCGCTCGAGGCGACGCTCGCGATCGTGCAGGAGTTCGTGCCGGCGAAGGGCGACGGCTGGGAGCTCGCGCTCGACACACTCGCAGGGAATGAGCCCGGCTGGATCCCGGAGCACGCCCGCCGGCTCGGCGAGGTGACGGCGCTGCTGCACAACGCGCTCGCGTCCGATCCGGGCGACCCGCATTTCGCGCCCGAGGATCCGAGCACCGAGGCGCTCGCACTCCTGTCGGCGTCGATCGACGAGGAGATCGAGCAGGTCTTTGCCTCTCTCCCCGAGATCCCGGCGCTCGAGCAAGTGCGCGGCCGCGGCGAGGAGGTGCGCGACCACCTGCGCCTGCTGACGAACATCGGCCACGTCGGCCGCGTCATCCGCACCCACGGCGACTACCACCTCGCCCAGGCGCTCTGGACGGACGCGGGCGATTGGCTGGTTCTCGACTTCGAGGGCGAGCCGGCGCGCTCCGTCCCAGAGCGGCGCCGCAAGATCTCGCCGCTCCGCGACGTCGCGGGAATGCTGCGCTCGTTCGCGTATGCCGCGTCGGCGGCGAAGATCCAGCGCGGCGTCGATCCGCCCGAGGGCTGGGAGGAGCACTGCCGGGCGGAGTTCCTCGACGGCTACATCGACACGGCGGAGCCGTCGCTGCTGCCGTCGAGCCGCGATCAGGTCGAGCGGCTGCTCGCGATCTTCGAGCTGGAGAAGGCCGTTTACGAGCTTCGTTACGAGCTCAACAACCGCCCCGACTGGGTCGCAATCCCGGTCGCGGGCATCCTGCGGATGTTGAGTCAATGAAGCTCGGCGAGCTCGACCTCCATCTCGCCGGAGAGGGCCGGCACGAGCGGATCTACGAGCGCCTCGGGGCGCACGTGACCGACGACGGGGTCGCGTTCTCGGTCTGGGCGCCGAACGCGCGCGGCGTCTCGGTCGTCGGCGACTGGAACCTCTGGGATGGTCGCACCCACCCGCTCGAGCTGCAGGGCTCGTCCGGGATCTGGGCCGCGCTCGTGCCCGAGGCCTCCGAGGGGAACGCGTACAAATTCGAGGTGCACGGCGCCGACGGGCACCTCCGCCTGAAGTCCGACCCGTTCGCGTTCCACGCGGAGATCCCGCCGAAGACCGCGTCCCGGATCTACCGCTCCCGCTACGAGTGGGCCGATGACGACTGGCTCGAGCGGCGTCGCAGCTTCGACCAGCTGCGGGACCCGATCTCGGTCTACGAAGTCCACCCGGGCTCGTGGCGGCTCGGACTCGGCTGGAAGGAGCTGGCGGAGCAGCTCACTGCCTACGCCGGCGACCTCGGCTTCACGCACGTCGAGTTCCTGCCGGTGATGCACCATCCATTCTCGGGCTCGTGGGGCTATCAGGTGACCGGCTTCTACGCGCCCGCATCGACGCTGGGCGAGCCGGACGAGTTCCGCGCGCTCGTCGACGCGCTCCATCAGGCCGGGATCGGCGTCATCCTCGACTGGGTGCCCGCGCATTTCCCGCGGGACGAGTTCGCGCTTGCGCGCTTCGACGGGACGGCGCTGTACGAGCACGAGGACCCGCGGCGCGGGGCGCATCCCGACTGGGGCACGCTCATCTTCAACCTCGGCCGCAACGAGGTGCGCAACTTTCTGCTTGCGAATGCGCTCTACTGGTTGCGCGAGTTCCACGCCGACGGGCTGCGCGTGGACGCGGTCGCGTCGATGCTCTACCTCGATTACTCGCGCAAGCACGGCGAGTGGGTGCCGAACGTGCACGGCGGCCGCGAGGATCTGGAAGCGGTCTCATTCCTGCGCGAGCTGAACGAGGTCGTCTACGGGCGGGAGCAGGGCGTGATGACGATCGCAGAGGAGTCGACCGCGTGGCCGGGCGTCTCGCGGCCGACGTACCTCGGCGGTCTCGGCTTCGGGCACAAGTGGAACATGGGCTGGATGCACGACACGCTGGAATACGTCTCCAAGGAGCCGGTGCACCGCCGCTTCCACCACCACGAGCTGACCTTCTCGATGGTCTACGCCTGGAACGAGAACTTCGTCCTGCCGCTCTCCCACGACGAGGTCGTGCACGGCAAGCGCTCGCTGCTCGGGAAGATGCCCGGCGACCGTTGGCAGCGCTTCGCCAACCTGCGCGCACTCTACGGCTACATGTGGGCGCACCCCGGCAAGCAGCTGCTCTTCATGGGCGGCGAATTCGCGCAGGAGCAGGAGTGGAGCGAGCCGGCGGGATCGCTCGACTGGCACCTGCTCGACCAAGCCGACCACGCCGGGATGCTCGCGCTCGTCCGCGACTTGAACGCGGTCTACGCACAGGAGCCGGCGCTGTGGCAGCTCGATCACTCGCACGAGGGCTTCCTCTGGCTGGAGCCGAACGCGGCGAACGAGAACGTGCTCGCGTTCGCCCGCCGCACCGAGGACGGGAAGCGCTCGGTCGTCGTCGCGTGCAACTTCTCGCCGATGGTGCGCGAGGGCTGGCGCATCGGCTTGCCGACGGCCGGCACGTGGCGGGAGGCGCTGAACACCGACTCGCGCTTCTACGGCGGCAGCGACGTCGGCAACGGGCTCGGGATCGAGACGGAGAAGACCCCGTGGAACGAGCAGAAGCAGTCGGCCGAGCTGACGTTGCCTCCGCTCGGCGTCGTCTGGCTCGTGCCGGGCGGCCCGGACGGCGTGAAGACCCGGGCTTCGTAAGGAGGCTGCGAAACGAACTGCTCACCTTGCGCGGATGACTAGGGTGGCCGGGATGGGGACCGAGCGGGCGAACAGCATCGAGGTCGAGGGTCTCGTCCGCGAGTTCAAGAAGGGGCCGCGGGCCGTCGACGGGATCGATCTCCATGTCGACCCCGGCGAGATCTACGGCTTCCTGGGGCCGAACGGCGCCGGCAAGTCGACGACGGTGCTGATGCTGACGACACTGTTGCCGCCGACGGCCGGGACGGCCCATGTGGGCGGCTTCGACGTCGTCGCCGAGGGGCCGAAGGTGCGCAGCGTGATCGGCGCCGCGCTGCAGGAGGCGGCGCTCGACCCGATGCTGACCGGACGCGACCACCTGCGCCTACAGGCGACGCTGCAGGGGATCGCCCGCGCCGAGCGCAAGCAGCGCTCCGATGAGCTGCTCGCCCGGGTCGGCCTCACCGAGGCGGCCGACCGCAAGGTCGGAGGCTACTCGGGCGGCATGAAGCGGCGGCTCGACCTGGCGCTCGCCCTCGTGCACCGCCCTCGCATTCTCTTCCTCGACGAGCCGACCACGGGGCTCGACATCCAGAGCCGCACCGCCCTCTGGGACGAGGTCGCCCGGCTCGCCCGCGAGGACGGCGTCACCGTCTTCCTGACGACGCAGTACCTCGAGGAGGCGGACGTGCTCGCGAACCGTGTCGGGATCATCGACCACGGCCACATCGTGGCCGAGGGGACGCCGCAGGCGCTCAAGGCCGAGATCGGGTTGCCGAGCGTGCATGCGGTCCCGGCAGAGGAGTCGGACCGCGAGCGGCTCGTCGACGCGCTCGCACCGTACGGCGAGTCGCTCGACGGCGGCAACCGCGACGTCGTCGTCCGGCTCCGAGAAGGGCTGGCCGGCCTGCCCGCGGTCGTGCGCGCGGTCGACGACGCCGGCCTCAAGCTCGCCAGCCTCGAGATCCAGGCGCCCTCGCTCGACGACGTCTTCCTCGCCAAGACCGGCCGCTCCCTCGAAGGCGCGGAAGAGGACGAGCCGGACGCGGGCGACACGGCCGCATGAGCACTGCACTGCCGCAGGTCGGCGCGATCGCGCGGCGGTCGGTCGTCCGCACAAGCCGCCAACCGGCAGCGGTCGTCTTTCCCCTGATCTTCCCGATGCTGCTCCTGCTCGTGAACTCGGGCGGGCTCGAGGCGTCGACCCAGCTGCCCGGCTTCCCGACCGACTCCTTCGTCGCCTTCGCGCTGGCGGTGCCGTTCATCCAGGGTGCGCTCTTCTCGACGATGAACGCCGGCACCGACCTCGCGCGCGACATTCAGACCGGCTTCCTCAACCGGCTCTCGCTCACGTCGATGCGCGGAATCTCGCTGATCGTCGGCCTGCTCGGCGGCGCCGTCGTCCTCGGGCTCGTCCAGGCGGCGTTCTATATCGCCGTCGGCGTGCTCGTCGGCGTCGACTTCGCGGCCGGCGCGCTCGGGATCCTCGTCCTGCTGCTCTTCTCGGCCGTGATCTCGATCAGCTTCGGCGCGATCGGCCTCTACCTGGCACTGCGGACCGGCTCGGGCGAGTCGATCCAGGGTCTCTTCCCGCTGCTCTTCGTGTTCCTCTTCCTCTCGTCGATGAACACGCCGCGCGACCTGATCGACGTCGAGTGGTTTCGGGTCGTCGCGAGCGTGAACCCGGTCTCGTACCTGATCGAGTGCGTCCGCAGCCTGATCATCACCGGCTGGGATGCGAGGGCGCTGGGCCTCGGCTTCGGCATCGCGATCCTGATCGGGATCGTCGCGACCACGCTCGCGAGGATGGCACTGAAGCAGCGGCTGGTGCGGACGTGAGGCTCTGGCCGGTCGCTTCCGGGGTCGCCTGGCGGACGCTGAAGGTCGTCTTCACGAACCCGTCGCTCCTCTTTCCCTCGCTGGCCTTCCCGCTCTTCTTCTTCGTTGCGTTCGCCGGCGGGCTCTCGCAGGTCGCGGACGTGCCGGGGTTCGACTTCCCGCCGGGCTACACGGCCTTCCAGTTCTGCTTCGTCCTCGTCCAATCGGCGGCGTTCGGGGGCGTCTTCACCGGCTTCGGGATCGCGCGCGACTTCGAGTCCGGCTTCGCGCGTCGGCTGCTGCTCGCGGCGCCGAACCGGACCGGGATCGTGCTCGGCTACGCCCTGGCGGCGCTCACCCGCTGGGTCCTGACGGCGACCGTGCTGACCGTCGTCGCGCTGATCGCCGGGATGAACGTCTTCGGGGGGCCGGTCGACGTCTTCGGCATGTACGCGCTCGCGCTCCTGATCAACGTGGCGGGTCTGCTCTGGGCGTGCGGTGTCGCGATGCGCTTCCGCACGATCCAGGCCGGCCCCGTGATGCAGATGCCGGTGTTCCTGATCCTCTTCTTCGCGCCCGTCTACGTGCCGCTCGCACTCCTGACCGGCTGGATCGAGGCCGTGGCGACGCTGAATCCACTCACGTACGTGCTCGAGGCGGTGCGGAGCATGCTCGCCGGCGACGAGATCCACGTCTTCTCGGCGTTCGTGATCGCGCTCGGGCTCGTCTCGCTCTTCGCGGTCTGGTCGCTGCGCGGCCTGCGGAAGGCGGAAGCGGCGGGTTAGGTACCGTCGCGCGGTGACTCTGACGACGTCGACCCGACTCGGCGCGGTTCCGCTCGCATCGGGGCTGACGCAGTTCGGGGTCTGGGCACCGAAGGCGCACACGATCGCGGTCGCCGAGCACGCGCTCGAGCCGACCGGAGGCGGCTTCTGGGCGGGCGAGGCGCCGCTGCGGCCGGGGGACGACTACCACGTGCTCGTCGACAGCGAGGCGCTGCCCGATCCGTGCTCGCGCTGGCAGCCCGAGGGAGTGTGCGGGCCGTCTCGCGTCCTCGACACGACCGGGTTCGAGATCGCGCCCGGGCCGAGGCTCGACCTGGGCGAGCTCGTCCTCTACGAGCTCCACGTCGGCACGTTCTCGCGCGAGGGCACCTTCGACGGCGTCGTCCCGCGGCTCGCGGCGCTCCGCGAGCTGGGCGTGACGGCGATCGAGCTGATGCCGGTCGCGACGTTCCCAGGCGAGCGTGGCTGGGGGTACGACGGCCTCCACACCTCCGCACCGCACCCGGTCTACGGCGGGCCGGAGGCGCTCGCGCGCCTCGTCGACGCTGCGCATCGCGAGGGCCTCGGCGTCGTTCTCGACGTCGTCTACAACCACGCCGGCCCCGGCGACGAGGCGCTGCGCGCGTTCGGCCCATACTTCACCGACCGGTTCGGCCCGACCCCCTGGGGCGACGCGCTCGACTATGCGCAGGCCGGCGTGCGCGAGTGGGCGATTCAGAATGCGGAGCTGTGGGTGCGCGACTACAGAGTCGACGGCCTTCGCCTCGACGCGGTCCACGCCGTTCAGGACGACTCGCCCGTGCACGTGCTCGCCGAGCTCGCCGTCCGCGCGCGCGCCGCCAACCCCGGCGCGCTCGTGATCAGCGAGATGGGCGCCGCCGACTTCAGACCGCTCGCCGACTGGGGTCACGATGCGATGTGGCTCGACAGCCTCCACCACGCGCTCCACGTCGCGCTCACCGGCGAGCGGGACGGATACTACGACGAGTTCGATGGTTCCCTCGCGCAGATCGCCGCCGAGCTGCGGCGGCCGGAGGGACCGCGGCTTGTCGCCGCGGCGCAGAACCACGACCAGGTCGGCAACCGCGCCCTCGGCGACCGGCTTCCCGATTCGAAGCGGCGCGTCGCAGCCGCCGTCGTCCTCTTCAGCACGTGGACGCCGCTGCTCTTCCAGGGCGAGGAGTACGGCGAGCAGGCGCCGTTCCGCTTCTTCACGGACCACATCGACCCAGCCATCGCCGACGCGACGCGCGAGGGCAGGCAGCGCGAGTTCCGCCGCTTCGCAGGCTTCGGCGGCGAGGTACCCGATCCGCAGGATGTCGAGAGCTTCGAGCTGTCGAAGCTGACGCCGCGAGAGCCTGAGCAGCTCTACGTCGATCTGCTGCGGCTGCGGCGCGAGCTTCCGCGTGAGCTCGACGTCTCGTTCGACGAGGCTGCGCGCACGCTCGAGCTCCGTCGCGGCCGCGCGACGCTGCACGCCGACTTCGCCGGCGAAACGGTAGACCTTCGGGCATGAGGGTCTGGCCCGGAAAGCCGTTTCCGCTCGGCCCTTGGTGGGACGGCGAGGGGACGAACTTCTCGCTCTTCTCCGAGCACGCCGAGAAGGTCGAGCTCTGCCTCTTCGACGCAACCGACCGCGAGACGCGGTACGAGCTCACCGAGCGGACCGCGTTCAACTGGCACGGCTACCTGCCGGGGATCGGGCCCGGGCAGCGGTACGGCTACCGCGTGCACGGGACCTGGGCGCCCGAGCAGGGCCATCGCTTCAACGCGAAGAAGCTCCTGATCGACCCGTACGCGAAGGCGATCGAGGGTGGGATCCGCTGGGACTTGGCGAACACGCTCCCGTATGTCCCCGGCGACGACGACGCCGACCTCGAGCGCGACGACGAGGACGACGCCGAGGCGATCCCGAAGGGAATCGTGATCGACGAGAGCTTCGACTGGGAGGGCGACCGGACGCTGCAGACGCCCTGGCACGACACCGTCATCTACGAGGTGCACGTGAAGGGCTTCACCAAGCGGCTCGAGGCTGCCCGCGAGGACCTGCGCGGCACATACGCCGGGCTCGCGTCCGAGGCCTCGCTCGAGTACCTGACCTCACTCGGTGTCACCGCGGTCGAGCTGCTCCCTGTTCACCACATCGCCGACGAGCAGGCGCTCGCCGACAAGGGGCTGACCAACTACTGGGGTTACAGCTCGATCGGCTATCTCGCGCCGCATGCCGGCTACAGCGCGACCGGCTCCACCGGTGACCAGGTGCGCGAGTTCAAGGGGCTCGTGAAGGCGCTGCACCGCGCGGGGATCGAGGTGATCCTCGACGTCGTCTACAACCACACGGCCGAGGGCAACCACCTCGGCCCGATGCTCTCCTTCAAGGGGATCGACAACCTCTCCTACTACCGCACCGTCCCCGGTGACGCCCGGCACTACATGGACTACACGGGCACCGGCAACTCGCTCAACCCCGTCCATCCGTCGGTGCTGCGCCTGATCATGGACTCGCTCCGCTACTTCGTGATCGAGTGCCACGTCGACGGCTTCCGCTTCGACCTCGCCTCGGCGCTGGCGCGTGAGTTCCACGAGGTCGACCGGCTCTCGGCCTTCTTCGACATCATCCACCAGGATCCGATCCTCTCTCAGGTGAAGCTGATCGCCGAGCCGTGGGACGTCGGTGAGGGGGGCTACCAGGTCGGCAACTTCCCTGTGCTCTGGACGGAGTGGAACGGGATCTACCGCGACACGATGCGCGACTTCTGGCGCGGCCAGGCGCCGGTGGGCGAGTTTGCAAAGCGATTCACGGGCTCGAGCGACCTCTACCAGCACGACGGGCGGCGGCCGTTCGCCTCGATCAACTTCATCACCGCGCATGACGGCTTCACCCTCAACGACCTCGTCTCCTACGAGGAAAAGCACAACGAGGCGAACCTCGAGTCGAACCGGGACGGCGACAACCACAATCGCAGCTGGAACCACGGCGTCGAAGGGCCGACCGACGACGCGGCGACCAACGTGCTGCGTGAGCGGCAGCAGCGCAACTTCCTCGCGACGTTGCTGCTCTCGCAGGGCGTGCCGATGTTGCTCGGCGGCGACGAGCTCTCGCGGACTCAGGGCGGCAACAACAACGCCTACTGCCAGGACAACGAGATCTCCTGGTTCGACTGGGAGCTCGACGAGCGGCAGCAGCACCTGCTCGCCTTCACGCGGCGGCTGATCGACTTCCGGGCGCGCCACGCGGTCTTCCGGCGGGCCGACTTCCTCACCGGCGAGGAGCGGCTCGGCTCGGGCTCGCCGGACGTCTGGTGGTTCCGTCCCGACGGCCGCAAGATGACGCAGCGCAACTGGCAGGACGGCTCGCAGACGCTCGGCGTCTTCCTGAACGGCGCCGAGATCCCGACGCTCAGTCCTCAAGGTGCGCCGGTGATCGACGATTCGTTCCTGATCCTCTTCAACGCCCAGGCCGAGGACGTCGTCTTCACGCTGCCCGCAGTTGCCTACGGGCGGCGGTGGGTGCACGAGCTCTCCACCGCCGAGCCGGACCTCGAGCCGGGGGCGGCGCTCTATCCGGCGCGCGGCGTGATCGCGGTCGAGAATCGCTCGCTGGTCGTTCTCCGCCGCGTCGCATGACGGCGCCGCGAGCGACGTATCGACTCCAGCTGAGTCCGGGGCTCGGCCTCGGCGCTGCGCGCGAGCTCGTCCCGTATCTCGCCGAGCTCGGCATCTCGCACCTCTACCTCTCGCCGTCGCTCCAGGCGCGACCCGGCTCGACCCACGGTTACGACGTCGTCGACCCGACCCGGGTCTCGGAGGATCTCGGCGGCGAGGCGGGACTGCGCGAGCTCTCCTCGGCCGCGCGGGCGGCCGGCCTGGGGATCGTGCTCGACATCGTCCCGAACCACATGGCGGCGACGGACGAGAACCCTTTCTGGCGCGATCCGCTCTGGCGCGCGAAGTTCTTCGACCTCGACTGGCGCACCGGCGTCCACCGTCGCTTCTTCGACGTCGGGGAGCTTGCCGGCGTGCGGATGGAGGATCCGGAGGTCTGGGAGGTGACGCACGCCAAGGTGATCGAGCTCGCGCGGGACGACGTCGTCGACGGTGTCCGCGTCGACCATCCGGACGGGCTCGCAAACCCGCGCCGCTACCTCGAGCGGCTGCGCGAGTCCGGGATCGAGCGGGTCTGGGTCGAGAAGATCCTCGAGCCGGGCGAGCGGCTGCGGCCGGAGTGGCCGGTCGAGGGGACGACTGGATATGAGTTCCTCAACGACGTCACGGCGCTCTTCGTGCCGCCCGCGGCAGAGGAGCCGCTGACGCGGCTCTACCGCGAGCTGACCGGCGAGGAGCGGCCGTTCGCCGAGGTGGCAGCGGAGGCAAAACGCGCGCAGGCGCGGGAGACCTTCGCCGAAGAGGCCGCACAGCTGGCGGCGAAGCTCCCCTTCGACGCCGACGTCGAGCAGGCGCTGGCGTCGTTCCACGTCTACCGGACCTACGTCGACCCCGACTCCGGCGACGTCGCGGACGCCGACCGCGCTGCCATCGAGGACGCGCGGCTGCCGGACGCGCTGGCACGAATCCTCACGCTGGACGAGCGCGGGCACGACGCGTTCGTCGTGCGCTTCCAGCAGACGACGCCGCCGGTGCACGCGAAGGGCGTCGAGGACACGGCGTTCTACCGCTGGAACCGGTTTCTGGCGTTGAACGAGGTCGGCGGCGATCCGAGCCGCTTCGCGCTCTCGGTCGCCGGCTTCCACGAGGCGAACCTGGCGCGGCCGCCGGGCGGGCTGCTCGCGACGACGACGCACGACACGAAGCGCAGCGGCGACGTCCGCGCTCGTCTTGCCGCGATCTCGGCGGATCCGGCCGGATGGGAGGCGGTCGTCCGCGCCCGCATCGACGGCTGGCGCGACCCGAACGAGGCCTACCTGATCCTGCAGACGCTCGTCGGCACCTGGCCTCTGACGCCGGGGCGGCTCGAGCTCTATCTCGAGAAGGCGCTCCGCGAGGCAAAGGTGAACACGAGCTGGATCGACCAGGATCACGAGTGGGAGTCCGCGGCGAAAGCGTGGGCCGTCGGCCTGCTCGCCGACGAGGAGCTCGGCGCCTACGCGGAGCAGCTGGCGGTGCGGGCCGAGCGGATCGTGCTCGGGACGACGCTGTTGAAGCTGACCTCGCCTGGCCTGCCCGACCTCTATCAGGGCGACGAGCTGCCGTTCCTCGCGCTCGTCGACCCGGACAACCGGCGGCCCGTCGACTTCGCCCTTCGCCACCGGCTTCTGGGCTCGGCGCACGAACCGCAGAAGCTGCACCTGATCCGGGAGGCGCTGGCGCTGCGCGCGCGGTCGCCGGGAGCGTTCGCGGGCGGCTACGAGCCGCTTCAAGCTGAGGAAGGGGTCGTGGCGTTCACCCGAGACGGCGAGGTTCTCGTCGCCGTCGCCGCGCGCGGCGACCTGCGCGGCTTCCGCCCACCGCCGGGCCGGTGGCGCGACGTCGTCCGGGACGCGACGCTTCTCCTCGCCGAGCGAGTCTGAGGGCGAACGCGGGCTTGCGCCAGGTGCTCGACCGCCCGTCGAGCGCGTGCTTCCGGCGCAGAGAGCACCGACCGACCGTGACGCGCTCGAGCGCGTGCTCTCGTAGAGTCGCCGCGTGCCGGCAAACGGCGAGGCGACCGACCCCGCGGCACCGAGCGCCGCCGCGCCGCTTGACGCTGCCATTGTCGAGCGCGTGCGCGAGAGCTTTGCTCGCCAGGGCGTGATGGCGACGTTCCGTGCCGATCTCGCCGAGGTCGCCAACGGTCGCGTCGCAATTGCGGTGCCGATCGAGCCGCACCTCTCCCAGCAGGACGGTTTCCTCCATGCGGGAGTCGTCGTCACTGTCCTCGACAGCGCCTGCGGCTACGCGGCTCTGACCCTGATGCCGGACGACGCGGAGGTGCTGACGGTCGAGCTGAAGATCAATCTGCTGGCGCCGGCAAGCGGCGACAGACTCGTCGCGGAGGGTGAGGTCGTCCGGGCCGGGCGCACGCTGACCGTCTGCCGTGGCAACGCGCACGCCGAGCAGGGCGGCGAGCGCGTGCACGTGGCGACGATGCTGGCAACCATGGTGCGTCGGCGCGCCGGCTGAATTCACCGTCGCCACGCCGTCAGTCTCCCGAGCCGGTCTGTTCCAGCTCGACTAGCTCTCTTCAGGACTGTGGCAGACCGCCTCGAGCTTGAACCCATGAGGATCGAGCCAGTAGGTCGCAAAGCAGTGCTCTCCGTACTGCGGGAACTCGCGGGGCTCGTCGAGGATGACGGACTCGCGCGAACGAGCCCACTGGTGTGCCTCTCGGACGACCGCACGGCTCGCGACCAGGAATGCGAGGTGATGAAGGCCCGTTCGGCCGCGTGAGTAGTCGCCCGACCCTTCTGCTTGGTAGAAGAAGAGTTGGGTGCCCAACGCACCATCAGGCCCGTAGTTCAGCGGTCCATCTGGGCCGGTCTCGAACCACTCTCGGAGCCCGAGGACCGACATGAGCTCGTCGTAGTACGCCTTGGCCGCGGCGAGGTCCGGAACGGCAATGCCGATGTGGTCGATCAAGCCAGGCCCCGGCAAGGGTCTCACCTCCTGACGTCTGAGGAGTCGAGCGTCCTCCGCTCGTGAACGCGGTGATCGTAAGCGACCGGAGCAGACGGTCGCGCTCTCCGAGCGACTGGTCTAATTCGTTGCATGCAGTTCGACCGGCACACGGTGGTGCTGCTCGTGCGCCGGCCGGATGCACCGGAGCTCACGGATGAGGAGACGGCCGAGCTCCAGGATCGGCATCTCGCCTTCCGAGCCGATCTGCGCGACCGCGGCTACCTCGTCGGCGGCGGGCCGCTCGTCGACCAGGACGACGAGCGCCTGCGCGGCATCTCGATCATGTCGTGCGACCCTGAGAGGGCGCGCCGGCTCAGCAACGAGGACCCGGCGGTGCGAGCGGGCCGGCTCGCGGTCGAGGTGATGACCTGGATCGTTCCTGCGGGCAACGTGCGCTTCGAGAACGTGCCCGCGCCGCGGTCGATGGCCGAGGCGGCGGAGGACTGACGACCGCCCTCAGGTGCCGTCGCGAATGTCGCTGAGCGAGCGGGCACCGAAGGCGATTGCGTCGAAGACCCCAGTGCACCCAGCGCCGGTCGGGGCTTGGCAGACGAAGCCGATGCGTAGCGACGCGCTCGGCGGTCGGAAGACCCGGACGAGCTCCCAGTGCCCGCCGCCGTCGGATGCGTGAAAGGCGATCGCATCGCCGACGCGCGCCAGTCGCAGCCAGCCGCTTCTCTGCGCAAGGACGGTCGAGTTGCAGTCGTCGGAGAAGGTGTCGGTGACGACTGAGACGATCGTTGGGCCGGCCGCGGTCACCTCGATGGCGAGCTTGGCCCAGTGGTCGTCATCCTCGTAGGCGAAGAGGCCGGCGGCGTCGAACATGGAGCCGCCGTCGAGGAGGACGTGCGCCTCCCACGTGAAGTCACCCGCCGGCGGCGGTCCCACGAGCGCCGGCGCCGAGCGCACGGGACGAGCACTGATCGGATCGATGAACCAGTCTGTCTGCGCAGGTGCGCCGACGACAAGTCGAGTCGGCTCGGCGTGGCACTCGGCAGGCGGACGCAGCCACTCCAACGCGAACGGGACAGCATCAAAGTCGAGGCTGTTGGGGTCGTCGCATGTTCCCACGAGCAGATCCTAGGCCTACGTCGGAGCGTCGCTCCCACCGGGATAGCGCGCCGGCATGGGCGGAGTGTGGAGGCACTCGGTGAAGCTGAACCGCTGCGTGACGACCGGACGTTCGCAGGATCGGGATGGAGCGGGTTCAAGAACCCCTCGCCGGGTGCCGACGCAAGAGGGTGATCGTGCCCGTGCTCATCGCCGTCGGGTTCATTCTCGGACTGCTCGTCGGCCGGTGGTGGGCGCTGACAGCGGCGCTCGGCTTCGGCGTGTGGGTCGCGATCGTGTCAGAGGTCGAGGTGCCAGGGTGGTTCCTGGGCCTCTGGTACGGCACCATCGGGTGCGTGGGCATCGGCAGCGGCATCGCCGTCAGCCGCGTGATCCATCGTCTGCGCCACACCGCCTAGTGTCCTCGTTTCGACCAGCGTTCGGAGTGTCCCTGCGCAACCGCGTCGGAGGTCATTGCGCTGACGTCGTCGCAGCGCTGGCCCTCGTGACGGCGGCGCTTGGCTGGGCCAGTGTTCGGACCGTCCCCTTGGCGCAGCTTAGAATCGCTCGTGTGTGGTGGCTGACTCGTGTCCGTCGGCGGCGGCTGTAGAGATGAAGCATCTGGCTCTCGCAGTCTCCGATCAGGAACGCTCACGACGCTTCTACGAGACGTACTTCGGCTTCGACGCCCAGCCTGCGCGTCGCTACGACGACGACGTCCTCATGCTCTACAACCGAGAAGGGTTTTCTCTCGCGCTCGCCGAGACCGACGAGGTGATCCGGCTACCCGGGTTCCTCCACTTCGGCGTCGGGTTGTCGACCCCCGAGGACGTGCAGGCTTTTCGGCGGCGTCTGGCCGACGACGGCATCCCGATCGTCGAGGAGTGGGACGAGCCCGACTACGTCAGCGTCAAGTGCCGCGACCCCGACGGCTATGTCGTCGAGGCGGCGTGGGAGCCGAACAGAGTGGGCGCTCTCCCGAACCGATAGGGCCGGGCCACACCGGCGGCAGGTCGTTCGTCGATGAGCTAGGTGTGCTGCACCCTGGCGGCGGCGACGGCTTCGAGTCGGGAGTTGACGCCGAGGGCTCGAAAGAGTCGGCGAATGTGGTTTCGGACCGTTTCGGTGCTCAGGTGGAGCTCCGCAGCGATCTGCTTCGTCGATCGGCCCTGCTCCAGCAGGCGAAGCACCTCGACTTGGCGGGGCGTGAGCTGGGGGTGCGGCGCCACAGGGCTGTCGTCGGAGCGTTCATCCAACAGCCCGAAGACGCCGACCACCTGCTCGCCGTTCTTGAGCGCCACCGCGCTGATCTCCACCGCCACCCGCTTCCCGGCGGTCGAAACCAACACGCCGGGCGCGTCTGTGGCCGCGGCGGTGCCGAGCACCTTCCGCGCGAAGAGCTCGCGGGCCCGCCGGCTGTCCTCGGGCGCGACGACGGAGGTGATGTGGCGACCGCGAACGTCGCCGAGCAGCCGCTCGGCCGCCGGATTGATCCAGCGGACGATTCCCGTCGTGTCGAGGACGTAGCTCGGGACGCCGACGCCTTCCAGAGCCTGCTCGATGTCGCCGCCGACTCCCAGGCCAATGGCCATCACGAGAGTATGGCGTAGAGGCACCCCGGCTCCGACTGCCGTTTTCTCTCTGATCCGATGAAGACGAGCGAAAAGGCCGCCTTCGCGGCCTCTTCGTCGTGTCGACGACGGTGACAATCGGCCAACGATCTACTCGAGTCGGGATCTCGAAGCGAGCGATGATGCCGGGGTCGCCGCCTCTCGCGAGCAGCTCGGGATCGGGATCGCGAGTCGCCACCCAGGCATAGCCATCTTCGGGATAGGCGACGACGTCCGGGAAGCTCCCGGCGCTGATCGCGAGGATCTGAGCTGGTTCTTCGGTGGGGTTGCTGAACGCGTGGAGTCCGGCACGTCCCTCGGGGCAGAAGACGAAGTCGCCCGGGGCCATCTCCTCTTCGCCGTGTTGGTTCCGGAAGACGGGACGGCCGCTCAGGACGAAGAACATCTCTTCGGCTCCGAAGTGCATGTGCAGCCGCAGGTCAGGCGCGTTGGCGGCGAGTTCATACAGCGTTGCACCCATCCGGGCGTCGTCCGGCCGCCAGAAGACTCGATGCCGAGTCCGGGCTTGGTCGTCGGCTCCGTCCCATGCGTCGGAGAACAGGTTCTGGCGAGTCATTCCGTGTACCTCCAAGTCGTAGCGGTGGCACGCAGCGCCCCGAGGCCGCCTCGAAGCAGCCTCGGCGCCTGCGCCAATCACGCGCGGCGGTTGCCGCGTCGAACCGCTATCTCCTCGCCGGATCCACGGCGGGATCGTAACCTTGCTGCGAGCGATCGGCTCGGGCGCATCTCGCTCGGTGCGTCCAGCCGCGTCGCCTCGGGAGTCGGATACAGCGCCAGCTGCTACCAGCCACGCTCGATGACAGCGCGGATCGGGAATGCGAATCCCTCCCCGAAGACCCCGCGAAGAATCGCGACGCACGCACCCAATCCCTGGTCACTGTTCGTGAGGCAGACGAGTCCTCGGCGATCGACGCGCGAGGCGACGGCCACGCACTGGAAGTCTTTGAACCCCATGTCGCCCCAATGCCAAAAGACGTCTCCGGCGAGACCCCAGCCGAGGCCCCAGGCGAGCGCATCGTCGATCGTGATCTGCGGGGTGAGCAATGCCTCGCTGGTCTCCGGCTGCAGCGCCTCGACGACCAGGCGAGCGTAGTCGGGTGCCGTCGTGTGCAGGCTCCACGCGGCGCGCGCCCTGCTGAACTCATGGCCATCGGCCGACGAGTGGCGGTCGAGCGCCTCGACCTGGCGCCGGTGATCAGGCCGCCAGCGATACGTGGTCGAGGTCATGCGCAGCGGCTGGAAGACCTCGGCGTCCGCAACCTCCTCCAACGGCAATCCCGTCAGGTGCTCGACGATCTCTTGCAGGTAGAGATATCCCTCGCCGGAGTAGAGCCAGCTGCTTCCAGGCGGAAAGCCGGTTCGGCCCACGTCGCCCTCGTCGAAGTTGCCAAGCCCCGAGGTGTGACTGAGCACGTGCCGTGCGGTGACCTGTCGAAGCTCGAGCGAGCGCGAGTCGAGCCCGTAGTTGTCGGGGGAGTCGGAATCGAACTCGGCGAGCGGTGTGTCGAGGTCGAGTACCCCGCGGTGGCACAGCTGGACCACCGCGTGCGCGAGGGGCGGCTTGCTGAGTGAGGCGACCGCGAAGACCGTGTTGGCGCGGACGGGCTCTCGGCGCTTGCCGCGACAGACGCCGAAGCCGTCGCTCCAGGCGATCTCACCGCACTCGACAAGTGCCACGGACATCCCTGGGACGCCGGCCTGCCGCATCTCCCGCTCAGCGTGACGTCGGAGAGCGTCCCTCCCGATCAAGCGCAGTGACCGATCCGCCCCACCGGAAGAGAGCGTACCTCCCAGATCCCTCCCTTTCTCAATCGCCGCTCAGTGGCTTGCGCAATGTCGGGCGACGTGCCGCTCGAGATATCTCTGCCGGCGTGCGCTCGCGCTCGTCGCAGCCTCGGAGGGGGAGTGCAAGGAAGCGCGCATGCTCTCCGAGGAGGCGCGCGCGAAACGCGTCCGACTGGCTGACCTTTCGTGGCCAGCCCTCGAGGAGGCCCTCGCTGCATACGAGCACAAAGGGAACGTCACGGGCGCTCATCTAGCGACGACGCCTGAGACGTCCCGCCACGCTTTCGCCCTGAGCGCTCTACGCGGGTGGAGGCGCGTGCTCCAGCACGCGCAGGCAGACCTCGACGACGCGCGGGTCGAATTGCGAGCCGGCCGCTTCCTCGAGCCGACGACGTGCCTCCGCCGGGTCAAGTGCGCTGCGGTAGGGCCGGTCGGTCGTCATCGCGTGGAACGCGTCGCAGGCAAAGATGATCCTCGCCTCGAGTGGGATCTCCTCGCCCGCCTTCTGGTCGGGGTAGCCGTCGCCGTCCCAGCGCTCGTGACAGGCCCGCACGATCCCGCAGACGTCCTGGAGCTGGTCGATCGGGGCGATGATCTTCGCCCCCAGCTCGGGATGAGTCTCGATCAGCCGGCGCTCGTCCTCACTCAGGGGGCCGGGCTTGAGCAGGATCGAGTTCGGGATCCCGATCTTGCCGATGTCGTGGAAGAGGGCGCCAAGCTCGAGCCGCTTCAGCGTCTCGCCGTCGAGGCCGAGCTCTTGACCGACGAGAAGCGCCGTGTCGGTGATCCAGCGAGCGTGCGAGGAGGTGTACTCGTCGCGTGCCTCGAGCGCGTTCGCGAGCGCCTCGACGGTGGAGAGGAACGTGCGCTCGAGCCCCTCGAAGCTGGAGGCGTTCGCGATTGCGAGCTTCGCCTGGTGGGCGAGGCCGCCGAGAAGCTTCAGCTCTCGATCGCCCCACTCGGACTCCGGCCTCGAGCCGACGACGATCGCACCCCACCTGCCCTCGACGGAGAACGGCGCCACGGCCGCGGCCGGATCCTCATGCACGAACGGCTCCGTCCGCGCGGTCAAGGCATCGCACGTGATCCGCTCGCCTGCGCCGGCTCCGGCGCGGACGATGACCGCTCCACGCGTCGCTTCCTGGATCCAGAGCGACGCTGACGGCGCGCCGGTCAGCTGCGCCGCCCCGTCGACGACACGCTCGAACACGCGCTCGAGCCCCTCGGCCGCGGCGAGGTCGCGACCGAACTCGAGCAGCGCCTTCGCGCTCTCGGCCTCGCGCCGCTCTGCCTCGTAGAGCCGGGCGTTCTCGAGGGCGACGGCGGCGTGGCCGGCGAGCACCTCGAGCAGGCGCAGGTCGTCCTCGTCGAACTGGCTCAGTCCCAGCTTCGAGACGACGATCGCGCCGGTGACGCGGGAGCCGTAGTGAAGCGGCACGGCGATGATCGACTCCTCGATCGTCGCGGTGCCCTCGATCCTCACGGCGAACTCGCACTCCGAGGCATCGTCGAGCAGCAGCGGCTCGCCGGTCTCGACGACGCGACCGGTCAGCCCTTCGCCGACGCGCGTCCGGAAGACCTGCACCGCGGTCCGGTCGTGCCCGGTCAGCTCGCCCTGGAACGCGATCGGCGTCAGTTCCTCGCCCTCGCGGACGAAGACGCGGCAGTTGTGGTAGTCGATCAGCTGCCGCAGCTCGTTCGCGATCGCCGTCCCGATCTCGCGGACGTCGTTCGAGCGGTTGAGCTTGCCGGCGAGCGATTGCAGCATCTTCAGGTGCGCGATCGAGCGGATGTC
Organism: uncultured Gaiellaceae bacterium; assembly: GCA_963784895.1. Classification (GTDB taxonomy): domain Bacteria; phylum Actinomycetota; class Thermoleophilia; order Gaiellales; family Gaiellaceae; genus Gaiellasilicea. The sequence continues at coordinate 37,340 of CAWATM010000006.1, read as the reverse complement.
CTCACCGCGGCCGTGGCCCCCGACGGGACGCTCCGTGTCGGAGTCGTCGAAGAAGACGACCTGGCTCTTCCCGCGCGCTTTCGCCGTCATCATCGCGGCCTCGGCGCAGGCGACGAGCTCGCGCGGGTTCGCCGCGTGCTCCGGTCCCTGCGCGATCCCGATCGAGACGGCGATCCGGCCGGCGAGCTCCAACTCGACCTCGTCGAGCCGTTCCGCCAGGCGGCGCGCGAGCGTGATCGTCCGCTCCGCGCGGCTGCCCGGGACGATCACGGCGAACTCCTCGCCGCCGATCCGGCAGACGATGTCGCCGGCACGGACGGTCGCGCGGAGGTGGTCGGCCAGCTCGGCCAGCACCTCGTCGCCGACCGCATGCCCGAAGACGTCGTTGACCTTCTTGAAGTCGTCGATGTCGATCATCACGACGGCGACGTTGGTGTGCTCGGCGGAGGCGAGCGTCAGCTCCCTGCGGAGGCGCTCGTGGAAATAGCGATGGTTGTAGAGGCCGGTCAGCGAGTCGGTTTGCGCCTCGCGCTCGAGGCGTGCGCGGATGTGCGCGTTGTCGAGCGCCAGTGCCGCCGCATCGCCCAGGCGCTGGGCCAGCTCGAACTCGGCGTCGCTGAAGGAAGCCTGCTCGCCGATCCGGTAGACATTCAGCGTCCCCTTCAGGACGCCGCGCGCGATCAGCGGCACGACGATCAGCGCTTCCGGGTCGACCGGCGTCCCCGGCACGAACGCGACGCGGGGATCGAGGTGCGCCTGGTTCGAGAGCACCGGCTGGCGGTGCTCGACCGCCCAGCCGGTGATCCCGACGCCGAAGGGGAAGGTGTCGTTCAAGATCTCGTCGGCGTAGTCGCTGCGGACGAGCGCCGGCACGAGCTGCCGCTTCGGCTCGTCCGCCTCGTAGATGTGAAGCGCCTCGTACGGAACGATCTCGTCGAGCGTGTCCGCGATCCGGACGAGCAGCGAGTCGAGGCTCTGCTCGGAAAGGAGGTCGTGGAAGACGTCCGCGAGGCGGCGGTACGAGTCGGTCGACGGCGTCGCACCCGGAGCGGCGTCGGTTGCGACCAGCCGCATCCGCGGAGCGCCGAGATCGGGGACTGTGCGTGCCGGTTCGTCCATGTGCCGAGGGCGGGCGGCGGCGGGGGTACGCCGCAGAACCCACCGGACGGATCATCGCGACATTCAAGCGTGCGGCTCTCCCTCTTTCGGGTGAGAAGCGCCTTCCTTGACAACCGTGGTGTCGCGTCTGTTGTATGGCGTTGGGAGTGGCGACGACAGTTGAGAGCTCGGCCCCTGCGGCGACGACGGATCCCGTCGTGCGGCTCGAGGCCGTCCACAAGAGCTTCGGCGACAACCACGTCCTGCGCGGGATCGACCTCGAGGTGAAGAGCGGCGAGGTGCTGACGATCATCGGACCGAGCGGCAGCGGCAAGAGCACGCTGCTCCGCTGCGTCAACCTGCTCGAGCCGCTCGACTCGGGCCGGATCTTTCTCGAAGGCGACGAGATCACGCGCAAGGGCACGGACGTGTCGGCCGTGCGGCAGCGGATCGGCATGGTCTTCCAGCAGTTCAACCTCTTCCCGCACCTGACCGTGATGGACAACCTGACGTTGGCCACGCGACGGATCCGGCGCCGGCCGCGGGCCGAGTCGGAGCAGCGCGCGCGGACGCTGCTCGCGCGGGTCGGCCTGACCGAGAAAGCGGACCAGCACCCGCACCAGCTCTCCGGCGGCCAGCAGCAGCGGGTCGCGATCGCCCGCGCGCTGATGATGGATCCGCACGTGATGCTCTTCGACGAGGTCACGTCGGCGCTCGACCCCGAGCTCGTCGGCGAGGTGCTGATCGTGATGCGCGACCTGACGCGCGACATGGGGATGACGATGCTCGTCGTCACGCACGAGATGCAGTTCGCGCGGGAAGTCGGCGACCGGCTCGTTTTCATGGACGAGGGTCGCATCGTCGAGCAGGGAGTTCCAGCCGAGATTCTCGACCGCCCGCGGGAGGAACGGACGCGGCGGTTCCTGAGCCGCTCCCTACAGCTCGCAGGCTCGCTCGAAGAGTTGTCAGTCACCGACGAGGAAGGAGCACGTGCATGAAACGGATTCTCCTGGCCACGGCTGTCTCTGCTGTCGTAGCGGTCACTGCCGCCACGATCGGCTCGGCCCAGCCGAGCGCGACCACGGGGGTGGTCACGGCCGACGCTCCGGCACCGCTGCCGAAGCTCCCGGCCGACATCGCCGCCCGCAAGCGCTTGATCGTCGGCGTCAAGTGCGACACGCCGCCGTTCGGCTACACCGACGTGCGTGGCAAGAACGCAGGCGTGGACGTCGAGATCGCGAAGTGGCTCGCCCGCTACGCGTTCGGCCGCGAGCAGCGGCTCACCTTCGTGTGCGCCCCGACGGCCGCGCGCGAGCCGTTGCTGACGAACGGGCGCGTCGACCTCGTTATCTCGACGTTCAGCTACTCGGCCGACCGCGACACGCGAATCGACTTCTCGCGGGCGTACTACAAGGCGACAGGTCGGCTGCTCGTCAAGAACAACTCGCCGATCCAGAACCTCAACGGCATTCGCGGGAAGAAGGTCTCGACGACCAGCGGGTCGATTTACGACCGCTGGATGAGGCGCTGCTTCGCCACGACCGATGTCACCGTCGTGGACAGCGTCACGAACGCGGTTCTCGCGTTCAACCAGGGCCGGGTGGACGCCGTCATGTTCGACGACACCTCGCTCGCGCTGATCGCGGCGACGAATCCGGAGGCGAAGATGACGAACGACCTCTTCCTCGAGTCTCCGTACGGGATCGGGATCCGGCAGGGCAACGTCCAGCTCAAGCGCTGGGTCGACGCGCGGCTCAACCTGATGAAGCAGAAGGATCTCTTCCTACCCATCATCCGCAACAACATCGCGCCGAGGTTCGTCGCGGCGTTCTCGAAGAACATCCTGCGCCCGAATAACAACTTCGGCTACCCGCCGGCCAGCGCTCCGAGTGCCGACACGGTGTGTCCGTAGGCATGACCTAGCTGGGGAGCGGCGGCGCTTCGGCCGCCGCTCCCCGAACCTCTGATGCTGCTTGCGGTCACGTACGACCTCTGGGCCTTCGTGTCCGAGAACTGGCGGGAGCTGCTCGACGGGCTGCTCAACACGCTGAAGGTCTCTGCGATCGCGATCGTCGGCGCCTTCCTGATCGGCGTCGTGCTCGGCGCGGCGCGGGCGCACCGCGTCCCGGTGGTCAGCCAGTTCACGGCCGTCTACGTCGAGATCATCCGGAACACGCCGATCCTCGTGCAGATCTTCATGATCTTCTACGCCCTGCCGCAGTTCGGGATCCTGCTCAACCAGTTCACGGTCGCCTGGGTCTCGGTGATGATCTGGGGCGGCGCGTTCAACAGCGAGAACTTCCGGGCCGGCTTCGAGGCGGTGCCGTACCGCTACCGCGAGGCCGGCTACGCGCTCGGCTTCGGCCCCCGCGGCACCTTCTTCAACGTCACCCTGCCGATCGGCGGCCGCATCTCACTCCCGTCGTCGATCAACACGTACATCTCGGTGCTGAAGAACACCTCGCTGATGTACGTGATCGGGTATGCGGAGCTGACGACGACGGCGATCAACATCGCCAACTTGACCCTGGAGACGCTCGAGGCGCTGACGGTGCTCGGCGTCGTCTACCTGACGCTCGTCTGGACCCTTTCCGCGGGGATCCGAAAGCTTGAGACGAAGCTGGCGCTGCCGGAGGGCCGCTGATGACGAGGGCTCGACGCCGCCTCTTCCTCTGGCTCGGGCTCACGGCGGTGGGGGTCGCCGCGCTCTACGTCCTTGTTGCCTACGTGGTCGATTGGCCATCCTGGGCCGAGCCGGTCGCGCGCTACATCCTCACGGTCGGCCTGCCCGCGACCCTCCGCGTGTCCGCGATTGCCGTCGTCGGGAGCTGCCTGATCGGGGTCGTGCTGGGAACGCTGCTGACGATCCGGTTCGCGCCGTCGCGCCTGGTCATCCGCGGGTACGTCGAGGTCTTTCGCGGCCTGCCGATCCTCGTCACCGTCTTCATCGTCTACTTCGGGCTGCCGTCGATCTCCCAGACGCTCAAGTTCGACCCCCTCGCTGCGACCTCGATCGCGCTCATCCTCTGGGGAAGCGCGCAGGTCGCCGAGGCGACGCGCGGTGCCGTGCAGTCGATTCCTCGCGAGCAGCACGAGGCCGCGTCGGCGCTCGGCTTCGGGTGGGTGGGACGTCACGGCTTCGTGATCCTGCCGCAGGCGCTGCGCCGCCTGCTGCCGCCGCTCGTCGGCTTGCTCGTGAACATCATCCAGAACTCGACCCTGGCGCAGGCAATCGGCGGCGTCGAGATCCTGCAGGCGGCGAAGTCGCAGACCGAGCGGCTGACCTTCTTCCCGCCCGCCGGCATCGGCGAGATCCACGCCTTCGAGATCTTCGCCGGCGTGATGATCCTCTTCTTCCTGATCTCGTTCCCGCTGACGCGCCTGGCCGCGTACCTCGAGAAGCGCCTCGTTTGAGGGATCTTCGCCGCCCTAACAGGATCCTTACCGTCTCCACGCCAGTTGCTTCCACTCTTCGCGTCTTCTGAGTCGACAACCCGATCGACGCTCAGGAGGACTGAAGCATGAAGCTCAAGGCTTTCGTGGCCGCACTCGCAGTCGCGGCCATCATTCCCGTCACCGCGTTTGCCGACGCGTCGCCCTCGGACAAGCTGAACGGCGCCCGCGCCTGTCAGGCGCTGAAAGCGTCGCTCGGCGAGGCGACCTTCAAGTCGACCTACGGCACCAACGCCGACAAGTCGAACGCAATGGGCAAGTGCGTCTCGAAGTGGACGCAGGCGGAGCAGCAGAACCGGCTCGAGTCGGCTGCCGCGTGCAAGGCCGAGCAGGCCGACACGACCTTCGCCGCCGCGCACGGCGGCAAGACGTTCGCGCAGTTCTACGGCACCGGCAAGAACGGCGTCAACGCCTTGAACAAGTGCGTCGCGTCCAAGCGCGCAGCCGCGTCCGCAGAGGACAAGCAGGCGGTCGTCAACGCGGCCCGCTCGTGCAAGGCCGAGCGCAAGACGATGGGCGCGTCTGCCTTCGCGGGCAAGTACGGCACGAACGCGGACAAGTCGAACGCGTTCGGCAAGTGCGTGTCGAAGCTCGCCGCGGCGAAGAGCTAGCCCGAGAGGACGCGGGCGGAGCGTTGCGGCGCTCCGCCCGCGTTGCGTCACCGCCCGCCCTACGCCGCCACCACCAGGCTCTGCCCGCCGACGACGACGGTGCGGATCTCGAGCGCATCGTCGAGCACGACGACGTCCGCCGCGGCGCCCGGCTTGAGGCTGCCGAGGTCGGGGCGGCGAACGACGGCGGCCGGCACCGTGGTAGCGGCGCCGATCGCCTCCGCGAGCGGGACGCCGAGCGCGTGTAGGCGCCTGACGGCGTCGATCAGGGTGAGCGAGCTGCCCGCCAGGACGCCGTCTCCGCGACGCGCGACGCCGTCGCGCACCTCGACGTCGACGTTGCCCAGGCGATAGGAGCCGTCGCCCACGCCCGCGGCCGCGATCGCATCGGAGACGAGTGCGATCCGGCCGGCAGCGGCCCGCCAGACGACGCGTGCCGTCTCCTCGGCCAGATGGTTCCCGTCGAGGATCACCTGCACGATCACGTCGTCGCGCGCGAGCGCCGCGCCGGCGATGCCGGGGTCGCGGTGGCCGAGCGGTCGCATCGCGTTGAAGAGGTGGGTGACCGTCGCGGCGCCGCGGTCGAAGGCGCGGCCGGCTTGTTCGGCGGTCGCGTCGGAGTGGCCGCACGATGCGACGACGCCGCGCGCGCCGAGGAGGTCGATCAGCTCGAGCGCGCCGTCGAGCTCCGGCGCCAGCGTCATCTCCGAGACCCGGCCGGTGTCGAGCAGGCGTCCGAGCAGCGCCGGGTCGGGGTCGCGCCGGGCGGTGAGCGGATGCGCGCCCAGGCGCAGCGGTGAGAGGAACGGCCCCTCCAGATGCGCCCCGATCACCCGAGGCCCGATCGGCTCGCGCGGCAGCTCCGTCAGCGCGGCGACGAGCTCCTCCTCCGGCGCGGTGATCAGCGTCGGCTGGAACGCGGTCACGCCCGACTCGAGCAACGCCTCGCCCGCGCGTCTGTAGCCGGCGATGTCCGCCGACGCGAAGTCGACGCCGCCGAAGCCGTTCACCTGGAGGTCGACGAGCCCTGGGATTGCGATCCCGCTGCCGCCGCCTCCCTCGACGCCGACGGCGGCGATGCGGCCGTCCGCGACCTCCACGTCCCCCTGCAGCAGCACGCCGTCGACCACAGCAGCGCTGACCCCGAGTCTCATGCGTCTTCCACCGCGCCGCGGACTGCGCCGCCCGCAGCGCCGAGCCGTTCGCGCGCCGCAGCTGCGTCGAGGCCGGTCAGCAGCGAGACGATCGCGACCTTGGCATCGCCGCCCGCCGCCGCGAGCGCGCCGTCGACGTCGGCATCGGAGACCTCGGTCGCGAGCTCGACCGTCCGGCGCGCACGGGCGCGAAGCTTCTCGTTCGAGGCGACGACTTCGACCATCAGGTTCCCGTACGTGCGGCCGAGCCGGATCATCGAGACGGTGGAGATCGTGTTCAGGACGAGCTTCTGTGCGGTGCCCGCCTTCAGCCGTGTCGAGCCTGCGATCACCTCGGGGCCGACGATGACAACGACGACGTACAGAGCGAGCTCGGCGAGCGGAGCGTCGTCGACGCACACGACGGCGACGGTGAGTGCACCCGTGTCACGAGCGGCGCGGAGGGCGCCGACGACGAAGGGCGTGCGGCCGCTTGCCGACACCGCGACGACGGCGTCCGCCGGCCCGACGCCGCGCGGCGGCGACGGCGGCGGCGCCGGCAGTCTCGTCGTCCTCGTGAGCCTCTTCCGTGACGACGAGTGCGAGCACGCGGCCGGGGGCGAGACCGAAGGTGGGGACGCACTCGGCGGCGTCGGCGAGCGCCAGCCTGCCGGAGGTGCCGGCGCCGACGTAGACGAGCCGGCCGCCGTCCCGGAGCCGCTCGACGATCGCCTCGATTGCGGCGGCCAGCTCGGTCGCTGATTCCCGCACCGCGGGAGCGACGCGCGCATCCTCGTCGTTGATCAACTCCACGAGTTCGAGCGTCGAGCGGAGGTCGATGTCCGCGTGCCCGCTGGAGCGCTCCTCGGTGACGGGTTGGCCGCGACTCATGCCTGCGGAGTGTAGTACCGGCCGCCCCTGCACACAAGATTGGTATTGACCAATTCGCATCGAGCGGACTAGGATGCGCTCACAGTGGCGGCGACCTCTCAGCGGACCACGAAGCAAAGCCGGACGCGTGACCAGGTCTTCGACCTGATCGAGCAGGTCGGCGTCGGCGAGGCGATCCCGTCCGAACGGCAGCTGAGCCAGGACTTCGGCGTCTCGCGGTTGACCGTGCGGGCAGCGATCGACGAGCTCGCCCGCGAGGGGTACCTCGTCCGCCGGCGTGGCAGCGGCACCTACGTCAGCGAGCCGAAGATCGCGCAGGAGCTGACGATGTCGTCGTTCAGCGAGGAGATGCGGCGCCGCGGGCTGCGTCCGGGCAGCCGGACGCTCTCGCTCGAGGTGACGCACGCCGGCGCCTATCTCGGCCGGTGCCTCCACGTCTCCCCCTCCGAGCGGATTGTGATCGCCAAGCGCCTGCGTCTGGCCGACGAGGAGACGATGGCGATCGAGACCCTGCACGTCCCCGAGCCGCTCGTCCCCGGCCTCACTGCCGAGGATTTCGACCGGACCTCGTTCTACGACCTGCTGACGGAGCGCTACGGGATCGAGATCGTCGGCGGGATCCAGACGATCGAGCCGACGGTGACGAACGAGGAGGAGTCGAAGCTGCTCGGCGTCCCGTTGCACTCGCCCGCGTTCCAGTTCGAGCGCACCACACGCTCTGAGAGCGGCGAGATCGTCGAGTTCGTCCGCTCGATCTACCGCGGCGACCGCTACCGGCTCGTGACCGAGCTGAACCGCCGCGACCGCGCTCTCGTGGCGCCGGTCTTCGTGCCACGCGAGCAGAGCCGATGAGCTTGGTGCCCGTTCCGCGCCCGACGCCGGACGGGCCGGGGGCGGTCTTGCTGTCCGAGATCTACGAGCAGCCGGCCGCCCTGCGACGGCTCCTGGAGCACGGCGACGAGTACGCGGCGGTCGCCCGCACGCTCACCGGGCGCTCGCTCGAGCTGGTGCGCATGGTCGGCCATGGCTCCTCGGACAACGCGGCCTCGTACGGGGTCTACGCCTTCGGCCTTCTGCCCGGCTGGACGGCGATGCGCGACTCGATCTCGCTTTCCGTCTACTACGGCGCGCAGGTCGACCTGCGTGGCTCCTGCGTCATTGCGCTCTCGCAGTCCGGCCAGACGCCCGACGTGCTCGAGTACGTCGAGCGGGCGCGGCGGCGCGGCGCCTACACGGTCGCGATCAGCAACGAGGAAGGCTCCTCGCTCGCGGGGGCGGCCGACGCGCTCTTGCCGCTCAGCGCAGGCCCGGAGTTCGCGATCGCGGCGACGAAGACGTACCTCGCGCAGGTCGCCGCGCTGGCACTGCTCGCCGGTCACGCTGCCGGGCGGGGCGCCGAGGTCGCTGACGGAATCGCCCGCGCGGCCGACCTTCTCGACGAGCTGCTGCCGCAGGTCGAGCGGCGAGTCTCGGAGCTCGCCGTCTCGCTTGCCTTCGTCGGCCGCATGTTCGTGATCGGGCGCGGGCCGGAGTTCGCGACCGCACGCGAGATCTCCCTGAAGCTGCTCGAGACCTGCCGCGTCGCCGCCGAGCCTCTGACAGCGACCGACCTGGTGCACGGGCCGGTCGCGGCGCTCGACGGGCTCTTTCCCGTCTGGACGATCGCGTCGGCGGACGAGAGCCTGCCCGCGGTCAAGGAGGCTGCGGCACGGGCGCGGGAGACCGGCGCGATGCTGATCGCGAGCGGGACCGCGTCCGGCGAGATCGAGGGTGCCGCCCACCGGCTGCCGGTGCCGGCGCCGCCGCTCCCGCTGCTGACGCCGCTGCTGACCGTGACGGTAGGGCAGCTGCTCGCCTGGGCACTCGCACAGGCGAAGGGGCTCGATCCGGACCACCCGGCCGGCCTGAGCAAGATCACGCTCGCTCGCTAGCGAGCGGTCAAGACCAGTTCGCCGTTGCAGTTGCCGCTGCAGTGGGCTGTTTGAGGCATCGAGACGAGATCTTGACTTTGGCGGTCCGGTGTGCAAGCCTCCACGTGAAGCCAAGTGGTATAGACCAATCCGCCGTACCGGCTCGACTCCTAGGAGGGTCGCAATGACACGAAGGCTCACAGCAGCAGCAGTCCTGGTGGCGCTGCTCGCGCTCGCGACTGCGTCGGCGACCGGCGCGAGGCCGGACGCCACCCAGGCAACGGACATCACCGTCTGGTTGATGAGCGATGCGCAGAGCAACTGGCCGGAGGCCGTCGCCGCCGCAAACGCCGCCTTCAAGCAAAAGCATCCGGACGTGGACGTCAAGGTGCAGTACCAGGGCTGGGGTGACTACAAGACCAAGTTCGAGGCAACCCTCGCTGCCGGGAACGCGCCCGACGTGATCGAGTTCGGCAACACCGACACGCCGAAGTACTCGGCGGCCGGGGCGTTGGCGCCCCTCAACAAGGCCAGCTTCCCGAACTCGCGCACGTGGCTGTCCGGGCTTGCCGCGGCCGGCGTCTACAACGGCCGCACGTTCGCTGTCCCCTACTACGCCGGCGCCCGCGGCGTCATCTACCGGACCGACCAGTACAAGGCGGCGGGGATCAAGTCGACCCCGAAGTCGCTCGCCGAGTTCATGGCCGCCGGCAGCAAGCTGATGGCCAAGTACGGCGGCAAGAAGGATCCGACGTACTCCGCGGTCTACTACCCCGGCCGCTACTGGCATGCCGCGATGTCGTTCGTCTACGACTACGGCGGCGCGATCGCCAGGTTCCGCAGCGGCAAGTGGGCCGGCACGCTCGACTCGCCCCAAGCCCTTCAGGGCCTGACCGCGTGGCGGACGATGGTGCTCCGCCTCTCCCGCGCCAACAAGACGGGTGACGAGAACAAGCCGCAACAGGCGCTCGTCTTCGCCAAGGGCAAGGTCGGCTCGATCATCGCGAACGGCTGGGAGTGGGGCTATGCCCTCGATCCGAAGGTCGGCAATCCCAAGCTCGACGGCAAGATCGGCGCTTATCCGATGCCGAGCCACACGTCGGGCAAGTACATGCCCACCTTCCTCGGCGGATCGACGCTCGGGATTCCAGTGACGAGCAAGGAAAAGGCGCTCGCGACTGACTGGATCGCCGCCTATACGAGCACGGCCAACATGACGCGGATGGCGAACCAGGGCGGCGTGATCCCGAACACGACCACGCTCGCGGCGATCCACGCCAAGAAGCCGACCCTCGCCCCGTTCGCGAAGGCGGCGACGTCGAGCTGGTTCGTCCCCTCGACGCCGAACTGGGCGAATGTCGAGAGCGCGAACGTGCTCCAGACGCTGCTCAGCGGAATCCTCCGCAACCCGGGCAAGACGAACGCGCTCGCAGGTCAGGCGAGTGACCGCATCGAGCAGATCCTGAACGCCCGCTCCTAGACTCACGCTCCGAAGTGAGCGCAGAGTCAGCCCTCCCGATCGAGCCGGCCGCAAGGCCGGCTCGTCGGCGGGCTCGGCGCCGCGCAAGCGTGGCGATCGCGCCGTACGCGCTGCTCCTGCCGGCGCTCGCGGTCATCGTGGCAGTGCTCGGCTACCCGCTCTACAAGCTCGTGGCGCTGTCGTTCCAGCAGTACGGCCTCTTCGAGCTGCTGGCGCACAAGGGTCAATGGGTCGGCTTCGACAATTACTCGCAGATCTTCCACGACCATGAGTTCTGGACCGTGCTCGGCCGCACGATCGCCTTCACCGCCGTCACGGTCGGTCTGACCATGCTGCTCGGGACGTTGGTGGGGCTCCTGCTCGCGCAGCTCGGCGGGTTCATGCGCCTGCTGATCACGACCGGTCTCGTGCTTGCCTGGGCGATGCCGCCCGTCGTCGCCGTCAACATCTGGACCTGGATGGTCGACTACGAGTTCGGGGTCGCCAACTGGACGCTGGCGCATCTCGGGCTCGACTACTTCGACCATCACGACTGGTTCGTCAACCCGTGGGAGGGGTTCGCGGTGATCACGGCGATCGTCGTCTGGGGGGCGATCCCCTTCGTCGCGATCACGATCTATGCGGGGCTCACGCAGGTACCCCGCGAGCTCGTCGAGGCTGCGTCGATCGACGGCTCGAACGCGTTCAAGATCTTCCGTGACATCACGCTGCCGATCCTGAAGCCGATCTTCGTCATCCTCACAAGCCTGTCGGTGATCTGGAACTTCCAGGTCTTCAGCCAGATCTGGATCATCCGCGGCGGCCGGCCCGAGTCCGACTACTTCGTGATGGGCATCTACTCGTTCGTCACCTCGTTCGGGGTCAGCCAGTACGGCCTCGGCTCGGCGATCGCGCTCGTGACTGTGGTCGTGCTGCTCGCCGTCACGTTCGTCTACATCCGCCAGATGGTGCGGATCGGAGAGATCGAGTGAGCGCCGTCGCGGAACGCGCTCCGACGCGGCGGCGGAGCCGCCGGAAGGCGATGCGCCGCGTCGCGCTGAACCTGACCGGCCTGCTCGTCTTCCTCGTGATGGCGTTCCCCGTGTACTGGATGGTCTCGACCGCGTTCAAACCAGGCGCCGACGTGCTCAGCTACGACCCGCAATGGGTTCCCGAGCGGCCGACGCTCGCGAACTTCCGCGACGCGATCGGGCGACCGCACTTCTGGGACAACGTCAAGAACAGCCTGATCGTCGTCGGCGCTGTGGTCGTCGTCTCGCTCGTGCTCGCGTTCCTCGCGGCGCTCGCGCTGGCGAAGTTCCGCTTCCGCGGGCGGCAGGCATTCGTCGTCGTGATCTTTGCCGTGCAGATGGTGCCTCTCGTCGCGCTGATCATCCCGCTCTTCATCGCGCTCAGCCGCGTCGGCCAGGTCGACACGCTGACCGGCGTGATCGTCACCTACGTCGCGCTCGTGCTCCCGTTCTGCGTCTGGACGCTGCGCGGCTTCGTCGCCGGGATCCCCAAGGAGCTCGAGGAGGCGGCGATGGTCGACGGCTCGACGCGCTTCGGCGCCTTCGTCCGAATCATGCTGCCGCTGGTCGCGCCCGGCCTCGTGGCGACGTCGATCTTCGCCTTCATCCAGGCCTGGAACGAGTTCATCATCGCCTACGTGCTTCTCTCCTCGCAGGAGAAGCAGACGCTGACGATCTGGCTTGCGAACTTCACGACGTCGCGCGGGACCGACTGGGGCTCGCTGATGGCCGCCGCAACGCTGACGGCGCTGCCCGTCGTCGCTTTCTTCGTGATCGTGCAGCGGCGGATCGCGTTCGGGCTCACCGCCGGCGGCGTCAAGGCGTGAGCGACGTCGAGCGCCTGGCGGCGGCCTGCCTGCTGCCGAGCTTCCCCGGCGAGGAAGCGCCGGACTGGGTGCTCCGACTGCTCGAGCGCGGGCTCGGCGGGATCACGCTCTTCGCCGACAACGTGCGCGACGAGGATCAGCTGGCGGCGCTGACGGCAGAGTTGCGGCAGGCAGGCGACGTCCTGCTTGCGATCGACGAAGAGGGGGGCGACGTGACGCGGCTCGAGGCGTCCACCGGCAGCTCCTTCCCGGGCAACCTCGCGCTCGGCGTCGTCGACGACGACGCCCTGACGGCCGAGGTCGCCGCCGCGATCGCCGGACAGCTCGCCCGCTGCGGCGTCAACGTCAATCTCGCCCCGGTCGCCGACGTGAACACGAATCCGGACAACCCCGTGATCGGCGTGCGCAGCTTCGGCGCCGACCCCGAGCTCGTGGCGCGGCACGTGGCGGCGTTCGTCAAGGGAACGCAGCGCCAGGGTGTGGCGGCGTGCGTGAAGCACTTTCCTGGGCACGGTGACACGGCCGTCGACTCGCACGTGGGGCTGCCCGTCGTCGGCGGCGACCTGGAGGCTGCGCTTCTTCCGTTCCGGGCCGCGATCGCTGCCGGCGTGAAGGCGGTGATGAGCGCGCACGTCGTCGTGCGGGCGCTCGACGACGTCCCTGCCACGCTCAGCTTCCAAATCTTGACCCGGCTGCTTCGCGATCAGCTCGGCTTCGACGGTCTCGTGATCACGGACGCACTCGAGATGCGCGCGATCGGCGCCGGGGTCGGTAGTGAGGAGGGAGCCGTGCGGGCGCTGGCCGCGGGCGCCGACGCACTCTGCGTCGGCCACGACCTCCACGAGGATGCCGTCGAAGCGATCCTCGGTGCGATCGTCGCAGCAGTCGACGTCGGCCGGCTCCCGCACGAGCGCCTCGAGGAGGCGGCCGGCCGCGTCACGGCGACCGCCGCCTGGGCCTCCGCGCCCACGGACGTGGGTGCACCCGGGCGTGAGGTCGGCGCCGATGCCGCCGGACGCGCCCTTCACGCTCGCGGTGCGCCCGCGCTCGACGAGCCGCCGTTCGTCGTCGAGCTCGTGCCGACGGCGAACGTGGCGGCCGGCGAGTTCGAGCACGGCCTGGCCGCGCTCTGGCCTGGGGCGGACGGGATCCGGGTGACCGAGAGCACCGGCGCCGTGATCGTGCCGGACGATCGGCCGCTTGTCCTCGTCGTCCGCGACGCCGCCCGCCACCCGTGGCAGCGGGAGCTGATCCGGCGCTGGCCCGAGGCGATCGTCGTCGAGACGGGGATCCCGGGCACGGACGCCGCCGCCGTCGAGACGCACGGGGCCGGTCGCGCCAACCTCGAGGCCGCCGTCGGCCAGCTCAGTCGCGGCGACGTTCGCGCTCGCGTCTTCGAGTAGGAATCGTCCGCACCGGGTGATGTCCCGGCGCGCGCCGGAGCAGAGGATCTCGGCATGCTCGAGGCGCTCGGCCTGGGATTGCTCGGCGCCTCGTCGCTGCTCCTCGCCGGCCTTTTCGCGTGCTGGGTCGACGTGCCGGCGCGCGTCGTCGGAGCCCTCGCCGGCTTCGGGGCGGGCGCGCTGATCGCGGCGATCTCTTTCGACCTCGTCGTCGAGGCCGAGGACGTCCTCGACCGTTGGGAGTTCGCGATCTGGATGATGCTCGGAGTCGCCGTCTTCCTGCTCGCCGACCGTGCCGTCGAGTCACGCTTCGGCGAGGCGGGCGTGGGTGGGGCGATGGGGATCGTCGTCGGCTCGGTCGTCGACGGCGTGCCCGAGTCGGTGATCTTCGGGATCCAGGTCGGTACGGGCCTGCCGATCAGCCTCAGCTTCATGTTCGCCGTGTTCATCTCGAACATCCCGCAGAGCATCGCGCCGTCGGCCGACCTCGCCAAAGCCGGCTGGAGCGCGCGCCGCGTCGGGATGCTCTGGTTCTGGGTCGTCCTTGCCTGCGGCATCGCGGCGGCGCTCGGCTTCCTCGCGACCGACCTGACGTCCGAGGTTCAGGGTGGCCGCGCTGCGGCTCTCGCGGCTGGCGGACTGCTCGCGATGCTGACGAACTCACTGATGCCGTTCGCCTTCGAGCGCGGTGGGTGGCTCGCCGGCGCCGCGACGGCCGTCGGGTTCTGCGTTTCCCTACTCGGCAGCAGTTGACTACTGACGAGCCATCGCGATCCGGAGCCGCTCCTCGGGCGTGATCAGGTGGTCGGTGTCCTCGGCGGCGGCGTCGGTGTCGAGCTGCACCCATCGCACCTTGCCGGTGAATTCGCTGTCCTTCGGGCTGTAGTCGTCGCTGACCGGTGTCGCTGTGTCCGAGCCGACGTCGGTCGTCTCGTCGGCGGAGAAGAGCATCGGCACCGTGCCGTCGACTCGGCCGTTGCCGACCTGCTCGCCGTCCAGGAACAGCGCGATGTCGCCGCCTTTTCCGAGGCCGCCGCCGTCGTAGGTGAACTCCATCCGCACCTGGTGCTCGCCGGCGGGGATCGCCCCGTCGCCGTACACCTTGAACCGCTGCAGCCCGAAGAGGTTGTAGCAGTACGCCGGCCTGCCGTCCTTGACGTAGAGCGCGAAGCCGCCGAAGGCGCCGCCCTGGGCGATGATCACTCCCTCGGCTCCGCCTTCCGGCACCTCCAGCTCGGCCGTGATCGAGAAGGACTTGTTCTTGTTGACGATCACGGAGTTCTCCGTCAACCGTCCCATCGAGCCGAACAGCAGCTGCGAGTTGCCGCGGACGAGCTGCGGCCGCCCCGCCATGTCGGCGTTGAAGCGCTCGAAGCGCCGGTCGTCGAGCGGCAGGACGTTGTACTTCCCGGCTTCGATGATGAACTGGCGCTGGAGGTCGCGGAGCTTGTCCGGGTTGTCGGCGGCCAGGTCGTAGGCCTGCGACCAGTCGTCGGGGGCGTAGAGCTCCCAGACGTCGTCCTCGAGTGCCGGCATCTCGGTTCCGACCCACGGGATGCTGTGCCGCGTCACCGCGGTCCAGCCCTCGTGGTAGATGCCGCGGTTGCAGAACATCTCGAAGTACTGCGTCGTATGGCGGTCGGCGGTCCCGGCGTCGTCGAACGTGTACGCCATCGAGACGCCCTCGAGCGGCCGCTGCTGCACGCCGTTGACGCTGAGCGGCGCCGGCAATCCGGCCGCCTCGAGCACCGTCGGCGCGACGTCGATCACGTGGTGGAACTGCGAGCGGATCTCGCCCTTCGCCTTGATCCCGTTCGGCCAGTGGACGATCGTGCCGTTCCGCGTCCCGCCCCAGTGCGATGCAACCTGCTTCGTCCACTGGTACGGCGTGTCCATCGCGTGCGCCCAGCCGACCGCGTAGTGGTTGTACGCCTCGGGGGTACCGAAGTCCGCGATCTTCGAGAGCATGAACTCCGTCGTCTCGAGCCCCGCGGCGCCGTTGAGGACCACGAGCTCGTTGAAGCAGCCCGTCGGCGTGCCCTCGGCGGACGCGCCGTTGTCGCCGATGATGTAGTAGACGAGCGTGTTCTCGAGGATCGTGAGCTCGGCGAGCGCGTCGAGCAGCCGGCCGATGTGGTGGTCGGTGTGCTCGAGGAAGCCCGCGTAGACCTCCATCTGGCGCGCGAGCACCGGCTTGAGATCGTCGGGCATGTCGTCCCAGGCGGGGATCTCGTCCGGCCGCTCGGTCAGCTCCGCCTCCGGTGGCACGACTCCGATCTCCTTCTGCTTCGCGAGCGTCCGCTCGCGCAGGGCGTCCCAGCCGTCGTCGAAGCGCCCCTTGTACTTGTCCGACCACTCCGGCCGCACGTGGTGAGGGGCGTGTGTGGCGCCCGGGGCGTAGTAGACGAAAAACGGCTTGTCGGGCATCAGCGCCTTCTGCTGGGAGATCCAGTCGATCGCCCGGTCGGTCATGTCCTCGGTGAAGTGGTAGCCCTCCTCGGCCGTCCGGTCAGGCTCGACGGGCACGGTGTCCTGGTAGATCGCCGGGGCGTACTGGTTCGTCTCGCCGCCGATGAAGCCGTAGAAGTGCTCGAAGCCCGAGCCGGTCGGCCAGGCGCCGAACGGCCCCATCGGGCTCGTCTCCCAGACCGGCACCTCGTGGCACTTGCCGAACTGCGCGGTCGAGTAGCCGTTCAGCTTCAGCGTCTCCGCGAGCGGTGCGCAGGTGTTCGGCCTGATCGAGTTGTAGCCGGGCGCAGAGGTCGCGATCTCGGTGATGCCGCCCATGCCGACCGAGTGGTGGTTCCGCCCCGTGAGCAGCGCCTGGCGGGTCGGCGAGCAGAGCGCGGTCGTGTGGAAGCGGTTGTACTTGAGGCCGTTGGCGGCGAGCCGCTCGGCGATCGGCGTCGCGATCGGCCCGCCGAAGGCGCTCGACGCGGCGAACCCCACGTCGTCGAGCAGGATCAGGAGCACGTTGGGCGCACCCTCGGGCGGCCGCATCGGCTCGATCGGCGGGAACGAGGTCGCCGGATCCTTCGCGTCGTACGTCGTCAGCCCGACAGGGGTGGCGTCCGGCACGGGTAGCACGTCGCGCCGCTGCGGCCTCTCGGGCATCTCTCTTCTCCTCGGTACCCGCGTTGTCGTGGGTCCTCGGTCTTAGAGACCGAGGACCTGCTTCTTCTTCGCCTCGAACTCCTCCGGGGTCAGGATCCCCTGGTCACGCAGCTGCGCCAACTGGGTGAGCTCGTCCATGTAGTCGGGCTCGGCCGCGGCATCTGCCACCACCGGCGCGGCCACCTGCTGGACGTACTGCGCATCCTGGTCGGCGTACTTCGCCTGCTGGCGTCGTGCGACCCGTCCCGAGACGGCGGTCGCCGTCCCGGCGACGACGGCTGTTCTCGCCGCCATGCCCACAAGTCCCGGCCCTCTGCGCATCCCTGGCATCGTCGGTCTCCTTTCGTTTAGGTGTTCGAGAGCACGGCGTCGCGCGCCGCCTGGACGACCTCGTGCGGCAGCCGGTCGAAGTCGAGCAGGATGCCGCCTGCGTCGCGCATCTTCTGCGCGACGTCGCGCGCCCACACGTTCTCCCACACGAGCAGCGCGGCGGAGGAGTTCGGCTCGAGCTCCTCGCCCGCGGCCATCAGGTCGTCCTCGTTGAAGAGGCCCTCTACCTCGATGCCGAGCTTCTCGAGGCCTGCAGCGACCTCGGGATCGAGCTCGGTCAGCTCGAAGGCGACGATCTCGCCCGCCGCGTTCTTGCCGACGAAGGCCAGATCGATGATCCGAATCGTGCCGTTCTCCGTGAGCTCGGCGAGCGCCGGTGCGATCTCGCCCCGGAACTCGTTGCCGGGAAACGCGACGATCATGTAGTCGACTGGGCCGATCTCCTTCATGGGTGCTCCTCCTCTCCTCGGTTACGCGAGGGCCTTGGCCTTGATCGCGTCGAATTCCGCCTGGCTGATCGCGCCGCTGTCGAGCAGCCCCTTGGCCTTCTCGATCTCGGCGGCCGCGCCGCCGCTGCCCGCGACGGTGCGGACGTAGTCGTCCATGTCCGCCCTGGCAGCCTCTGCGGACTCGATGTTCCGCCGGGCCATGTCGTCGCCGTTCGCGATCAGGTAGACGAAGACGCCCAGGAACGGGACGAGGATCATGAAGATCAGCCAGATCGTCTTCTTCGCACCGCTCGCATCGCGGCGGCGGAAGACGTCCGCGATCACATGGAACAGCAGCATGAACCACGCGATCCACAGGAAGATGACGAGGATCGTCCACATCACGTCGAGAAACGGGTAGTCCGCTGCGAGCAGCATTCATCTCCTCCTCTTGGATTCGAGCGCGGGCGGAGCGCCCGGACTCCGCCAATCTCTCGCACGGGCCCAGCCGGGTCATCGTTCGGATCGGGTGATTCGGCCGCGAGCCGCGGCGGCCAGGATCTCGTCCCATGTGGGCTGCGCTCTTCTGGGGTCTCTTCGCCGGCTCGTCGCTGATCCTCGGCGGTGCGATTGCTCTCGTGGTTCCGATCCGGGAGCGCCTCCTCGGCCTGATCATGGCGTTCGGCGCGGGCGTTCTGATCAGCGCCGTCTCGTTCGAGCTCGTGGCGGAGGCTTTCGAGACGTCGGCCGGCTCGGGCGGTGTCGCGCTCGGACTCGCCGCCGGCGCCCTCACGTTCTTCGTCGGCGACGCTCTCATCGATCGTATGGGCGGCGGAGACCGCAAGAAGATGCACGGAGCGGCGGGCGGTTCGGCACTCGCAATCGTGCTCGGAATCGTGCTCGACGGGATCCCGGAGTCGGCGGTGATCGGGCTCGGGCTGCTGGACGGGGCCGGCGTTAGCGTCGCCGTGATCGCCGCCGTGTTCCTCTCGAACCTGCCCGAAGCGATCGCCGCCACGCGCGGCCTGACGGCCGACGGCTGGAACCGCGGCAAGATCTTCGGCCTTTGGCTGGCAGTCACCGTCGTCTGCGGGCTGTCGTCGCTGCTCGGCTACGTGGCGCTCGACTCGGCAGGCCCGAGCGCACTCGCCTTCGTGCTCGCGTTCGCGGGCGGCGCGATCCTGACGATGCTCGCCGACACGATGATGCCCGAGGCATTCGAGCACGGCGGCAAGCTCGTCGGGCTGCTGACGACCCTCGGCTTCGGCCTCGCCTTCGCCCTGACGATGCTCGAGTAGGCCGCCCGTTGTATCGTCGGATCGTGACGCAGCGCGAGCACGCGCTCGAGCGGCTGCGGGCCGAGTCCTTCGATCTGCTCGTCGTCGGCGGTGGAATCATCGGCGCCGGCATCGCCGAGGCCGCCTCCCGGCACGGCTTCCGGGTCGTCCTCGTCGAGCGTGACGACTTCGCCTCGGGCACGTCGAGCGCGTCGTCGAAGCTCGTCCACGGCGGGCTTCGCTACCTGCGCCTCGGCCACTTCAGCCTCGTTCGCGAGGCGCTCGCCGAGGTGCACGCGCTCAGCCGCGTCGTCGCGCCTCACCTCGTCAGGCCGCTCAACTTCGTCCTCCCGGTCTACCGCGGTGGTCCGTACGGCCGGATCCCGATCCGCGGCGCGCTCTGGTCGTACGCCGGCCTGACGGGAGCCGTCTCCGAGCGCGGGCGCATGATCGCCCCCGCGGCCGCGGCACAGCTCGTTCCGCCGCTGCGGCTCGACGGTCTCCGCGCCGCCGGCCTGTACCCGGACGCCCAGACCGACGATTCCCGCCTCTGCCTCGCGAACCTGCGCGGCGCGGTCGAGGCCGGGGCCGTGATCGTGAATCGAGTCGAGCTGGCGGGGCTCGAGCGCGGGCCGGTCGCCTACGTGCGCGACACGCGCACCGGCGAGACCAGCGAGCTCCGGCCGCGCGCGGTCGTCAACGCCGCCGGGCCGTGGGTCGACGAGGTGCGGCGGTTGGAGGACGCGCGGGCCGGCACCTCGGTCACCCTGGGTCGGGGCGCGCATCTCGTCCTCGAGCGCGACGACGGCTGGGGCGCTGCGGTGACGATCCCGGTCGACCGGACCCGGGTCGCCTTCGCCGTTCCGTGGGCGGGACGCCTCCTCGTGGGGACGACGGACTCCGCTTTCGAAGGTGATGCCCGGTCGATCGAGCCGACCGACGCAGAGGAGCGGCAGATTCTCGCCGAAGCGGGGCTCGCCCTCGAGGCGGCTGCGCTCGGGACCGTGTGCGCGCGCTTCGCCGGCGTCCGAGTCCTGCCGGCGGGGGCGGTCGCGACGGCCCGCGCTCACCGCGAGACGATGCTCTCCTCCGGCCCGCTCGGGATGGTCTCGGTCGCCGGCGGCAAGTTGACCACCTATCGCCGGATCGCGCTGGCGGTGCTGCACCAGCTCCGGTCCGAGCTCGAGCTCCACCGGATCGACCGGCGCCCGCGGCCACTGCCCGGCGCCGCCGACCCCGACGTCGCGGCGGACGCACTGGGGCGTCGGCACCCGGATCTCGACGCGAGGCTCGCGGCGCATCTGGCCGGCACGTACGGCAGCCTCGCGGACGAGGTGATCGCCGCCGGCCCGCTCGAGCCGCTCGGCGACGGCCTCGTCGAGGTCGAGGCGCAGGTGCTGTACGCGCGTGGGCACGAGTGGGCGCTGAACGCGGAGGACGTCCTTCGCCGCAGACTGACGCTTTCCGTCACCGGACGGGACTCCGACACGGTGCGCGGCCGAGTCGAGTCGCTGCTCGCGTCGTGATCCTCGCGATCGACCAGGGGACGACGGGCACCACCTGCCTCGTCGTCGACGACGGGCTCCGCGTGCGCGGCCGCGGCTACCGCGAGTTCCCGCAGCACTATCCGCAGCCGGGTTGGGTCGAGCACGACCCCGAGGAGATCTGGGTCTCCGTCCTCGGCGCCGCCGAGGACGCGGTCCGGACGGCTGGGATCCGCTCCGCAGACCTCGAGGCGATCGGGATCGCGAACCAGCGGGAGACCACCGTCCTCTGGAAGCGCGGGACGGGCGCGCCCGTCGCTCCTGCGATCGTCTGGCAGGACCGCCGCACGGCGGAGCGCTGCCGTGAGCTCGACGCCGGCCTCGTCCGGGCCCGAACCGGCCTCGTTCCCGATCCGTATTTCTCCGCCACGAAACTCGAGTGGCTGCTCGCGCGCACGGATGTGCCGCACGACGAGCTCGCCTTCGGGACGATCGACTCGTGGCTCGTCTGGAAGCTGACCGGCGGCCGGGCGCATGTCACGGATCTGACGAACGCGTCGCGCACGATGCTCCTCGACCTCGGTTCGCTCGACTGGTCGGACGAGCTGCTGGCGCTGTTCGGCGTCGGCCGCGAACTGCTGCCGCGGCTCGTGCGCTCGGCCGAGATCGTCGGCACGGCGGAGCTGCTCGGCGCGGCGGTGCCGGTCGCGGGCATCGCGGGCGACCAGCAAGCGGCCCTCTTCGGTCACGGCTGTTTCGGGCGCGGCCAGGCGAAGGCGACCTATGGGACGGGCAGCTTCGTGCTCGCACATGCCGGAACGGAGCGCGGTCCGGTGCCGGCCGGGCTGCTCGAGACGGTCGCCGCGTCGGGCGGCTTTGCGCTCGAGGGCGCGATCCTCGCGAGCGGCGCAGCGATTCAGTGGCTGCGCGACGGGCTCGGCATCCTCGCCGATGCTGCCGAGAGCGAACGGTTGGCGCGCTCGGTCGACTCGACCGGCGGCGTCTCGTTCGTCCCGGCGTTCGCAGGGCTCGGTTCGCCGCACTGGAACGCGGACGCCCGCGGGCTGATCAGCGGGATCACGCGCGGCACGACTCGGGCACAGCTCGTCCGGGCCGCGCTCGAGGCGATCGCCTTCCAGGTCGCCGACGTGCTCGACGTGCTGCCCGGCGGCGTCGACGTCCTCCGCGCCGACGGTGGCGCGAGCGCCAACGGCTTCCTGATGCAGTTCCAGGCCGACCTGCTCGGCTGCCCCGTGGAGGTGGCCGCGGAACAGGAGACCACCGGGCTCGGCGCCGCCGCGCTCGCCGGCCGCGCGATCGGGCTCTGGCCCGACGGCGACGCGATCGCGTCAAGACTTCCTCGCGGCGCGGTCTACGAGCCCGCAGTCGAGCGGGACTGGGCCGCCGCACGCCGGTCCGCGTGGCGCACTGCGCTCGCCCGCGCCTTGCTCTGACTCAGAGCTGGCCGCGCAGTGTCTCGGCGTCTGCGAGTGCCGCCTCGGCCGCCACCCGACCGGCCACGACGGTGCGGTCGAGGGCGGAGAACTCGCGCAGGCCCACGTCCTGGACCTCCGGTGAGATCACGAGCGCGGCGAGCGACCGGTTGCGCTCGGCCCGTTCGACGCTGCCGAGGACGGTCGCGCGGGTCATCGTCTCCATGATCGAGGGCAGCTCCGGTGTCTCGGAGCTGTTCTCGAGCTCGAGCCGCCGCACGACGTCGATCGCGATCACGGGTCCCTCGTGGCTGTCGTGCATCAGGTCGACGGGAAGGTTGTTCAACACGCCTCCGTCGACGAGCAGCTGGCCGCCGCGCGCGAGCGGCGGCACCAGCCCGGGGATCGACATGCTGGCCCCGACGGCCTCGAGCAGCGTGCCTCGGCGGTGGACGACCGTCCGGCTCGAGAGGAGGTCGGCGCTGACGGTGAAGAGCTGGCGCGGCAGCTCTTCGACCTGGAGCTCGCCGAAGACGCGCTCGAGCATCCGCGCCGCCTTGCGGGAGCGGATCAAGGCCACGCGCGGCAGCGTCCAGTCGTTGAACGGCGTCCTGCGAACGAGCTCCTCGTGGCAGCGGTCGCGGATCTGGCCGGCGTCCAGCCCGAGCGCGGCCATCGCGGCGATGAAGGCGCCCATGCTGCAGCCGCCGAGACGGTCGATCTCGTAGCCCGCCTCGGTGATCGCGGCGATCGCGCCGATGTGCGCGAAGCCGCGAGCGCCGCCGCCCGAGAGGACGACTCCGAGCGAACGGCCGGCGATCCGCCGCGCGACGCGGGCGGCGCCGAGCTCGTACGCGGCTTCGTAGACGAGATGATGTGACGCCGGCTCCGCCTGCTCGAGCCACAAAGCGGTCCTGCCGGACGGCATCGGTGCCAGCAGCACGAGATCACAGCCACTCGCCGATCCTGTGATCGGCGTGTCCGGACCCGCCAGGAGCACTGTGCGGTCGGCCTGCCGGCGGCAGAATGCGTCCCAGTCGGCGCCGGCGGCGCCCGCGATGAGTACGACGGCGTCGTTGGCGGCTTCGGCGCGCGCGAGCAGCGCCGCGTAGCCGTCCGAGCGTTCGTCGCCCCGCAGCGTGTCGACGCTGCCGAAGCGGGCGAGCTCGTCGCTGATGGCGGCCGCGAGCCGGCCCGCGTCGACGTCCGCCGCCAAGGGGATGACTGCGAACACGCCCGGGCGGGTGGACGGAGTCGCCAGCCCTCCCGAGGCTTGCAGCTGTCGGGCGAGCTCGCGGAGGAGGACGCGCGCGAACTCGGGGTCGTCCGCGAGCAGGGCGTCGAACCGTCCTGCCTCGAGCGAGATCAGCTCGCTGTCGCGGACGGCCTGGGCGGACGCGGATCGGGGCGAACCCGTGAGGAGCGCCAGCTCGCCGAGCACGTCGCCGGGGCCGAGCTCGCGCACGATCCGCGGACCGTCCTCGGTCTCGGCGAGCACGCGCAGCCGCCCGGCCCGAACGACGAAGAGCCGGTCGGCGCTGTCACCGCTGTGGAACAGGTAGTCGCCGCCGCGGAGCGTGACGCTGCGCGCGTCGGCGGCCAGCCGCGTGAGCGTCTCGGCGTCGACACCGCGAAAGAGCGGAACGTCCGAAAACGCCCCCAGCTCGGCGACTCCCTCGGTCATTCCCGTGGCCATGGTGACGCAAGCATCGCGCAGTCCAGAGCAGCCCGCAATGCGCGATCGTGCCTTGACACAGGTGTGTCGACTCCTGTACGAACCTCGCCATCGAGGACGTGCCCAGCCGCCGGGAATCGCCGGGCGCGCCGTCCGCACACTGGGGGCCGGTGCGAAGGGATCGCCCGCGGTCTGACGGCGCCGATGTTGAGCTCCTGCTCGAGCGCCCCGTGTGGGCCGGCGGAGGGGCCGATGCGTCCGCGTACCTCGACGGGGCCCGGGTCCTCGTCACGGGGGCTGCGGGGTCGATCGGCGCGGAGCTCTGCCGGCGACTCGCGGGGGCAGGGGCGGCCCGCCTCGTCCTCGTCGACCAGGCGGAAGCATCCCTCGTCGACCTTGCCGACGACCTGGTCGAGGCCGTTGTCGAGGTCGTGCCGGTGCTCGCCGACGTGCGCCGCCTGCCGCGGGCGCTCGACGTGCTCGAGCGGCATCGGCCGGACGTGGTTTTCCACGCCGCCGCCTACAAGCACGTGCCGTTGCTCGAGGAGCATCCGGTCGAGGCAGCGGCGACGAACGTGCTCGGCACCGCGTCGGTCGTCTCGGCAGCAGTGCGCGCTGGCGTCGAGCGCCTCGTGCTGTTCTCCACGGACAAGGCCGTCGAGCCCACGAGCGTCCTGGGGCTGACGAAGGCAGCGGCCGAGCTGATCGTCGGGAGTGCCGGGCGCGAGCGCGGCGCCGCCTACACCTCGATCCGGCTGGGCAACGTCGTCGACACGGCCGGCAGCGTCGTGCCGCGCTTCCGGCGCCAGCTCCGCAGCCGCGGGGCGCTCACGATCACCGACCCGCGCGCGACGCGCTACGTCATGACCGCCGGCGAGGCCGCAGAGCTCGCGATCGCGGCCGGCGGGCTCGCCAGGCCGGAGGTCGTCTTCTGGCTCGACTGCGGCCGGTCGGTCCGGATCGTCGACCTCGCCCTGCGGCTGGCCCGCGCCTACGGTGTCAACCCGTCGATCGAGATCGTCGGCCTGCGACCGGGGGAGCGTCTGCACGAGCTGCTCTGCCGGGACGGCGACGACGTCACCGCGACGGCCTGTCCGCGTGTCATGTGCTCGCCGGTCGACCGTGTCGACCCGGACTGGCTGCAGGCGCGTGTCGCGGCGCTCGCTCGTCATGTCGACCGCGCTGCAGCGGCCGGGGTGCGCGCGACGCTCGCCGAGTTCCACGAGGAGGCGGCCGCCCCGCTGACGGTGCCGGCCGTGCTGATGTGACCGGGACGTTCGTCCTCTCGTTCGACTTCGAGGACTGGCACCAGATCGTGCGCCGGCGCCTGGGCGACGACGACTGGCGGCGCGGCGACCCCGCGCTCGAGCGTCACGTCGCGCTCACGCTCGACCTCCTCGACGAGCTGGACGTGAGCGCGACGTTCTTCGTCGCGGGTGTCACGGCCGATCGACATCCCGACGCCGTCCGCGAGGTGGCTGCTCGCGGGCACGAGATCGGCTGCCACGGCCACGATCACCGTCATCTCTACCGCCTGACGCCTGAGGAGTTCCGGGACGACGTACGGCAGTGCCTCGACGTGATCGCGGCAACCTGCGGTGCGGAGCCGCTCGGCTACCGGGCACCCTGGTTCTCGATCAATCGAGCAAACACCGTGGGCGTACGGGATCCTCCGCGAGCTCGGCTTCCGCTACGACTCGAGCCTGTACGACTCGCCCCGGCTCCGGCAGCGCATCCGTCCGGTGCCGACGGATCCGTTCCGGGTCGACGACGGACTGTGGGAGTTCCCGATCGCCGTCGCCCGGTACGGGCGGCTGACCGTCCCGCTCGGCGGCGGCACGTACTGGCGCGTTCTCCCGGCCGCCGTGCTCCGCCGCGGGCTCGACCGCGTCGCGCGGCAGTCGACGTTCCCCGTCGTCTATTTCCATCCATACGAGCTCGCGCCCGAGACGCTCGAGGTCGTCCTGCCGGCGGAGGCTGGGCGGCTCGCGCGGCTCCAGGAGACGCGCCGGCGCATCCACAAGAACGTCCGCCGCCGCTTGATCGAGGAGCGGATCAGGGAGGCGGCGGCCCGCTTCCATCTTGTCCCGTTCCGCGACGTGATCCCACCCGACCATGATCGAGACCCGACGCTACTTCGACCGGCGCGCGCGAGCGTTTGACCGCGTCTACGCGCGCCCGTCTCCGCTCCGGCGGGGCCCCTGGCGTGGCCGTGCACTGGCGGCCGAGGTGGTCGCGGGTCACGAGGCGCCGTCCGTCCTCGACGTGGGCTGCGGTCCCGGTCGCGTCGGCGAGGCGGTGCTCGCGGCTGGAGCGGCGTCGTACGTCGGCATCGACATCTCGCCGACGATGCTCGTGCTCGCCCGCACCCGGCTGGGCGGCGACCCGCGAGTCGAGCTGCTCGAGGGAAACTTCCACGAGCTCGAGTCCGCCGTGAGCTTCGACGTCGTCATCGCGCTCGGCCTCTTCGACTACGTCGGGGAGCCGCCGCGAGCGGCCGAGTGGCTGCGCGCACACTGCTCGTCGACGCTCGTCGCCTCCTTCACGCGGTGGGACTGGCTGAAGGGGCCGCCGCGTCGCCTCGGGTACGCGCTTCACCGGCTTCCGGTGCGCGACTACGACGCAGGCGAGGTCGTGGAGCTGCTCTCGGGGGCGGGGTTCGGTCGCGTCGAGGTCGTCGAAAGCGGACGGCGCGGCTTCCACGTCGTTGCAACGGCCGGAGGTGCCGGATGAAGGTCGCCCTCGTCCAGCCCCCGCCGCGCAGCGAGTTCGACCGGCACTGGGCGCGCTTCCCCTCGCTCGGGATCGCGTACGTTGCGAGCTCGCTCCGGGCGGCCGGCCACGAGGTCGTGCTTCTGGACGGAAAGCTGGCCTACCTCGACGTCGACGAGATCGTCGAGCGGGTGCGGTCGGAGCGGCCGGGGCTCGTCGGGATCACCTGCATGACGGTCGAGTTCCCGCGGGCGGCGGAGATCGCGCGGCGGGTCAAGCAGAACGACCCGGGCGTGCCCGTCGTGGTCGGCGGTGCGCACGTGAACGCCGTCGGGCGGCAGGCGCTCGAGGAGGGTGAGGGCTTCGACTTCGCGTGCGTCGGAGAGGGTGAGCACCTCGCGTGCGAGCTCGCCGATGCGATCGAGCGCTCGGCGGAGCCCTTCGGGATTCCAGGACTCGTGGCTCGGCGCGGCGCGGAGCTCGTGACGGCACCGCCGCGGCCACCACCGGCCGACTACGACGTGCTCCCCTTCCCCGCCTGGGATCTGTTCCGGCCCACCGACACGCTGCCGTTGATCACGCACCGCGGCTGCCCCTTCCGTTGCGTCTTCTGCTCCCACAACTCCGGCTTCAAGCCGCGCTACCGGACGCCCGAGAACGTCCTCGACGAGATCGACCAGATCCTCGAGCGCTACGGCCCGCGCCGGATTCGGATCGAGGACGAGACGTTCGGCCTCCACATGGGGCGGACGAAGGCGATCCTGGCCGGGATCCTGGAGCGCGGCTTGCACCGTCGCGTCCGCTTCTCCGCGCAGACGCGCGTGGACCGCGTCGACGGAGAGTTCATCCGCCTGCTCAAGTCGGCGAACTTCGAGTTGCTCGAGCTCGGGGTCGAGTCCGGCAACCCCGAGATTCTGCGCGCGGTCGAAAAGGGGATCACGCTCGAGCAGGTCGAGCACGCCGTCGCGCTGGCGAAGCAGCACGGGCTGCGCGTCTGGTGCAAGTTCATCCTCGGGCACCCGAACGAGACGCACGCGACGATCCGGGACACGATCGACTTCATCGCGCGGATCAACCCGCACCAGCTCTCCGTCTCGATCATGACGCCGTTCCCCGGCACGCCGATCCACGAGATGGCGCTTCGCGGCGAGGGCGGCTACCGCCTCCTGTCCGGCGGCTGGGAAGACTTCGACAAGTACTCGAGCGGCGTCCTCGAGCTCGAGACGGTCAGCCTCGGCCAGCTCAAGCGCTACCAGATCGCGTGCTACGCCAACCTCTACCTGCGCAACCGGCGCTTCGGGGAGCTGGTGCGGCTCGTCGTCGCCCAGCGCGCGGTGGGCGCGGAGATGCTGCGCTCCGCCGTAGCGCGGACCGCCGTCGAGGCGGCGCAGCGCGTGCGCCCGCGGCGCGGCGCGGCGATCACCGAGATCCGGGCGCCTGCTCCCACACCGGTGGAGCCCCACGCCGGAGGTACGCGGCGAGCGCGGGCAACGTCGCCCAGGTGACGAGCACGTAGTAGCGGACGATGCCGGGCCGGATCGCAGCGAGCGCGAGCAGCGCGAGCTGCCCGCCGAGCGCGAGCCGATAGGGGCCGGGTCGCCTCGAGAGGCGCGCCGACGTCAGCAGGAGAAGCAGGTGCAGGAAGCCCGTGACGTAGCGGAGGTGGCGGTGCGACACGAGCTGGAGCGCGTAGAGCGGCGGGGCGCCCCGGAGCATCCCGCCGCGAAGGACGATCAGCCAGCAGTGCTCGAACATCCGCTGCTTGCGGCGGTACTCGTCCTCGATGTCGCGGGCCGGCTTCTCCCACGCGCGCGCGTCCGGGTCGACGACCGCGCGCCGCCGGCGCCGGACGAGGCGGTAGGGGAGAGCGAGATCGTGCCCGAAGCGCGGGTCGAGCTCCACGTAGTCGCTGCGGCGCACGGCGTAGATGGGACCGACACCGGCAGTCACCGACCCGAACCGTGACTCGGCCGCCCGCAGCCGGCCCTCGAACCGGGCGTAGAGGCCTTCGCGGTTCGTGCCCTCACCGCCCTCGTAGGTGTGGGAGCCGCAGACGTAGGCGACCTCTGGGTCGGCGAAGCTGCGGACGAGCAGTCGGAGGGCGTCAGGCGCCCAGAGCGTGTTCGCATCGGAAAACGCCACGATCTCGCCCGTCGTCGCCGCCACGGCCCGGTCCTGCGCCGCGACCTTGCCGCCGCGGGGCACGCGCAGGAGCCGGACACGCTCGTCCCGCGAGGCCGCCGACGACACGACGCTGTCGCGTCCCGTCGGTGGACGCGTCCGAGACGACGACGATCTCGAGCCGCTGGGCGGGGTAGTCGAGCGTGAGGAGGTTCTCGAGGCGCGCGCCGATCACCCGCTCCTCGTCGTGCGCGGCCACGATCACGGCGACGCTCGGCGTGATCTCGCCGCGGACAGCCGGCCGGGGCCGGAGTCGCGCCAGCGCCTCCACGAGCAACGGGTAGCCGACATGCGTCCAACAGATCGCCCCCAGGGATCCCCAGAACACGCCCTTGGCGACCACGGCGCCATCGTAGTCCGCCGCCGAGCGCTGCTCAGAGGGCGAGTGAGAGCCCCGTAGTCGGCGGCAGGCGCCCCGCGACCGTCTCGTCCCATGCCGTGAGGACCGCCTCGGGTCCGTTCCGTCGTTCGAGCTCGAGCCAGCCAGCGCTCCAGTCCAGCAGCTCGCGGAACGTCTCGAGTGCCTCCGCGTCGAGGCCCGCGCGCACGTGGTCGGGCGCGAAGAAGAACGTCGGTCGCGGGCCGGGCAGCGTTCCCGTCCCACCTCCAGCGTCCACGTGCGTGGCGCCCACGACGATGCTCGCCTCGAGCAAGTCGCCGAGGTGCCGGTGGACTGCGGCGCGGACGCCGCTGTTCCCCGCAAGGTCGACGAACGCGGTCGGGCGACGCTCGAGCTCCTCGACCGCGTCGTACCCGACGACCTCGTCGTAGACCTCGACGGTGTTGACGAAGTCGGCGGACGCGGTGAGCCCGGCCACCTCGATCCCGGCGCGCCGCAGCAGGTAGGCGGTCCCGAGCGCCGTCTTGCTCGACGCGCTCGAGAGCACGACGCGCGACGCCCCCGCGAGGCTTCGCGCGAGCAGCACCGCCGTGATGAAGAGCGGCTGCAGCACCATCGTCGCGTCGTCGTGGCTGCTTGGCTCGGCGCGACGGTAGGCGTTGTAGGCGGCGGGCAGCTCGGCCCGGTGGGGGCTGCCGTCACGGAGCCCGCGCTCGTCGACGCGCCGCGCGGTCACGACGAACTCCCCACCCATGGGGACGTACCCGAAGACCCGTGTCGCCTCCGGCACCTCGGCGCAGCGGGTCTCGACCGCGCGGGCGAAGCCCCAGGCCGGAACTCGTCCCCAGCCGGCCTCGTCCGAAGGGAAGAACGTCCAGTAGCGCAGCCGGTCACCGAGCACCGCGTACGTGACGTTGTTGGCCGTCAGGCCGAATCGCTCCACGGTGAACCGCACTTGGTCGGCCCCGAGTGGGGCGGGTGCCGCGCCCACGATCCGCGCCGTCCGGAAGTCGTCTCGGCGGACTTCGAGCACTCGCGCCACGAGGAGAGCTTAGGCGCGCGGCAGCCGGTCGAGCAGGTCGAGGAGCTGCTCGACAGGAACGCGCGCGGCCAGGCCGCGGAGCAGGTCCGCGATCCTGGCATCGAGCAGTTGCGCCCGCTCGGCGTCGTCGAGCGCGCGGGTGAGCCCCACACGCACGAGCTTCTCGAGCGTCTCAATCGAGGCTCCTTGCGCCTGGGCGAAGCGCTCGAGCGATGCGCGGCTCGAGAAGGCGAGGACGACCTCCTCCCGCGAGACGCCGAGCTCGCAGGCGGCTCCGTCGAGCGCCGACAGGACGATCTGCTCGGCCACCTGCTCGAAGCCGTCCCGGTCGCCGAGCGCACGAGGAGCGCACGGATCGGCGACGGCGGCTGGGCGCGTACGACGCTCCACCGAGCGCGAGGTAGACGCCGACGAGCGCGACGGCTGCGGCCGCAGCAAGGGCGATCGCGCGCATCAGACGGTCAGGTCCCTTCGACGGAGCAGGATCGGGACGAGGGCGAGCAGGGCGAGGCAGGCGGCGGCGAGGAAGGAGCGCGAGAAGGCGTTCGTGACGGCTCGGTCGAGCTGGTCCTGCAGCGCGGACACGAGCTGGTCGTATCCCGGGTCGTCGCGGTCGCCCACCACCTCCTCGACCGCCGGAATGCGCGCCTCGTCCTTCGCCTCGTCCACGGCGAACAGGACTCTGCGCGCGACCGTCAGCTTCTCGAGCGGGGGGATGCGGCTGTCGAGGACAGCGGACGTCCCGGCGGCGAGCGCGTCGTCCTCGTTGCGCTCCAGACCGTTGGTGAAGATCGGCGTGAGCAGCAGCAGCCCGACGACGACGCCTGCGTGGCGCGCGGCGATCGTCCAGCCGCCGTGCACCGCCTGCGCCGAGCGGCCGGCCAGCGCGCGCTCCGTCAGCGCCGAGAGCGCCAGCCCGAGGCCCGCGCCGATCGCGAGTTGCGGCGGCACCGTCCAGGCGGCGCCCGCGCGGGGAAGCCAACCCAGCGCAGCGAGTCCTCCCGCGATCAGGATCACACCGGAGGCGGTCCGCGCCCACAGGGGCGTGATCGTGTGCCCACGGCGCGCCGCCACGATCGCCGCGAGCGGCATGACGGTGACGACGAGGCCCGCAGCGAGCGGCTCCAGGCGCCAGCCATTGATCAGGAGGATCACGAGCAGGAAGAACGCGGCGACGAGCGCGCCGGAGATGAGCAGCAGCGCGGCGTTCGCCGCGACGTGCGGACGCCCGAGCGGCTGCGTGTCCGGGACTGCCCGGGCACCGCGGAGCGTCAGCAGCGCCAGCAGCACCAGGGGCGCCTGGACGAGGAAGATCGACTCCCAGCCGAGCAGCTGCGTGAGGACACCGCCGGCGGCGGGGCCGAGTGCGGCGCCGGTCACACCGGCCAGCGCCCAGATGCGGGCGGCCGGTGCGTCCCCGCCCGCAGCGTCGGCGAGCAGGGCGAGCGCACCGCAGACGACTGCGGCGCCGGCTGCGCCCTGGGCGGCGCGGGCGGAGACGAGCAGCCCGAACGACGGTGCGAAGGCGCAGACGAGCGATGCCGCTGCGAAGAGGACGATGCCGACCCCGAAGACCCGAATCGGATTGCGACGTGCGAGGAAGGCCGCCGGCAGCGCGGCGAGTGCGAGCGCCAGGTTGTACGAGGTCAACGCCCAGGCGAGCGACGCGATCTCGACGTCGTAGCGGGCCAGGATCTCGGGCAGGGCGATCGTGACGACCGACGAGTCGGCCAGGACGAGGCCGACCGAGACGCCGAGCAAGGCGATGCGGGTGCGCGCTTCCGAAACGGCCCTGCTCAGTCGCCGATCGTGTCGACCTGACCCCGGAACGAGTCGCAGTCCCCGGCATCCTCGAACCCGTCGCGTAGCTCCTCGCCCCCGTCGAGCGACTGGAGGCTCTCGAAGGTCGTTCTCACAGAGGCCGCTGCCGTGGCGAGCGCGCTCGTCACGGCAACGAGCGAGAGCGAGCCGGCCTCGGCGGCCTGTTCCACCTGGTCGAGCTGCTGCGTCAGCTCCGTCCCGAGTTCGTCGAGCTCGCTGCGCGCCTGCTCGCCCGCCTCGGTCTCGGGACGATCGAGGTCCGCGAGGCCGTCGACGAGCTCGTCGGTGGCCTCCCGCACGTCTTCGGTCGCCGCCTGCACTGCCTCCTGGTCGAGCGAGAGCGCGTCGGAGGTGAGTGAGGTGACCACGTCCTCGACCTCGGTGACCCACGTGCTCAGCTCACTGCAGACGTCGCCCGCCCATTGCTCGCTCGCACTCTCCTCGTCGCCGCCGCAGCCGGCCAACGCGGGCAGGGTCGCGAGGGCGAGGACGACGGGAAGTGTGGCGAGCTGACGGAGCACCACAGTGCGGATTCTGCGCGCGCGGAGCGCGGGGCGCAAGGGAGGTGAGGCCGCCGAGAATGCCCAGTGTCCGATTCGAAGGGTCTTCTCCAGGATCGGCTGCGCCGCGCGACGATCGGCGCGACCGGGCTGTCGTAGCGACCGGCGGCGTCGACCTTGTCGTTGCCCGCGTCGTAGAACAGCACGAACCGAACCAGGCGCAACAACATTTCTCCATCGACGGAATCGACGATCCGGATCAGCCAGACGGAAGGATCATCTCCTTGTGCCGCGCCCGTCACGATGTCCACGGTCTCGGCGTAGTCGGGCTTCTCCGAGCCGTCCATGATTCCCGGCTTCTCACGGAACTGCTTGCGGACCTGCTCGACGACCTGGCCGCCGGTACGCCCGACGGACTCGATCGCGAGAGCCGCGAACAGGTAGACCATCATGCCGCCGATGACCAGCCCGATCAGAACGTCCGGGTTGGACAGGTTGAACAGGTTGTCGAGGTTGAAGCCGGCCGGCGCCTCCTCCTCGAGCTCGAACTTGAAGCGCGGCGAACAGGACCAGCGCCGCGAGCACCGCGGAGCCGATCGCGTAGCCCTTCGTGACCGCCTTGGTCGGCGTTGCCGACCGCGTCGAGCGGGTCGGTGACGTTGCGGACACTCTCCGGCAGCTCCGCCATCTCGGCGATGCCACCCGCGTTGTCCGTGATCGGCCCGAACGCGTCGAGGGCGACGATCAGACCCGTCAGCGACAGCTGCGCCATGACGGCGATCGCAATGCCGTAGATGCCGGCCAACTCGTTCGCGCCGAGGATGGCGAGAGCGAGGACCAGCGCGGGCGCCGCCGTGGACTGAAAGCCCTGGGCGAGCCCGGCGATGATGTTGGTCGCGTGACCGGTCTGGGAGGCCTCGGCGATCGACTTCACCGGGCGGAACCGGGTCGACGTGTAGTAGTCGGTGATCACGAACAGCAAAGCCGTCACGGCGATGCCGATCACGGCACAGAGCCAGAGGTCGGTGACGCTCACCTCGGCACCGCTGGCGTCGGAGAGCCCAAGACGCAGCGGCTCGCTCATCAGCCATTCGGTGATCGGGTAGAACGCCGCGATCGAAATCAGCCCGGCGAGGATCACCCCGCGATAGAGGGCACCCTCGACCCGGTCGGTCTTCGTCTTCACGACCAGGGCCCCGATGATCGAGGCGAGGATCGCCACGCCGCCGAGGACCAGCGGGTAGATGGCCGCCTCACGGGCGAAGTCGCCCGTGAAGTAGAGGACGCCGAGGAGCATCACGGCAACCGCGGTCACCGCGTACGTCTCAAAGAGGTCCGCGGCCATGCCGGCGCAGTCGCCGACGTTGTCGCCCACGTTGTCGGCGATGACCGCCGGGTTGCGCGGGTCGTCCTCGGGGATCCCGGCCTCCACCTTGCCGACGAGGTCGGCGCCGACGTCAGCGGCCTTGGTGAAGATGCCGCCGCCAAGACGGGCGAAGACTGAGATCAGCGAGCCACCGAAGCCGAGGCCGATCAGCGCGTCGACAGCCTCCTTGTCGGTGTGGTCGGTGAGGACCAGGACGCCGAAGTACGCAGCGACACCGAGCAGGGCCAGGCCGACGACGAGCATCCCCGTCACCGAGCCCCCTTGAAGGCGACGTCGAGCGCGGGCGGGACACCGCCGCGGGCAGCCTCGGCGACACGGGCGTTCGCGCGGACGGAGAGGTTCATTCCGATGAACCCGGCCGCGCCCGGAGCACGCCTCCGATGACGAAGCCAATCGCCGGCAGCACGTCGCCCTGGACGATCCACAGCAGGATCGCCAGCGGCACCGCCACCATCGCGATGATCGTGTACTGGCGCTTCAGGTACGCCTGAGCGCCCTCCTGGACGGCACCCGAGATCTCCTGCATTTGTCGTTGCCCGGCGATAGCCGGAGCAGGCGCTGGGTGATCAGCACTCCATAGATGACAGCCGCGGCTGCGCATGCGAGCGCGATAACGACGCCGTACTCGGTCAGAAAGTCAGTCAAGCTCAGCTCCTAGCCAGTGGTCCGCACGAATGGGCGCGGAAGTGGGTTCAGCACAAAACGGCGCGGAAGTCTATCCAGGGCCGCGGCACAAACGCGGTGCGGTGTGAATCAGCTGCTGCCGCGAGGCGTCCAGAGCCGCGGCGGCGGCTCATTCTGACCTGGGCGCGGACCCTGCGGGCCCGGTGCGGGCGGCGGTGCCTGGCTCCCGCCCGGAGGGGCGGACTGCTCGGGACCAGGGCCATCGCCCTCAGGCTGCTCGGACCCTGCACCTCCACCCTCGGTCGCCTCCGCCCTCGCCGCCGCGTGCCTCGCGGGCGTAGAGCATCTGCAGCTCTGAGAGTGCCTGGCGCACCTGGTCGGACTGCTCGCCGGTGATGAAAGGCGCAAGTGCGGTGATCGCGTCGATGCCCCGCTTGCCCTGCTCCAGGTCCCGCTCGTCGGGCTTGGCGATCCGCCGGGCGGTGAGGTTCACGAGGCTCGCGACGGTCTGCAGGATCAGGTCATCGACCGTCACCTGGCGCATCTGCTCCTCGAGCGCGCGCGCAGCTCCTCTTCAGAGGGCTGGCCACCGCCGCCGGGCATGCCGCCCGCCGGCGGCTGTGTTGGATCCTGGTCGGCCATCGCGTCGATTATCCACCGGATGCGGTTTGCGGTGCGGCCCGCTCCGCTCCTGCGCCGCCGAAGGTCGCCGTCGTCTCCTCGAGGGCCCCGCGGTAGACGTCCGGAATCGAGGCCCCGCCCTCGAGCGCCGCGAGTGCCCGCTCGGCGCCGTTTTGCTCGGGAAGGTCGACCGAGATCCCCAGGGCCTCCTGCGCCGGCTGCGTCCACGCCAGGAGCTCCTCGACAGCTGCGCGCGCCGGGAGCGTGACGCCGCGGCGGAAGTCGATCAGCTCGCCGTCGAGCCCGTGGCGGATCGCCCGCCAGAGGTTCTCCTCGATCTGGCGGTCGGCGAGCGGCTCCCCCGTCGTCTCGCCGTCGTCGAGGGCCATTGCCGTCTGCGCGACGCAGGCCGCGATCAGGCCCGCCAGCGCCTCGGACTCCGCGGCCGTGACCTGCGCGTCGCAGATGCGGACCTCGACCGTGCCGAAGGTGTGATGCGGGCGCACGCTCCACCACAGCTGCGTCGACTCGACGGCCGACCCCACCCGGTTGAGCAGCTCCACGAAATCGCAGTACTCCGACCAGGTGTTGAAAGGCGAGGGGATCCCGCAGCGCGGGAATGTGCGGGTGAAGATCTGCGTGCGAACCGTGTGCAGGCCGGTGTCGCGGCCGTCGAGGAACGGCGAGTTGGCCGACACCGCGAGCAGGACGGGCAGCAGCTCGCGCAGCCAGTCGCAAACCGCGATCGCGCGGTCTGCGCCCCGCACTCCCACGTGTACGTGCAGGCTCCAGGTGTTGTTGCGCTGCGCGACCCAGCCGAGGTCCTTGCGCAGCCGCCGGTAGTGCGGCGTGTCGATGATCCGCTGGTCGAGGTAGTTGGCCCACGGGTGGGTGCCGGTTGACGCCAGACCGAGTCCCATCTCCGCCGCCAGCGCAAACAGGCGCCGGCGGCGCTCCCGCTGCTGTGCGATCGCGTCGCCGAAGGTCTCCCCGCGGCCCGAGCGGATCTCGATCTCCGATGCGATCAGCTCGCCGGCGGCCGAGTCCTTGAGCACCTCGTCGTCCATCGCGGCGCCGTAGAGGTCCTCGAAGCGGTGCTGGAGCTCCAGCGTGCCCGGATCGACGATCGCGAACTCCTCCTCGAGCCCGATCGTGAAGTCCGTCGAGGACTCAAAGGCCTCGCGGGCGCGCTCCATGTCCAGGCGCGGCTGGTCAGCCATGAAATTAGGCCAGGTAGAAGTACAGCGCGTAGAGCAGGTCGACGGCCGGGCTTGAGGTGTGAACCGTGACTTCGGGCGGGACCTGCAGCAGCAGTTCGGAGTAGTTGAAGATGATCTTCACGCCGGCCTCGACCAGCTCGTCGGCGACTTCCTGAGCTCCGGCGGCGGGCACGGCGATCACTCCGACGACGATCTCGTCCTCGGCGACCACCGACTCGAGCTCGCGGAAATCCGGACCTTGAGGTCGCCGACCTGGTTGCCGATCACCGCCGGGTCGACGTCGAAGATCGCGACGACCTGGAAGCCGTGGTCGGCAAAGATGTCCGAGCTCGCGATCGCCTGGCCGAGGTTGCCGGCGCCGAAGAGGGCGATGTTGTGCTGGCCCGAGGTACGGAGGATCTTGCGGATCTCGGAGACCAGCGACTCGACGTTGTAGCCGACGCCCCGCTTGCCGAACTTGCCGAAGCCGGAGAGGTCGCGGCGGATCTGGGTCGGGTTGATGTGCGTGTACTCGGAGAGCTCCTGAGAGGAGATCGTCTCCTCAGCCCATTTTCCCGCTGGCGTCAGCACCTGGAGGTAGCGCGAAGCCCCGCGGCGACGCCGAGCGACAGGCGCTCCCCGTCGGCGCCGAGGGCGCCGTTGCCCAGCGGGCCGCTGATCACATCCGCTTCAGCCATCTGCCGCCACAGTAGCGATCCGCCGGATTAAGGCTTCGCGGTCGAGCAGCAGTTCACTCACCACCTCGCCACCCACGACGACCACCGGGATCTTCTCCAGGTAGCGCTTGAAGAGCTCGTCGTCGCCCTCGATATCGATCTCACGCAGCTCGAGATCCCAGCTGTGCTCTGAGGCCAGCCGGCCGATCTCCGCGCGCCACCTCGTCGCACAGGTGGCAATCCGTCCTGCCGTAGAGGCAGACCTCGACCCGGAGCCGCTTGAGCTGCCGCGCTCTGGCCTGAGGCGAAGGCGTCGAGTCCAGGGCAATGGAAGCCCCAGGTGCGGGTAAAGCGCGCCGCGGATCCGATCATCGCCGCGTTGTCGGTGCACAGCGCCGGCGCGACGAGCTCCAGCCGCGCCCCGCGTGTCTTCCAGACCTCGGCGGCGCGGCTGCGGAGCAGCCCGTTGGCGGCGACGCCACCACCGAGTGAGACCGTCTCGTGCCCCGTCTGCTTCAGGGCCCGGTCGAGCTTGGCGACGAGCTGCGCGACGACCGCTCCCTGAAAGGCGGCTGCAAGGTCCGCCGCCTGCGCGGCCACGCCATCGGGGCCGAGCTCGCGACAGCGGTAGACGAGGGCGGCTTCTGTCTGCTGAAGGAGAAGTCGAGGCCGGGGTCGC
>CAWATM010000005.1:0-75160 GCA_963784895.1 uncultured Gaiellaceae bacterium | reverse complement strand
TGATCGTTCAAGTGACGTTTCCGGACGCCTCCCGGACGTCAAGAGCTCCCTCGGTCGACCATCGCTCCTGCGCTTGTCGCTTTGCGTCGAGCCAGGCGAGCCCGTCGTTTCGGTTGTACATGACTCGCGAGTGAATCTGTGTCTCTGCTGTGTGTAGCTCATACATGCGTGCGTAGCCGAAAGCGAGCGGTGTCGGGACGACGATCGCCAGCTTGCAGGGCCCGAGTTTCTCTTCGAGCCTGATCACCCGCTCTGCCTGAGCGCGTATGTCGTCGCCGTTGATCGTGCTGGCGTCGAGTGCAAGGTGATCGACGAGAACGAACATGCCTGGCCGGTAGCGGAGATCGTCGACGAGATCCTGAACGAACCCGACCAATCCATCGCGGCTGGCGGGTCCGGATGTCGTGATGGTGACGTCCTGGGGTGAGCCGCTGAACTCGATCGTGTACTCCACGGCAGAACTCCTCATGTGGCCCCTGGGTTGAAGCCGGCGTCCGCAGGCGCGGCTCGTTGGCTTTGCGGTGCTCCCACCGGCGAGGTGATCGTGTGGACGGCCCCGTCGAGGTAAACCTGGACGAACGGAAGATCCCCGGTTGTGAGCCAGTGATCGATCACGCCGAGCGCGTTGACGACACTGCTCTCCCGGTTGGGGTGAATCAGCTCGACACTCACCTCGTAATGCCCGTCGACGGCCACGATCTCGACCCCGATCGGCTCGAGAGCATGGCGAAGCGAGCGCGCACGCGCTTCGTCCGGTAGCACGACCCTAAGCGGCGGATGCACGCTCGGGATCTCGATCGACGACCAGGAACCGCTCGTAGATGCCGACGGCCTGTTCGGTGGCCGCGTCTTCGTGGCCCTCGGCGACCAGGAACAGTCGACCGGACGAGACGACGCGCTCGTAGAGGTCAGCCGCGATCCGTAGCTGGGCCGCGCACAGACGGCCGCCGCACTCGCAGAAGACGTCGACCGTATCCGAGTCCGGCCGATCGGCCGTCTCGCGGAGTCGTTCGTTGACCTTCCGCCGCAGCGCCTGCCGACCGACGCTGACGCTGTCATTCGAAGTCACGCAAACCCCCAGCTTCGTGAGCGAAGGAACCGAGGGGTTCGCTACCGGCCGCAAGACGACGGGCGTGCGCACCACCGATGCGATGCTGCTGTAGCGCGCTCACCTATTTTCGATGGCAGCGCCTGCGCCGATAGTAGTCCACAATGCGCAAGAGAGAAGAGCTACGCTGGGCAGTGATCGACGTCCGCCGGGCTGCTCACCGCTCTCTCATCCTTCCGGGCGTTCATGCCTTACGAGCGGGAATCGAGTGGGACGTGTCCGAGCACTCCTCCGAGCATGCCGGGCAGGCGAACGCGATCGGGACTGCGATCACGCGGCTCCACCGCGAGCACTACGGCCGGGGCGCAACCACGACCAGGACCGTGTTCAACCGCAACCACGTGATTGCGTTCCTCGAAGACATCTACACGCCCGTCGAGCGCACGCTGATCAACGCCGGCGAGCACGACGCCGTCAAGAGACAACCGGCAAGTCTTCCAAATGGCGATGAGAGGACCGTTCAGCGCCGCCGTGGAAGAGATCACCGGCCGCAAGGTGATCCAGTTCATGTCCCAAGTCAGCTTCGACCCGGACATCGCCGCCGAGATCTTCGTGCTTGAAGCCGCTCCCGCAGAGTCAGGTCTCATCCCGACGATCATGAGTACGTCAAAATCCTCTAAAGTACGCCAATGTCCGAGATCATCCTCTACACAGCAGGCGAGGTCGCCGAGCTCCTACGGCTGAACCATCAGGTGGTGCAACGGAAGCTGCAGGCGGGAGACATCCCGGGGTACCGCATCGGCCGCGAATGGCGGGTCGAGCATTCGCAGCTCAGAGGCTGGCTCGAGAAGCACTCCAACCGGCGCACGTCCTCGGATGCCGCGAAGGTGCTCCGGGCCTTCCTCGATGAGGAGGGCCGGCTGCGCTCGATCCCCGTCGCGAGCGCCAAGCGGGCTGTCGTCCTCGAGTACCTCGCCGATCATCTCGAGGCCGGCCGCACGTACGGTGAACGCGAGTTGAGCGGAGTGTTGCGGCGATTCCACGACGACGTCGCCACGCTGCGGCGAGAGCTCGTCGGCGCCAAGCTGGTTGTGAGGACGACCGACGGTGTCTACAAGCTTGCGGCCAGGAGCGACCCCAGACCGCGACCATGATGCGGCCGCGGTTCGTGGCCGCATCACCCAGCAGGATCGAGGTGCTGAAGTGACCGACCCCGTCCCCGAGGCGCAGCTGCAGCGGATCGACACGGGCCTCATCGTCGAGAGCGAGGGCTGGTTCGTGGTCAACGCGCGCGACGCGACGTGGATTCGCAGCGAGGAGCGCGGGCAGGACACCGACTTCGAGGGGAAGCAGGAGTGGACGCAGCTCGGCTTCCGCATCCAGATCCTCGGCCCGGGCCAGCGCGGCATGTACCACCGCGAGCGCGGCGAGGAGACACTTTCTCGTCATCTCCGGTGAATGCATCCTCCTGATCGAGAGCGAGGAGCGACGCCTCGAGGCATGGGACTTCGTCCACTGCCCGCCGTGGACGGAGCACACGTTCGTCGGCGCCGGCGACCGCCCGTGCGTGCTCGTCATGACCGGCGGCCGGGCGGGCGGCTTCGAGGTCGTCTATCCAGTGAACGAGGTGGCCGGGAAGCACGATGCGAGCGTGCTCGAGGAGACTTCGAGCCCGGACGACGCCTACGCCCGCTGGGGGCCGGAGGAGCGGTCGGCCTACCGCGAGGGTTGGCTCCCGGAGCTCGGCTCGACGGCTTGAGCACGACCTGCCAGACGGTCGGCGAGGCGGGAGACGACCCAAACGGCGACGAGCGTGTACGCCCAGCCGAGGATGATGTCGACGAGGTAGTGCTCGGCCGTGTAGACGAGCGCGAACGCCATCGCGGGCGGGTACGCGGCGAGCAGCACGCGGGCCCAGCGGGGGACCAAACGCCAGAGGAAGAGCGTGAACAGGAGCGTGTACGCGGCATGCAGCGACGGCACCGCCGCGACGGGATTCGCGTACTCGGAGCCGCGTTCGTACAGGCCTTCGAACGAGAAGGCGAAGAAGGGAACCTCGCCCGAGATCGGCCCGATCAGGCGCGTCGTCGGCTCGAGGACGCCTTCCCGACTAGCCAGCCACGGTGGGGCGGCCGGGAAGAGCGCGAACGTGACGAACGCCATCCCGGCGAGCAGCGCGACGCAGGCGACATAGCGGCGAAACCGGCCGCGGTCGACGAACCAGAGCAGCGCGGCGAGCAGGTACGTCGCCACGAAGTAGCTCACATAGATCGCCCAGGCCGCGAAGTCGTACCAGCGCACATGCGACGGACCGTGCCAGAGCCGATCCTGGAGCCACACGGTGGGGACGGCGCCGCCGAAGAGGAACGCGTCGGCTTCGAGCTGCGGTCGGTACCAGGTAGAGAAAAGGAGGCCGTCGGCTTGCCCGCGAAGCAGGTCGTAGACAGCGAGCACGAGCGCGAACGGCAGCCACTCGAGGACGACGCCGCGTGCCCAGCCGATCAGATTCGTCGTCGAGAGGGCGAGCAGACCGAGCAGGATCCAGACCAGGAGCCGCTCGCGCCCCACCGGTATCCCTTCGCGCCACATGTACGCGCTCAGCGCGGCGATGTAGAGCGTCGGCGCGATCCAGCGCAGCTGTCGAGGTGAGGA
The DNA here is from genome assembly GCA_963784895.1 of uncultured Gaiellaceae bacterium. Classification (GTDB taxonomy): domain Bacteria; phylum Actinomycetota; class Thermoleophilia; order Gaiellales; family Gaiellaceae; genus Gaiellasilicea. The sequence goes on along the minus strand of CAWATM010000005.1, from coordinate 71,460 downwards.
GAGCTGGACCTGCACGCGCCAAGGCTAGGCGCAGGCGAACCGGTCAGGGGTTCCAGCTGCCGCGGAGGAATCCCGCCACGAGGGCGACCATCGCGAGCAGGAGCCCCGCGACGAGCGCCAGCACCGCGATCGCCAGAAACGGCTCTGAGTCCGCCTCCTCCGTCGCCTCGCCCAGGACGCCCGCTACCGGCAGGGCATCTGCAGCCGCGTTCTCCGGCTCGTCGGGCTCCGTCGTCAGACGGGCTTCACCGCTGCCGTCCGAGCGACGCGCGCCGTCGAAGTGCGTCGGTTCCCTCCGGGCGGTCGGCTTCGCCGCCGGCACGGAAGCTCGCCGGCAGGGAGGCGTTCGCGCCGGCGCTGGGGAGCGGAATCGAGCGCCGTGGCGAGACGACCCGGACGTACGCGGTCGGCGCGGCGACGAAGCGTCGGGTCGGCGAGAGCGAGATCCGGTAGACGCCTCGGTCGAGCCGTCGGCCGTGCACCCGACCGGTGAAGAAAACAGTCCTTACGCCGGCACGCCCGCGCACGGGGACGAAGCCGGCCACCCGGCACGACGGGGTGGGGCCGCGGACGATCAGGAACGCACGCCCGCCCGGCGGAACCAGCAGGGTGAGGCGGACGCTGACGCGGCCTGACGTTCGGTGCGTGGTCGCCGCGAACGCTCGCGGCCTCGCGACGGCTCGTCGCGAGCGCTGCTCGGTCGGCGGTTGGAACGTTCGTGCCGAAGACGCCCTCGGTGCGACGTAGCCGCTCGAAGGCGGTCGAGTGGCTCGGGGAGGCGTCGCCTCGGGGGCGTCGTCGACCGTCAGGGTGATCGTCGGCGGCGCCGGAGCCAGGCGCGTCGGGGGAGAAGTCACGATCGGCGTCAGGCGCACCGGCGGCGGCGTCGGTGCGGGCACGGTCGGGGTCGGAGGCGGGACGGTCGGCGCCGGCTCGGTGGGCGCGGGCACCGGCTCGGTCACGGTCGGCCCCGGCAGCTCCATCGCACTCCCTGTCTGCACGAGCGCATGCGTGGCAGCGATGCCCCCCGCCGCGAGAACGAGACCCGTGAGTCGTGCCAACCGCCGCAAGCGCAGACCCCTCCCGTCGACCTGTCTGCGCTCGCAACGATACGTCCCCTGACGACCGCGTGAGATCAGTCGGCTCAGTGACCTGGAGTCGTCAGGCCTTCTTGACGAGCAGCGTCGCGCTCATCCCGCGCGCTCGGTGGTCGGCCAGCGAGCACCAGAGCCGAAATCGCCCGGGGTGGAATCGCGCCTCGAGCTCGCGCACCGCCCCCGGGGCTGCCGTGCCGACGCGATAGATCCTCGTGCCGCCGATCCGCCGGAGGCGGAGGTCGTGCTCGTCCTCGCCGAAGTTGGCGAGCTGCACGATTGCCGGACCCGCCTTGATCGACGCACGGGAGAGTGTGTAGCCGAACTCGTCCGCTCCCACCTGCAGCCGCGCCGGCGCCGGGGTGGCAAGCGTCAGCAGCACGAGCGCGGTCGCGATCAGCGGATCACCTTCGGCCGCGCGAACTTTCGGGCGTTCGGGATGATCGCCTCGGCGTCGGCGTCGAGCCACTGCTCGAGCAACGCGCTGTAGAGGCCGCGGAAGTCGGACGTCGCGCGCAGGTTGCCGTGCTCGTCGAGCTTCCCGAGGCCGGGGAACTCGCCGATCATCGTCCCGTTCACGCGCGAGCCGATCAGGAAGCCTGCGCCGGCGGCGCCGTGGTCGGTCCCGTTCGAGCCGTTCTCCTTCGCGCGCCGGCCGAACTCCGACCAGACCTGGATCACGACCCGGTCGGCGAGGTTACGAGCCTCGAGGTCGCGCTGGAACGCGAGCAGACTGTCGGCGGTCAGCTTCAGCCCGTCGGCGAGCTCCTGCGGCTGGTCGTCGTGCGTGTCGTACATGCCGGGAGCAGAGAGCGCGACCACGCGCACCGGCAGGCCCGCGCCGAGCATCGCAGCGAGCCCGGCCAGCCGCCGCGGGAATTCGTCGCCGCCCTTCGGATAGGCGACGGGGCTGGTGTAGCCGGGCTGGTTGCCCTTGGGCGTGAAGGGCAGCAGCTGCCGGCGAAGCTGGGCGGATTGACGTGCGGCGGACGTCGCCTGCTCGAGCGCGGCGTCGCCGTTCGTCGGCAGGTTGCCGAGCGCGCCGATCGCGTCGAGCATCCGGGTCTCGACGTCGCCCCAGACGTTGCGCGTCCAGAAGCCGTACTGGTCGGGGCCGTCGATCGACGCGACGGGCATCCTCGCCGTCGCGAGCGCCGGCTGGAGGCGCCAGTCGAGCGAGAGGCCCTGCAGCGGATTGTCCGGCGTGCCGGTGCGATCGAGGTAGCGGCCGAGCCAGCCGGTGCGGAGCTGCTCGCTCGTCGCACCCACCTCCCAGAAGTGGCGCGACGTGAAGTGCGATTGGTCGGGGCCGGTGTACCCGACGCCCGCCATCACCGCGACCTTGCCCTCGCCGTGCAGCTGCGCGAGCGAGCCGAGCGACGGGTGCCAGCGGAGCCGGCTGTCCTCGGCGAACGGGAGCCCGGCGGCGCCCGGCAGCGCCAGGCGTGGCCGGAGCTTTCGGTAGAGCGGGTCGCCGTCGGGGAAGAGCATCGAGAGCGAGTCGGCGCCGCCGTCGAGGAAGACGGAGACGAGCACCTTCTGCGGCCCGGCGGCGGTCGCGGCGGCGATCCCCTCCTCGAGCGCGCGTGGCAGGAAGGCGGCACCGCCGTAGACGGCGAGCGCGATGCCGGCGCTGCGGGCCAGGAAGCTGCGCCGGTCGAGCCCGGTGCCGGCCGGGAGCGGCATCCCGCTCTCGATCGCGGGCAGCCCCCGTCCGGCCTCCGCGGCGGCGCGGCGGAGCAGGTCGGTGCGCGAGAAGTCGTTGCAGCAGCGGGCCATGTCGTCCTTATGAGGTCTGCAGGTCGGGGGAGACGGCGATCAGCTGGCGGAGCGCGTTCGCGGTCAGGAAGCGGTAGCTCGTCTGCTTCCATTTCGCGTTCGCGTCGCCCATGGCCCGGTTCGCGAACGTGAGGAGCGCGGCGCGGGTTGCCGGGCGGAGCGTGGGGGAGCCCCAGAACGTGATCGCTGCGTCGACGAGCGCCGCGGGCTCGGCCGGGAGTGACGCTGCCTGTTTGTCGGTCAGCGAGTAGGGCTGTGTCGCGTAGTTGGCGACCCACCAGCGGCCGCGGAACGTGGCCGTGTCGAGCCAGCGCTCGTCGTCCCAGCCGGCCACGTTCGGCGGCATGAAGAGCCGCTGGCCCGTCCCCGACGCGAGCCATGCCCACGAGGTCGTGTCGATCCCGCGGCCGATCCCGCGCAGCAAGCCGGCCGTGTAGACGGCGGGCGGCTTCACCATCCGCGGGCCGGTGTAGAGCGCGGGATGCCGGAGAACCGCCTCGACGATCGGCCGGATCTCGAAGTCCTTGCGGTACATCGCCTCGAGTGCCCGCCGCGTGCCGGCGTCCGGCCCGACCGGGATGAAGTAGTGCCAGAGCTTGTCGACGAAGAACGAGGCGTGCCTGGGATGCGCAAGGCAAAGCCGGACAGCGTCGTGCCAGTCGAAGGCACCGCGCTTGCCGAAGATCCGCTTCGTGCCCACGTCGTGGCGCTCGCGGTCGTACCGGAAGTTGACGTTGCCGGCGCCGCGCTTCCAGTCGTTGTCGAAGCCCGTCAGCGCCCGCGCCTGCTCGCGGACGTCCCGCTCGGTGTACCCGCGCCCTGCCCCGAGCGTGAAGAGCTCCATCAGCTCGCGCGCGTAGTTCTCGTTCGGTGACCACTTCGTGTTCTCGGTGCCCGAGAGCCAGAGCAGCATCGCCGGGTCCGTCGTGACCGCGCGCAGCATGGTGTCGAACGACCCGAGCGAGAGCCGGCGCAGCAGCTTGTTCTGGTTCAGCATCAGCTTCTGCGAGCCGACGCCGGCGAGCGAGGTCGCGAACCAGTCGTGCCAGACGAGCGTCATCCGCTCGACCAGGGGCCGCGACGTGCGCACCATCCGGTCGAGCCACCAGAGATGGTCATGGCCCCAGGCGTCACCGGGAGCGAGTGCGCGGCCTTTGTCGTCGCGCGGTGCCGGCCCGACGAACCTCTCGCCCTTCGGCCGCGTCAGCGAGCGGACGGCGCCGTCGAGCCCGAGCTTCGCGAGTGCAGCAGCCTCACCCTGCCGCGGCCCGAAGCCGGCACGCCACAGCAGACGCTCGGCCTGCTCGCGTCCGAAGGGGCCTCTGTAGGCGGCAACCCCCATCCCATCGAGTTATCGGCGCGATGGGGGTTCTCCTGCACCCCTCTTCGGAACGAAACGGACCTGGCCGGGGTCAGACCCAGGCCAGGTCCGTATTGGGCACTCAGCTCTTGCGCGCGGACGCCTTGCCGCCCTTGCGGCCGGCAGCCTTCTTCTGGGCGGTCGTCCCACCCTGCGAGGACTTGCCGCTGCCTGAGTGCGATTTCTCGCCTCCGTGCTTCGAGGCGTCGGGGGAGTTCGCGATCCTCGCCGCGCGCTCCTTCGACATCCCCTTGTCCTTCAGGGCCTCGTACTGCTTCTCGTTCTTGACGTTCGCCGACTTGCTCGGCACGTCGACCCCCTTTCCTCTACTGCGAGATCTTCTGGACGACTTCGCCCGTGAGCGTGTCGTGACCCGCTGACGCGACGTCCGCCTGCGCGAGCATCCCGACGAGGCGGCCGTCCTCCTCGACCACAGGCAGGCGCCGCACCTGGTGCTCCGCCATCAGCCTGGCGGCCTCCTCGAGGCTCTGCTGCGGGTCGATCGTGACGACGTCCTTCGACGCGAGCTCGCGCACGGGCGTGTCCGTGCCGAGCCCCTCCGCCACGGCTCGGATCGCCAGGTCGCGGTCGGTGATCACGCAGGTCAGCCGGCCGTCCTCGACGATCGGCAGAGCGCCGACGTCCTCCGTCTTCATCAGCTGCGCCGCTTCCTGCACGGTCGTCTCCGGCGTGACCGCCGTCGGGTTGGAGGTCATCGCCTCCTGCACGGTCTGGTGTCCCATCTCGTCTCCTTTCCTCGTTTGAAGAAGGGATACCCTCGTGGGCGGTCTGAAAACGGTCGCCCTCCTTCTCCTCGCCATCACCGTCCAGCCCGGGAGCGCCGCCGTGGGCGAGGAGCTGACGATCACGGCCACGCCCGCGCGGGCGGTGGTGCTGGAGGCGCTCGACACCGGCACCGCACCTGTGCCGCTCGGCACCGTCGGCGCCGGTGGAACGCTGACGGTCGCTGTCCCCGACGTTCCCGCCGGCCGCTACCGCGTGGTCGTCGCCGGGGAGCCGGAGGCGCCCGTGCTCGAGGTCGTCGCGCTCTCGCGCGACACGTCCGTGCTGCTGCTGGGCTTCGGGCTGCTGCTGATCGTCGGCTTCGTCGTCGCCGGCGTCGTCGTGCACCGCCGTTGGCGCGACGCGATCTCCTAGTCCGCCGTCGGCACATCCTCGGCGTCGCCCGTCTCCTCCTCCGGGTCCGGGATCGGCGTCCCGTCCGTCTCGTCGTTCCGGTCGTCCTCGCGCGGGTGCTCAGTATCCTGATCGGTCATGAAGGTCGTTCTCCCCGACTCGTCGGAACTCGAACTTCCGGACGGTGCCACCGGCCTCGACGCCGCGCGCGCGATCGGCCCGAAGCTAGCCGAGCAGGCGGTGCTGATCCGGCAGAACGGGAACGTCCAGGACCTGCGCCTGCCGCTGGCGGACGGACAGCCGATCCAGATCCTGACCACGCGCGACACGGCCGACCCGGACGCGCTCTTCGTCCTCCGCCACTCTGCAGCGCACCTGCTCGCCGAGGCGGTCCGCCGGCTCTACCCGGGCGTCAAGATCGCGATCGGGCCGCCGATCGAGAACGGCTTCTACTACGACTTCGAGTTCCCCGAGCCGATCCGCGAGGAGGATCTCGAGAAGATCGAGGCCGAGATCCAGCGCGAGCTGCAGGAGGGCCGATCCTGGGAGCGCGAGGAGATCTCCGCCGACGAGGCGAAGCGCCGCTTCGAGGCCGAGGGCGAGCGCTACAAGGTCGAGCTCGTCGACACTGCCGAGGGGGACATCTCCCTCTATACGCAGGGTGAGTTCACGGATCTCTGCCGCGGGCCGCACCTGCAGGACTCGAAGCCGATCAAGGCGGTCAAGCTGACCTCGCTCGCGGGCGCCTACTGGCGCGGCGACGAGCGGAACACGCAGCTGACCCGGATCTACGGCACCGCCTTCTACTCGCAGGCCGACCTCGACGCTCATCTCGAGCGGCTCGAGCAGGCGAAGGCGCGCGACCACCGCCGGCTCGGCATCGACCTCGACCTCTTCCACTTCGACGAGCACTCGCCCGGATCGCCGTTCTGGCATCCGAAGGGGATGGCGGTCTACAACGCGCTCGAGGAGCTCCGCCGCCGCGAGAACACCCGCCGGGGCTACGCCGAGGTGAAGACGCCGCTGATCTACGACAAGGCGCTCTGGGTCACCTCCGGCCACTGGGAGAAGTTCCGCGAGAACATGTTCCTGATCCCGCTCGACGACGAGCAGCTCTTTGCGATCAAGCCGATGAACTGCCCCGGGCACATGCTCCTCTTCGGCAGCGCGCTCCGCAGCTACCGCGACCTGCCGCTCCGCTACGCCGAGGCCGCGCCGCTCCACCGCAACGAGCTCGCGGGAGCGCTGCACGGGCTGACACGCGTTCGTTACGTCACCCAGGACGACGCGCACATCTTCTGCACGCGCGAGCAGATCGAGTCGGAGTTGGACGGCACGCTCGAGTACCTGCGCTTTCTCTACGGCCTCTTCGCGCTCGAGCCGCGCGCGGAGCTCTCGACGCGGCCCGACAACAAGCTCGGCACCGATGAGGAGTGGGACTTCACCGAGGGCGAGCTCGTCCGGGCGCTCGACCGGCACGAGATTGCGTACTTCGTCGGCGAAGGCGAGGGATCGTTCTACGGACCGAAGATCGACCTGCACATGACCGACGTGCTCGGTCGTTCCTGGCAGCTCGGCACGATCCAGCTCGACGCGCAGATGCCGGCGCGCTTCGGCCTCACCTACATGGGCCCGGACAACCACGAGCACCCGGTCTTCGTGATCCACCGAGCGTTCTTCGGCTCGTTCGAGCGCTTCCTCGGGATCCTCACCGAGCACTACGCGGGCGCCTTCCCGTTCTGGCTCGCGCCGGTGCAGCTGCGGCTGATCCCCGTCGGCGAGGGGCACCGCGACGCCGTCGCCTCGCTCCGCGAGCGGATCGGGGCCGAAGGGTTCCGCGTCGACGTCGACGAGCGCGACGAGACCCTCGGCAAGCGGATCCGCGACGCCGAGCTGGAGAAGATCCCGTTCACGGTCGTGTACGGCGACCGCGAGTCGGACGAGTCGCTCGCCGTCCGCGAACGCGGCGGCGGGCAGCTGACCGCGAGCCTGTCCGACCTGCTCGAACGGTTCCGCGGCGAATCCGCTACGATCGGGTCCTGAAAGAAGGAGCGGACCACTGCCCCTCACCTTCCCGGGCCCCGAGCCCGCGAGGGTTCAACCGAGCCGGTTGGACGAGGAAAACGTGGCCGCTGCTTGCAGCGGTTTTTGTCGTCGATGAGGAGGATTCAACGAGCTTGGTGAAGAGCCTTTGAGGCCGAGACGCCGTCCGGAAGACCGGCGCATTCCACAGCCGCAGGACCGGATCAACGAGAACATCCGCGTCCCCCAGGTCCGCCTGGTGGGCGAGGACGGAGAGCAGATCGGGATCAAGTCGACCGACGAAGCGCGCGAGTACGCCTACTCCAAGGGCCTGGACCTGGTCGAGGTCGCCGCGGGGGCGGACCCGCCCGTCGCGCGGGTGATGGATTACGGCAAGTACCGCTACGAGCAGGAACAGAAGGCCAAGCTCGCCCGGAAGCACCAGACGCAGATCAACGTCAAGGAGATCAAGTTCAGGCCGAAGATCGGCATTCACGACTACGAGACGAAGAAGGGCCACGTCGTGCGCTTTCTCAACCAGCGCGCGAAGGTCAAGGTCACGATCATGTTCCGGGGGCGCGAGAACCTGCATCCGGAGCGGGGCCGCGACCTCCTTCTCCGCCTCGCCGACGAGATCAAAGAGCTCGCGGTGGTCGAATCGCCCCCGCTGCTCGACGGGCGCAACATGGTCATGCTGCTCGGCCCCACGAAAAACGCAGGAGTGAAACCAGATGCCAAAGATGAAGAGCGGGAGCGGAGCGAAGAAGCGCTTCAAGGTGACGGGGACGGGAAAGATCCTGCGCCGGCACGCGATGCAGAGCCACAACCTGGAGCACAAGTCGGCCAAGCGTAAGCGCGCCTTCGGCAAGGACTACGAGGTCGCCGAAGTGGACGCACCGCGCCTGAAGAAGCTGCTGGGGCTGAAGTAGATGCCACGGGTCAAGCGATCGGTCCACGCGCGCAAGAAGCGCCGCAAGGTCCTCGGCGAAGCGAAGGGCTACTGGGGCCTCAAGAGCCGCAGCTACCGCTACGCCAAGGAGCAGGTCGAGCACTCGCTCGTCTATGCCTACCGCGACCGCAAGAACAAGAAGCGGACGTTCCGCCAGCTCTGGATCGTCCGCATCAACGCGGCCGCCCGCGCCAATGGGATGTCGTACAACCAGTTCATCTCCGGGCTGCACAAGGCCGGGATCGAGCTCGACCGCAAGGTGCTCGCCGATCTCGCCGTGGCCGATCCGGCCGCGTTCACCGCGGTCGTCGAGCAGGCAAAGGCCGCGCTCGCATCTGACACATCGTCTGACAAGGCGGCGTAGCGCCCTGATCACCTCGGCGTCGAACCCGACGCTGAAGCTCGTCCGCAAGCTCCTCGCGCAGAAGCGCAAGCGCGAGGAGCTCGGGCTCTTTGCCGTCGAGGGCGAGGACCTCGTCGAGGCGGCGAGCGCGGCCGGAATCGAGCCGATCGAGCTGCTCGTCGCCGGAGAGAACGTTGAGCCGGAGCTGCTGGCAGCGGTCTCCACGCTCGCGCATCCGGCGCGTGTCGTCGGCGTCTACCGCACGGCCGCCCTGCCGCGCGACCGGCGCGAGACCACACTCGCGCTCTGGCACGTTGCCGACCCGGGGAACGTCGGCACGCTGCTGCGTGCGGCAGACGCGTTCGGTGCAGCAGTCGCGCTCTCGGCGGGCTGCGCCGACCCGCTCGGCCCGAAGGCGCTGCGCGCCTCGGCCGGCGCGATCTTCCGCGTGCCGCTGCTCCCGTTCGACGACGCGCCGGGTGAGCGCGTCGCGCTGGTCGCCCACGGCGCGCCGCCGCTGCACGAGCTGGCCCTGTCCGGCGCCGTCACCTTCGTCCTCGGAGCCGAGAGACAGGGGCTTCCGGAGGAGCTCGTGTCACAGTCACACAAAGTCGCGACGATCGCGACGAGCGGCGCGGTGGAGTCGCTCAACGTCGCCGTCGCCGGCGCGATCGCGCTCTACGAGCGCTCGCGGCGCGGCTAGCCGTCGAGAAACCAGCGCACGGCCGCCTGCGAGGTCGCAGGCGACGCCTCGTGGCCGCCGCGGAAGCGGCGGTAGGTGACCGGATAGCCGGCCTCGCGGAGCTTCTTCACGACCGCGTCGCCGGCCCGTTCGATCGGGAGCACGGTGTCCTCGGTGCCGTGTGAGACGAAGACACGCGGGACGCCGCGCTGCTCCCCGCCGATGATCCCGCCCGGGGAGAGGGCGAGCACCGCCGGGAAGAGGTCGCCGTTCGAGACCCCGAGCGTGAGGGCGTACGTGGCCCCGTCCGAGAAGCCCCCGACTGCGATCCGTCGCCGATCGATGCGGCATCGCTCGTACGCCGCCGCGAGCGCGAGGTTGACGGATTCGAGGTCGACGTCCGTCTCGGAGCGGAGGATGCTCCAGGTCTGCCCCTTCGCCGCCGGCGCGATCAGCACAAGGCCCGGCTCGTCCCAGCCGCCGCGGAAGGCGTCGAGCGCGCTCGCGGACGATCCACCGGCGCCGTGCAAGACGACGACGAGCGCTCGTGGGCCGCGGCTGGCAGGCGTCACCCGCATCCGGGCTGCCTGGCGATTGGGAAGCCTCAGGACGTGCTCGCCGGGATCGCAGTGCTGGCCGCTCACGGTCGTGGCCGCCGTCGTCGCCGCGGCCTGCTCCTCGCCGTCGCCGCCGCAGCCGGCGACGAGCAGCGCGGCCGCGGCGAGGAACCACGCTCTCACCAGGCGCCGCCGCCTCCGCCGCCTCCTCCACCGCCGCCCCCGCCCGAGAAGCCGCCGCCGAAGCCACCCGAACCGGATGAGGGCGGCGCGAGCGCCGAGCCGAAGCCGGACGCGAGGTCGCCGATCGACATCGAGGTCGGCCCAGAGGCGAGATCGCCGTGGGGGCCGATCCAGTAGAGCGTGCTCGCCTGCGCCAGCGCCTCCGGCATGTGCAGCTGCGCGCCCTGGAGCACGCGCTCGGCGATCCCGAAGGCGATCCCGTAGACGAGGTAGCGCTCCCAGAGCTCGAGCGAAGCGGCCGGCGCGATGTCGAGTCGCGGAAAGTCGGTCAGGTAGCGGCGAAACGCCTCCCAGCGCTCCGCCTCGGCCTGGGCCTGCGGCGAGCGGCGCCGCCAGAGCCGGCGGTTGAAGGCGGACGCCGCGAGGACGGCGGCGCCGACGAGGCCGCACACGCCGAGCGCGATCGCGACGACGCTGTTCCAGGTCGGTGCGACCGAGTTGTAGGAGCCGATGCCGGCGAACAGCGTCAGCCCGCCGGCGACGGCGAGGACGGCCGCGCCCCCGAGCAGCGCCGCCAGGCCGACGTTCTGGAACCAGTGCCGGTTCTTCACCTCGGTGCCCACGGCCGACTTGAACGACGTGAAGCGCTCCGAGTTCCCGGTCCGGTCGTCCTCGATCCGGTCACGGAAGCGGGAGAGCCGTTCGGGCCCTTCAGCGAGGATCGAGTCGACGACCTCGGCGACGGGTGCCTCGAACGCCTCCACGGGCGCCTCGACGTCGCCGAGTGAGAGCTCGAGGTCGGAGACCTGCTGCGACTTCAGCCCGCCCCAGATCTTCCGTTCGGTCGTCACCTGCTCGGCGCGGTAGCGGCCGCGGCGGACGAGGTCGAAGAGCGTCGCCGTGAACTCGAGCGAGCCGGGCGCGCCTCCCTGCGCCAGCAAGCCCGGCACGAGCGCGGGCTGTGTCGCGGTCGGAGGCTCTTGCTCGTACTCGCGGTCGTAGCTCGTTCCCCGCTCACGCCCCCAGCGCCACCAGACGAAGGAGATCAGGGCGAGCGCGGGGAGGAGCGCGATCGCGAGCAGCTTGGCGATCGTCGTGCCGAGGTTGTCGAGCGCGTCGTCGATCTTGCGCTGGTCTTCCTCGAACGCGGCCGCGCCCTCGCGCTCCTCGGTGCGGATCGCCTCCAGGCCAGGCCCTTCGGCGACTTTCATCCCGGCCGTCGACGTGAAGAATCGCCGCGGCACGAGCGTCCGCAGCTCGACCCACTGCCCGCTCGGAATCCGCAGCGCGCGCAGGTTGACGCGGTTGCCGTCGAGCGTGACGTCGCCGCGCACCCCAACGGGATGCCCCCAGGCCTGGAGCACGTCGCCGGGCGCGACGACGGTCGCGGTCAGCTGGTCGAGACCGACCTCCCATTCGTCGCCCCACACGCGCAGGTTGACGTCGACGACGTCGTCGTAGGCGGTCGGGACGCCGCGCAGCCGGTAGTGGACGCGGAAGCGCCGCTCCTCACTGACCGCGCTGTAGTGCCAGACGATCCGGATGCCGTCGTCGGTGCGCGTCGTTCCGAACGTGCCCGCGCTTCCGCTGCAGCCGAGCTCGGCGCAGGCCCCGCCCGCGTACTGACGGTCGCCCTCGGCGACGGAGACCTGGTCGACCGACTCGCCGTCGCGGAGCGGGATCTCGCGGTACGCCCCGCTGAAGTCGCCGACGAACGAGAACACGATCACTTCGTCGACGATCAGGCCGCCGTTCTGTTCCACCTGGACGGTGACGTCCGCGGCCGGCAGCGTGAACGACTTTGCGGCTGCGTTCCCGGCGAGCGCGAGCGCCGCCAGCAGCGCCGCAACTAAAACGCGACGCGTGGCGCCTCCCGGGCCTCGTCCTCCACCTCGAAGAACTCCTTCCGCGAGAAGCCGAACGGGCCGGCGAAGAGATTGCCCGGAACCTGCTGGATCGCGGTGTTGTAGGTGAGGACGGTGTCGTTGTACACCTGGCGCGAGACCGCAATCCGATTCTCGGTCTGCGCGAGCTCCTCCTGGAGCTGGCGAAAGTTCTCGTCGGCCTGGAGCTCGGGATACGCCTCGGCGACGGCGAAGAGGCGCCCGAGCGCCTGGCCGAGGATGCCTTCGGCGGCGCCCTGCTCCGCCGGCCCCTGCGCCTGCTGGGCACGCGTGCGCGCCGCGGTCACGGCCTCGAACGTCTCCCGTTCGTGCGCCGCATAGCCCTTGACCGTCTCGACGAGGTTCGGGATCAGGTCGTAGCGCCGCTTCAGCTGCACGTCCACCTGCGCCCACGCGTTCTCGACGCGGTTGCGGAGACTGACGAGCCGGTTGTAGAAGAAAACGGCTGCGACCAGCAGCAGCACGACAATGCCGATCACGATCCAGAGCATGCGCGGACTCTACGCGCCCCGCCGGATCGCCGCGAAGATCACGTCCTCACCGCCGGTGTACGGCCTGCGGTCGAACCAGCCCCACTGCGCCGCGAGGTCGAAGCCGGCGCGGTCGAGCAGCAGCCGCCACTCCGGCGGCGAGAGCCACGCGAGGAGCATCGTCGAGGCCTCTTCGCCCCGCCGCACCGAGAGGGTCAGCGTCCGCTCGCCCTCGTCCCAGTCTGCGCGCTCGAAGATCCCCGGCTCGCGCTCGAGCCAGCGTCCGTGCGTGTCCTCGAGGTCCTCCGCGCTCGGTGCGAAGACGTCGAAGACGAGCCGGCCGCCGGGGAGGAGGAGGCTCCGCGCCGCGCGGAGCGCGCGCAGCCGCTCGGCCTCCGTGGTCATGTGCAGCAGCGAGCGGAACGGGATCAGGACGAGCGGGACGCGCTCTGAGACCGGCGGGTCGCGCAGGTCACCGAGCCGGAGGTCGAGCTCGACTCCCTCCGCGGCCGCGTACTCCCGCGCCACCTCGAGCATCCCGGCCGAGGCGTCGACGCCGATCACGTGCACGCCCGCCTTCGCGATCGGCACCGAGATCCGGCCGGTGCCGCACGCGAGCTCGACGACTGGGCCGCCCGCCGCGCACGCCTCCTGAACGTAGAACTCGACGTCCTCGGTGACGCTCGCGCTCCACGGATCGTAGAGCCGGGCGATCGCGTCGTACGGGCTCGGGCTACGGCTTCCGGACAACCCAGACGAACTCGTTCGCGTTCTCGTCGAACGGCTCCCGCTCGAAGCCGCCGTGGAGCGCCTCGAGCTCGAAGCCGGCCGTCTCGATCAGGCCTTCCCACTCTGAGCGGTTCAGCCACCAGAGCGAGATCGTGTCGCCCGACTCGAGCGTGATGTCGATCCGGTTGTCGTGCCGGGCGTGGTCGATCCGGTGCCGGATCCCGTTCTGCTCGAGCCACTCGCCGTCGTTCGCCGCCGCGATCCGCGGGTCGAAGACGAAGAAGTTCCACGCGAAGCGCCCGCCGGGCCGGAGCGAGGCGTAGGCGCGCTCGAAGACACGGCGGCGGTCGGCCCAGGTGGGAAGGTGGCCGAGCGAGCGGAAGGGGACGTAGATCAGCCCGGCGGGCTCATCCAGCTTGAGCTCACGCATGTCGCCCTCGAGCAGTTCCAGCTCGACGCCGGCCTCTGCTGCGCGCTCGCGCGCCTGCGCGAGCATCGCCGGCGACGAGTCGATCCCGAGCACCTTCCGGCCCGTTTCCCGCGCCACCGGAATCGCGACCCGGCCGTTGCCGACCGCGAGCTCGACGAGCGGCCCGTCGGTCTCGCGAGCGAGCCGGACATAGTGCGCGACGTCCTCGGTCATGTGCGCCGACCAGGCGTCGTAGATGGGCGCGAACGGGTCGTAGAAGCTCACGAAGCCGATGCTATCGTCGCCCGATGGACGCCACGGCGCTCGAGAACGAGGCACGGACCGCGATCGCGGCGGCCGCGGACGGCGAGGCGCTCGAGGAACTGCGGGTGCGCTATCTCGGCCGCAAGAGCGAGCTGAAGCTGGCGCTCCGCGAGGTCCGCGATCGGGAGACGGGCATCGCTCTGAACGCCGTCCGGGCAGTGATCGAGGAGGCGCTGTCCGGCCGCGAGGCCGAGCTCGCGGCAGCCGCGCAGGAGGATGCCGAGCCGTTCGACCCGACCCTGCCGGGCGAGCCGTTCGCCCGCGGCAGCCTGCACCTGATCACCCAGCTGCGGCGCCAGATCGAGGACATCTTCCTCGGGATGGGCTACGAGGTCTACGACGGCCGCGAGGTCGAGACGGTCTGGCACAACTTCGATGCGCTCAACCAGCCCGAGGCGCATCCCTCCCGGGACCCGCGCGACACCTTCTACATCGACGCGGACACGCTTCTGCGCACTCACACCTCGCCCTCGCAGATCCGCGCGATGCAGGCGCAGCAGCCGCCGGTCTACCTCGTCTCGCTCGGGCGCACCTACCGTCGTGACCCGCTCGACGCCACGCACACGCCGGTCTTCCACCAGGTCGAGGGGCTTGCCGTCGACCGCGGGATCACGCTCGCCGACTTGCGCGGGACGATCGAGCTCTTCACGGCGGCGATCTTCGGAGAGCGCGAGGTTCGCATGCGCACGGGCTTCTTCCCCTTCACCGAGCCGTCGGTGGAGTTCGACATCACCTGCTACCTCTGCGACGGCGAGGGCTGCCCGGTGTGCAAGCACTCGGGGTGGATCGAGATGGGGGGCGCCGGTGTGGTCGATCCCAACGTTTTCGAGGCGGTGGGCTATGACTCCGAGGAATGGTCGGGCTTCGCCTTCGGGCTCGGGATCGACCGGATCGCGTTCCTCCGCCACGGCCTGCCCGACCTGCGGCTCTTCTGGGAGAACGACCTCCGCATGGTGAGGCAGTTTTGAAGGTCCCGGTCTCCTGGCTGCGCGAGTACGTGTCCTTCGACTGGCCGGTGGAGCAGTTGGCGGCGAAGCTCGTGTTCACGAGCTGCGAGGTCGACCGGATCGTGCACCGCGGCGTCGCGGACTCGGACGGCAACCTGGGCCGCTTCCTCGTCGGCCGGGTCGTCGAGGCGGGCAAGCACCCGAACGCGGACCGGCTCCAGCTCTGCCGCGTCGACGTCGGCGAGGGTGAGCCGCGCCAGATCGTCTGCGGCGCCTGGAACTTCGGCGCCGGGGCGACCGTGGCGGTCGCCCTGCCCGGTGCGCTTCTCCCGGGAGCAGACGAACCGCTCGGCGAGGCGAAGCTGCGCGGCGAGCTCTCGCGCGGGATGATCCTCTCCGAGCGCGAGCTCGAGCTCGGCGCCGACCACAGCGGGATCATGGTGCTGGCGGACGGGCTCGAGCCGGGGACGCCGCTCGCCGACGTCCTCCCGCTCGCCGAGACCGTGCTCGAGATCGAGACGGGCTTCAACCGGCCCGATCTCACGTCCGTGTACGGGATCGCGCGGGAAGTCGCTGCCGTCACCGGCGGCGAGCTGTCGCCGCCACCGGGCCAGAATCCGGAATCCGGCCGGCGACGAGCCGGTGGACATCACGGTCGAGGACTTCGACGCCTGCCCGCGCTACATCGGGCGGATCTTGCGCGGCGCGACGGCGGGGCCGAGCCCGAGCTGGCTGAAGGCTCGGCTGCTCGCCGCCGGGATGCGGCCGATCTCGAACATCGTCGACGTGACCAACTACGTCATGCTCGCGCTCGGCTCGCCGCTGCACGTCTTCGATCTCACGCTGCTCGAGGGTGGGCGGATCGTCGTCCGTCGCGCGAACGAGGGCGAGAAGATCCTCACGCTCGACGGCCACGAGCGAAGTCTTACGGCCACCGACCTCGTCATCGCCGACGCACGGAGGCCCGTCGCTGTCGCCGGGATCATGGGCGGGGAGGACAGCGAGGTGCGGGACGAGACGACCGACCTCCTGCTCGAGGCGGCGAACTTCGACGCCCTGACCGTCCTCCGCACCTCACGCCACCTCCGCCTCCGCAGCGAGTCGTCCACGCGCTGGGAGAAGGGCGTCGACCCGTACGCGGCCGAGCAGGCCGCGATCTACGCGAGCGAGTTGCTCGTCTCGCTCACCGGCGCCCGCCTGACGGGCGATGCCGACGTCCAGGGGACGCTGCCGCCGCGCCCGGTCGTGCGACTGCGGCCCGAGCTGGCCGACCGGCTCAGCGGGATGTCGTTCCCCGAGACCGAGCAGCGCGAGACGCTCGCCCGTCTCGGCTTCCAGCTCGACGGCGACGAGGTGACCGTGCCGACCTGGCGCTCGCTCGACGTCGCGCGCCCCGTCGACCTCGTGGAAGAGGTCGTGCGCTTCCGGATCGAGGAAGTCCCGTCGACGCTCCCGTCCAGGGCGGCGCCGTCCGTGCAGCTCTCGAGAGAGCAGCGCCTGCGCAGGCTCGTCGAGGACGTGCTCGCCGGGGCCGGCTTCTCCGAGGCCTACACGTGGAGCCTCGTGCCGGCAGAGCCGGGGCTCGTGCCGCTGGAGGAGCCCTACACGGTCAACATGGCGGCGCTGCGCCGAGACCTCAAGCTCGGGCTGCTCGAGTCGGCGGAGCGGAACCGCAACGCCGGCGTCGAGGGAATCGCGCTCTTCGAGATCGCACGCGTCTACCAACCCTCGGGCGCGCAGCTGCCAGAGGAGCGCTGGCACGTGGCCGGGATCACCGAGGGCGGCTTCTTTCGAGCGAAGGGGGCGGCGGAGCTCGTGCACCGCACCGTCGGCGTCCCGCTCACGGTCGTCGAGCGCGGCTCGGGGCGCTCGGCGCGGCTCGAGCACGGGGAGCTGCTCGAGCTCCCTGGTGGCTGGGGCTTCTTCGAGCTCGAGCTCGAGTCGCTGTTCGCGGCCGCGCCGGAGCTGATCCTCTACGCCGACGTGATCACCTTCCCGGCCGTCAAGCAGGACCTCGCGTTCCGCGTCGACGAGTCCGTCGCGGCGGGCGACCTGATCGCCGCCGCACGCGAGGCGGCGGGCCCTGAGCTGCACGAGCTCCATGTCTTCGACGTCTACCGCGGCGAGCAGGTGGGCGAGGGGAAGAAGTCGATCGCGCTCGCGGCTTCGTTCCAGTCGCCGGAGCGCACGCTCTCGGACGAGGACGCCGCGGACCTCCGCGCGCGGATCGTCGCGGCGCTCGCCGAGCGCTTCGGCGCGGAGCTCCGAGCCTGAGCCCACAACCCCGTCGTACGCGGCACAGGTACCGCGCGCAACGTTTGTAATGCTTCTTTGCAGACGTATCCGTTGTCGCACATCTCCCGTTCTTACATCGAGCGCGTCTAGCGGAGCGACATCGAACTCAGAACAGGAGCAAGATATGCGGCCAAGGAGAAAACCAGCTCGCCTCGTGGTGCTGTTAATGGCCCTCGCGGCGCTCGCGCTGTGCGCGGGTGGCGCATCCGCGGGAGACGGGAAGAAGGACGGCGGCGACGCAGCCGCCCAGACGGACGTCTCGAAGGGGGACAAGAGCCACAAGTCCAACACGAGCGCCACAAAGACTGACAAGGGCAACAAGGGCGAGGACGAGTCGGCTTCGTCGACGTCGGCCTCGGCGAAGGCGGACGTGAAGGTGACCGCCGCCGCAAATGCCAAGAAGGACGCGAAGACCGAGCGCAAGGCGAAGGCAGACGACGACACCAAGGCCTCGACGACGGCGAAGACCGACGCCAAGGCGAAGACGGAGGTCAAGACCAAGGCGAAGGCGAAAGCGAAAGCCGACGTGAAGGCGTCAGCGAGCGCCGGCTCGAAGGGGCGCTCCGACGAAGCCCACCACCACGTGATCATCTGCCACCGGACGGGCTCCGCGTCGAATCCCTACGTCGTCATCAACATCCCCTGGACTGCGTGGACCGAGGCCCACAGCCCCACGACCGGGTCCCACCCGCCGAAGGACGGCCGTTCCGACATCCTGCTCAAGGATCCGGCCTCGAGGCCAGGTTCGAAGGACGGCTTTACCAAGGCTGACTGCGGTGGCACGATGCCCCCGCCGCCGCCCACCACGGACGTCTGCCCGAACATCGCCGGTGATCAGGCGACGGTGCCGGCTGGGATGGTCAAGGACGCGCATGGGAACTGTGTCGCGGTTCCGCCTGTGCATGTTGATGTGTGTCCGAACATCGCCGGTGATCAGGCGACGGTGCCGGCTGGGATGGTCAAGGACGCGCATGGGAACTGTGTCGCGGTTCCGCCTGTGCATGTTGATGTGTGTCCGAACATCGCCGGTGATCAGGCGACGGTGCCGGCTGGGATGGTCAAGGACGCGCATGGGAACTGTGTCGCGGTTCCGCCTGTGCATGTTGATGTGTGTCCGAACATCGCCGGTGATCAGGCGACGGTGCCGGCTGGGATGGTCAAGGACGCGCATGGGAACTGTGTCGCGGTTCCGCCTGTGCATGTTGATGTGTGTCCGAACATCGCCGGTGATCAGGCGACGGTGCCGGCCGGGATGGTCAAGGACGCGCATGGGAACTGTGTCGCGGTTCCGCCTGTGCATGTTGATGTGTGTCCGAACATCGCCGGTGATCAGGCGACGGTGCCGGCCGGGATGGTCAAGGACGCGCATGGGAACTGTGTCGCGGTTCCGCCTGTGCATGTTGATGTGTGTCCGAACATCGCCGGTGATCAGGCGACGGTGCCGGCCGGGATGGTCAAGGACGCGCATGGCAACTGCGTGACGCCGGCGGTCTCGGTGGTCATCATCGACCTTTGCCTGAACGTCGCGGGCGTCCAAACGACGGTGCCTGCAGGTCTCGTGCGTGATGCCCACGGCAACTGCGTCGCCGTACCGGCTCACGGTCACGGCCCCGGGACGACCCCTGTACACGGAACCGTCACGCACGAGCTGCCGTTCACCGGCATCCCGCTCTGGATCGCGGCATTGCTCGGCCACGGGCTGCCTGCAACCGGCTCGGCGCTTCCTGGCGCGGCACAGCACTAGAGCACCGCGAAAACGAGCGCGAATGACGGGGCGGCCGAGCGGCCGCCCTGTCGCGTTTCGCAATCCGATTCCGTCTCCCCGGCGTAGTCTCGGACGATGCGCGTTCGGGGTCTCCTCGCTCTCACCGCCGCCGCGGCGCTTGCGCTCGTCGCCGGCGCGGCGACGGCGCCGGCTCAGGCCGTCAAGCTCGAGGGCACGGTCGGCCCCGGGTTCTCGATCACGCTGGCGCACACGGACGGACGGATCGTGACGCAGCTCGACCCGGGCACGTACGAGATCACGGTGCGCGACCTCTCCGACGAGCACAACTTCCGTCTCTTCGGACCGGGGGTCGATCAGTTCACGCAGGTGGAGACGACCACGACCGTCACGTGGACGGTGACGCTCCGCGAGGGTCGCTACACGGTGTGGTGCGACCCGCACTCGACCCAGATGGTGCGCCGGTTCACAGTCGGGAACCCAGCGCCCGAGCCGACGCCGCCCGCACCGGCCCCGAAGACGCCGAAGCTGCTCGGCACCGTCGGGCCCAAGAGCACGATCTCGCTCCGGAGCGCGAGCGGAGGGGTGCTCCGGAACGGCGTCAAGGCGGGCACCTACTCGGTTGTCGTCCGCGACCGCTCGAAACTGCACAACTTCCATCTCGTCGGCAAGGGCGTCAACCGCAAGTCGACCGTCGCCGGCACCGGCACGACGACGTGGAAGCTGAAGCTCGCGAAGGGGACGCTCCGCTTCTACTCGGACACGGCGCCCAAGACGGTCAAGGGCTCGGTCCGGGTCACCTAGGCCGGCGGCTCGGCTTCACCAGACCGGCCTTGTCGCCGCCGGCGGCCCGGATCTCCGCCTGCCGGTCGAGCTCGGAGTTGAGCTCGGCCCCGAAGAGCAGCGCGAAGGCCGAATAGTTGAGCCAGAGCAGCAGGACGATCCCGCTGGCGAGGGCGCCGTACGTCCGCGAATAGGAGTCGGAAAGGCTCGTGTAGAGGGAAAAGAGCCCAGAGAGGGCGAGCCACATGACGCTGCCGATTAGCGCTCCGGGGGAGAGCCACTGCCAGCTGCGGGCATCGACGTTCGGCGCCAGGTAGTAGACGAGCGAGAAGAAGAGGATGATCGCGAGGAAGGCGATCGGCCAGCGGAAGATCGCCCAGACGAGCTCGAATGCCCCGCCGAGGCCCGCCTCGTCGGCGATCGCCGTCCCGAGCGGGCCGCCGAAGACGATCAAGAGCAGCAGCCCAGCCAGGACGAGGCCGGTCAGGCAGACGAGCACGAGGGCGATCAGCCGGGTCATCCAGAACGGCCGCGTCTCGACGCGGTCGTAGGCACGGTTGACCGACTTGATCACGGCGCCCATCGCGCCGCTGGCGGCCCAGACAGCGAGCGAGGCGCCGACGAGGAACGCGACGACCGACGTTTCCGTTGAGGTGTCCTGCTGCAGCGTCTCGATCGTGTCCAGCACCTCCTCAGGAGCGACCGGCGCGAGGAACTCCTGCAGCGTCCCGTAGACGCCGAACAGGTCGGCGACACCGACCAGGAAGATCATGGCCGGGAAGAACGCGAGCAGCGAGCTGAACGCGACCTGGGCCGAGAGCCCCATCGCGTCGTCGGCGAGAAACGACTGAAACGAGCGCTTGACGACGGAGAGCCACTCCCGTGGCGACAGACGCCAGGGGCTGCTCGGGGCGTGGCCGATCAGCGTTCGCGGCCCTTGCGGGCCAGGAAGCGCATGCTCGCGCCGATTCCGCCGGCGAGGAAGAAGCCGGCTCCGAGCGCGCCGGCAGCGACCATCGGCAGGTTCGAGCGCAACTTGGCGGCGACGTTCGTCGCCTCGCCCAGCCCGTCCCGCAGCTGCTCGACCGCCTCGGCGAGCTCGCGGCGCTCGCGCTCGATCTCGCGGCGCAGCGTGTCGGGCGTGCGCCCGTTCAGGCTAGTGGTGGCCATTCGACTTCAGCGCTTCGCTCGTCAGCTTCGCCTCGCGGATGGCCTGTTCGGGGACGGGCGGCGTCGCCCGCTTGATCCGGCTCTTGGCAAGCAGCCCGAGCAGCGCCGCAACGGCGAAGAGGCTCAGGGTCACGATCAGGAGCGCCAGCCAGGCATCGAGCACGATCGCGAGCGCGACGGCCGCGGTCGCGAAGAGGAAGCCGAGCCCGTAGAGCGCGACGACGGCCGCGCCGACGCCGAGCCCGACGCCGGCCCCGAACAAGCCGGCCTTCTGCTTCAGCTCCAGCCCGGCGAGCTCGAGCTCGAGCTTCGCGAGCGTGCTGGCGTGCTCGGCGACCTGCTTGGCCGCGGCGCCGACGCTCGGATGCCCGGTCTCAGCGGCGGGGGTGGGCATGGCTCCTCCAGTCGATCAACTTCGCGAGCAGGCTGCCGACGGCGAACGCGACGCCGGCGACGACGAAGGGGTTGGGGCCGGCCCTCTTTGCAGTGGCGGCGTGCTGAGGGCCGTTCGGCGCAGCCGGCCGGCGCGCCGTCGTCGATCCGGATTGCGACATAGACGGAAGGTTGCCGGGTTCGGACCCCGGCAAACCTTCAGGTGAGATGGATCTCACCTTCCCTGATCTCGGCGACCCGCTCCGCGAGGATCTCGTCGTCGGCGACGATCAGGCCGTGGAAGATGTCGGACTGCTCGTCCGCGAGCACCTCTCTCACCTTGCCGACCTTGTCGCCGGCAGCGTCGTAGACGGTCCAGCCCGGCTCGATCAGCAGCCAGGAGACAGGATCAGGCATCGCTAGACGGCCTTTCCGGCAACGCGCCAGACGGGGCCCTGGGTTGCGACGTTGTGGGTGTCCGAGAGCACGTGCAGGAGCGTCAGCGCCCCCGGGATGCCCTCCACGTCGAGCCGCTCGAGACAGCGGCGCGTCATCTGCGGCGAGGCGCCGTAGCCGAAGCTCCGCGCGACCCGGAAGCGGAAGGCGGTGCGGTCCGGGACGCGGGTCGGGTTGATCGGAGCGGTCAGGAGCGCCCCGCGGGCGAGATGGTCGGTCGAGGTCAGCTGCAGCTCGCAGAGCAGGTCGCTCCAGTCCGCAGGCGCGCCGGCGAGAGCCCGGTCCCACAACTCGGCGAGCGCCTCGCGCGGAGCTTCCACGCGCTCGACGCGCTCGTCGACCGTCACGAGCGTGACCGTGCCGCGGATCCTCGCCTCGTCGAGCTTGCGGAAGAGCTTGTCGGCCTGGTCGGGGCCGATTCCACCGCCGGCGCGGTGCACCGAGAGACGCAGATCGTCGCCGCGCCGTCCGGGGCCGGCCGGCCCGAGCAGCGAGGCCGCCTGGGCGCGCTGCTCAGCCTGCGGCACGGCCACGTTCAGGGCCACCTCGCCCCACTCGGGCTCGAGCTCCGACCTGATCCGACGCCACTGCTCGACGAGTCCCATGCGGGGGTCAGCATAATGAGGCCCGATGGCCAAGGTCGAGGACATGACCACCGAAACGAGCGCACTCTCGGACGAGCGTCTGCACGAGCTCTTCCGCGAGATGCTGCTGATCCGGCGCTTCGAGGAGAAGGTGGAGGAGCGCTTCCGCGCGGGCGAGCTGCCCGGCTTCCTGCACGTCGCGATCGGCCAGGAGGCCGTCGCCGCGGGCGTGATGGCGGCGCTCGAGCCGGACGACGTGATTGCATCGACGCACCGCGCGCACGGGCACACGATCGCCAAGGGCACGCACGTCAACGCGGTGATGGCGGAGCTCTACGGCAAGCAGGAGGGCTGCTCGGGCGGCTACGGCGGCTCGATGCACCTGTACGACCTCGCCAAGGGCAACCTCGGCGCGAACGCCGTCGTCGGCGGCGGCCTGCCGGCGATCACAGGCGCCGCGCTCGCGTTCCAGTTCCGCAAGCAGCCGCGCGTCGCGGTTGCGTTCTTCGGCGACGGCGCCACCAACACCGGCACGTTCCACGAGTCGCTCAACCTCGCCCAGCTCTGGAACGTCCCGGCCCTGTTCGTGCTCGAGATGAACGCGTGGGCCGAGTCGACGCCGATGAGCCAGCACGCACCGATCGAGGATTTCTCCCAGCGGGCCGTCGCCTTCGGGATGCGCTCGGTCGACGTCGACGGCCAGGACGTCGAGGCCGTCTACGCGGCGACCCGCGAGGCCCGCGAGCACGCAGTCTCCGGCCGCGGCCCCGTCTTCCTGAACGTCCGCACCTACCGGCTCGTCGGCCATTACATCGGCGACCCACAGGTCTATCGCGAGAAGAGCGAGATCGAGGAGCTGCGCGAGACGAAGGATCCGATCGAGCTCCTGCGTGCCCGCCTCGGGATCGGCGACGAGGACTTCGAGTCCCTCGACACCGAGATCGAGGCGATCGTCGAGGGCTCGGTCGAGTTCGCCAAGGCGGGGACGGATCCGCCGCCCGAGGCCGCACTCAAGTACGTCTATGCCTGAGCTGACCTACCGCGAGGCCGTCCGCGACGCGCTCTCGAGCGCGATGCGCGCCGACGACGACGTCTTCGTCATGGGCGAGGACATCGCCGAGATGGGCGGCTCGATGGGCGTCACCCAGGGGATGCTCGCCGAGTTCGGCCCCGAGCGCGTCCGCAACACGCCGATCTCGGAGATGGCGATCGTCGGCACCGGCATCGGCGCCGCGATGCAGGGGATGCGGCCCGTCGTCGAGATCATGTACCAGGACTTCCTGACGCTCTCGATGGAGCAGCTCGTCAACCAGGCGGCAAAGCACCGGACGATGAGCGGCGGCCAGCTGAAGGTGCCGCTGACGATCCGCACCCAGGGCGGCGCCGGCTGGAGCCCAGGCGCGCAGCACGCGCAGCAGCTCGAATCGTGGTTCGTGCACGTGCCGGGCCTGAAGGTGGTCTTCCCCTCGACCCCCGAGGACGTGCGCGGCCTGCTCTGGAGCTCGATCTACGACGACAACCCGGTCATCTTCTTCGAGCACCGGCTCCTGTATCCGCTCAAGGGCTCCGTCCCGGACGAGATCGAGCCGATCCCGCTCGGCAAGGCGCGCGTGATGCGCGAAGGCTCGGACGTGACCGTGGTCGCGATCGGGCGGATGGTGCCCGAGGCGCTGCAGGCGGCCGAGGACGCCGCCAAGGACGGGATCTCCGTCGAGGTGATCGACCCGCGCACGCTGCTCCCGCTCGACGAGGAGACGATCATCGCCTCGGTGAAGAAGACGACGCGCGCGGTGACGGCGCACGAGGCGGTCACGCGCGGCGGCTTCGGCGCCGAGCTGACGGCCGTGATCCAGCAGGGGGCCTTCGACTACCTCGACGCGCCGATCGAGCGCGTGGGTGCGAAGTTCGCGCCGCTCGCGTTCGCCCCGGCGATGGAGCAGTGGGTCGTTCCGCACGCCGCGGATGTCCTCGAGGCCGTGAAGCGCACGGTGGCCCGGAGCTAACTGGCTGATGGCGACCGAGGTCAAGCTGCCGCGGCTGGGCCAGGGGATGGAGTCCGGCACGATCGTCAAGTGGCTCAAGGGCGAAGGCGAGCCGGTCAAGAAGCGCGAGCCGCTCTACGAGCTCGACACCGACAAGGTGACGCAGGAGGTGGAGGCCGAGGCCGACGGCGTCCTGCTCAAGATCGTCGTCGACTCCGGCGAGGTCGAGGTGGGGAAGACGATCGCCTTCATCGGAGACGAAGGCGAGGAGGTCTCGTCCGAGAACGGGAAGGCGCCTGCGGCCGAAGCCGGCGACGAGGACGAAGCCGAAGCCGCCGTCGAGGAGCAGGACGAAGAGGAGACGGAGGGCTCGTCGGCTCCTGGCATGGACGATCAGCGCCAGCGGGGCCAGGATGCCGCCGCCGCGACGGCCGCCGCCGAGACCGCAGCCGTCGCCGACGCTCCCGCGCGACCCGACGGCCGCGTCAAGGCCTCGCCGCTCGCACGCAGGCTCGCGCGCGAGAAGGGGATCGACATCGCAACGCTCTCCGGGAGCGGCCCTGAGGGCCGGATCGTCGCCGACGACGTCGAGCGGGGCGCCGTCGCGGCGCCGCAGGCAGCGCCGGCCGCAGCCGCCGCGACTCCGTCGGGCGAGGTGGAGGAGGTCGAGCTGACCTCGACCCGGAAGACGATCGCCCGCCGGCTGACCGAGGCCTGGCAGGCGCCGGTCTTCCAGCTCACCGTGTCGGTCGACATGACCCGGTCGCTCGAGCTCCGCGAGCGCCTCGTCGGCCGGCTGCGGGACGGCGAGACGAAGCCGACCGTCAGCGACTTGCTGACGAAGGTCGCAGCGGCCGCGCTCCTGCGCCACCCGGCGGTCAACGCGCACTTCACGGGCGACAAGATCCTTCGCTTCCCGTTCGCCCATGTCGGGATCGCCGTCGCCGCGCCCAACGGCCTCGTCGTCCCCGTGATCCGCGACGCCGACCGGAAGACGATCCAGCAGATCGCCGCCGACCGCGCCGCGCTCGTCGGCCGCGCCCGCGAGGGCAAGCTCCAGCGCGACGACCTCGCCGACGGCACCTTCACGATCTCGAACCTCGGCATGTTCGGGATCGAGCAGTTCGTCGCCGTGCTGAACCCGCCCCAGGCGGCGATCCTCGCGGTCGGCACCACCGAGCCGAAGCCTGTCGTCCGCGACGGCAACGTCGCGGTGCGGCCGCTGATGAGCATGACGATCACGTGCGACCACCGGGCGATCGACGGTGCCGACGGCGCCGACTTCCTCCGCACGGTGAAGGAATTGCTCGAAGAGCCCGCGCTCGCGCTGTAAGTTCACTGATGTGACAACGGTGTGGTACCGCGTACGCGATCTCGACGTCGGCCGTGCCTTCTACCGAGACGTGCTCGGCTTCGAGGAGGTGTTCGTCGACGTCGACGACGGCTGGTCGCGGCTGCAGCACGGCGGAATGGAGATCGCCATCGCCGTGGGCGAGCCCGCCGAGTCGAGTGGCGTCGCACACGTCGACGTCGAGGACGTGAAGGCGATGGCCGAGCGCCTGCGAGCGGCGGGGGTGGAGGTGGGTGTCGTCTTGGAGCTGCACGGGCAGATCAGGCTCGTGGACGTCTTCGACCCGGACGGCAACCGGATCCAACTGGCGGAGTCGCTCGACCCGTGACCGAGGTCGTGCTCCGCCGCGGCGGCGCCCAGGACGTCCGCTTCCTCCGCGACATGCTCCACCACGCCTACTACTGGCGCGAACGCGTGCCCGGCTCGCTCGTCTCGCGCTACGTGCGCGGGTGGGGGAGGCCCGGCGACACGGCCGTGATCGCGCTCGAGAACGGCTTTCCCGTCGGCGCCGCCTGGTACCGCGTCTTCGGCGGGGACGAGCCCGGGTACGGGTTCGTCGACGAGGGGACGCCCGAGCTGGCGATCGCGGTCGTCCCGTCCAAGCGCGGCCACGGCATCGGCGACGAGCTGCTGCAGGAGCTGATCGCGAAGGCTCGTGCCGCCGGTTACGAGCGCCTCAGCCTCAGCGTCGAGCCGGGCAACCCCGCCCGCAAGCTCTACGAGCGCCACGGGTTCTCGGTGATCGACGAAGGCGCCGAGGCCTGGACGATGGTCGCGTCGC
This sequence comes from uncultured Gaiellaceae bacterium, assembly GCA_963784895.1. Classification (GTDB taxonomy): domain Bacteria; phylum Actinomycetota; class Thermoleophilia; order Gaiellales; family Gaiellaceae; genus Gaiellasilicea. The sequence goes on along the minus strand of CAWATM010000005.1, from coordinate 45,074 downwards.
TCTGAGCGCTACTTCGGGGCGTAGGTGTTGACGACGATGCCGCTCGCGAAGGGCGTCGTCTCGACGAGCTGGAGATGCGTGACGCCGATCCCGTCGATCAGGCGCTGACCGCCGCCGACGAGCACGGGGAAGATCCACGCGTGCAGCTCGTCGAGCAGCCCGTGCTCGAGCAGCGTCCGCGAGAACTGGCCCGTGCCGAACTTGAGCAAGTTCTCGCCGTCCCGCTGCTTCAATGCCGCGACCGCTTCTGCGGCGTCGCCCTCGAGCGGGCGCGCGTTCCAGGCCAGGTCGGTCAGCGTCCGCGACGCGACGTGCTTCGGCATCGCGTTGATCTTGTCCGTGTACGGGTCGCCCGAGCGTTGCGGCCAGGCCTCGGCGAACCCCTCGTAGGTCTTGCGGCCGAGGAGGAGCTCGTCGGCGCCGGCCATCAGCTTCTGCGCATACGCCGCGTGCTCGTCGTCCCAGTAGGGCGGGCTCCAGTTCTGCGGGTTGTCGATCACGCCGTCGAGGGACATGAACGTCGATTCGACCAGCTTTCTCATGGTTCGCTCCTCCGTCGTGATGTGTGTCCCTAGGACGGCGCGGGCGCCGCGAACTCATCGTTAGCATCGAGAGGAGACTTCCGACGGAAAGGTTGAGAGATGGAATGTGACGTCGCCGTCCTGGGCGGAGGCCCCGGCGGGTACACGGCAGCGATCCGCGCAGCCCAGCTGGGCGCGAAGGTCGTCTGCGTCGAGCAGGAGCCCGAGCTCGGCGGCACCTGCCTGCGGGTGGGCTGCATCCCGACGAAGGCCTGGGTACAGACAGCGCACGCGCTGCACCAGGCGGGCGAGGTCTTCGCCAAGTTCGGCGTCGAGGTGAGCCGGCCGCAGCTCAACTTCGGCCAGGCGGTCGAGTGGAAGAACGGCGTCGTCAAGCAGATGACCGGCGGCGTCGCCGGCCTCTTCAAGGCGAACGGCGTCGAGTGGGCCAAGGGCCGGGGTCGCTTCAGCGGGCCGAACACGATCTCGGTCGAGGGCGGCGAGGACATCCAGTTCAAGAGCGCGATCGTGGCGACGGGCTCGTTCCCGCTCCGCCCGCCGATCGAGGGGATCGACTCCCCGCGGTGCGTCGACTCGACCGGGCTCCTCGCGCAGACGCAGGTTCCGCGCCGGCTCGTCGTGCTGGGCGGCGGCATCATCGGCTGCGAGTTCGCGTCGATCTTCCAGCGGTTCGGCTCCGAGGTGACGATCGTCGAGATGCTCGACACGCTGATCCCGCAGGAGGACGCGGACGCGGCCAAGGAGCTCGCGAAGGCATTCGGCAAGCGCGGGATCGCGCTCCAGCTCGGCAAGCAGTGCAACGGCGTCGAAGACGACGGCAACCAGCTCCGCGTCCATTTCGGCGACGGCGAGAGCGTCGAGGCCGATCTGATGCTCGTGTCGATCGGGCGCGGCCCGCTCGTCGAGGGGCTCGGGCTCGAGGAGATCGGCGTCCAGCTCGACCGCCGCGCCGGCATCGCGACCGACGAGCACCGGCGGACGACCGTGCCTCACGTCTACGCCGTCGGCGATTGCGCCGGCTACTGGCAGCTCGCGCACACCGCATTCCGCGAGGGCGAGGTCGCCGCCGAGAACGCGTGCGGGCACGAGGCGACGATCGGCGATCCGGCCGTACCCCGGCCGATCTACACCGACCCCGAGATCGCGGGCGTCGGCCTCACCGAGGCGCAGGCGCGGGAGCTGCACGGCGACGACATCGCCGTCGGCATGTTCCCGTGGGTCGCAAACGCCCGCGCCGTCATGCAGGCCGAGACGGTCGGCTGGGTCAAGTCGATCCACGAGACCAAGTACGGCGAGCTGCTCGGCCTGATCATGGTCGGCCCGCATGTGACCGACCTGATCGAGGCCGGCACGGTGGCGCTCGACGCCGAGGCGACGGTCGAGACGGTGGCAGACGGGATGGCCGCGCACCCGACGCTGTCGGAGGCGATCAAGGAGGCAGGGCTCGTGGCTCTCGGCCGCGCGATCCATCTGCCGAACAAGAAACGGGCTCCCGCACAGACCTAGGCGGCTTCGCGAAATCTCATAACGACAAAAAGGTTTCGACGTCGCGCAAGGTTTCCGCGGGGGCGGCATCTCAATAGCCAAGGACGTGCCCTCGTCCCACATAGGGGCCGTGCCGCCCGCCGGCCCCGCCTTTCTCCCAGAACCGCCCCCTTGCCGCAGAGGGGGCGGTTCGCTTTTTGGTGCGCCGTCCGCAACTCCTGACGGGTCGCTTCGCTCTCGCTCGGCCACGGGCCGTTGCGGCCATGTCCGAGGGACAGTCCCTGGGACATGGCCGAAACGGCCGTTGGCGGAGGCTGTTAGCCTCTCGCCGATGAGCATCTTCAACAGGCGCAACGCCGTTCTCGGCTGGCTCACCTGGGTGGGTGCCAAGACGGTGATGAAGCACAAGGCGCGCCAGGCGGTGCCCGGCACCATCGAGGGGACGAAGCGGCCGAACAAGGGCGCGATCGCGGCGGGTCTGGCCGCCGTCGGCGGCATCCTCTGGTTCTGGCGGAAGCGCAGCTCGGACGACGCCGAGCTACCGCCGTCCCCGGCCGAGTAACCCCGCGATGAGCCTCTTCCGCGCCGCTCTCGACGGGCTCGTTCCGTACGAGCCGGGGAAGCCGGAGGAGGAGGTGCAACGCGAGCTCGGGCTCGACCGCGTCGTCAAGCTCGCCTCGAACGAGGGGCCGTGGGGTCCGTTCCCGGCTGCGCTCGAGGCGCTCGAACGAAGCGCCCGGTCGCTCAACCGCTATCCCGACGGCGGCGCGTTCCACCTCCGCAACGCGATCGCGGAGCGTCACGGCGTCGACGCGGCGAACGTGATCACCGGAGCCGGCGTCGACGCGATCATCGGTCACCTCTCGGTGGCCACGCTCGATCCCGGCGACGAGGTCGTCACTGCTTGGCCGTCGTTCATCAGCTATGCGCTCGACGCGCTCAAGCTCGGTGCCGTCCCGCGCAAGGTGCCGCTCGTCGACGACCACTACGACCTCGACGCGCTGCTCGCGGCCGTCGGGCCGCGGACGAAGCTCGTCTACATCGCGACGCCGAACAACCCGACCGGGACGATGACCACCCGCGCGCAGCTCGACGACTACTTCGAGCGCGTTCCCCAGCACGTCCTCACGGTGCTCGACCAGGCCTACTTCGAGTACATCGACCGCGACGACTACCCCGAAGGGGTCGCGGAGTACCTCCGCGCCGGCCACCGCGTGCTCGTGCTGCGGACGTTTTCGAAGATCTACGGCCTCGCCGGCCTTCGGGTCGGCTACGGCGTCGGCCCGGCGGACGTGATCCAGGCGATCGGCAAGACGCGCCGCGCCTTCGACGTCGGCACGCAGGCGCAGGTCGCCGCGCTCGCCAGCATCGACGGCGCCGACGAGCTCTCCGAACGCCGCCGCCTCACGGCCGCCGGCCGCGCAGCGCTCGAGCGGACTCTCCGGGAGCACAGCCTCGCCCCAGCAGGCCCGGCGGTCGCGAACTTCCTCTTCGTCGAGGTCGACGGCGATGCGCTCGCGCTCTTCGACGCACTGCTCCGCCAGGGAGCGATCGTCCGGCCGATGGCCGCGTTCGGCGCACCCGGGGCGCTCCGGATCACGGTCGGAACGCCGGACGAGAACGCGTTCTTCGCCGAGGCGCTCGCGTCCGTCAGAGCCGCGACGACCTAGTCGCTCGCTATCCTGGGCACCGTCGCGGGCGCCTGGCCCGCTTTCCTTATGCGGACCACGCTCAAGAGAGGTATCGGCCGCGGGGCGGCCGCCAACGGCAATGGACGCGCAGTCCTGCCGCCGGGCTCGCTCTCGCCGATCACGATCTACCGCCAGCCGGAGCCGCCGCCACGCTCGCGCTGGGCGTTCGTCCGCACTGCGCTCGCCTGGGCGGGCGTGATCCTGCTCGTCGCGATCGGCTCCGCGGCCGGAGGCGCCTACCTCTGGTTCCACGAGAGCGTCGCCGACGTGGTCGCCTCGACGCCCGACGTCAAGGTCGCGGCGAAGCGGCTCGACGTGGCGCTCCCTGGCCAGCCTGCGACGGCGCTCGTCGTCGGCTACGACAAGCGCGCCGGCGAGGGGAAGGACGTCCAGTCGCGCTCCGACACGGTGATGCTCGTGCGGGCCGACCCCGAGACGAAGTCGATCTCGATGATGTCGTTCCCGCGCGACCTCTTCGTGCAGATCCACTGTCCGGGTAGGGCGCCGTTCGGCGCGAGGATCAACAATGCCTACGCGACCTGCGGCACGAAGGGGACGCTCGAGACCGTCCGCAAGCTCACCGGCCTGTCGGTGAACTACCTGATCACCGTCAACTTTCGCGGCTTCCGTCAGCTCGTCGACGCGGTCGGCGGCGTCTGGATGGACGTCGACCGGCGCTACTTCAACGACCGCGGCGGCGACTTCGGCTACGCCACGATCAACCTCTTCCCGGGCTATCAGAAGCTCGGCGGCTACCAGGCGCTCGACTTCGTGCGCTACCGGCACACCGATTCCGACCTCTACCGCGTCGCCCGCCAGCAGCTGTTCGTGCGCGCGTTCAAGGACCAGGTGAAGGCGAGCGCCGGCCCGCTCGACCTGCCCAAGGTGATCAAGACGATCACATCGAATGTCGAGGTCGGCGTCGGCGGCAACTCGGAGCTGGACGGCAGAACGGTGCTCGAGTACGCCCTCTTTGCCTACTCGCTGCCGCCCGGTCATTTCTTCCAGTCGAAGCTCGAGGGGATCGAGGAGACGTCGGGCTTCGACCTGCTCGTGCCGGAGGCGAACATCAAAAAGGCGGTGCAGGAGTTCTCGCACCCCGACGTCGAGTCGCCGCAGAAGGCGACGCAGGTGGCGCTGAACGAGAAACCGAAGCCGTCCGCGACGAAGGCGCCGGCGCCGCGCGAGACGACGATCACGGTCCTGAACGGGAACGGGGTCACCGGCTCGGCCGGCACCGCCAGCTACCTGCTCTCCCAGCGCGCGTACCAGATGGTCTATCCGCCGGACGGGAAGAATGCGAACGCGCCGAACTGGGAGTACTTCGACACGCGGATCCACTACGACAAGTCCCAGGCCGGCGCGGCAGCCGCGGCGAAGAAGGTGGGAACGCTCTTCGGCACCGACGACGTCGTCGCGCTCAACCCGAAGATCGGCGCGCTCGCGAACGGGGCGATGCTGACCGTGATCGTCGGGCAGACCTTCCACGGGACGCTGGCCGAGGCTCCAGTCGACAAGACGCCGCAGCGCCAGCCCGCGAACGTCGCTCCCGGCGCCGAGGCCTCGCTCGCGCTGCTGCGCGAGCGGGCGCCGAAGGTGCCGTTCAAGGTGATGGTGCCGACTGTGGTCGAGCGCTCTTCGTGGATCGACCGGGAGAGGCCGGTGCGCATGTACCGGATCGACCCGGACGGGGACCACAAGACGATCCGCCTCACCTACAGGACGGGTGCGAGCGAGTACTGGGGCGTGCAGATGACCGACTGGGAGGAGGCGCCGGCGCTCAGCGAGCGCAACTTCGTCCGCTCGATCGGCGGCCGTCGCTACGAGCTCCACTACACCGGCCCGAAGCTGCACATGGTCGTCCTGCGCCAGGGCGGCGCGAGTTACTGGGTCGTCAACACGCTGCTCGACTCGCTCTCGAACGAGACCATGCTCGCGATCGCGAAGGGTCTCAAGCCGCTCGACAAAGTCAAATGAACCTCGAACGTCGCGGCGGCTCACGAGCTCAGCCTCCGTGGCGTTCGAGGTTCTAGGTAGGTTCGGCGCGTGTCCAGGGTCGCTGTCTTCGGCGCCGGCTATGTCGGCCTCGTCACCGGTGCATGCTTCGCCGAGCTCGGGCACGACGTCGTCGTCCGCGACGTCGTCGCCGAACGGATCGACCGGCTGCGCGCGGGCGAGGTGCCGATCTTCGAGCCCGGCCTCGATCACCTGCTGCACCGGAACGCCGAGCGGCTGAGCTACACGCTCGACGTCGCCGAGGCGGTCGAGGGCGCCGACTTCCTCTACGTCGCGGTCGGGACGCCGCCAACCTACTCCGGCGATGCCGACCTCTCGGCGGTCTGGACGGTCGTCGACGAGCTCGGCGGCCTCGAGGGACGGGCGGTGATGGTGATGAAGAGCACCGTGCCCGTCGGTACGGGCGAGAAGGTGCGTCACCGCCTCGACGAGCGCGGGCTCGAGCACGTCGGCTACGTCTCCAACCCGGAGTTCACGGCCGAGGGAACCGCGATCCGCGACTTCCAGCACCCCGACCGGATCGTGATCGGCTCGTTCGCCGAGGCCGACGGCGACGCGGTCGAGGCGCTGCACGAGGGTATCGACGGTCCCGTCGTCCGCAGCGACGTCGCCTCGGCCGAGATGATCAAGCTCGCCGCGAACGCGGCCCTGATGACGCGGATCAGCTTCATCAACGAGATCGCGAACGTCTGCGAGGCGACCGGCGCCGACGTCGTCCGCGTCGCGGAGGGCGTCGGGCTCGACCGGCGGATCGGCCAGAGCTTCCTCCGCGCCGGGATCGGCTACGGCGGCAGCTGCTTCCCGAAGGACTCGCTCGCGCTGAAGCAGCTCGCGGCCAACTCCGGCTACCACTTTCAGCTCCTGAACGCGGTCATCGAGGTGAACGAGCTGCAGAAGCGGCGCGTGATCGGAAAGCTCCGACATCATCTCGGCAGCCTCCGCGGCAAGAGGGTGGCGCTGCTCGGGATCGCGTTCAAGCCGAACACCGACGACGTCCGCGAGGCGCCGAGCCTCGTGCTCGCCGGCAGGCTCGTCGCCGAAGGCTCGCGGGTGCGCGTCTGGGATCCGATTGCGCGGATGGACAGCCTCGACGGCGTCGAACAGGTCGAGTCCGTCGACGCGGCGCTGGCCGGCACGGACGCGGTCGTGCTCGTGACCGAGTGGCCCGAGCTCGCCGACGTCGACTGGGCGGCTGCCCGTGCAACCGCGGGTGCGGTGCAGCCGGTCTTCGTCGACGGCCGCAACATGCTCGATCCCGATCGGATGCGCGAGTTCGGCTGGGTCTACGAGGGCATCGGCCGCCCCTCGGCGTGAGCCTGCCCGCCGTCATCCTCGTCGGCGGCCTCGGCACCCGGCTGCGGCCCCTGACCGACCGGACGCGGAAGGACATGCTGCCGCTCGTCGACCGGCCCCAGCTCGCCTACACCTTCGAGCACCTGCGCCGCTTCGGCGTCACCCGCGCGATCATCTCGTGCGGCTACCTGCCCACCCAGATCCAGGACTACTTCGGCGACCGCTACGGCGAGCTCGCGCTCGAATACCGGATCGAGGAGGAGCCGCTCGGGACCGGCGGCGCGATCCGCTTCGCGGCCGAGGGGCTCGAGGAGCCGTTCTTCGCCCTCAACGGCGACTCGCTCCGCGAGACCGACCTCGGCGCGCTCGTCGACTTCCACCGCGACCGCGCCTGCCGGGCGACGATCCTGCTCACGCCCGTCGAGGATCCGAGCCGCTACGGGCTCGTCCGCGTCCACGCCGACGACGGCCGGGTGCTGAGCTTCCTCGAGAAGCCGCGACCGGAGGAGATCGACACGAACTTGATCAACGCGGGCATGTACGTGCTCGAGCCCGATGTGCTCGACCTGATCCCGGCCGGGCGGCCGGTGTCGATCGAGCGCGAGGTCTTCCCGCACACTGGTCGGGGAGGCGGCGGTGTACGGCGTCGCCCTGCCCGGCTACTGGCTCGACATCGGCACGCCAGAGGCCTACCTGCAGGCGCACCGCGACGTGCTCGAGCGCAACTTCGTCACCGAGCTCGGCGAGCGCCTCGGCCCCGACTACACACTCGTGGCCGACGGCGCGGAGACGGCAGGTGCGCGGCTCGTGCCGCCCGTCTTCGTCGGCGCGGGGGCCAGGATCGGCACCGGTGCCCGAATCGGCAGCCTCGCGGTGATCGGCGCGAACGCAGTCGTAGGGGAGGGCGCCTCGGTCGAGTCGTCCGTGATCGGGGCGGGCGCCGTCGTCGGCGCGCAAACGCACGTCTCCGGGTCGATCGTCGGCGAGCACGCGGAGCTCGGGGTCGAGTGCGACGTGCGTGGGCTCAGCGTCGTCGGTCCTGGCGCCCGGGTCGGCGACAGGAATATGCTCGACCACGGCATGCGGGTGGCAGCGGACGAAACGATTGCGGCGGGCGCGGTCTCCTTCCCGTGAGCGTCGACTCCCCGAACCTGGATTCGATCGACCGCTGGCGTTTCGAGGTCCGGAAGGTCGAGAAGCCGTGGGGCCATGAGCTGATCTGGGCGCTGACGGACGTCTACTGCGGCAAGCTGCTCTTCGTGAAGGCCGGTGCCGCCCTCAGCCTCCAGTTCCACAACGAGAAGGACGAGTCGTGGCTCGTCCAGTCGGGCAGGGCGAAGCTCGAGCTCGGAGAGGTGGGACAGGCGGTCCTGAACGAGGAGGTGATCTCGGCGGGTGCGGCGTTCCGGTACACGCCCGGCACGGTCCATCGGGTCACCGCGCTCGAGGATACGACGATCCTGGAGGTCTCGACACCGCACCTCGACGACGTCGTCCGGCTCGATGACCTCTACGGCCGCGAGGGCACCTCGACGCCCTGACACAACTCTGGTAAGGTTGCGCCGGTGGAGGCGCTCACGATCGGCGAGGCGGCCGCGCAGACCGGTTGGTCGGCTCGGATGCTCCGGTATCTCGAGACCATGGGTCTCGTGGTTCCGGAGCGGACAGTCGCCGGTTACAGGATCTACGGGCAGGGCGCTCTCCTCCAGCTCCGGCAGCTCAAGCTGCTGCGGGAGCGGTTCGGGATCGAGCTGGACGAGGTCGCCTTCTCGGCGCGCCTCCGCCGCGAGCCCGAGCTCCGGATCGCCCTCGACAACTGGATGCGCGCGGCGGGACCGGGCGCGGACTGGGTCGAGTGGGAACAGCGAAAGCACGAGCGGCTGATCTCGGCCGCCTGAGCGAAGGGAACCGATGGCTACGACAAAGCGATACGACGTGAAGGATCTTGCGCTCGCCTCCGACGGCGTGCGCCGGATCGAGTGGGCCGACCGGCAGATGCCGGTGCTGGCCGCGATCCGCGAGCGGTTCGAGACCGAGCAACCCCTGACGGGCTACCGGATCTCGGCCTGTCTGCACGTGACGACGGAGACGGCGAACCTGATGCGGACGCTGCAAGCGGGCGGCGCCGACGTCGTCATCTGCGCGTCCAACCCGCTCTCGACCCAGGACGACGTCGCCGCGGCGCTCGTCGACGAGTACGGGATCTCGACCTTCGCGATCAAGGGCGAGGACAACGACTCCTACTACCAGCACATCGAGGCCGCGGTCGACCACAAGCCGCACATCACGATGGACGACGGCGCCGACGTGATCGGCGTCCTGCACACCGCCCGCCGCGAGCAGCTCGGCGACGTGATCGCGGGCACGGAGGAGACGACGACCGGCGTCATCCGGCTGAAGGCGCTCGAGCGCGACGGCAAGCTCGCCTTCCCGGTCGTCGCCGTCAACGAGGCGAAGACGAAGCATCTCTTCGACAACCGCTACGGCACCGGCCAGTCGACGCTCGACGGCGTCATCCGCGCGACGAACGTCCTCCTCGCCGGCCGCACGCTCGTCGTCGCGGGCTACGGCTGGTGCGGCCGCGGCGTCGCCATGCGCGCCAAGGGCATGGGCTCCAACGTGGTCGTCACCGAGGTCGACCCGATGAAGGCGATCGAGGCGGTCATGGACGGCTTCCTCGTGATGACGATGGCCGAGGCCGCCAAGATCGGCGACATCTTCATCACCGCCACCGGCGACAAGTCGGTGGTCGCGAAGAGCCACATGGAGCAGATGAAGGACGGAGCGCTCCTCGCCAACACCGGCCACTTCAACGTCGAGATCGAGCTGCCGGCGCTGCGGGCGCTCGCCACCGAAACGCGGCAGGCGCGTGAGTTCGTCGAGGAGTTCACGATGGGTGACGGCCGCCGGCTCTACCTGATCGCGGACGGTCGGCTCGTCAACCTCGCGGCCGCCGAAGGGCACCCGGCCCAGGTGATGGACATGTCCTTCGCCAACCAGGCCCTCTCCGCCGAGTACGTCGTCCAGAACGCGACCTCGCTCGAGAAGAAGGTGTACGTCGTCCCGGAGGAGATCGACAACGAGATCGCGCGCCTCAAGCTCGCGACCATGGGTGTCGAGATCGACCAGCTCACCGAGGAGCAGGCGAAGTACCTGGCCTCGTGGGACGAAGGGACTTAAGCGATTGTGGGGGAACCCATGGTTCCCCCACAAGCCCCCTCCTTCTCCGTCGCCGATCTGACAGCCCTGCTGGGCCTCCCGCCGGAGTGAATCCGGCTCCGGCCGCCAACCGGAGCGCTCAGGAGACCGCGGACGAGATCGTCTGGAAGGGACTCCGCACGTCCGGTCACGCCCTCGAGCCGAGGGTTTTCGAGGACGAACGGTCAGATGCGTGACCTGGACCCCGAGGAGATCGTTCGTCTGGAAGCCGGCGCGGTCGTCCTGCTCGACCAGCGCCGGCTTCCGGACGAGGAAGTCGAGCTCCGCTGCGAATCGGCCGCCGAGGTCGCCGACGCGATCCGGACGCTCGCCGTCCGCGGAGCTCCCGCGATCGGAGTGGCTGCCGCGTACGGCTACGCGCTGGCGGCCGCGAGGGGAGAGGACCTCGACGCCGCGTACCGTGTTCTCGCGGAGTCGAGGCCTACGGCCGTCAACCTCATCTGGGCCCTGGAGCAGCTGCGCGACGATCCCGCTCCGGAGCGGGCGCGGGCGCTGCACGCGGCCGAGGTCGATCGCTGCAAGCGAATGGGCGCGCATGCCGCAGCGCTTTTCGGGCCGGGCTCGAAGGCCCTCACCCACTGCAACGCGGGCGGCCTTGCCACGGGCGGTTACGGCTCGGCCGTCGGCGCGCTGCGTACCGCCTGGGAGGACGGCCTCCTCGCCCACGTCTGGGTCGACGAGACACGGCCGCTGCTCCAGGGCGCGCGGCTGACCGCCTGGGAGCTCGAGCAGCTCGGCATTCCCCACGCAGTCATCGCCGACGCGGCGGCCGCGCACCTGATGAGCCGTGGCGAGGTCGACTGCATCGTCACCGGTGCCGACCGGATCGCAGCCAACGGCGACTCCGCGAACAAGATCGGGACGTATGGTCTCGCAGTGGCCGCGGCTCATCACCGGATCCCCTTGTACGTCGTCGCTCCGACCTCGACGATCGACCACGCCACGGCGACCGGTGCCGGCATCCCGATCGAGGAGCGCGACGGCGCCGAGATCACTGCGCGCTTCCCGGCGTGCAACCCGGCGTTCGACGTCACGCCCGCCGCTCTCATCGCAGCGATCGTCACCGAGGAGGGCGTTCATCGCGCGCCCTACGAAGCGTCGCTGCCGCGGTGAGCGTGCTGGACGAAATCGTCCGCGACGTGGTCGACGACCCCGATTCGATCGGCCTGATTCTGCATGGCTCGCGAGCCGCCGGAGTGCATGGGGAGGACTCGGATTTCGACCTCGTCCGCGTCGTCACCGACGAGAGCTATGCCGCTCGCCGCGACCGGGAGGAGCTTCGCGAGCTGCGTCCGGGGCCGCCCAAGGCCGACATCAGTTTCGCCTCGCCCGAGGCGCTGCGGGTCCGCGCGAACGCGACGGACGGGTACACGCCGATGTTCGTGAACGCCAAGGTCATCGCCGATACGAGCGGCGAGGTCGCAGCACTCGTCGAGGCGATCGTGGCCAATGCCGGTGCACGCGCACGGGACGATCTCGATGAGCTCTACGACGGCTACCTGAACTGCTTCTTCCGCTCGCTGAAGGCGTGGCGCCGCGGCGACGAGTTCGGCGGGCGGATGCAGGCAGCGCACTCGTGCCTCTGCCTCGTGCGGCTGCTGTTCGCGGCGGAACGGCAGCTGCCGCCGTTCCACGATCAGCTGCGTGCGCCGCTGCGAGAGCTGGAGCGGGTACAGGGCTGGGAGGAGGGCTATCTCGCCGACACGCTGATGCGCGTGCTCGCGACCGGCGATCCCGCACTGCAGCAGGAGCTCGAGCGTCGTGTCGAGGCGCTCTTCGACTCCCGCGGCGTCGCCCATCAATGGGGTCCGGATGACGGGCTCGACGCTGTGAAGGAGCACGAGTTCCGATGAAGGCGATCATCCTCGCCGGCGGCTATGCGACCCGCTTGCGGCCGCTGACCGACGATCGCTCGAAGTGCTTGCTGCCCGTCGGCGGCAAGCTGATGGTCGACTGGATCCTCGAGCGGGTCCGCGAGGTAAAGGAGATCGACGAGGTGCACGTCGTCACGAACAGCCGTTTCGCCCGCGACTTCGAGCAGTGGGCGAAACTCGAGGCCGGTGTGACGGTGCACGACGACGGCACGAGCTCGAACGAGGACCGGCTCGGCGCGATCGGGGACGTCGCTTTCACGCTCGACCGGGCCGGGATCGTCGACGACGACGTGATCGTGATCGCCGGCGACAACCTCTTCGAGTACGACCTGCAGGACTACGTCGACTTCTGGCGCGGCAAGGGCGTCGCCAGCGCGGTCGCGGTCCGGGACGTCGGCGATCTCCGGCTCGCGAGCCAGTACGGGATCGTCGAGCTCGACGGCGACGACCGGGTGATCGAGTTCGTCGAGAAGCCCTCCGAACCGGCCAGCACGCTCGCGGCAACCGCGACGTACATCTATCACCGCGAGCACTTGCCGCTCGTCGGGCGCTACCTCGCCGAGGGCAACGCGCCCGACCAGTCGGGCAGCTTCATCGAATGGCTTCGCTCCCGTGAGCCGGTGTACGGCTTCTGGTTCACCGGCGTCTGGCTCGACATCGGCGACAAGGAGCAGCTGCTGGCCGCGGACAACCTGCTCCGGCGAGCGCGGGGGCTGCCGGAGCGAGAAACGTACGTGCTCGAGATGTAGTCAATCGACACGATTGCGTGACACACCTGTGGCAGGTTCACCCGTACGGTCGGGGGTGTGCTCCTCGACCTCCTGCTGCCGAACCGGTGTGCTGCGTGCGGTGCGCTCGGGGCGGCGCTCTGTCCCGGCTGCCGGGACGCGCTGATCCGGCTGGCGCCGCCGCTCTGCGATCGCTGCGGCTCCCCTGGCGCCTGGCCGGTCCGGCGCTGCGCCGAGTGCAGCGGCCGCAGGATCGCCTTCGCCAGCGCGCGGGCGGCGATCGTCTACGACGCGCCGGCACGGCGTTTCGTCCAGGCCTGGAAGGAGCGCGGTCAACGCCGGCTGGCCCGCGACGCGGCGGCGATCGTCGCAGAGACGCTGTCGCGCCCCGCGGCGCCCGTGCTCGCATTCGTCCCCGCCGACGGCGACCGGGCTCTGTACCGAGGCCACCGGCCGGCCGAGGAGCTTGCCCGGGAGCTCGGCCGCGTCTGGGAGCTGCCTGTCATCTCTCTCGTCCGCCGGGTTCGGTCAGTCGAGCGTCAGCGCGGCCTCGGGCTGCAGGCGCGGCGGCGCAACGTCCGCGGCGCGTTCGCGTCAGCACGCGCGTCGCCGGCCGGCGTCTGCCTGGTCGACGACGTCTACGCGAGCGGAGCAACGGCCGGCGCGGCGGCCACCGCGCTGCGGCGGGGCGGCGCGCGCAGAGTGGAGGTGGTGACGCTGGCGCGAGCCGTGCGCTGATCCGGTGGGTTACCCTGAGAGCAACGACCGGACGAAGGAGAGCCGATGCGACTCGAGGTCAAGGGCCGAAACGTCGAGGTCAACGATTCGATCCGGAGGTACGCCGAGGACAAGCTCGACAAGATCGAGAAGCAGCTCCCCGAGCCCACGCAGATCGAGGTCGAGCTGACGCTGGAGACGAACCCGTCGATCGCCGACGACCACATCGCGGAGGCGACCGTCTGGACGAAGGGTTCGACGCTGCGCGTCCGCGAGCGCTCGGCGGGTTTCGAGGCCTCGATCGATCAGCTCGTCGACAAGCTCGAGCGTCAGGTGAAGCGCTACCGCCAGAAGCGCAGCCGCCGCGAGACGGGCCGGCGTGCCAACGGGAGCGGGCCGGAGGAGCCGACCTTCTCGGGCGCGCAGCTCGAGCGGATGATCGTCAAGTCGAAGCAGTTCGACCTCCAGCCGCTGACCCCGGACGAGGCGACGGTCGAGCTGGAGCTGATCGGCCACGACTTCTTCGTCTTCGTCAACATCGAGACGGGCAAGCAAAACGTCGTCTACCGCCGCCGCGACGGCGGGTACGGGTTGATCGAGCCGCAGCTGTAGCGTGGGGCTCTTCCGCCGCGCCAAGCCTCTGCACGAGCGTCTCGCGGAGCAGGCAGACCAGGACATCGGCTCCACCGGCGGCGATGCGGATGCCGGAGCGGGCCAGCGCACGCCGTCGCGCCTGGCAGGGCTGATGCACGGCCTCGCGGACGGCTTCCTCTCGGCTCCACCCGACGAGTTCGGCCGGCCGTCGCCCTTCGGCGAGGTGGCGCTGCACGGCGTCCCGCGCCCCCGGGAGTGGGACACGATCGCCGCGGTCGCCGCCGAGCTGCCCGGCGACGAGGTGCACTTCACGTCGCTGCCCGACGGCACGCTGCTCGTCGAGGAGGACGTCCCCGACGGCTCACTCAGCGCGTTCGCGGATGCGATCGAGGCCTCGATCAACCCGCCCTACCGCGCCGAGGGCGTCCGCCGCGACGATGGTGTCTGGGCGGTCGGCGCCAGGCGGATCCACCTGCGGTCGTTTCCCGGCTACGGGGAGGATGAGCTCGAGCTGGTCGAGGCCGGCCAGATCGTGATCGGCCGCCGCCTCGACGGCGACTTGTTCGAGGTCCAGGTCTCCCCGGTCTAGACGCCGCTGCTGACGAGCGCCCAGACGCTGAAGCCGAGTGTGCGGCCCGAGGCGTACGCGATTCCGCGACGGCCGAGCTCGGCCTGGAACCGAGGCTCGAGCCTGCGGAAGAGCCTGTCGGCGCCGTTGGCGAGCCGACGCAGACGCAGCTCGCGCCCCGTTCCATACGCTGCAATCCCCTCGGAGTAGCCGAGGAAGCGTGCGCCCGTCGGCAGCGGGATCGTCCGGACCGAGGTGACGCCGTGGATCTCCAGCCCGGCCGCCGTCTCGACGATCAGCCCCGGGGCGGCAAGCACCGCCGCCTGCACCGCTCCGGGCGCGAACGCACGCTCTCGAATCGCGTTGCCGGTCGGGGATACCGTGAGCACGCTGCCGTTCGCGAGCACTGCGGCATAGCCACGCGAGTGGGCGCTGAGCGCCACGACCCGGGCGGCCGCGGTCAGCGAGAAGCGACGCGACCCGTCGGGGGCGAGAACGACGATCGTGCGTCCGATCGCATAGGGCAGCGAGCCTTCCCAGGCGCGCCCGAGGATGACGGGCGCTGGGCCGTCGACGTCGGCAGCGAGAAATGCGAGCCGCCGCAGCGGCCCCTGCCCGCCCTTCGTCCAGAGCGACCACTCGCGGATGTTTCCGCCCGTGAACGTGAGCCAGAGCCCGCGGCCTCCCGAGGCGATCACCCCGGCAACGCCGCTCCCGGTGCTCGTGGAGACGAAGCAGTGACTCGAGAGGCGCCGATCGCCGCGCGTGGCGACGTTCCAGAGCCGCACCTCGTGACAGCCTCGACCGTACGCGCCGGCATAGCCGAGGTCGACCCCGGCAAGCCCGAGCGCGGACACCGGTGCCACCACCTGACGCTCGCGAGCGGTCGCCGTTCCGGCGGCCGGCCCAAGGGCGAGAACGAGCAACAGAGCGAGGGCGCGCACCATCACCGCGGACGCTACCGCGGGTCTGTAAGTCGTCCATGAACCCGGGGTGAAGATTTCCCCCAGCGGCTACCCTACGTCGATGCCCACCGCCAACCTCGGCAAGCTCGAGAAGGTCCTGCGCGTCGGCGAGGGCCGCCGCCTGAAGTCGCTCGCGCGGCAGGCCGACTACATCGCGACACTCGAGCCCGAGTTCCAGGCGCTCTCGGACGAAGATCTGCGCGGCACAACCGCCCGCCTGCGAGAGCGGCTTGCGAACGGCGAGGCGCTGGACGAGCTGCTCTTCGACGCGTACGCGGCCGTGCGCGAAGCGCGCTGGCGCGAGTCCCAGCAGCGGATGTTCGACGTCCAGATGATGGGCGCGATCGTCCTGCACGAGGGCGACATCGCCGAGATGAAGACGGGTGAGGGCAAGACCTTCGTCGCCTCGGCGGCGCTCTACCTGAACGGGCTTCCGGGCGAGGGCGTCCACCTCGTGACGACGAACGACTACCTCGCCAAGCGCGACGCCGAATGGAACCGGCCGGTCTTCGAGCGGCTCGGGATGACGGTCGGCGCGATCCAGAACATGATGCCGTTCGCACAGCGGCTCGAGGCGTACGCGGCCGACATCACCTACGGCACCAACTCCGAGTTCGGCTTCGACTATCTGCGCGACAACATGGCCGTCTCGAAGGACGGGCTCGTGCAGCGCAGCCACTCCTTCGCGATCGTCGACGAGGTCGACTCGATCCTGATCGACGAGGCGCGGACGCCGCTGATCATCTCCGGCGAGCCGGAGACCGCGGCGACGACCTATTACGACTTCGCCCGGATCGTCAAGGAGCTCCAGGGCGCGCCCGCGACGCGGAAGAGCGAGAAGGGCGAGGACGAGACCGAGCTCTCGGGCGCCGACTACCTGTACGACGAGAAGCACAAGACCGTCTCGCCGGCCCAGACGACGATCGACGCCGTCGAGCGCGCGCTCGGGCTCGAGAACCTCTACGACCCGCGCAACGTCCAGCTCGTCAACCACCTGATCCAGGCGCTGAAGGCGCAGTCGCTCTACCAACGCGACGTCGACTACGTCGTCCAGGACGGCGAGGTCAAGATCGTCGACGAGTTCACCGGCCGCCTGATGGAAGGGCGGCGCTGGAGCGAGGGCCTGCACCAGGCCGTCGAGGCGAAGGAGGGCGTCCGCATCCAGGAGGAGAACCAGACGCTCGCGACGATCACGCTCCAGAACTACTTCCGCCTCTACGAGAAGCTCGCAGGCATGACCGGGACGGCGAAGACGGAGGAGAAGGAGTTCGTCGAGATCTACAACCTCCACGTCGTCGAGATCCCGACCAACGTCGCCGTCGTCCGGCTCGACGAGAACGACTACATCTTCAAGACGAAGGAAGCGAAGTTCAAGGCGGTCCTGGACGACATCGTCGGGCGCCACGAGGATGGCCAGCCCGTCCTCGTCGGCACGATCGCCGTCGAAACCTCCGAGTACCTCGCCGAGCTGCTGACGCGGCGCGGGATCCCGCACAACGTGCTCAACGCGAAGGAGCACGAGCGCGAGGCCGAGATCATCAAGGACGCAGGGCAGCCCGGCGCGGTCACGATCGCGACGAACATGGCCGGCCGCGGCGTCGACATCAAGCTCGGCGAGGGCGTCGTCGACGCGGGCGGCCTCTACGTGCTCGCGACGGAGCGCCACGAGTCGCGCCGGATCGACAACCAGCTCCGCGGCCGCTCCGGACGCCAGGGCGATCCCGGCGAGACGCGCTTCTACCTCTCCGGGGAGGACGATCTCGTGCGCCTCTTCGCGGGCGACCGGATCAAGAACATCATGGAGCGCTTCAAGCTCCCGGACGACCAGCCGATGGAGGCGAAGATCCTCTCGAATCAGATCGAGAACGCCCAGAAGAAGGTCGAGGAGCAGAACTTCGTCGCGCGCAAGAACGTGCTCAAGTACGACGACGTGATGAACACGCAGCGCACGGTCATCTACGAGCAGCGCCGGCGCGTCCTCGAGGGCGATGACCTTTCCGAGGACGTGCGCGACTGGATCCGCGAGGTCGTCGAGGCCAACGTCCAGAACGCCACGGAGGCGGAGTACAACGAGGACTGGGACCTGGGCGCGCTCGTGCAGCAGATGCAGGCTCTGTACGGCACGGACATCACGGTCGGGGAACTCGCGGAGGAAGTCGAGCTCGAGCGCGAGGCGCTGATCGAGGAGTTCGTCGAGGACGCGCTCGAGACGTACGACGAGAAGGAGCAGGAGTACGGCGCCGAGCTGATGCGCGAGATCGAGCGCTACGTGATTCTCCAGGTCGTCGACTCGCGGTGGCGCGGCCACCTCGACTCGATGGACTACCTCCGCGACGGCATCCACCTGCGTGCGATGGCCCAGAAGGACCCGCTCGCCGAGTACCGGGCTGAGGGGCACGCGATGTTCAACGATCTCCGGAACACGATCCGCGAAGAGGTCGTGCTGACGCTCTTCCACGCCCAGGTGGAGCTGAACCAGCCTCCGCCTGAGCCGGAGCGGGGGAACGGCAATCTCCAATACGCTCACGAGACGGCTGCCGGCTCGGACGCGATCGCTGCCGCAGGAGCCGGCGGCGGCTCCGTCTCGACGGCGTTCTCGTCGCAGGGCGGCGGCGCAACCGCAACGGCGGCCGCAGTCAACGAGCACAAGGACGTCGGCCGCAACGACCCGTGCTGGTGCGGCAGCGGCAAGAAGTTCAAGCGCTGCCACGGCGCCTGACCTGACGCTCCCGGCCGGCCGTCAGGTCGCCCGAAAGGGGTATAGCGCCCGCCGGCTCGAGGTCGCACACTTCTGTCATGCGCGCCCGCCGGGCGCGCGTCTGCCGTCAGTTCTTTCGCCCAGGAGGAAGAGATGCTCCGCACGATCGTTGCCGCGATGTGCGTGGTCCTCGCCGCAGCCGCTCCGTCGAGCGGCGCCACCGACGACGACCGCACATCACCCCGCAGCACGTACATCGTCGTCCTCAGTACGGACACAGCCCGGTCGACCGTCCCGGCGGTCGCAGGGGAGCTTGCCCGCTCGCACGACGGGGCAGTCGACGCCGTCTACCAGCACGCGCTGAAGGGCTTCGCCGTCAGGCTGACCGAGAAGCAGGCGGCGAGGCTCGCCACCGACCCGCGCGTCTCCCATGTCGAGCCCGACCAGGTGATCGAGTCGGTCGCGACGCAGAGCCCCGCGACGTGGGGTCTCGACCGGATCGACCAGCGCGACTTGCCGCTCTCGAGCTCCTACACGTACAACCAGACCGGCCAGGGCGTTCATGCCTACGTGATCGACACGGGCATCCGCGCCACGCACCAGGAGTTCACCGGTCGAATCGGGAACGGCTTCACGGCCGTCAACGACGGGCAGGGCACGAACGACTGCAACGGCCACGGCACGCATGTCGCCGGCACCACCGGCGGCACGACGTACGGCGTCGCCAAGCAGGTGACGCTGCACTCCGTCCGCGTGCTCGGCTGCTCCGGCTCCGGGTCGAACAGCGGCGTCATCGCCGGGGTCGACTGGGTGACCGCGAACCACGTCAAGCCCGCGGTCGCGAACATGAGCCTCGGCGGCGGCGTGTCGACCGCGCTCGACACCGCCGTCCAAAACTCGATCGCGGCCGGCGTCAGCTACGCGGTTGCCGCGGGCAACTCGAATGCGAACGCGTGTAACTACTCCCCCGCGCGGGCCGCGAACGCGGTTACGGTCGGGTCGACGACCAGCGGCGACGCACGCTCGTCCTTCTCCAACTTCGGCACGTGCGTCGACCTCTTTGCGCCTGGCTCGAGCATCACCTCCGCCTGGTCCACGTCGAACACCGCGACGAACACGATCAACGGCACGTCGATGGCGTCGCCGCACGTGGCGGGCGCGCTTGCGCTTTACCTGTCGACGAACCCGACCGCGTCGCCGGCGACGGCGACGGCGGCGCTGCTCGGGAACACGACTGCGAACAAGGTCACGAGCCCCGGCACCGGGTCGCCAAACCGGTTGCTCTACTCGGTGGTCGGAGCCGCCCCGCCGCCTGGCGACATCACGCCGCCGACGACATCGATCACCTCGCCGGCGAACGGTGCCACGGTGAGCGGCACGACGACGGTGTCCGCGAACGCGAGCGACAGCGTCGGCGTCAGCCGGGTCGAGCTCTTCGTCGACGGCTCCCTCGCTGGCACCGACACCACGTCTCCCTATGCGATCGCCTGGAACACGACGACGGCGCCGAACGGCGGACACTCGCTGCAGACGAGAGCCTATGACGCAGCCGGCAACGTCGGCTCCAGCGCCACGGTCAACGTCACCGTCAGCAACGCGACGAGCGGCGGCGAGCTGATCGTGAACGGCGGCTTCGAGGGCTCGGCGGCGTCGTGGACGCTGTCGGGGAACGCGTACTGGTCGTCGGGCGCCTACCCGCGCTCCGGGGCCGGCTACACCGTGCTCGGCGCCTACAACAATGCGAGCGGCTCCGAGTACCAGACGGTCAGCATCCCGGCCGGTCATCCTGCCAACCTGACCCTCTGGCTCAACATCACGACGAGCGAGTCGCTCTCGGCGGCCTACGACTACCTCTACGTCGAGGTCCGCAGCACGTCCGGCGCGCTTCTTGGCACGCTCGGCAGCTACAGCAACCGCGATGCGACGAGCATCGGCTCGTACACGCAGCGGGCGTTCAGCCTCGCCGCCTGGCGCGGGCAGACGGTGCGGCTGCAGTTCCGTGCGACCACCGACGTGACGCTGCCGACGAGCTTCCGCGTCGACGACGTTTCGCTGCGCTAAGCGTGGGGAGCGAGAGGAGGGCCGTCCGGCGCGGCCCTCCTCTCGCCCGGCGCTACCATCCATACGTGTCCGAGACCGCGATCCCGCTCGAAGCGCAGCTCGAGGAAATCAGAGCCCAGCTCGCCTGGGTTCGTGATTACCTTTGACCCGGATTCGCTGACGACCCGGGTCGCCGAGCTCGAGCAGGAGATGGGCGTGCCGGGCTTCTGGGACGACCAGGCCCGCGCAACCGCTGTCTCAACCGAGCACGCCCGACTCTCCAAGCGGCTCGAGCGCTACGAGCGCCTGCAGGGTGAGCACGACGACGCGGCGGAACTGCTTCAGCTCGAGCCCGAGCTCTCGGCCGACATCGAAAGCCAGCTGCAGCCGCTCCGCCGCGAGCTCGAACGGCTTCAGGAGGACGCGCTCTTCAACGGCGAGTACGACGCCGGCGACGCGGTCGTCTCGATCCACGCCGGCGCCGGAGGGACCGACGCCCAGGACTGGGCCGAGATGCTGCTGCGCATGTACCAGCGCTGGGGCACCGACCGCGGCTTCCAGGCCGAGCTCGTCGAGGCGAGCCCAGGCGAGGAGGCGGGGCTGAAGTCGGCGACCTTCACGGCGAAGGGCGAGAACGCGTACGGGCTCTTCAAGGCGGAGCGCGGCGTCCACCGGCTGGTGCGCCTGAGCCCCTTCGACAGCGCCCACCGGCGTCACACCGCCTTCGCGCAGGTCGTCGTCGCGCCGCTGCTGCCCGACGAGAGCGCGGTCGAGATCGATGAGACCGATTTGCGCATCGACACCTACCGAGCGTCCGGCGCGGGCGGGCAGCACGTGAACAAGACCGACTCGGCCGTCCGGATCACGCACCTGCCGAGCGGAATCGTCGTCCAGTGCCAGAACGAGCGCTCGCAGACGTCGAACAAGCAGACGGCGCTGCGGATCCTCAAGTCACGGCTCGTCGAGCTGCAGGAGGAGGAGCGGGAGGCCGAGCTGGCCCGCGAGCGCGGCGCGGCGCAGGACACCGGCTTCGGAAGTCAAATCCGGAGTTATGTGCTCCACCCCTACCAGCTCGTGAAGGATCTGCGGACGAGCTACGAGGTCGGCAACGCCCAGGGTGTCCTCGACGGCAACCTCGACGGCTTCGTGCGGGAATACCTGCTCGCACGGGCCTCCGGAAAGGCCGTCTAACCGACCTGTCGGCTAGACTGGATCCCTCCACAGATGCCGGCGCGGCCTTCTGCGGCCGACTCCCCCTTTGTTTCCGGTGACTGATCTCGACTTGCAGACAGACGTGAACGAACCCCTGACCGAGCCCGTGGCCGTCGAGCCGCAGAACGGCATCCCCGTCGACCCCGCGATCGCGGGGACGATGATCGTGTTCGAGAGCGTCACCAAGATCTACGACCCCAACGTCGTCGCACTCAACGACGTCTCCTTCGTGATCGACAAAGGCGAGTTCGTCTTCGTCGTCGGCGCGTCGGGCTCGGGCAAGTCGACGATGATCCGCCTGCTCCTGAAGGAGCTCGAGCCCACCTCCGGCAGGGTCCTCGTCGGCGGCCGCGACCTGACCCGGCTGAAGCACTCGAAGGTGCCGCTGCTGCGCCGCAACGTGGGCTGCGTCTTCCAGGACTTCAAGCTCCTGCGCGACCGCTCGGCAGCCGAGAACGTCGCCTACGCGCTCAAGGTGCAGGGTGAGAGCGCGACGAACATCCGCCGCAAGGTGCCCGAGGTGCTCTCGCTCGTCGGGCTCTCGGACAAGATGAGCTCCCTGCCGGACGAGCTCTCCGGCGGCGAGCAGCAGCGCGTCTCGATCGCGCGCGCCGTCGTCAATCATCCGCCCCTGCTGATCTGCGACGAGCCGACCGGGAACCTCGATCCCGACACGTCAGTCGGAATCATGCAGTTGCTTTACCGAATCAACCGCGCGGGTACGACGATCCTGATGGTGACCCACGACCGCGAGATGGTCGACAAGATGCGCCGCAGGGTGATCGCGCTGGAGGACGGGCGGCTGGCGCGTGACGAGCGCCGCGGCGGGTACGAGAGCGAATGAGGTTCGACGTCAGCCTTTCGCGGAGCCCGGCTCCGCCGGGCGGGAGCGGAAGGCGGCCAGGGGCGTGAGGCTGAAGCTTCTCTTCTCCGAGTCGATCCGCTCGCTCGGCGCGAACCTCTCGACGACGATCGCGGCGACGATGACCGTGCTGATCGGCATGTTCCTGCTCGGCCTCTTCATCGCCCTCGGCTCCTGGGCGCAGGCGTTCGGCGACCACCAGAAGGAGAAGCTGCTCGTCAAGGTCTATTTCTGCACCGACTCGACCTGCAAGCAGGAGGCGACCGACAAGCAGATCAACGCTGTCCGGGCGAAGCTGACAGCCGATCCGCTCGTCAAGGAAGTGGTCTGGGTGCCGAAGGCCGAGGCGCTCGAGCGGATGCGCAAGCTGCAGCCGGAGATCGTCGAGAACTTGCCAGGGAACCCGCTCCCCGACGCGTTCGAGGTGACGCCCGCCGACGGCGAGAACGCGAAGGCGATCGCCCGCAACCTGCGCGCGCCGACGCTGCCGGCCGGGGTCGAGAAGATCAACGACGGCGGCGCCGTCTCCGACCGTGTCGTCACGGTCGCGCGGGTGCTCTCGAGCGCCTTCCTCGTCGCGACGATCGTGCTCCTGATCTCGTCGGCGCTGCTGATCGCGAACACGATCCGGCTCTCGATCTTCTCGCGGAAGCGGGAGATCGAGGTGATGAAGCTCGTGGGCGCGACGAACTGGTTCGTGCGCGGCCCGTTCATGCTCGAAGGTCTGATCTGCGGCGTCCTCGGTTCACTCGCCGCCGTCCTCCTGCTCCTGATCGGCAAGGCGGTCGTGCTCGAGCGGATCACCGACCGCTTCGACGCGGGCGCCGGCGTCGAGGCCTGGTCGTTCTCGACGATCGCGCTGATCGTCGTCCTCGTCGGCCTTACGGTCGGCGCCGTCGGCTCCGGAATCACCCTCCGCCGCTTCCTCCAGGTCTAGCCACGCGGTGGCCTCCCGCCGGGAGCACCGGGGCCGCCAGAAACGGCCGAGCCGCTCGCAGCGCCGCGCGCGCCGCGACGCGCACCTGCGCGTCCCCGAGCCAGAGATCGTCCTTCCCTTTCGCCGGACGGAGCCGGAGACGGTCGTCGCCCACGTCGGCCCGACGAACTCGGGCAAGACCCATGCCGCGCTCGAGTTCCTCGCCGAGACGGGCCGGGGCGTCTTCGCCGCACCGCTGCGGATGCTCGCCCAGGAAGCGCATCGGCGCCTCGCGGCGCAGCTCGGCGCAGACGCCGTGGGCCTCGTCACCGGCGAGGAGCGTGTCAACGAGCGCGCGCCGATCATCTGCTGCACGGCCGAGATGGCGCCCCTCCAGGGAGAAGTGCTCGTGCTGGACGAGGTGCAGTGGGCCGACGACGCCGAGCGCGGCTCCGCCTGGACTCGGCTCCTGCTCGCCGGGGAGTACCGGCACATCCTCCTGCTGGGCGCGGTCGAGGCGCTGCCGCTCGTCCAGAACGCCTTCCCGAACGCCGAGATCCGCTTCTTCGAGCGCAAGGCGCCGCTCGACTGGACCGGGCCCGTCTCCTTCCAAAGCCTGCAGCCGGGCACCGTCGTCGTCGCGTTCAGCCGCCGTGCCGTGCTCGCGCTCGCGGGCGAGCTCAACCGCCGGCAGCCGGGAAAGGTCGCCGTCCTCTACGGCGCGATGCCGCTCGCGTCGCGGCGGCTCGAGATCGAGCGCTTCATGAACGGGCAGGCGACCGTCTGCTGCGCCACCGACGTGCTCGGCCACGGTGTCAATCTCCCCTGCGAGACGCTGCTCTTCGCCGAGTCGCAGAAGTTCGACGGCGAGGAGCGGCGCGACCTGCACGCCTGGGAGATCGCGCAGATAGCGGGCCGCGCCGGCCGCTTCGGCCTCGTCGAGCGCGGCCATGTCGGCGTTCTGACCGGGATCGTGTGGGCGAACGCCGATCCGGAGCTGATCGAGGCGGCTCTGCACCCGGACGTGCCGCTCCCCGGCGGGCACGTCGGCTACCGCGTCGTCGACACGGCGCGGATCCGGCCGCGGTTAGAAGACCTCCCGATCGACGACCCCGCGCAGCTGCCGGCCGCGCTCCGTGCGTGGCACTCGGCGGCGCTGCGACAGTGGGCCACTGACGGCTGGCTCTCGGTCGAGTCGATCGGGCCGCTGCTCGTCCGGCTCGACGTCGTCCAGCGCCGCCTACGAGAGCGCGGCCGACGGCTCGCGCTCGAGCAGGTTTGGAAGCTCGTCAACGCGCCCGTGGACGAAGACAACGCCGAGCTGCTCGGCACGCTTGCGCTGGCGGTTTCGGGCGACCGGGCGCCGCGGCCCGTGCTGCAGTGGCTGCTCGACGTCAACCGGCTCCGCGAGGCATCGCTCGAGGACGCCGAGCAGGCGGCACGAACGGCGAGCATCCTCCGCTGGTTCGCACTTCAGTATCCGGACGTCGGCGGGGTCACGCTCGAGAAGGCGGCCGAGCTCGAGGAGGCCGCCGCCCGCCGGGTCAGCGAGAAGCTCGCCGCCGAGGTGGGCTCCCCGACCGTCGGGCGCTGCAAGCAGTGCGGCCAAAGCTGCGCGCCGTGGTTCGCGCTGTGCGAACGGTGCTTTGGCCGGCGCTGACCGGCACGCGGTCGACCTCTACTGGCTCCCGCTCGGAGCCGGCGGCCACTTCGTGCGCCTGAACGGGCGGGTCTACGAGGCGCTCGTCGCGCGCCGCGACCGCCGGCCGCGCGCTGCGCTCTACCACTCCGCACTGGAGATTGCAGCTGCAGAGGGCAGGTTCGTGATCGAGATGGCGCCCAGCCGCGACGCCGACGGCGCCGAGCGCGGCGTCGTCGCGGAGGGGCCGGTCGGCAGCCGCTCCGCCGGGCGGCTCCGGCTTTTCCGTTACGAGGTGCGGCGCTGGCTCGACGGCGAGATCCCGGACGTCGCCGAGGCGGTCGAGAGCCCGCAGCGGCTGACCGACGACCCCGCCGCAGCGCGCCGCATCCTCGACCAGGTGGCCGACGTCCCCAGGCTCGTCTGGGGCCGTGACGAGCTCGGCGCCGGCGACATGTGGAACTCGAACTCGCTCATCTCGTGGCTGCTCGCGCGCGCCGGGCTCCGGCCCGCGTCGCTGCTCGCGCCGGGTGGGGGCCGAGCCCCGGGGTGGCAGGCGGGCATCCTCGCGGCGCTGCGGGAGGATCAGGGCCGGCGGTAGTGCCGCGCGACCGCGATCGTGGCGACGATCACGATCGCCGCGACCGTGTTCGGGAGGATCAGCGCCCAGTTGCCGAGCGCGATCCCGTACGCGAGCCAGAGCAGGAAGCCGACGAAGAGGACGGTCGGGTAGCCGAGCGAGATCCCGTGCGAGCTCCGGTGCTGGACCATCTTGCGGATCTGGAGGACGGGGGAGACCGCCATCGCGATGCCCCACGTCGCCGCTACGAACGCGAGGGCGGTGACCACGTCACCACGTTACCGGTGCGCGGCGCCCAGCCGGGCCGTCCCTACACTGGCGAAATGGCCCGGCCAACCGGAACGAAAGTGATCGCCGAGAACCGCCGCGCGCGGTACGACTACGAGCTGCTCGAGCGCTTCGAAGCGGGGATCGCGCTCGTCGGCACCGAGGTGAAGTCGCTGCGCGACGGCCGCGTCACGCTCGCGCACGCGTACGCGGACGTGCGCGACAACGAGGTGTGGCTCGTCGGCGCAGAGATCTCCGAGTACGCGCAGGGGAACATCGCCAACCACGAGCCGAACCGCGACCGCAAGCTGCTGCTCAAGCGGGCCGAGATCGCCGACCTCGTCGGCAAGGTGCGCGAGAAGGGACAGACGATCGTCCCGACCCGACTCTATTTCAAGGACGGCCGTGTCAAGATCGAGATCGCCCTCGCGCGCGGGAAGGAGAAGGGCGACAAGCGGCGGACGATCGTCGACCGCGAGGCGAAGCGTCAGATCGACCGGGAGCTCAAGAGCCGCCGCTAGTGGCAGACGCCACGCGGGCTTAGTAATCTCGCCGCGACTCGCACCGCTGACGAGGAGAGCTGACATGAGACATGTCTCGCTTGCTGTCAACGGCGTCCGGCACGAGCTCGACCTGGAGCCGCGAGAGCTCCTCGTCTACGTCCTGCGCGACCGTCTCGGGCTGACCGGGACGAACGTCGGCTGCGACACGTCCTCGTGCGGCGCCTGCACCGTGCTCCTGAACGGGGAGTCGGTCAAATCATGCACGCTGCTCGGTGTCCAGGCCGACGGGATGGAGCTGACGACGATCGAAGGGCTCTCCTCGAACGGCGACCTCCACCCGCTGCAGCAGGCGTTCCACGAGCAGCACGGGCTCCAGTGCGGCTACTGCACGCCAGGAATGCTGATGGCCGCCGCGAGCCTGCTCGCGCAAAACCCCCATCCGAGCGAGAGCGAGATCCGGCACGCACTCGAGGGCAACCTTTGCCGCTGTACCGGGTACCAGAACATCGTCGCGGCCGTGCACACGGCCGCCGTCGGAGCGGAGGCGTGATGGCGACGACGGAGACCCTCGCTACCGGCCGCGTCGTCGGCACGCCGGTCCCGCGCAAGGAGGACCGGAAGCTCGTCACCGGCAACGGCCAGTTCATCGACAACATCAACCTCCCCGGCCAGGTCTGGCTCGCCGTCGTCCGCAGCCCGTACGCGCACGCGCGGATCGGCAAGGTCGACCTCGCCGCGGCGCGCAAGGTCAAGGGCGTGGTCGCCGCCTTCAGCGGCGCCGAGCTCGCGGCCGACTGGGCCGGCTCGCTGCCGTGCGCATGGCCCGTCACCGAAGAGATCAGGATGCCGTCACACTTCCCGCTCGCTTTCGACAAGGCACGGCACGTCGGCGACGGCGTCGCGGTCGTCGTGGCGGAGACGCGGGCGATCTCGAAAGACGCGGCAGAGCTCGTCGAGGTCGACTACGAGCCGCTCGAGGTGGTCGCCGACGTCGGCAAGGCGCTCGACGCCGACGCACCACTCGTCCACGACGACCTCGGGACGAACGAGTGCTACGTCTGGAAGCTCGACGCCGGCGAGGTCGACCAGGCGTTCGCCGAGGCCGACGTCACCGTCAAGCGGCACTACCGCCAGCAGCGGCTGATTCCCATGGCGATGGAGCCACGCGGCGCCCTTGCCCAGGAGCTGCCCGGCACGGGTGAGCTGACACTGTGGACCTCGACTCAGATCCCGCACATCGCTCGGCTGACGCTCTCGGGCGTGGTCGGCATTCCGGAGGCTCGGCTGCGCGTGATCGCCCCTGACGTCGGCGGCGGCTTCGGGTCGAAGCTCGACGTCTACGCCGAGGAAGCGCTCTGCCTGGCGCTCGCGCGGCGGCTGCACCGGCCCGTGAAGTGGATCGAGGAGCGGTCGGAAGGGTTCACGGCCACGATCCACGGCCGCGACGTCCTCCAGGAAATCGAGCTGGCGGCCACGTCGGCGGGCTCCGTCACTGCCGTCCGCGTCAGGCTCGTCTCGGCGATGGGCGCGTACCTGCAGCTCGTGACGCCGGGGATCCCGCTGCTCGGCGCCTGGATCTACGGGGGGTGTTATGACATCCCGGCGTACAGCTTCGAGTGCACGGGCGTCTTCACCCACACGACGCCGACCGACGCCTACCGCGGCGCCGGCCGGCCCGAGGCGACGTACGCGATCGAGCGGGCGATGGACGCCCTCGCGATCGAGCTCGGCATGGATCCGATCGAACTGCGGCGCCGGAACTTCATCACCGAGTTCCCGGCCACGATCGCGTCAGGGCTGACGATCGACTCCGGCGACTACCACGCGTCGCTCGACAAGGCGCTCGAGCAGCTCGACCTCGAGGCGGTCCGGGCCGAGCAAGCTGAACGTCGCGAACGCGGCGACGCCAAGCAGCTCGGGATCGGCTTGTCGACCTACATCGAGATGTGCGGGCTCGCGCCGTCCGGGATCCTCGGTGCGATCCGCTACGTGGCCGGCGGCTGGGACGCGTCGACGATCCGCTGCCTGCCGAGCGGAACGGTCCAGGTACTGACCGGCACCTCGCCGCACGGGCAAGGGCACGAGACGGCCTGGTCGCAGATCACCGCCGACGAGCTCGGCTACGGGGTCGACGAGATCGAGGTACTGCACGGTGACACGACGGTGAGCCCGCTCGGGATGGACACCTACGGCAGCCGCAGCCTCACCGTCGGCGGGATCGCGCTCCACAACGCCGCTCAGAAGATCGTGGCGAAGGCGCGGACTCTCGCCGCGCACCAGCTCGGCGTCGACGAGAGCGAGCTCGCCTACGACGCCGGCACCTTCAGCACCGCCGACGCTGCGGTGACGATGAAGGAGCTGGCGTTCGCGGCGTGGTCGGCGCACGACCTCCCGCCCGGCTTCGAGCCCGGCCTCGAAGCAACCGCGGTCTACGACCCGCCGAACTTCAGCTGGCCGGGCGGGGCGCATGCGGCCGTGGTCGAGATCGACACCGAGACCGGCGACGTGCAGCTGCTCCGCTACATCGCGGTCGACGACGTCGGCAAGGTCGTCAATCCGATGATCGTCGAGGGGCAGGTCCACGGCGGGATCACGCAGGGAGTCGCACAGGCCCTCTTCGAGGAGGCCGTCTACGACGACGACGGCAACCTCCTGACCTCGTCGCTGACGAACTACCTCGTTCCGTCAGCGGTGGAGATCCCCAACTACGAGCTCGACCGGACGGAGACGCCGAGCCCGACCAACCCGCTGGGCGTGAAGGGCGTCGGCGAGACGGGCGCGATCGCCTCGCCGGCGGCGGTGATGAACGCGGTCATCGACGCCTTGACGCCGTTCGGTGTCACCGACATCGACATGCCGGCCACACCCGAGCGGGTGTGGCGGGCGATCCAGGAGGCACGGTCATGATTCCCTCGTCGTTCGACTATGAGGTCGCCGAGTCGGCCGAGCATGCGGTCTCGCTCCTCGGCTCGCGTGAGGACGCAAAGCTGCTCGCCGGCGGACATTCGCTGATCCCACTGCTGCGGCTCCGCTTCGCCCGGCCGTCCATGCTCGTCGACATCGGCCGGATTCCCGAGCTCTCGTATGTGCGCGACACCGGCGAGTGGCTCGCGATCGGAGCGCTCACGCGGTACAAGGCGCTGCAGGACGACCCGCTGATCCAGGAGCACTGCCCGATCGTGTCGCACACCGCCGGCTTGGTCGGCGACCCCCAGGTCCGCCACCGCGGGACGATCGGCGGCTCGCTCGCCCACTGCGATCCCGCGTCCGACTTCCCGGCCGTGATTCTCGCCCTCGGCGCCGAGCTCACGGTCGTGGGAGCGGACGGCGAGCGAACTGTTCCGGCCGCGGAGTTCTTCCAGGGCGTCTTCGACTCGGCCGTGGGGCCGGGGGAGATGCTGATCGAGATCCGCGTGCCGAAGCTCGGCGCGTGGACGGGCTGGTCGTACCTCAAGTTCAACCGACGCGCGCAGGATTGGGCGACCGTCGGCGTCGCGGCACTCGTGCGTCGTGACAACGGCGATGTCGAAGATGCCAGGATCACGCTGACGAACATGGGCCCAACACCGCTGCGAGCGATCGCGGCGGAGGAGGCGCTTCGTTCGGGGGACGAGGATCCGGGTGCGCAGATGGCGGAGGGAACCGACCCGCCGACCGACACCGGCGCCAGCGCCGAGTTCCGTGCGCACCTTGCCCGCGTCGTCGGCCGGCGGGCGCTCGAGGAGGCGATGCTCAGGTAGCCGTGAGGCTGCCGCGCAGGATCACGACTCCCGGCTCGAGCACGTAGCCGTGTTTCGCATTCAGGTGGCGGATCGGCGCGTTTCGCACCTCGTTCGAGGTCTGGAGCGCCGAATAGCCGTTCTCCTTCGCCCAGGCGATCTGTTTCGCTTTCAGCACGGCGGCGATCCCCCGGCCGCGGTGCGCCCGCTTGACGCCGGTGAGGTCGTGGAACGCGCGCTCGGACGTCTCCTCGGAGAAGGCGAGCTTCGCGTAGCCGAGCACCTTGCCGTCCTCGACCGCGACGAAGACGGCCTCCGGCCGGTCACCGCCGCCGCGCATGTCGCGGTCGAGCCATTCCTCGAGCGAGCCGACGTCGGTCTCCTCCTCGCCGGGGATGTCGCGGGACGCCTCACGCGCGACCTCCCAGAGGCCCTCGGCGAGCTCGGGGCGCTCGGCCCACGTGACGATCTCGATGCCCGGCGGCGGCTCGACATCGGGCGCCTCGATCGCCGTCAGGTCGAGCACCATCCGCGAGTTGCGTCCGGCCTCCTCGTAGCCGCGCGCGGCCGCCCAGGCGAGACTGCCGTCGTCCCCTTCCGCCACCGGCGCATCGAGCTCGGTGATCCCCCGCTCGGCCGACCAGCGCTCGATCACGGCGCGGAGCTCGTCGCCCGTACCGTGACCTCGGCGCTCCGGGAGGACGAGCGCGGCGCCGATTCCGCGGTGGGGTGGGGTGTGCCAGCCGGCGACGCCGTAGGCGGCGCCGACGACTTCCCCGTCCTCCTCCGCGAGCAGCCAGATCATGTCCTGCGCCTGCCGCCGCCAGTCGAGGAGACCCGCCACACCGCCGGTCTCCTCGCGTGGCATCGCCACCTGCAGCACGCCGAGGAACGCTTCGAGCTCGGCCTCGCCGATCTCGCGGATCTTCGCCACCCGGCTACACTACGTCGAACAACACATACGGGGGCGACCTGGTTTCGACGTGGTCGGTTCTCCGGTAGAGCTGCAAGCCGAGGTCCCCGGTCGGCCTCGTAAAACCACCGGGAAACGAACAAATGCGAAGAACGAACTCGCAATCGCTGCCTAAGTAACCCTTAGGACTGGCGACGTCGCACCCGGCTCGGCCCGAGGCCGGGAATGCGGCGCCAACGTCGGGCTCGGCGCCAAGGGAGAGCCAATCGCCCGCGGCGCGACACTCTAGGATGGCTAGCCCGTCGGGTGTGTCGTCTCGGAACCGACCGGCGGGCGAATCTGAATCCGGGACTACGCTTGTAGATGCTCTGTCCGGTGCGTCCGCGGACGCGGGTTCGATTCCCGCCGCCTCCATGATTGGCTCAACCAAGCGGTTCCTAGAGCCGGTCGATTGAAACACTTTCAGTCGGCCGGCTGTTCGCCTTCCCGCCGTGAGCGCGCGAGTGCCTCCATCGCGCGCTCCAGGTCGCTCAAGCGGCGTTCCCAGGCCCGCAGCAGCTCCGGGCTGACATCCCACGCGGCGGGCGAACTCGCCGATCCGAAGTGCTCCCACGTCCGGTCTCATCGCGTAGCTCGCAGCACGGTCACTGGACACCCCGCCGCGCGGCGACTTGCTCTTTGGGAGCCGGAGCCTTCTCGCCGATCCGATCTCGTCGCCCCAGCGCGGACGGCCACCACGTCTTCTCCCCGATCGAGAACGTGAGCGCGGGGACGAGGATCGAGCGGACGACGAAGGTGTCGAGGAGGACGCCGAGCGCGACGGTGATCCCGATCTGCGTCAGCGCAACGAGCGGCAGGACGGCGAGGACGGAGAACGTGCCGGCAAGGACGACCCCGGCCGAGGTGATGACGCCACCGGTGACCGCAAGCCCCTTCAGCATCGCCTCCTTCGTCGGCATCGCATGCGCCTCCTCGCGCACGCGTGCCATGAGGAAGATGTTGTAGTCGATACCCAGTGCCACGAGGAAGATGAAGGCGAAGAGCGGGTAGCTCGGATCCTCGCCCGGGAAGTCGGCGAAGAGCTCGAAGACGAGGAGCGCAAGGCCGAGCGCGGCGAAGAACGAGAGCACGACGGTGGCCATCAGCACGAGCGGACCGAGCAGCGCGCGGAGCAGCACAGCGAGGATGGCGAAGACGACGAGGAGCACGAGCGGGACGAGGAACAGCGTGTCGCTTCGGACGGCCTCGCGCAGGTCGTGTTCCTCCGCTGTCGCTCCGCCGACGAGCACGGCGTCGCCGCCCAGTGCACGCAGCTCGTCGCGCAGTGGCTCGATCAACGCGAAGCCCTCCTGGCTGAACGGGTCCTCCGTGAGCGTCACGGTGAACAGCGCACCCGGCGCAGCTTCTTGCACGGGGCCGACCTCGGCCACGGCGGGAGACTTCTCGGTTGCCGCGATCAAGGCGTCGAGCTGCTCCGGGTCGGTCACGATGAGCGTCGTCGGTGCGCTCGCACCCGCGGGGAACGAGCGCTCGAGTAGCTCCTGCCCTTCGACCGACTCGATCTCGCCGCGGAAGGCGTTGCCGGTCGTGAGGTTCGAGTCCAGTGTGAGAGTCCCGAGTGCGACCGCGAGCAGCGCGAGGGTGGTCACGATCCAGACCGGGCGGTGACGGCGTTCGATCCATGGGCCGAGCCGTCCCCAGAACCCGCGCCGCCAGGAAGTCCCGTTCTTTGGCTTACCCGGCCGGTCGAACTGGGGCACGATTGGCCAGAAGGCGCGGCGGCCTCCGATCAGGAGGAGGGCCGGAAGCACCGTGAGCATCGCCGCCGCGGCAACGGCCACACCCATGGCGCCGACCGGGCCGAGCCCCGCGGTCGAGTTGACCGACGCGAGAGAGAGACAGAGAAGCGCCGCGACGACGGTGCCCGCCGAGGCGAGGATCCCAGGGCCCGCCTGCCGCACCGCGATCCGCATCGCCTCGTGCTTGTCCTCGTGCCGGTGGAGCTCCTCGCGGTAGCGCGCGGTAAGCAGGAGCGCATAGTCCGTTCCGGCTCCGAAGACGAGGACGAGGAGAATGCCGCCCGTCTGGCCGTTCACGACGACGCCTGCATCGACGAGCAGCGAGCCGATCCCGCGTACCATCGCCTCGGCGAAGAAGACAGAGAGTAGCGGGAGGATCCAGAAGATCGGGCTGCGATAGATCAGGACGAGTAGGACAAAGACGAGCAGCGACGTGGCAAGGAGCAGGGTCGAGTTGATCCCTTCGAATGCCGCGCTCGCATCGGCCGAGTACCCGGCCGGCCCCGTGACTTTCGCCTCGAGGCCCGTCGGCAGGCCTTCGGAAACCGTCTCGCGTACCGAGTCGACCGCCTCGATCAGGATCTCTTCGTCGCCTCCGGTGACGATCTGAACGACGAGGAGTGCGGCTTCGCCGTCCTCCGACGGCCGAGGCGGACTCACTGAGACAACGCCGTCTGGGGGATTCGCGTCGAGCTCCGCCTGGATGTTCGCGATCTGCTCGCGGTCCGCGGGAGTGAGTCCGCCCTCGCGCGAGAAGACGACGATGCCTGCAACTCCCTCCGCCGAGGGGAACTGGTCGGAAAGGGCGAGAGCGCGCACCGACTCGGCATCGCCAGGGAGGAAGCTCGAAGGCTCGTTTTGCTGCTTCGACTCGAACGAGCCGATCAGCGGTCCGAGCGCGGCGAGCGCAACGAGCCAGGCGGCCAGCACGACGAACTTCGAGCGGTGGCCAGATACGAGGCGGGCGAATCTGGTCACCGGAGACTCTTATACAGACTTGAGACGAAAACGCGACAGCACCCAGAACGCTGCGGCCTGATCATGACGAGCACGATGAGTGTCCTGGCTCGTAGCCTCGCGCGCGGAGCTGAGGCGTAGCGGCGAACCCCGGAACGAACGGGAGGGCGCCGTGGCGCCTCCCGTCGTACCGGCCGAACCTGAGGCTCAGTTGAGCTTCAGCGGCGCGTAGTCGCCGAATGCCTTGACGCGGAACGCTGCGCCGAGGGGCCTTCCCTCGGCCTTGATCACGCCCATCGCGGCGGCCGTGACCGCCGTGTCCTTCGCGAACGTGAGGGTCGAGTTGAAGACGACCGCCTTCGGCTTCCCGGCCACGGTCAGCTTGACCGTGTGCTTGCCGGGGCTCAGCGTGAAGTACTGCGAGGCCGTCTTGAACGGCACCTTGCTGAGCACCTTCTTGTTGTCGACGTAGCCGTCCACGCGCGGCGCGTTCGGCGAGAGGTGCCAGATGCGCAGCGCGCTCTTGCCCGCCGCTGCGATCTCGATGTCCTTCTGCGCGGCGAGTGCGGCCGACTTCGTGCCGACGAGCCCGCGGGCGACGATCGTCGTCCGGGTCTTGTCGGCGACGTTGAAGACGCCGCGGAGGACGGCTGCCGAAGCGGGCCGGCCTTTCAGCGAGACCGCGACCGTGTAGCGGCCTGGGTCGAGCGTGAGATAGGGCGTCGCGGCCAGCGTCCCGAGCGACGGCGCCACGGCCTGCCCGTTGACGTACACCGTGACTGCCGGGGCGTTCGGGATCGCGTGCATCGCGCGGACGAGCGCACCCGACGTCGCGTCGCGGAGTGCGTCCACGGTGAAGCGGGCCCCGGCCGCGGGCTGGGCGGCCGAGCCGAGCGCGACCGCGGTGTAGGCCTCGCCGCGGGCGAGCGTGATCTCCTGGGAGAGCACGACGGTGTTCGAGTTGGCGACGTTGATCCGCACGTCGTACTTGCCGGCGGGAAGCGTCAGGTACCCGGTGGCCGAGCGGAAGGCGAGGTTCGAGACCGCCTTGCTGCCGTTGACGTAGACGTCGACGGCCGGAGCGTCGGGGGAGAGGTGCCAGACACGGATCTGGGACGAGCCGAACTCCGCGCGCACCCGGTCCTCCCGGAGCCCGAGCCCCGCCGTGCCCTTGGCGAGCTGGCCGCTTGCGAAGGCGGTGTAGCGCTTCCCGTCGCGGAGCGTGACGTCGGCGCTGAGCACGGCAGCCGACGCGGGCTGGCCCTGCGGCGCGACCTGAACCTTGTAGTTCCCGGCCGGAACCTCGAGATACGGGGTCTCCTGCAACGTGCCGAGGGACGGAACCGCCTGCTGCCCGTTCACGTACACGGTGACGGGGCCGACGTCGGGGATCGCGTGCAGGGCGCGGAACTGGACCGCCGCGAACGCGCCGGGGGCGAAGCTCGCGGCGACGAGCGCTACCAGCGCCGTCAAGAGCAACTTGCTGCGGACTCGCATGTGATGCCTCCTTGTCAAAGGTTTGTATAGAAACGCCACCGTAGCATCTAGACAAAACCTTGACAAGCACGAAGACTAACCTTTACACTTTGTACAGACATTGGACAACTACGAAGGGATGGTGAGGGCACATGGAGACGGCAGGTGACGGCACGGCCGACCTGAGCCTCGTGCTGCGGTCGCGCGAAGCACGGGCGAAAGCACTCCTCTTCCTGGGCGCGGCGATCTCGTTCGTCGCGTCTGTTTCGCTGTGGTTCTCTGGCAACGAGCTCCAGGGCATCTACGTCGGCCTCTGGGTTCCGTCGATCCTCTCGCTCGGGTCGATCGTGCTGCCGCAAAGGGCGCGGTCATGAGCAACGTCGCGCTCTTCGCGCTCGGCGGGGTGGTCACGCTCCTCGTGGGTGGCGCACTCGCCCTGCTCGTCTGGGGAGCGATCCTGGACGGCCGCTACAACGAGGAGCAGCGCGAGGCGCGCCGCCCAGGCGAGGCGGAGGCCGTGCGGGCGATCGAACCGGCGGCATAGGACGCCGTGTCGCACAGTCGCAGCAGCCGGGAGCTGGCAGGAGCGATCCGCTCCGGAGGCGTTCTGGACGCCTTGCGGGCGGCCGCCGAGCTCCGCCGCCTGCCCGCAGCGCGGGTCGACCCTCGGCCGCTCCTGCGTACCGCCATCGGAAGCGGTGACGTGCTCGCTCGTGCGGCATCGGGCTACGCGCTGGGACGTCGACCGGAGGCTGCAGTCGACCGGGCGCTGCTCGCGCTGCTGCAGGACGACGAGCCCACACTGCGCGAGGTCGCGGCGCTCACGCTCGCCGACCGGCGGCCGTGGTGGCCCGCGCTGCCGGCTCTCCGTCGAGAGGCCGCGGGGGGCGGCTTCGGCGGCATGCTCGCGGAGCTCGCGGTCGAGGAGTGGTCGCGCGGCACCTCCCGCGAGGCGCCCGCCCGCGGGCTGCACGAAGGCCCCCGCTTCGGGTCGGGCCTGCGGGTGGCGCAGGTCGTCCTGCAGGGGCGGCTCGACGCGGGGCTACGCGATCCGGGGGCCGGGGACGGAGGCGGTCTCACCACGCTCGTCGTCCACCTCTCGCGGGCGCTCGGCCGTCGTCCCGAGGTCGACCACGTCGTGACGGTGACGCGCGCGTTCGCCGATGAGCACGCCGCGGCGTCTCACGAGCTCCCGTACGAGCCGATCGACGAGCGCTCGTCGATCCACCGAGTCGCGTTCGGCCCCGACCGGTACCTGGCCACGGCCGAGATGTGGCCGTATCGACGCGAAGCGGAGCGTGCGCTCGAGGACACGCTGCGACGGCTGCTGCCGTTGGACGTCGTGCACCTT
Source organism: uncultured Gaiellaceae bacterium (assembly GCA_963784895.1). Lineage (GTDB taxonomy): Bacteria > Actinomycetota > Thermoleophilia > Gaiellales > Gaiellaceae > Gaiellasilicea. Next base: position 8,450 of record CAWATM010000005.1, on the reverse strand, counting down.
CGCTTCGCCGACGTCGGCACCTTCGCCGCCGCGCGCGCCTGCAGACGGCTCGGCCTGCCGGTGTGCTTCACCCTCGCCGCGGATCCGCACGTCGTCATCCGCGGTGCCGAAGGTTCGGGAGCGCTGAGCCGGGAGACGTTCGCCGAAGCGGATCGGCGCGACCACCTTCTCTTTCGGGCGCACCTCGTCGAGACGATGCTCGAGCAGGCGGAGGGTCTCGTCGCCTTTCCCCGGCAGGAGGGTGAGGCGGACCTCCAAGAGCTGCTGGGCCTCGACCGCACCCACCGCGTCGCGCGCGGGATCCGCACCGTCTCGGAAGGCGTCTCGCTGCGGACGCTCGACCGAGCGGCCCACGCCGCGGGAGCCGAGCCGAGCGCAGGCCGGCAGCTCCGGGCAGCGGTCTCAGAGCTGCCCCGCGACCGGGCCGGCCTTCCGCTCGTGATCTCGGTCGGACGCTTCCACCGGGTCAAGGGCTTCCCCCGGCTCGTCGAGGCGTGGGCGGGCGACCAGGGGCTCTTCACCGCCTTCAACCTCGCCATCGTCGGCGGCAACCTCGAGCATCCGACAGAAGAGGAGCGGGGCGTGCTGGACGCGCTGCGCGACGTCGAGCGGCGCCTCCCGTGGCTGCGAAGCGGCCTGCTGCTGCTGGGGCACCGGCCCCACGACGCAGTGGCGGAGCTCCTGCACGCAGCGCGCTCCGGCGTGTCCGGCGCGGTCGCCCCGCACGGTGTGTACGCCTGCGCGAGCGCCAAGGAGGAGTTCGGGCTCGCGCTGCTGGAGGCGCTGGCGGTCGGGCTTCCGGTCGTGGCGCCGAGGCTGGGCGGCCCGGCGACGTACGTCGACGACGGAACGACGGGCGTGCTGGTCGACACGTCGTCTCTCGACGACCTCCGTCGTGGCCTCAACGAGGCGGCGGGCCTGCGCGAGGACGAGGGGCGCGCGGCGACTGCGTCCGCGCTCGTGCGCAGCCGGTTCTCGATCGACGCGATGGCGGGGCAGCTGACGCGCCTCTACGTCGAGCTGGCCGAGGCGGAGCGCCTGGACGAGGCGGCGTGAGAGTCCTCCTCGTCAGTCCCGACTACGCCTCGCACTACCTGCCGCTCTCGGGGCTCGGGCAGGCGCTCGCGCGGCGCGGTCACGACGTGGTGGTCGCGACCGGACCGGCTCTCGCGGGCCGGGTGAGCGGCGACGGCTTCGACCACCGCGAGCTCGTGCTCGGGCCGGCGAGCAACCCGGGTCTCGCCCGCAAGTCGGCGCAGGCCGACGGGGCGGTCCACCTCCGCGCGTTCCTCGCCGCGACCCGCCGCGGGATGATCGCGACGCTTCGCCTCCAGGCGGAGGCGCGGCAGCGAGACCTGCTGTGGGAGCCGGCAGCGGTGACGGAGCGCCTCGGCGAGATCGTCGCCGACGTGAGCCCGACGCTCGTCGTCTCGGATCAGCTCGCGTTCGGCGCGACGCTCGCGTTGCGCGCGCTCGAGCAGCCCCACGTCTCGTTCCATCCGGGTCATCCCACCGCGATCCCCGGGCCGGGCGAGCTCTACGGCTTCCCCTCCCACCGTCCGGAGCAGTTCCGCGCCGACGCGAGGGAGCTGGCCGAGCTGCGCCGCCTCTGCGCCGAGGTCTCGGAGCGCTTCACGCGGACGTTCAACGACACGCTCCGTCAGCTGAATCCCCGTGCCGAGCCGGTGGCGACGGCGCTCTCCGCCACGTCCCCGCTGCTCACGCTCCTCAATTACCCGGTGCAGCTCGCCGGGCAGCGGCGCGCGCTGCTCCCGCGGTCGGCCCGGTTCGTCGGCGCCTCGGTTCGTCGAGGAGGACAGCTGAGTGACGGGCTCGCCACGCTCCTCGAGGTAGAGGATTCGCGACCGCGCATCTACGTCTCGCTCGGCAGCTTCCTCTCCGCGCGGTCGGACGTTCTCCAACGCATCGTCTCGGCCTTTCGCACGCTGCCCGTTCGACTGGTCGTCGCCTCGGGCGTGACTCCCCGCTCCGCCCTCGGACCGATTCCCTCCGACTGGCACGTCGCCTCGTACCTTCCGCAGGCCGACGTGCTCCGCTCGTGCGACCTCGCCATCTGCCACGGCGGGAACAACACGATCACCGAGGCTCTCTGGGCCGGCGTCCCGCTGCTCGTCTGCCCGTTCTCGACCGACCAGTTCGCGGGCGCCGAAGACGTCAGGCGCGCGGGTCTCGGCGACGTGTTCGACCCCAATGCGGCCGCACCCGAAGAGATCGCCGACCGGGCGCTCGGGGTGCTCGCGGGCCTCGAGCCACGGCGGGCGGCCGCGCTCGGCGTCGCGTTGAGGGAGCGATTCGGGCCGCAGCACGCGAGCCGTCTCGTCGAGCGGGCGGGCGCGTCGGTGTTCCGGCCGCGCGTGCGTGGCTTCGGTCGCCTGGTGCTCTGAGCAACGACGACCGCTCCGCGGCGGTCGTCAAGCACGCGCCGCATTGCCGCTGCGGGCCGTGGCGCAGCTATCTCTTCGGCGAGCGCGTGTATCTCGTGCTCAGCCTCGTCGCGAAGAGCGCGCTCGCCTGGCAGGTCTTCGCGGGCGCCCTGGCGGGCTAGCCGGACCCTCCAGCCGCAGCCGCGTTGGCCGATCGCGAGAACTGGGCCTCTCGCGCGACGTGCGGGCGGGAGGAACGTTTCGCGGGTTCGATTCCCGCCGCGTCCCACTGGAGAAGCCCTGCAAAACAGGGCTTGTCTTGAGCACATGCCCCATGGGCCGTACGCGCGCATCCCCTGCGCCGCGCCGCCGTTCTCTCGATGAGACGCGCACGTGTCGCGGGCAGGTCGCGCACCTCGGCCGACGCACGAGGCGTTTGATCCCGGCCTCGGACGCGCCGAAGAAGCCGTGCTCACTCATCGAATCTTCGTAGGTTCCAAGATTTAGATTATTCTTCGCTGGTGCCCGCGTCGAGTCAGAGCGTCCACGTAGTGAAGGCCAACCTCTTTCGTGTGCTCGGCCATCCCGCGCGCGTGCGCATCCTTGAGCTGTTGCGCGACGAGGAACGGTCGGTGGGCGCGCTCCAGAAGGAGTTGGGGCTCGACTCGGGCGGCACGTCGCAGCATCTTGCTGCACTGCGCCGGATCGGTCTTGTCGAATCGCGGCGCGAGGGGACGAGTGTCTACTACCGCGTTGACGATGAACGGGTCTTCGATCTGCTCGAGGCAGGGCGCGGGATCATCACCCGGCAGCTCGCGGAGCAACAGTCGATCCTGAACGAGCTCGAGGGCTCGTGATCGGAGCACTCGTGGTTGCCGCGCTCGGTGCAGTTGCGATCGGAGCGATCCTGGCACTCGGCCGGCGCACGTTCGAAGCTGGGATCTGGACGCAGGCGGTGGGAGCGGCGGGAGTGGGAGTCGCCGGCTTCTTGGCCCTTGCGTCCGGAGACACGCTCGGCACGGAGTTCACGAGCTCGATTCGGTCCGCGTTTCGGCGTCGACGGCCTGAGCGGGCTCTTCCTCGGCACGCTCGGCCTCATTGCGGCTCCCGCGCTTGTGTTCTCGCTCCGCTATCTGGCGCCCACGCGGCGGGGACGTGTGACTGCGGCGCTCACCGCGGACTTCTTCCTCGCCCTTGCGCTTGTTGTCTGCGCCCGAGATCCGTTGACGTTCCTCACGGGCTGGGAGCTGATGACGCTGCTGTCGGCCACGGTGATCCTCGTCGCGCGCCGGGCCGACAGGCTGTCGCGGCGACGGTGTTCGACTATCCCGCGCGCCACCCATCTCGGCGGGTAGGCACGTGGATCGGCGTCCTGCTGCTCGGCACGCGGACGCGTCGAGGCGGGCCGCTGATCAGCTCAGGTTCGGGACTGCAGATCACGATCGCCCTTGCCGCTCTTTGGGGATGGGGACGAAAGGCAGGCGTGATGCATGTTTCACGTCTGGCTCCCGCGGGCTCATCCGATCGCGCCGGCGCCGGTTTCGGCGCTCGATGAGCGGCGTGATGATCAAGGTTGCGCTGTACGGGCTGGCGCGTGCTTGTGGAGCTGGGTCGGCGTCCTGCCGGTCTGGTTCGGCGTGCTCGTACTCGCCGTCGGCGCGCTCTCCGCTGTCGGCGGCGTCATCTACGCGCTCTTTCAGCACGACCTCAAGCGCCTATTGGCCCTGCACTCGATCGAGAACGTCGGGATCATCGTTCTCGGGCTGGGCGCCTGCCTGATCCTGCGTGCCCGCGGCGCCGACGCCTGGGCCGCGTTCGCCCTTGCGCCGCTCCTGCACACCGCTCAACCACGCCGTGTTCAAGTCGCTGCTCTTTCTCGGCTCGGGGGCGTTCGAGCGGGCAGTGGGATCGCTTGAGCTCGACCGGATCGGAGGGTTGCTGCGCCGGATGCCGTGGACGGCCGGCGCCTTCCTGGTTGGGGCGATGGCGATCGCCGGCTCCCACCGCTGAACGGGTTTGCCTCCGAATGGCTGACGCTGCAGCGCTGCTGCACGTGACCGCCTACGGGCACGTCGGGGACGGGATCGCCGGCGCGATCGCCCTCGCCACTCTCGCTGCGACCGCCGCCCTCGCGCTGTTCTGCTTTGTCAAGGTCGTCGGCCTCGTGCTGCTCTGGACCGCCGCGGAGCGAGGCGGCCGCGTCGGCCGAGGACGCGCCGCTGTCGATGCGAGCAGCACTCGTACTCCTCGCCGGCGTCTGCGTCGTGCTCGGGGTGATCCCCGGTGTGCTCTTCAGCCCTCTTGTCGGGCTCGCGCCCTGGTCGCCGGGCGTGCCCACCGAGGCCGGGCTCGAGCTTCCGGGCACCGGCTCTCTGCCGACCGTCTGGATTGTGGTCGGACCGTCGGGCTCACCGGCGGCCTGACGATCGTGCGCGGGAACCGCGCCGCTGCTCCGGCTCCGGCCTGGGCGTCCGGCCAGCGCCTCGAGCCCGCGCTCCGCTGGACGAGTCCGGCTTCACCAAGCCGCTGCGCCTGGTGCTCGAGCTTCTGTTGCGCCCGCAGCGGGAGATCACGGCGCGGAGCGAGGGCGGCGTCCTGCAGGAGGTCTCGTATTCCGGCCACGTGCCCCACCTGATCGACGATCACCTCTACGCCCCGCTCGAGCGTGTGTCGCTCGCCGCCGCCGCCCAGGCCCGGCGTCTCCAGAGCGGCAGCCTCGGCACCTACGTCGTCTACCTCGCCAGCCTCATCCTCGTGCTCCTCGCCGCCGCGCGTCTGGGATGGTTGGGATGAGTGGTGCGACGGCCGTTGCAGGGGTGGTTCAGATCGTCGGAGGCATCGCGCTCGCCCCGCTCCTGCCGGGTCTCGTGCAGCACTGGAAGGCCCGACTCCAGGGCCGGCGCGGGCCGAGTCCGTTGCAGCCGTTTCGTGAGCTGCGGCGGCTATGGGGAAAGAGCGCCGTTGCCCCCAAGGGCGTGACTGTTGTTCTACCGTCTCGCGCCCTCGGTCGTCGCCGCCGCCACCGCCACCGCTGTTCTCGTCGTGCCAGTCGCGGCAACGGCTCCGAGCTGGGCGTCGGCCACGATGCGCTCCTGCTCGTCGGCCTGCTCGCCCTGGCACGGTTCGCCGTCGTCACCGCCGCTTGGGACGCGGGCAGCGGTTTCTCGCTGATCGGCGCCAGCCGCGATCTCACTCTGTCGGTCTTCGTCGAGGCGACGCTAGTGCTCTCGCTTGCCCTCGCCGCACTCCTCGCCGCCACCACCGATCTCCGTGGCGTCGTCGCCGCGACGGCTGGCACGCAGGTCTGGACGAGCCCGGCTCTGGCGCTCGGTGCGCTCGCCTTCGCCCTCGTCGCCGTCGCCGAGACAGGCCGCCAACCGGTCGACAGCCCCGACACGCACCTCGAGCTGACGATGATTCACGAGGGGCCACTGCTCGAGTACGCGGGCCGCGACCTCGCCTACCTACAGTGGGCCGCGTCTGTCCGCCACTGGCTCGTGCTCGTGCTCGCCGCACAAGTCTTCCTGCCCCACCCGCGCGAGGTATGGCTCCAACTCGCGGTCTTACCCATCGTGCTGATCGTGCTCTGCGCCGCGTTCGCGCTTGTCGAGACGCTCGTCGCGAAGATGCGCGTCCTACTCGTGCCGCGGCTTCTCGCGGCCGGCACGATCGCGGCACTGCTCGGGATCGCCTCCTGGCTCGTGGGCTCCTCATGAGCGGCGTGGTCATCTGGACGCTCGTCGCGCTCGGGCTCGCCGTCGTCGTCGTCCGCCGCCGCTCGCTCGCAGTCGCGCTCGTAACCGCGCAAGCGCTCGTCCTGGCCGCCTTTGCGCTCGACGAGGCTGAGAGCAGCGGCGCGTCCTCGCCGCTGCCGCGCTCGCGGTTCGCGGGTCGTCCTCGCCGGGCTCTTCCTGCTGCTCGTCTCACGCACCCGAGCGGTGCGTCCGGTGCGGGCGCGCGTGGCACCGCTGGCGCGCGCTGGGATCGCCCTCGCCTTTGCGCTGGCATTGACCTGGCTCGTACCGGCGATCGGTCTCGATTCACGTGACGCGGAGCGCGGAGTGCTCGCGCTCGTGGCATTCGGGATCGCCACGGCGGCGCTGCGGCGCGCGACGCTGTTTCAAATCATCGGCATCGTCCTCGTCGAGCACGCGCTCGCGCTTGCGGCACTCCAGTTGCCCGGCGGTGCCTCGGTCGCAATCGAGCTGGGCGTCGCCCTCGACCTGATGCTCGTCGCGCTGGTCGCGGTCGTCTTCTACGAGCGGATCTTCGTTGAGTTCGGCACCGCTGACAGCGCAGCCTTGAGGGCGCTGCGTGACTCAGCCGCGAGCTCCTGGCGCTGGCCGTGCGCCCTTCCGGGGCTCGCGGCAGTGATCTTCCTGCTTGCTCCGACGAGCCTCGTGACGACATTCGCGCGCTTGGCGTCCGTGGCCACGGCGACGCTCGCGCTGACACAGTCCATCCTCGCCCTGCGCGCCTCGAACGAGCCCGTTATCGGCGATTGGCTCGTCGTCGACGTCGCCGGCGGGTTCCTCGTCGGCGTGATCGGCCTCGTCGGGCTCGCGAGCATCCTCGTCTCACCGGCCTACCTCGGCCGCAGCGGCGACTCGCTGGTCTCGCCGAGCGCCGGCAGAGGATCTTCTACGCCGCGCTCTACCTCTTCTGGGCGATCCTGCTGGCACGCGCTGGTCGGCGAATCTCGGCGCAGCCGGCTCTCGTCGAGGGGACGACCGCCGCCTCCGCACTGCTCGTCGGCTTCAGCGGCCAGCTCGCGCGCTCGAGGCGGGCTGGAGTACCTCGTCCTGACCTCGCTCGGGCTCGGCGTCGCGCTGCTCGGAATCGTGATGCTCGCGCGGGCATCCCCGACCGGCGGGCTCGGCGGGCTCGTCCTGGCACGCTTCTCGACCTACTCCGGCGGCAGCGAGACTGCCCTGATCGCCTACCTGTTCCTCCTTGCAGGGCTCGCGGCGAGGATCGGCTGGGCACCGGTGCACGACTGGCTACCGGATGCCACTGGAGGCACCGCCGCCGGTCTCCGCGCTTCTTCTCCGCCGCGTCCTGCCACCGTGCTCTCGTCGCGTGGCGCTCCCAGCATGCACTCGCACCGGTTGTCGGCGGCGCACGACGCAGACCCTCCTGATCGCCTTCGGCCTCGCTTCGCTCGCCGTCGCGGTGCCGTTTCTGCTGGCGCTTCGCTGCCCCGGAAGCGTCTGCTCGCCTATTCCAGCCTGAGCACATGGCGTGATCGCGCTCGGGATCGGTTCGGCACTCCTCTCGGCGCTAACTGGCGTCGCCATTCACATCGCCGCCCACGCCGTCGCCAAGGCACTCGGCTTCGACGCGGCGACGCCTCTCCTGCGCACCAGCCACGCGCGGCGGGACACGCCGTCACCGGTATCGGTCGCACCAAGCACGCCCTCGGGGGTCTCGATGGGGATCTCGCTCTGCCGCGCTCTCCGGCCGACCGCCCTCGCCACTCTTCGTCAGCGAGATGCTCTGATCGTCGCTGGCGGCGGCTTCCCAGGCGGGACACCCCTGGGCCGCGAGCGCGACTGCCCTCCTGCTCGCGCTCGACTTCCTCGGCCTCGCCCATGCCCTGATCGAGACCACCGCAGGCGACAGTCCACCGCGCGAACGAGGGCCGATCGCCGGGCTGCGCGGCGTAACGGCGGTCACCGCGTTTCGGCTGTTCCTGCTCTGGGTCTACTGCTGCTGCGCGCGCTTCCCGGCTCGGAGCTCGGAGAAGCTCTCGTCCGAGGTTCGTCGTGACAACCTTGGGCTCATTCGTCTTCCTATCGGGTAATGGTTGGCGCGGCGCTCGCGGACGGCGCGCGCTTCGCCGGCCTACACGCCACCTCGCAGCGGGCGCTCGTCCCGCGCGATGCTGCCGACCAAGACGGGACGATGCGCCTGGAGACCGTCGCCACCAACTACGGGAGTCGTCCGACCATCATCATCTCGCGCCAGCGGCGGCTGGGACGAGCGCGAAGCGCACGACCTGCAGGGGAATCTGCTTCGCCGGGCACGTGCCGCTGCGGCTGCTGTCAACCACGACCCAGTGCTCGA
>CAWATM010000004.1:0-111991 GCA_963784895.1 uncultured Gaiellaceae bacterium | reverse complement strand
AGCCGGGCCTCAGCGGCGGCTCGGCGCGTACACCTCGATCTCCTGCCACGAGACCCACTGCGCGCCACCACTCCCGCCTGGATCAGTCGCGATCCGCAGCCAACGGATTCCGAGCCAGGGACGCCTCGACCCCAGCACGACCTCCTGGCCGGCGGCCGTCGGTCCCTTGATCACGCGGAGGAGCCTGTACGCGCCCCGTGTCGACGGGCCCTTGCCGAGAACGAGATGCGTGACCCCGGCCGGCTGCGGTCCGGTAACGAGCCGGATCGTGCCGATGTCCGTCGGTCGGAGCAGGTCGACCTCGATCCACGCAGGTGGCCAGCCGCCGCTGTTCCATGCATCGCCCGCCAGACCGTCGACCGCGCGCTCCGGCGGATCCGGGATCCCGAGACCCGACGCGCGTACCGGCCGCCACGCGGCGAGGTTGCCGTCGAGCCGCCGGCGCTCCACCGAGCGCGTTCCGTCCCGAGGCTCGAGGAGGCCCGTGTCGGTCCCCGCACCTCCGTCGACCGTGTCGGTACGCCCGTCCCGGGCATCCAGTCGGTCGGACCCCGCTTGGCCGAGGAGCCGGTCGTTCGCTTGGCCGCCCGCAATCCAGTCGTTGCCAGGCCCACCCATGATCAAGTCGGCTCCGTCGAGTCCGAGCAGGGTGTCGTCGCCCGCAAGCCCGCAGAGGATGTCGTTGCCCGGCGTCCCGACGAGAATGTCGGCGCCCGCCGTCCCTCGCAGGGTGCAGCCGTCGTTCGTGTCCGGCAGCGGCTGCCAGGCGGGAGACGTGCCTGGGGCAAGGCGGCCGAGCACCTCGCCGTCTCGACCGGCTACCGAGATCCCGCCGCCCGAGACGAAGAGGAAGCGGCTCCCGTCCGGCGCCCACGCGATCGACGTGCCATAGTCGACCGGCGTGACGAGCCGGGCGACGCGTCCGTCGGCCGATCGCGCGTACGCGGTGTCGCCGACGACGTACGTCAGTTCGCCGCGCGGGGACCAGCTCGGTGCCGCCGCCCCGAACGGGTCGCCGGAGACGGCGAGGACGGCCTTTCCCGTTGCGACGTCCAAGGTCCAGACGCTGGTCCCGTCGAGGCTGTTCCGCGTAAACGCGATCGTCGTGCCGTCCGGGGACCAGGACGGCTCGAGATCGAGCTCTGGCCCGGACGTGATCCGTGTCATCGAACCGCCGGCAGCCGGAACGAGCGCGATGTCGCCGTTGCCCGAGAAGGCGATCGTCGTGCCGTCAGGCGACCAGGACGGGTGGCTGTCTGATGCGCTGAACGTCAGCCGGCGGCGGCTGATCCAACCCTGAGGGTCCATGACGGTGATCCCCTCGATCCCCGGCCACCGAACCGCGACGGCGAGACGTGATCCATCCGCCGACCACGACGGCTCACCGTCATTCCCGCCGAGCATGAGACCCCAGATCCCGCTCCCGTCGGGATTCATGGAGGCGATGCCGTTGCGGTCCGCCGAGACGAAGATGATCCGCCCGTTCGTCGTTCCGGCTTCCGCGGCGACGCTCGTGCCGGTCGTCCCGAGAAACGGAAGCACGATCAGCGGCAGGAATGCGAGACGAATCCTCATCGAAACCACCTCCGGTCTGGGGCGGAATCTACGCCCGGTTTGTGGGCATTCGGTGTCTGCCGTGTAAACGTTCGTTCAAACACGCACAGTGCCTTCGCCCGGGGCGGCTCGATCCCGGGGATACACTTCGCGACCGTGAGGCGCTACCACGTCACCACGTTCGGCTGCCAGATGAACGCCCACGACTCGGAGCGGATCAAGGGCATGCTCGAGTCACTCGGGCTCGGCGAGGCGCCCTCTCAGGAGAGCGCAGACGTGCTCGTCTTCAACACGTGCACGATCCGTGAGAAGCCCGACACGAAGCTCGCCGCCTACCTCGGTGACGCCGGCGCGCGCAAGCGGCGCGATCCCGACCTCGTGATCGCCGTCGGCGGCTGCTACGCCGAGGCGCAGCGCGAGCGGATCTTCGACCTCTATCCGCAGGTCGACGTCGCCTTCGGCCCCGGCTCGATCCCGCACCTCGGCGAGTGGATCGGCGCCGGCGGTCACGCCCCGCGGGGCCGGTTCGGCACCCACGAGCACTTCGCAGGCGACCTGCCGATGCACCGCGAGCGCTCCTTCAGCGCCTGGGTGCAGGTTTCGATGGGCTGCAACTCCAAGTGCGCCTACTGCATCGTCCCCGCCGTGCGCGGGCGCGAGCAGAGCCGCCGTCCGGGGGAGATCGTCGCCGAGGTGACCCGGCTCGCCGCCGACGGGGTCAGGGAGATCACGCTGCTCGGCCAGAACGTCAACTCCTGGGGCCGCGACCTGCGCCCGGAGCTCGAGACCGAGTTCGGTGAGCTCCTGCGTGCCTGCGACGCGGTCGACGGGATCGAACGGATCCGCTTCACGAGCCCGCACCCGAAGGACTTCCGGGACCCCGTGATCGCGGCGATGGCCGAGTGCGACGCCGTCTGCGAGCACATCCACCTGCCGCTCCAGTCCGGCTCGAGCCGGATTCTGAAGGCGATGCGGCGCACCTACGACCGCGACCGCTACCTGCGGCTCGTCGCCAAGCTGCGCGCCGCGATCCCGGGACTCGCGCTCGGCACGGACGTGATCGTCGGCTTCCCCGGCGAGACCGAGGTCGACTTCCAGGAGACGCTCGAGGTCGTCGAGACCGTGCGCTACGACAGCGCCTTCACCTTCATCTACTCGCCGCGGCAGGGCACCGAGGCGGCCGCGATGCCGGAGCAGGTCGCGGAGGAGGTCAAGCACGAACGGCTCGAGCGGCTCGTCGACGTCGTCCAGCGGATCGCGGCGGAGCGGAACGCCGCGCGGGTCGGCGCCGTCGAGGAGGTGCTGGTCGAAGGGGCGAGCCGCACCGATGCGACGCTCCTGCGCGGCCGCACACGCGGCAACGTCACCGTCAACTTCGCGGGCGGCGCGGAACCGGGGGAGCTCGTCGACGTACTGATCGAGAGCGCCACCTCGACGACGCTCCGCGGGGCGCAGCGGACGGCGGTGGCGGCGTGAAAGTCCTCTTGACCGGCTCCTCGGGCCAGATCGGCACCAACCTCGCGCTGCGCCTCCTCGCCGACGGCCACGAGGTCTTCGGCGTCGACCAGCGCGTCAACACCTGGACGGACGACTTCCGCTACCTGATCCAGGACCTGTCCGGCCAGTACCCGGCCTTCCCGGACGGGATCGGCGGCGTCCCCTACCCCGAGACCGACGTCGTCGTTCATCTGGCCGCGCACGCGAAGGTGCACCAGCTCGTCGCGCACCCGCACCGCGCGCTCGAGAACACGATGATGACCTTCAACGTGCTCGAATACTGCCGGCAGCGCCGGCTGCCGCTCGTCTTCTCCTCGACGCGCGAGGTCTACGGCGACGTCCACCGTTTCGAGGGGTACGGCGAAGACACGGCCGACTTCGCCTTCACCGAGAGCCCGTACTCGGCCTCGAAGATCGCGAGCGAGGCGTTCATCTACGCCTACGCTCGCTGTTACGGCCTCACGTACCTCGCCTTCCGCTTCTCGAACGTCTACGGGCGCTACGACAACGACCTGCACCGGATGTCCCGCGTGTTGCCGCTCTTCATCCACTCGATGTCGCGCGACGAGCCGATCACCGTCTTCGGCGGCGCGGACAAGGTGCTCGACTTCACCTACGTCGACGACTGCGTCGAGGGGATCGCGCGCGGGATCGAGGCGCTCGTCGACGGCCGCGTCACGAACGAGACGATCAATCTTGCCTTCGGCGAGGGGAACACGCTCGTCCGCGCCGCCGAGCTGATCGCGGGCGAGCTCGACGTCGAGCCGAAGATGATGATCGCGCCGTCCCTGCTCGGCGAGGTGACGCGCTACGTGGCCGACATCCGCAAGGCGCGCGACCTGCTCGGCTGGGAGCCGAAGGTGCCGCTCGACGAGGGCATCCCGCGCGCCGTCGCCTGGTTCCGGGAGCATCGCGCCGCCCATCCCGAGGACGACAAGCCGGTCGTCAACGAGGGCGACTCGGTTGGCTGGAAGACGCTCGCAAGCGATCCGACCTAGCGTCCTCGGGATCTTCGGGCCGACCGCGTCGGGCAAGACGGCGGTCGCCGAGGCGATCGCCGCGCGGATCCCGGCCGAGCTCGTCTCCGCCGACTCGATGCAGGTCTATCGCGGCCTGCCGATCCTGACGAACCAGGACGCGGGTGCCCGTCTCATCGGGATCTGGCCGCTCGACCGTCAGGGGACGGTCGGCGAGTATCAGCAGCTCGCGCACGCGGCGATCGACGAGATCACCGCAGCGGGAAGGACGCCAGTCGTCGTCGGAGGCTCGGGGCTCTGGTTCCAGGCAGCGCTGACCGACGTTCGGCTCCCGTCGGACGCGCCGCCGGCTGCGCGGGAGCGTTGGGAGCGGTTCTACGACCGACGCGGCGCGGCGACGGCGCACGGGCTCCTCGAGCGCCGTGACCCGCTCGCCGCTGCGCGGGTGCATCCGAACGACCGCAAGCGTGTCGTGCGTGCGCTCGAGCTCTGGGAGGTAGGAGGGACCCTCGTGCCAGAGCAGTCCCGTCTCTGGACGGCCGATCTCCGCCTGCCGACGCTTGTCATCGGGCTCGACGTCGTCCGCGAGACGCTCGCAGCACGGATTGGCGTCCGCACACGCGGGATGTTCGAGCAGGGCGTGGTGGAGGAGGTGCGCACCGCCGGTGACGTCGTGCCGCAGGTGCTCGGGTTCGACGCCGTGCGAGCGCTGCCGCGCGAGGCGGCGATCGCCGAGCTCGAACGGGCCACCCTTCGCCTCGCCGGCTATCAACGCAAGTGGATGCGCCGGATCCCGGGCATCGTCATGATCGACGCGGAACGGCCGGCGGGGGAGGTGGCGGATGCGATTCTCGAAGTGGCACGCGCTTGGTAACAGCTACCTCGTCGTCGAGGCCGAGGTCGAGGCCGAGTTGGCGCGCCGGCTGTGCGATGTCCGCTACGGGATCGGCTCGGACGGCGTCGTCGAGGTTGTCTCGGCGAACGGCGTAAGCGCCGAGATCGCGATCTGGAACCCGGACGGCTCCCTGGCCGAGTTCTCGGGCAACGGCAGTCGCATTGCTGCCGCCTGGCTCTCCGCGCGCGCCGCGTCCGCGCAGGTGACGATCGCCGTCGCCGGCCGCACGTATCCCGCGGCGCTGCGCGACGACGGCACGATCGCGATGGGCGTCGGCGGCGTCGAGGTGGGGGAGACGGAGACGATCTCCGTCGGCGGCGAGCGGATCGAGCTGACCGCGGTGTCGGTCGGGAATCCGCACGCGGTCGTCCGCAGCACTGCTGAACGCGAGGATCTGCTCCGGCTGGGCCCGCTGATCGAGCGGCACGAGCGCTTCCCGGAGCGGACGAACGTCCAGCTCGTGCGCGTCGACGGCCCCAACGAGCTGACCGTTCTCGTCTGGGAACGAGGCGCCGGCGCGACGAGCGCGTCGGGTTCGAGCGCGGTCGCCGCCGCAGCCGCCGCGGTCACGAACGGCTGGTGCGAGAGCCCCGTCACCGTACAGATGCCCGGCGGCGAGTTGCGGGTCGAGCTCGACGACGAGGCGCGGATCACGCTTGTCGGCCCGGCAGAGGAGATCTGCGCAGGCGAGCTGCGGCTCTAGGCGTGCAGCTAGACGGCGAGCTCGAACTCGCGCAGGGTCTCGTTCAAGCTCAGTCGCTCGTCGTGCGACTCCTTGCGCCAGCCGATGATCAGCGCGCAGTCGAGCTGGTAGGTGCCGGCCGGGAACTCCTTCGGCCGCGTGCCGGGGACGACGACCGCGCGCGGCGGCACGGAGCCGCGATGCTCGACGGGCTCCTCGCCGGTGACGTCGATCACCGGCACGCTCGCCGTCAACGAGACGTTCGCCGAGAGCACCGCGCCCGCGCCGATTCGAACGCCCTCGGTGACGATGCAGCGCGAGCCGAGGAAGGCGCCGTCCTCGACGATCACCGGCGTTGCGTTCGGGGGCTCGAGCACGCCGCCGATGCCGACGCCGCCGGCCAGATGGACGTCGGCGCCGATCTGTGCGCACGAACCCACCGTCGCCCACGTGTCGACCATCGTCCGTGGGCCGACCCAGGCGCCGATGTTGACGTAGCCGGGCATCAGGACGACGCCTTCGGCGAGGAAGCAGCCGTAGCGGGCGACGCCGGGCGGGACGATCCGGACGCCGTGCGGCGGCACCTTCAGCGGGATCTTGTCCTGGAAGGAGAAGGGGCCGACGGACATCGGCTCGACCTTGCGGAGGCGGAAGTACTCGAGGATGGCTTCCTTCGCCTCGACGTCGACGACCCAGTCCCCGCCGTCCGGCGAGGCGACCCGCCGCTCGCCCTTGTCGAGCGCTTCGACGATCTCGAGCGCGAGTTCGGGCGTCACAGCGCACGCTCCAGGATCTCGACTGCGCGCGCACACTCGTCCTCGGAGGGGACGAGCGCGACGCGGAAGTAGCCTTCGCCGGCGGCGCCGAGATAGGAGCCGGGAGCGACGAGGATGCCGTGCTCGAGCAGCCGTTCGGCGAACTCCTCGGAGCTCTCGCCCTCGGGCGCAGCCACCCAGAGGTACATCGTCGCCGCGCTGCCGGCGACGCGGATTCCTTTGCGCTCGAAGAGGCCGAGGAGGAGCGCCCGCTTGCGGCCGTAGCGCTCGCGCGTCTCCGCGACGTGCTCCTCGTCGCCCCAGGCGACGACGGAGGCGCGCTGGACGAACTCCTGCGGGGCGGTCCCGATGGTCGGCCGGAACGCCTTCAGCGCCGCGATCAACTCCGGGTCGCCGGCCGCGAAGCCGCTCCGGTAGCCGGTCATCGAGCTCCGTTTCGAGAGCGTGTTGAAGGCGACGACGTTCGTCCGGTCGGCCAGCTGGAGCACCGACGCCGGCGGCTCGTCGAACCAGAGCTCGGTATACGCCTCGTCGGATGCGATCACGAAGCCGTGCTCGCGCGCCAGCGCCGCCAGCTGCTCGTAGAACGCGGGCGGCGCCGTCGCACCGGTGGGGTTGTTCGGATAGTTGAGCCAGAAGACGGCGAGCCGGGCCCAGGTCTCGTCGTCGATCGCGTCGAGGTCGGGCAGGAAGCCGTGCTCCTCGCGGAGGGGCAACGCCACCGGACGCGCGTGCGCGAAGAGGGCGCCCCGCTCGTAGACCGGGTAGCCCGGATCCGTGTAGGCGACCGTATCCCGCGTGCCGTCCGCGTCGACGACCGCGAGCGCGAAGCTGAAGATCGCCTCCTTGCTGCCGAGCGTCGGGATGATCTCGGTCTCCGGATCGAGCCTCGTCGCGAACCGTCGCTCCGCCCAGCCGGCGATCGCCTCGCGCAGCTCGGGCAGGCCGACTGCTGCCGGGTAACCCATCCGGTCGCGAAGCCCGTCGACCAGCGCCTGCCGGATTCTGGGGTCGGTCGGCTCGCGCGGGTCGCCCATCCCGAAGTCGATCACCTCGACGCCGCGTTCGCGCACGCGCCGTGCGGCCTCGTTCAGCCGCACGAACGGGTATGTCGTCTGCCGTTCGAGGATCGGGGAGACGGGCACGGCTAGACGCTACCCGTGACGAAGCGCCGGAGAGACGTGAACGCCCGCTCCAGCGCGGCGACCTCGACCTGCTCGTCGCGCCGGTGCGCGTACCGCGTCGCGCCAGGCCCGAAGTTGATCGCGTCGATCCCCCGTGAGGTGAAGTCGGCCACGTTCGTCCACGCCTGCTTCGGCTCGAGATCGAGGTCGCCGGCGGCGCGCAGGCGCTGGACGAGCGGCGAATCGGTGACGACGCGGGCCGGCGGGGAGTCGCCCGCGTGCTCGAAGGTCGCGCCCTCCGGGAGCAGGCTGCGCAGGTACGCCTCCGCGCTTGCCGGGGAGCGGTCCGGCGCGTAGCGAAAGTTGACGTTCGCCTGGACGCGGTCCGGGATCACGTTCGTCGCGATCCCGCCCTCGATCCGTGTGATGCTCGCGACCTCGGTGAAGGTGAGGCCTCCGATTTCGACCGGCCGCGGCTCGATCGCAGCGTAGGGACGCAGGCCCTCGAGCGCTCGCTCGATCGCGTTCTCCGCCGCCCACGGCCGCGCCGAGTGGCCGCTGACGCCGTGGAACGTCAGCAGCGCGTTCAGGTTGCCGAGGCAGCCCGCCTGGATCGTGCAGTCGGTCGGCTCGAGCAGGATCGCGAGCTCCGCCTCGTGCACGACCTGGGAGTTGTCGAACAGGTGCGGTAACGGGCTGAACTCGGCCGGCAGCTCTTCCTTCCCGAACGCGAGCAGGGCGAGGTCGACGTCCATTTCCGTGCCTTCGAGCGTGCGCGCCAGCTCGAGCATGACCGCGAGGCCGCCCTTCATGTCGCTCGCGCCCAGCCCGACGACAGCGTCGTTCTCGATCCGGCCGGGGACGTTCTCCTGAGCGGGGACGGTGTCGTAGTGCCCCGCGAGGACGACGATCGGCTTCCCCTCCCGGCGCGGCCGGGTCCAGACGAACGCGTCCTCGGCCTCGTATTCCGGCTCGAACGAGGGCGGCACCAGCGAGCGCACGTGCGCCGCGATCTCCGCCTCGTGCCGGCTCTCCGACGGGATGTTCACGAGTTCGAGCGTGCGCTCGGCCAGCCGGGTCGCGAGATCGGTCATCGCGCGCAAGCGTGGCACAATCCCAGCAGTGACGACGCGCCAGAACCCTAGCTCCGGCGTCGAGCCCGAGCGTGGGCTCGTTCTCGCCGTCCTGCCACGCTCCGCCGACTCCGAGGAGGAGCTCGGCGAGTTGCGCGAGCTCGCCCGCACGGCGGGCGTCGAGCCGATCGCCGAGCTGGTCCAGCGGCGCGCCAACCCCGATCCGCGCACGTACGTCGGCAAGGGCAAGCTCGAGGAGCTGAAGCACGCCTACGAGGACGCGCACGCCGAGGTGCTGATCGTCGACGACGAGCTCGAGCCGGCGCAGCAGAAGGCGCTGGAGAACGCGCTGACAGCCCGCGTCGTCGACCGGACGCAGCTGATCCTCGACATCTTCGCCCAGCACGCGAGGAGCGCCGAGGGAAAGCTCCAGGTCGAGCTGGCGCAGCTCGAGTACAACCTGCCGCGGATGCGCGGCATGTGGCAGCACCTCGAGCGCCTCGGCGGCGGCACCGGCGCCCTCGGGGCCGGCGTCGGCACGCGCGGCCCCGGCGAGTCGCAGCTCGAGACCGACCGCCGGATCGCCCGCCGCAAGATCTCGCTGCTGCGGCGGCGCTTGAAGGAGGTCGGGAAGCATCGCGCGACGCGGCGCAAGGAGCGCGCCGGCAGCGGCACGCCCACGGTCGCGCTCGCCGGCTACACGAACGTCGGCAAGTCGACGCTTCTGAACGCCCTCACGGACGCCGAGGTCAGTGTCGAGAACCGCCTCTTCGAGACGCTCGATCCGACCACGCGCGCGTTCGAGCACGAGGGCAAGCGCTACCTCCTCACGGACACCGTCGGCTTCATCCGCCGTCTGCCCACGCAACTCGTCGAGGGCTTCGCGTCGACGCTCGAGGAGACGCTCGTCGCCGATCTCGTCCTCCACGTCGTCGACGCTTCCGAGGACGACGACAGGCTCGAGGAGATGATCGGCGCCGTCGACGCCGTCCTGCACGAGATCGGCGCCGACGACGTGCCGGTCGAGCTCGTCCTGAACAAGATCGACCGCGTCGACCCGCTCGGACGCCGCCGCCTCTCGAACCGCTTCCCCGGCTCGCTGCAGATCTCGGCGGCGACGGGCGAGGGCCTCGGCGAGCTGCGCGAGCGAATCGCGAGCCTCTTCGCCGACCGCTTCGAAGACGTCCGGCTGCTGCTGCCGTACGACGAGGGCGGGAAGCTTGCGGAGCTCTATGCGCTCGGCGCGCCGATCGACGAGCGCGAGGACTCGGAGCACGGCGTGCTCGTCCGCGCGCGGCTGCCGCAGCGCGAGGTGCGCCGCTTCGCCGCGTACCTCGTCGCCGACGCGGCCGACGAGGCCGAGCGCGGCGTCAGCTAGCGGTTGTCGCCGCTGCCCTGAAGGACGCTGCGCTGCTGCCGCGACGCGAGCTTCTCGAGATTGGCCTCCGCCAGCTCCTCGAGGTCGAGCCCGGCCTCGGTCGCCAGCTGGGCGACGTACCAGAGGACGTCGCCGAGCTCGGCCGCTATGGCCGCGCGCCGCTCCTCGGTTAGGGTCCCTCCGTCATCTCGGATCGCCTTCTTGACCTTCTCGGCCGTCTCGCCTGCCTCGCCGCAGAGCCCGAGTGCTGGATAGACGATGTTGTTGCCGGCGTCCGGGTAGACGGCGGTCGCGCGTGAGCGGGTCTGGTACTCCGAGAAGCGCACTCTCCAACCCTACTCGTCGGCCGTGATCGGAGCGGAGCCTCGGATCCGCGTCTCTGCGCTCCTGCGCTGGGGCGACGGGATCCTGCTGTGCCGCCACGACAAGCGCGGGCGCCACGTCTGGCTCCTGCCGGGAGGTGGAGTCCACTCCGGCGAGACGCTGGTGGACGCGCTCCGGCGGGAGATCCAGGAGGAGGTCGGGATCGAGGCGCCGCCGCTCGAAGGCCCGATTGCGATCGTCGACTCGATCGCGCCCGGCCGGACGCTGACGACGAAGCACGTCGTCCACATCATCTTCGCCGGGCGCGTCGAGGGATCGCTGGAGGACGTCAGCTCCACCGACGAGGCCGTCCGTGGCCACGCGCTGTTCGCGCTCGACGAGCTCGACGGCGCCGTCCTGCACCCGCCGATCCAGCGCTTTCTGCAACGCTGGCAATCGGGAGATTCGGCGGTCTATCTTGGAGCTCTATGGACCCCGTGAAGGATCTGCTCGGCTTGACGGCCGACTATGCCGCGCAGTACCTCGCGTCGCTCGACGAGCGTCCCGTCGGATCGAGCGCGACAGTCGAGGAGTTGCGAGCCGCACTCGGCGGCCCGCTTCCCGAGCAGGGTGCCGAGGACGGTCAGGTGATCGCCGATCTGATCGCCGCGGCCGAGCCGGGAGTGACCGCGATCCCGGGCGGGAGGTACTTCGGCTTCGTCATCGGTGGCGCGCTGCCCGTGGCGCTCGCGGCCGACTGGCTCACTTCCACCTGGGATCAGAACGCCGGTCTGTACGTGATCGGGCCGAGCGCAGCCGTCGTCGAGGAGGTCGCGCTCGAGTGGCTGCGTGAGCTGCTGGGGCTGCCTGAGGGCGTCTCGGCCGGGTTCGTCACCGGCTCGCAGATGGGGCACGTGACCGCGCTCGCAGCGGCACGCCAGCACGTACTCGATCAGGCCGGCTGGGATCTCCTGAACGACGGGCTGCACGCCGCGCCGCCAATTCGGGTGCTCGTCGGTCAATACCGCCACGTGACGATCGACCGGGCGCTCCGGTACCTCGGCATCGGTGGCCGCCAGATCGAGCCGCTCGCGACCGACGAGCAGGGGAGGCTTCGACCCGATGCGCTCCGGGCCGCGCTCGGCGCGGAGTCGGGGCCGACGATTGTCTGCGCCCAGGCCGGCGACGTCAATTCGGGCTGCTTCGATCCTCTGGACGCGATCGCCGACGCGGTCGCGGGCTCAGGCGCCTGGCTGCACGTCGACGGCGCCTTCGGCATGTGGGCGAGCACCTCGCCGCGGTTCCGCCATCTCACCGTGGGCGTCGAGCGCGCCGACTCGTGGGCGATCGACGGCCACAAGCTGCTGAATGTTCCCTACGACTCCGGGATCGCCTTCTGCGCGCATCCGGCTGCGCACCGAGCCGCAATGTCCGTCAGCGCCAGCTACCTCGAGCACGCCGATCCGGACGCCGCGCGCGACCAGCTCGACTGGACGCCGGAGTTCTCCCGCCGCGCCCGCGGGTTCCCGATCTACGCGGCGATCAAGGCGCTCGGTCGGGAAGGGATCGCGGCGATGGTCGAGCGCTGCTGCGACCACGCGGCACGGTTTGCGGAGCTACTCGGCCCAGAACCCGGGGTCGAGATCCTGAACGACGTCGTCCTCAACCAGGTGCTCGTCCGCTTCGGCGACGACGACGAGGCCACGCGGGCGACGATCGCAGCGGTCCAGGCTGACGGCACGTGCTGGCTCTCGGGGACGGTCTGGCAGGGCAGGGCCGCGATGCGGATCTCGGTCTCGAGCTGGCGAACGACCGAGGACGACGTCGAGCGCTCCGCCGCCGCGATCCTGGCGGCCGCTTCCGTGACCGGCTGCGTGCGCTGACGACCGCCGCAGTATTCAGCCGCCTTCGCGAGCTCCTGCCAGGCGGTCAAGGCCGACATCTCTAAGACGCTGGGAGGTAGGTGAGAAGGACCACTCCGGAGTCGAACCGCTTCATGTCGTCGAGCTCCATCCGGACGGTTCCCCGGTCGCCGAGCACGTGGACGTTCCCCTCGCCCCAGACCAGGGGGTTCAGATAGACCTCGTACTCGTCGATCAGACCCTGCTCGGCGAGCGCGTACGCGAACTCGCCGCTCCCGTGCATGAACAGGTCACCGTCGACCTCGTCTTTCAGCTTCGGGATCGAGTCGTCGAGCTCGCCCTCCAGCAGAGTCGCGTTCCACTCGAGATCTCCGGACAGGGTCTTGGACCCGACGTACTTTCGCATCGGGTTGACCAGGTCAGCCCACTTGCCCGACTGGCTCGGCCAGTACCCCGCCAGCCCCTCGTAGGTCTTGCGGCCGAGCACCAGCCCGCTGGATCTCGCCTGGCGCTCGAACGAGTAGTCGCCGTGGTCTCCGTCGGGCTGCACCCATTCGCCGACCGGGTCGACGACGCCGTCGATCGTCGCCTGTGTGGTCGCTATCAGCTTTCCCATCTCGACACTCCTTCCACCACCGGTCTCTTTGAGCCGCCTCTACCCGGTCGAGCCAAATGGGAACGCAGTCACGATGAGATGTCCCTGAACCGGAGTCGGTTATTCGCGGTCGCCAGCTTGACGGTCCGAACGGTGTCGGCTTCGACCTCGGTCCGAGCTGGACGCGGCGCGTGCATCCAGAGATCAAGCTCGTCGGCCCTCAAGAAGACGTGCTCCCGGCGGCGACCTTCGTCCCGGCACCAGGCTGCTACGCCTACCAGGTTGACACCTTTACAACGAGCTACTTGATCGTGTTCGAGGCGTCCTTCGTCGCCTAGAGATGCGGATTGCCGATGCACGGCTCGCCTGGCCCAGCATTCGGCCATGTCACCCGGTCCTGACGCCATCGAATCTCCTCGCAGCTGTGGCCGGCATGCACTACGGCCAGGCGCTCGAGCGTCGATTGCGGTCGAGCGGGCCACCGTCGCGGCACGCGGAACTACGGAATGCCGGCGGCAGCTGCAGGTACGACAGTTCCCACGCCTGAAGCGCCATCTTGGTCGCGTACTCCGCTCCCCAGCCCGCTGCGCGGATGAGCGGCCGGACGTGCTGGACGGCGTAGCACTCGATCTCGGCCTCGGAGGCGTTCGGCATCTTCAAGTGCTCGGCCTGGTGGGTCACGACCATGAGGGCTTCCGCCATCTCGAAGTTCTCGTAGCTCAGTGATGTCGGGCGCATCCGGCGCAGATAGAACCGGAGCGCAGCGCACACACTGGGGTCGAGGTCGATGCGGTTCCTCGTCTTGTCGGCGATGCCCTTGAGCGATGTCTCCTCACCGCCGCTGACGGTCGCGTACTCCTCGAAGAACCGCGCCCAGCCTGCGGGCTGCCAGCAGTAGACGTCGGGGCGCACGCCGACGCTGGAGCCCGCGATGTCGGCGATGTCGCGGCGCCGCAGCGGTGGCAGGCTGTCGTCCTCCGCGTCGACCAGCGCACGCACGACGTCCGCCTTGCCGTTCCGCCAGCCGACCGGGGTCAAGACCGCGCAGCCGCGCCGCGCAGCCGCCGCCACCGGCTGAAGACGCTCCTGCGGCGGCTCTCCCACGTCGTCGTCGAACGTCGACTCGCAATCCGCCCGCGAGATGGCCAGGCCTGAATTGAGCGAGACGTCGATCCCGTCGGACCACGCCCTGTACGTGCCGAGCCACTCGACCGCCGTGGCCTCCTTCCACGGGCTCCAGGCGAAGAGCGCGATCAGCCCCGCCGTCAGGGTGATCGTGCCGAGCACCCCAAGCAGAGGCCACTTGAGGCCCGATCCTCCCCAATGTGATTCAGACAGCGGTACAGCCTCGCCGACGCCTCGCGCTCACATGTTCTTGGACGCGCCACCGGCCGCGAAGTTGACGTTGCTCGCCACGCTTCGCGAGCTGCGGCGGCATCGCCCTCGTCAACAGGCTGATTTGTCGATTCGGAAGGAGCCGATCGTTCCAGCGACTGCTCCGTCGACATCGATGACTTGGTCCGAGGCGCTTGAATCGGGCCGCAGGCGCGAGATCCGGCTGAGAAACGCGCGGCGATCGGTCTGATCCTCGGCTGTGAAGGCCGCCATTCGGATCGACTCCGGATCGGTCACGAGCTGATAGATCGTGTCGAGATCCCGGTCCTCGAGCGGCCTGAGCGAGACGTTCATCGTGGGCGATCCTAAGGTGTTGTTGCCTGGGCCGTTCCAGGGCGTCGGCTGGGCCAGCTTTCGGGAATGTCCCTTGAGGCGCTCCCATGATCTAGGCAAATGGGCATTTCGTTTCTCGGCCTGGCCGGCCTTGACTTTGCCTCTGTTCGATCTGGGATCGGCAAAGACATTCGGGCGTTCGCAGACGGACTCTTTGGGTGGGTCGTCCTCACGATGGTCTTCGCTTTGCCGGTGATGTCTATAGCTCTTCTATTGCGTCGTCGCTGGCTAGCCATTTCCCGTTGTTGATCTCATTGGCGCTCTTCTCGGTGTGGTTCCTCTATTACGCGACCGACTGGTGGTCGAACCCAGGTCAGGGAGCGTGGGCGCCAGCTTTCTTGCTTGTTCTCGTGGGGTGGCTGCTCGTGATTGCGGACTTTCGGCGACTCCGCGGCCAGGCGTAAAGGCGTTCTCGCCTGCGCCAGTGTTCGGAAATGGCGCCTGACGCCGCGGCGCTCACTCACTCAGAGTGACTGTCTCCGAACCGCTAACTGGCGGTGCAGAAACGCATCGTCGAGGGCGTGGATCAGTGCGACGGCCGCCGCTCCCGCGAAGCCGGCCCACTCTCCGCGCTCGACGCTGCGCCGCCCAGTGGGAGCGCCCGCCGAGCCGCGGTACGGCATGCCGCACAAACGGGGGCGCCTCCCGCGAGGCGCCCCCGTTGTCGTCCGCTATGCGTCGCGCGTCGCCGTGCGCCACCCGCCGGCCGCCAGCGGAACGACTATCCACGCGGCGACGACGGCGAGTGCGACGCCAAGCGACATCGGCACCGCCAGCTCCGCGCCGACCTCCGCCGGCCGGAGCCGCTCAACGGCCGCAGCGAGCATTCCTTCGCGGAGCCCGCCGAGCGCGTCGATCGACAGCAGCAACGGCGCAACCGCGAGCTGCCACGCGAGCAGGATCCCGATCGCAGTCCCGCGAGATGCGAATGCGGCGGACACACCGAGCGCGAGGACGAGGCTTGTCGTCGCGACGAGCACGACCCACGCCGCCGACTCGACGAGTGACGCCGTGCTCGGCGTTGCCTGTGACGCGTCGGCGAACGCGAACGACGCTCCGGCGGCGACCGCGAAGCCCGCGAGCACGAACGGCAGGAGGAAGACGAGGCCGCCGGGGATGCGCGCCCCGAACAGCGACCATCGCGACCTCCCGGTGATGACGAGCTCGCGGAAGACGCCGGCTCCGAGATCGGCGGATCCGAGCGTGCTTCCGACGAGGATCCCCGCGACGCCGGCCAGCAGCGCGAGCATCTCGATGGAGCCCGTGAAGTTCTCGAGCCCGCCCGCGGGGTCGTGCTTTGCGGGATCGGATGCGTGCATCAGAAGCACGACGAGGTAGCCGACGATCATCGGGATCAGCGTCAGCGCGAACGTCGAGATCAGCAGGCCGCGTCGCTTGCGCAGCTTCAGGAGCTCTGCGCCGACGAGGCCGATTGGTCTGTGTTCAGCAGTGGTCATGCTGCTTCCCCCAGTCGGGTCGTGATTTCGAGGAACCGCTGCTCGAGCGACGCGCGCGCCGGCTCGAGGCGGTAGATGGAGAGGCCCGCTTCGACGAGCCGGCGGTTGATGTCTGCCGCGGCAGCCGCCGCTTCGACATCGGAGTGGAGCCGAGCATGGACGGTGTCGCCGTCCCGCGCAGCCGACGCGATTGCGACGTGCGTGCCGAGGATCGAGAGCGTTCGCTCGACGTCGCTGACGTGGATCAGGATGGTCTGTTCGCCGCCGTTCCGGATGTCGCCGATCGGACCCTGCCAGACGACTTGGCCGTGATCGACGATCGCGAGCGCGTCGACGACCTTCTCGACCTCGTCGAGCAGATGCGACGAGAGCAGAACCGTGCGGCCCTCGTCGACGAGCGAGCGGATCATCACGCGGAACTCCTGGATGCCGGCCGGGTCGAGGCCGTTCGTCGGCTCGTCGAGGATCAGGAGCTCCGGGTCGCCGAGGAGACTGCGCGCGACGCCGAGCCGCTGCCGCATCCCGAGCGAGTAGCTCTTGACGCGGTCGTCCGCGCGGTCGGCGAGACCGACGCGGGCGAGGGCGCCGTCGATCCGCGCGTGTGCTTCCGGACCGCGGGCGGCTGCGACCACCCGCAGGTTGTCTCGGCCGGTCAGGAACGGGTGGAACCGCGGCTCCTCGACGATCGCGCCCACTCGCGCGAGCGCCTCGCTGCGCTGCCCCGGCACAGGCCGGCCGAGCACCTGCATCGACCCGGCGGTCGCTTCGGTCAAGCCGAGCAGCATCCGGATCAGCGTCGTCTTTCCGGCGCCGTTCGGGCCGAGGTAGCCGAACGCGGAGCCGCGCGGAACGTGCAGATCGACGCCGTCGACGACAGTGCGCTCGCCGAACCGCTTCGTGAGTCCAGACGTCTCGAGGACGTACGGCGTGTCGTTCATGGTCATGTCCACCTCTCTCTGCAGTCGCGTTTCACTGCGTCGAAGGTACGGGCGCGGACGCCGGGCGTCTTCGGGCGGAAGTCGCAACTCGCCTCGGTCGCGCGACTGGTCTTGGCGGCGGGTCGTCCTCCTGAAGGAGGGGAGTTTCGAACCCTACGACGTGCCGGGGCGCACGAGTCCAAGCTCATAGGCGAGGACGACCGCCTGGGCGCGGTCCCGGAGGTGCAGCTTTCGGAACACGCTCGACACGTGCGTCTTCACGGTCGCCTCGCTGAGGAACAGCTCGCGCGCGAGCTCGGTGTTCGAAAGGCCGCGCGCGAGCAGCTTCAGCACGTCGAGCTCGCGGTCGGTCAGGGACTCGAGCGACGGCAGCGCACGCGCGTCGTCCTCACCCGGCAGCGTCGTCGCGAAGCGGTGCAGCAGACGCCGCGTGACCGACGGCGCGAGCAACGCCTCGCCCGCTGCGACCACGCGAACCGCGTCTACGAGCTCCGACGGGCGGACGTCCTTCAGCAGGAAGCCGCTCGCTCCGGCACGGATCGCGGCGTAGACGTACTCGTCCAGGTCGAACGTCGTCAGGATCACGATCCGCGCGTCCGTTCCGGCGGAAGTGATCCGCCGCGTCGCCTCGACGCCGTCCACGTTCGGCATGCGGACGTCCATCAGGATCACGTCCGGCCGGAGCGTGCGCGCGAGCTCGACCGCCTCCGCGCCGTCCTCGGCCTCCCCAACGACCTCGATCCCGTCCCGCTCGTCGAGAATCATCCGAAAGCCGCTACGGACGAGCGCTTGGTCGTCGGCGAGCAGGACGCGGATGGTCACGCTCGCTCCTCGTCGACCGGCAACGTCGCGAAGACGCCGAAGCCTCCGGTCGCCCGCGGCTCCGCGCGGATCTCGCCGCCGTAGAGAGACGCGCGCTCGCGCATGCCGATGATCCCGTGGCCGGTGCCATCGCCGCGGGTCGCTGCGACGCCGTCGTCGACGACCTCGAGCTCGATTCGGCTCACGAGGTGCCGCACGGTGACGGTGGCGCGCGTTGCGGCGGCATGCTTGAGCGTGTTCGTCAACGCCTCCTGCACGATCCGGTACGCGGCAAGGTCGACGCCCGCCGCAAGTGGCGCGGACGCGCCCTCCACGCGCACGTCGACCTCGATGCCCGCGGCCCGGACGTGGTCGGCGAGGGCGTCGAGGCCGGAAAGACCCGGCTGCGGGGCATAGGAGGCGTCGCCGTTTCGCATCGTGCCGAGCAGTCGCCGGAGCTCGGCGAGCGCGGTCCGGCCCGTCGACTCGATCGACGCCAGCGCCTCGCGAGCACGCGCAGGATTCGTATCGAAGATGTCCCCCGCCGCCGCGGCCTGGACGACCATGACGCTGACGCTGTGCGCGATCACGTCGTGGAGCTCGCGCGCGATCCGCGCCTGTTCCTCCGCCGTCGCCCGCCGCACGTTCGCGATCCGCTCCCGTTCGAGTCGATCCGCCTTCTCCTCGAGGCCGTAAAGGTAGGCGCGGCGCGTCCGCACGTTGTCGCCGAGCGCCCACGCGGCTGCGTAGACGGCGAGGAGCGCGACGCCGGCGATCACCTCCCAGCGCGGCCCGTTCACCACCGTGACGCCGATCGCGACGACGGTTGCCGCCACGGCCCACGTTGCGGCGCGCCTGCCGGAATGCGCGGCGACCGTGTAGAGCGCCACGATCGACCCTTGCGCCTGGAACGTCCCTTCGAGCAGCTCGAGGGCGAGGGCTGCGCCGAGCGTCGTGGCGAAGACCGTAATCGGGAAGTAGCGGCGTGCCGCCAGCGGAAGGACGCTCAGCGCGAGCAGCGGCAGGACCAGCGCGGCCGGCTCGCGCAGCCCGTTCCCCGGATCGGCGAACGCGGCGCTCGAGGTCGGAATAGCGAGCGCCAGCGCGAGCAACCCGTCGGCAGCCCACCGCGGCAGGCGCCGGAACCGCTGCGAGAGACGCGACCACGCCGTCATGCCGCGAACGTTAGACCGCGCGAGCGTCGTTGCCCTCGGGCGCGCGACCGAATCGTCTCATCCCCGAGGATGAGAATCGTGCGCGCATCGTGGCGCCGGCCTACGCGCTGCCGCCAACGAAGATCCCGGTCTCATGTGCGACCAACCGCCTGCACGCGGTCGCGGAGCAAGAGTTTCTGCAGGAGGTGTGTCACATGCGTCTTAACGGTGGTCTCGGGCGTGATCCCAGGTCTACCACCCCTCTGGCCGCCCGCGGGCTGGAACCGTCACCGCGACAGCGTCCGGGCATGTGAACCGGCGCAGGCGCGGGCCATGGTGGAGTGGCGTGCGTTTGTGAGTCGAGGTCTTCCAGCAGGCGATAGGTACGGCCGCGTACGCCGCAACAGACTTACACGCTCTGTGCGACTGGCCTGGGCCAGCGTTCGGGAATGACGCTTGAGCCGAGGTCGGTTATCGTTTTGACATGCGGATCGTCACGATCTGCGTCGTGTCAGCCGCGCTTCTGGCGGCTGTCGCTGCTCAGTCGGGGAGCAGCGCTCAGGCGGCACGTTGTGGAGCGCTGTCGGTTCCGGCTCGTGTTGCGGGTAAAGCCGTCTGCCTGAGCTACGGCGATTCCTGCCTCCTCCGGCATCAGGCTCGCTATCGCTCCTACGGTTTCCGCTGTCTCGGCCCGTACCTCGATTACGACTGGGTGCCGCTCCGCCGTCCTGTCCGAGTGCCGACTCTCGTTGCCGGAGCGTCTTGCCCGGCATCAGTGCCCCGCCCGAGCCCTGACGGCACGCTCCCGATCCATCTCTTTGGACCGGGACCGGCATACCCGACGCTTGCAAGCAACGCCGGCCGCGCAGCCGTCGTCCTGACGTGGGAGCCGACGGATCCGCCCAATCTCGGCTGGGCAGGCACCAAGGTCTTGTGGAAGGTGCCGCGCTACGCAGGTGCGGTCCTGATTCGCGGTCGCCAACTCGACGGACCCAACAGCATTGGATTCGACCTCGGTCCCAACTGGACACGGCGTGTGCATCCAGAGATCAAGCTCGTCGGGCCTGAAGACGACTTGCACCCGGCAGCGACCTTCGTCCCGGCACCAGGCTGCTACGCCTATCAGGTCGACACCTTTAAATCGAGCTACTTGATCGTGTTCGAGGCGTCCTTCGTCGGGTAACGGCGCGGTTGCTGAGGGTCTCGCGTGGGCCAGCGTTCGGGATTGTCCCTTGAGTCAGTCGCAGACGAGCCAGACCGTTAGCTGGCGTTGACGACAAAGACGCGTGCTCGTGTCGTTCGCTGGAGTCTTTAAGCAGCGTGGTCAGCGTGTCCCGAAGCTTTTGTGCCTCCGCCTCGGTGAGGCCGAGGCGGAGGTGGTTCAACTGGCGACGATTGGCAGTGTCATTGACTTTCATGGTGTGATCTTGCCTCCGGTCCGAGGCTGACGGCGGCTTCGTCGCCTGGGCAAGCGTGCTCTCATCCGGCCAGAGCCTAGAACCGGCCGCCGCGGGCTCGGGCTCGCTGGGCCGACACTGCGTGCGCTTCGGTCTCGAGGCGATCCGGTAGCGGCGGCAGCTCGGGTGGCTCGCCTCCCGTTGCGTGCGCCAGCGCCTGCGAGAGGAGCCAGTCGGCGAGCCACGGATTACGCGGCAGCAGCGGCCCGTGGAGGTACGTGCCGATCGCGCGGCGAACGCGGACGCCCTCGTAGCCCGACTCGCCGTCGTTCCCGAACCCGGCGACGACACGGCCGAGCGGCTCGGCGCCCGCATCGAGCCTCGTCCGCCCGGCGTGGTTCTCGAACCCCGCCAGCGTCTGCCCGGCCCAGGGACACTCGAGCAGCACGTCGCCGATCATCCGCTTCTCGCCGGCGACGGTCTCGTGTGGGAAGAGACCGATTCCGGGCATCGAGTCGCCGTGGCGGCCGAGATAGCCACGGCCGAGGAGCTGGTAGCCGCCACAGACGGCGAGCAGCGCCGCCCCGTTCGCGACGGCCGTCTCGATCGCCGGCCCCTTCGCGACGAGGTCGGGCGCGATCAGCGCCTGCTCGCGGTCCTGGCCGCCACCGATGTAGTAGAGGTCGTGCTCGCCGGGACGAACGCCGTCCCCAACCGAGATCGGCGCCACCTCCAATTCGTGGCCGCGCAGCCGTGCCCGCCGCGAGAAGACAGCGATGTTGCCGCGGTCGGCGTAGATGTTCAGGTACTCCGGATACAGGTGACCGACGCGAATCCTCACCCCACCGGCCGCCTTTCGCTCCCGCTCGGAGGAGACGTGAGCGAGCTCATGTGCGCTCCCAGTACGGCTTCGACCAGCCGCGATCGGCCACGATCCGCTGCAGCTCGAGCATGGCCGTGTACGTGGGGAGGACGACCAGCTCGCCGCCGGGCGGGACCAGCTCGAGGCCGCGGTCGAGCGCGCGCGCGAGCGACGGCTCGACCGTGAGCGCCTCCTCGGGCAGCCCGCCGTAGACGCAGCGCACACCGAGCTCCGCCGCGCGGTCACCGGAGGCGATCAGCCGCTCCGAGCGCGCGAGCAGCGGCTCGAAGTCGACGTCCCAGATCCACGACACGTCTTTGCCGTCGGCGATCGCGTCGTTCAGGGCAATGAGGAGCAGGGAGGGGGCGCCGCCCTCGAGCAGCGTGTGCACGACCTCGTTTGCGCCGGCCGGGTTCTTGATCAGGAGGATGAGCACCGTCCGATCGCCGGCCGGGACTCGCTCGAAGCGGCCGAAGGCGGCGCCGAAGCGCTCGAGACCGGCGCGGATCTCCTCGAGCGATGCGCCGAGGGCCTGCGTGAGCGCCGCGGCGCCGAGTGCGTTGTAGACGTTGTAGAGGCCGGGGAGCGGAAGCCGCAGTCTGGTTGCGCCGGCGGGGGTCTCGAGCAGGAACGAGGCGGCATGCAGGCCGTCGAGCTCGATTTCGGTCGCGCGCACCTGCAGCTGCGGCCGCTCGTGTCCGCACGCTGGACAGCGGTAGTCGCCGAGGTGGCCGACGTACGCCGCGGCGAACTCGTACGGCTGGCCGCAGCGGACGCAGTAGCGCGAGTCGGCCGCATGCTGGAGCGCAGGCCTGGCATGTCGTGGATCGTCGATCCCGTACGCGATTGCGTTCGCCCGCCCTCGGGCGAGCTCGCCCACCTGCGGGTCGTCGCCGTTGACGACGAGCACGGTTGGGGGAGGCAAGCCCGCGGTCGCGGCTCGCCACCGCTCGGCGATGTGCTCGAGCTCGCCGTAGCGGTCGAGCTGGTCGCGGAAGAGGTTGCCGAGCAGCACCGCGCGCGGCCGGACACGGCGGACGACCTCCGGCAAGGCACCCTCGTCCACCTCGAGCAGCCCCAGCTCCGCCTCGCGCTCGGCGAGCAGGATCGAGGCGACGCCCGAGACGAGGTTGGCGCCGGACCTGTTCCAGGCGAGCTTCAGGCTCGGCTCGAGGATCTCTGCCGCCATTGCGGTCGTGGTCGTCTTGCCGTTCGTCGCCGAGACCACGGCCGTGCCTTTCGGCAGCAGCGCTGCGAGCGCGTCGATCGCGCCCGGATCGAGCTTCCAGAGCAGCTTCCCAGGCAGGGTCGTGCCGCCGCCCGTGCCTGCGATTCGGGACAGCTTGGACGCCGCGCGCGCGGCGAACGACTCCACGGCGAGGCGGACGCTCATGAGCCGCCGAGCGTACCGGGGTCGACCGATCCCTCGTTCGAGGGAACTTCCGCGCCCGTAACCCGGAAGGGGGAGGAGCCCGCCCATTTCCGCGCGTACGTTCTGCGCGGACTCACGGTTGGGCGCAAGAGGGCGTGCCCAGCTGATCGATTTCATGCGGCCCGTGCTCAGGCGCGGACAAGGGAGAACGATGGGAAGAAACGCAGGCGGCAACCGCGGCGACGTTCGCAAGAGCGCGCTGTGGGGATCCGGAAACCGTGGCGGCGAGCATCGCTCGAATGCCCTCTGGGGCAAGGGCGGGCGTGGCTTCGTCACGACGGTTCTCCTGGTGGCTCTCGCTGTGCCGCTGGCGGCGGGCGCGGGGAACGGTTCCGGCAAGAACCATCCGACCGCTCCGGGGACGACATTCGTTTCCGCGGAGCTGAAGCTGAAGCAGAAGCAGCGCCCCGACGAGCTCGTCGGCGTCATCGTCCAGCTGGACGAGACGGTGTCGGCGGACAACGCGAAGAAGGCTGCGAACGAGCTGCGCAAGCTCGGTAGGCGCTTCGGGATCATCAACGGCTTCGCTGGCGAGATCCGCGCGAAGGACCTCGAGCAGCTGGAGCGGATCAAGGGCCTGATCGTCACCGAGGACGCACCTGTGCGGCCTCAGAACCTCCTCCCGCTCCCGACCTCGTCGTCGTCGGCTCCGTCGTCCAGCCAGCTCTGGGCACACGAGGTCGGCGTCAACAAGCTCTGGTCCGGCCCCAAGGCGGCGACGATCGCGATCGTCGACTCGGGTATCGACGCGTCCCGGGCGGACTTCGCCACGAACCGGGTGAAGCAGTTCGACTTCGTCACCTCGACGGCTCCCAACTCGGCCGGGGACGGCCGCGGGCACGGCACCTTCGTCGCGGGCATCGCGGCGGGCTCGGCCACGGGCTACGCCGGTGTCGCGCCAAACTCGGACATCATCTCGCTCGACGTCATGGACGACCGTGGCGTAGGCAGGACGAGCGACGTCATCGCCGCGACGGAGTGGATCTACCAGAACAAGGCTGCGTACAACATCCGCGTGGCGAACTTCTCGCTCCACTCCGGCGCCGTGAACCACTTCTGGCTTGACCCGCTGAACGTCGCAGTCGAGAAGCTGTGGCACGCGGGCATCGTCGTCGTGGCGGCTGCGGGGAACTACGGCGTCGCGGACGGCCCTAGCGGCGTTCGGTACGCACCCGGCAGCGATCCATTCGTGATCACGGTCGGCGCGGTCGACATCGGTGGCACGTCGAGGACGAGGGACGACGAGCGGGCGCCGTGGTCGGCGTACGGGCGGACTCCGGACGGTTTCTGGAAGCCGGAGATCTGCGCCCCCGGCCGGTTCATGGTCGGTCCCGTCCCTACCGGTTCGACGCTGGCGGCGGACAAGGCCGACAAGCTGGTGTCTCCCGGCTACATGGAGCTCTCCGGTACGTCGTTCTCGGCTCCGGTTGTCTCCGGGATCGCCGCTCAAGCGCTGGCTCGCAACCCCGGCTGGACGCCGGATCAGGTCAAGAGCGCGCTGATGCGCAAAGCTCGGCCCGTACCCGAGTCACCCCAGGGCTCCTGCGGTGTCGGTCAGGTGAACGCAGTGCAGTCGGTGCTGTCGATCACCAACACGCCGAACCCGAACCTGGCGCTGAACCGGTTCCTCACCGACGGGGCCGACGGCACGACAGTGTTCGACGCGGTCTCGTGGACGGACGTCTCCTGGAGCGATGTCTCCTGGGATGCGGTCTCCTGGAGCGATGTCTCCTGGAGCGACGTCTCCTGGGATGCGGTCTCCTGGAGCGACGTCTCCTGGACCGACGTGTCCTGGAGCGATGTCTCCTGGAGCGACGTCTCCTGGGAGGACAACGCCGACGGCGAGGCGGTGATCGGCGACGGGTACAAGTTGACGCCTGTCGAAGCCGACGCTGCGGCGGACGATGTCGACCTGCTGACGCCGGATGAGAAGTCAGAGCTGCTCGCGGCTCAGGCTGCGGCGGAGCAAGCGGCGGCTGAGGCAGCGGCGGCTGCGACGACGCCGGCGGGCGCCGAGGTGCTCCCGCCGGCCGTTCCGGCGCTCCCGTAGCTAACGGACCGAGGGTGGGGCCGGGAACCCCGGCTCCGCCCTCACCCGTTGGAGTGATTGGCCGGGCGTGCCTCGAACGGGGGATGCCTGCCCCCGATCCGCGGCATACCCTCCGAGCCGGCGGAGTCGGCCGGTCGAGCTGCTTTCGATTCTCTGCGGTATCGAAGGAGACATGCGGCATGAAGGGCACAGGCGGAGCGGAGTGAGCGCAATCCCCCTC
Source organism: uncultured Gaiellaceae bacterium (assembly GCA_963784895.1). GTDB lineage: Bacteria > Actinomycetota > Thermoleophilia > Gaiellales > Gaiellaceae > Gaiellasilicea. Next base: position 87,236 of record CAWATM010000004.1, on the reverse strand, counting down.
GAGGGCGCGGACGAGCGTGCCACCACCGTCGAGCGTTCGAACAAGCTCCCGGCGAAGGCTCTCGCCTACTTCCTGGTCGTGGCCGCGGCTGCCATCGCGGTCACGGCGCCGTTCCTCGCCGATTTCGACAGCCATACGGGCGACTGGCTCGAGTTCGTGTTGCTGGCGACGAGCGTCGCCGTCGCCCAGTTCTTCGTCGTGCGCACGCCCGGCAACAAGAGCTATCACACGACCGGCGTCTTCCTGATCGCGGCCGCGTTGCTGGTTTCGCCGGCCCTGTTGGCGCTGATCCCGCTGATCCAGCACATTCCCGAGTGGCTGCGCAGCCGCGGCACCTGGTACGTGCAGACCACGAACATCTTCGTGTTCACGATCGCGACGATGTCGGCCTGGGGGGCGGCACACGTCATCTCCGGCGCCGACGGGCTGATCGCCTCCGACGACGTCCGCTTTGCGCTCGCAGGCACCGCGGCCGCAATCGTCCTCGTCGTGCTCAATTCGGCCCTGATCGCGCCGATGATCCGCCTCGTCAACGGTCACCCGATGCGCCAGCTGTTCTCGTATCAGACGCTCTCGACCGAGTTCGTCTTCGCGGCGCTCGGCGTCGTGCTGGCGGCCTTCTGGCTGGGCAACCCCTGGCTCGTCCCCTTCGCAATCGCACCGCTGCTGCTGATCCATCGGGCGCTCTCGGTGCCGCAGCTCCAGGCCGAGGCGCGCGTCGACCCGAAGACCGGTCTCTTCAACGCGCGCTACTTCGCCTCGGCGCTGTCGGAGGAGCTCGGGCGGGCGGAGCGCTTCGAGCGGCCCCTCTCGCTGATCATGGCCGATCTCGACCTGCTCCGCGAGATCAACAACACCTACGGCCATCTTGCCGGTGATGCGGTCCTGAAGGGGATCGCCGAGGTCTTCCGCGCCGAGCTTCGCCAGTACGACGTCCCCGCCCGCTTCGGCGGCGAAGAGTTCTCGATCCTGCTGCCGGAGACCCCCCCGGAACAGGCGATGGAGATCGCCGAGCGGATCCGGCGCGCGGTCGCCGAGAAGCTCTACGACGTCGAGACGTCGAGCGAGCCGATCCGCGCGACCGTCTCGATCGGCGTCGCCGGCTATCCGAAGGACGCGCAGGATCCGAACGCGCTCATCCACCAGGCCGATCTCGCCGTCTACCGGGCGAAGCTGCAAGGGCGCAACCGTGTGCTCGGCGCCAGCTCCGAGCCGCTGCTGATGCCGGCCGACCGCACGCAGCGGCTCGTCGCAGTGCCCGAGGCGGGGGAGCACCGGGAGCCGCTCGCCCGCGTTCCGGAGGCGCTGCCGGAAGAGGAGCGGCGGCACACGGCTCACACGACGAGCGGCCCGCGCTTCCTCCAACTGTCGGCGCGGCTCGGGCTGCTCGTCGGCCTCGTCAGCACGATGGGCATCGCCGCGGGCATCGTCGGGGCGATCTTCGGCACCTCCACCGACATGATCGGGCTGCTTGCCGTGATCGCGCTCGTCAGCGTGGGGGAGGCGCTCGCGCTCGAGGTCGACGACGGCTCGATCTCCGTCAGCGCAGTCGGCGCGCTCGCGGGAGCCTCGCTCTTCGGGCCTCGGGCCGCGCTCCCGCTCGCGATCGCGATCTGCGTCGTCCAGTGGAGCGCGCAGCGCCAGCAGATCCACCGCGTGCTCTTCAACATCGGCACGCTCTCACTCTCGTCGCTCGCAGCCGCAGGCGTGTTCATGATCGGGTTCCAGGGTGCGCTCGGGGAACTCGTCACCGTGGCCTCGGGCCTCGTCGCCGGCGGCGTCTACTTCGCGGTCAACACCGGCCTGCTCTCCGTCGCGTTGGCCGCCGAGGGGCGCGAGAACGTCTGGCGGGTCTGGCATGAGCGCTTCCTGTGGCTCGCCCCGCACTACATCGTCTACGGCTTCATCGGCGGCGTGATCGCGATCGGCTACCACGCGGCCGGGCTCTACGCGCTGGCGGTCTTCGCCGTGCCGCTGCTGCTGATGCGCAAGACCCAGGAGGCGTACCTGTCCCACACCCGCCGCAGCGCCCAGAAGCTGCGTCAGGCGGCCGAGACGATCCACACCCAGAACGTCTCGCTCGAGCAGGCGAACCGGCTCCTGAAGGAGCGCTCGACGGCGGCGATGGAGAGCCTCTCAGCCACCGTCGACGCGCGCGACGCCTACACCGCCGGACACTCCCGCCGGGTGCAGCAGCTCGCGCTCGCGATCGGCCGCGAGCTCGGCCTCTCGCAGGTGGAGCTCGACCTGCTCGGGCACGCGGCGCTCTTCCACGACATCGGCAAGCTCGCGATCCCGGATTCGATCCTGCTCAAGCCTGCGAGCCTGACCGAGGAGGAGTGGGCGCTGATGCAGCGTCACGCGGACGAAGGTGCCCGCATCATCGACCGGCTGGGCTTCCTCGGCGACGCGGTGCCCGCGATCCGCCACCACCACGAGCGCTTCGACGGCACGGGCTACCCGGACCGGCTTCGCCACGAGGAGATCCCGCTCGGCGCCCGCATCATCCACGTTGCCGACGCACTCGACTCGATGCTGACGACCCGGATCTACCGGGCTGCCCGGCCGCTCCGGGAGGCGCTCGCGGAGCTCCGCGGCGCTGCAGGGACTCAGTTTTGCCCGCGCTGCGTCGGCGCGCTCGAGCGGATCCTTCCGCTCGGGGAGGCGCTCGAGGACGACCCGCAGGCGCGGCCGAAGCTGCTCGCGATCTAGCCGTTGCGGACATGTCCCAGGGACTGTCCCTCGGACATGTCCGTTCTGGCGTACTTGCAAGTCGCGGAAAGTGCTCTACACTGCTTGCATGGGACGATCCCGCCGCCACCCCGCGGTGGCAGGCATCGATCCGGAGGCGCTCGCGGCGTTCCAAGCGGGGATCCGGAAGCGCTACACGGACGAGGAGATCCTGGCGCAGCTGACGGACAGCGCCGCTCGGCTCGGCCGCTCGCCGACGATGCGGGAGTTCGCAGCCGACCCGCAGACGACGGTGCACCCGCAGACTGTGATCGAGCACTTCGGCAGCTGGAACGCCGCCAAGCGGCAGGCTGGGCTCGTGCCGCGGCGCTTCGCCACCCGCGAGGAGCTGCTCGGACGGCTGCGCTCGCTCGGAGAGGAGCTCGGCCGGACGCCGACCGCGCGAGACATCGACGCCCGCAAGGGCGCTGTCCCCTCGAAGTCGTTGCTCTGGCACACCTTCGGGTCGCTGGCGCAGGCGCTCCGCGAGGCGGGATTCGACGTGCCGGTGGGGGAGGAGCGGCTCGAGCGCGCCGTCGAGCAGGGCGCCGCGCTGGCGCGAGGGCTCGGCCGGCTCCCGAAGATGGCCGACTGGGCGACGGCGCGTCGGGCGGACGAGTCGCTGCTGACCGAGTGGCAGATCTACCGGATGATCGACGTGCAGCCGGCGTGGGCCGCGTTTCAGTACCTCATCCGCGAACGGCTGCGCGACGAGGGCGTCGAGGTGGCGCCGGACGGCTCCCTAGGCGGCAGCTAGAGCGATCGCGGCGAGCCGCTTGAGGCACGACGCGCCCTCATGCGGGGCACGCACGGACGGGAGGAGCGTCTCTTCGACGTACGAGCGGTCGGGCTGGAAGCGATGGGTCGCGGCGACGCGGCCGTCCTCCACCCGCAGCAGCGTTCCCTCGTCGACCTTTCGCTTGCGCAGTGTCAGCCGCAGCGTCGACTCGAGCACTTCGAGCGCGTCGCGCGTCGAGGCGAAGAAGAGCTCCTTGCCCGTGAGCCCGACCCAGAGCGGCCGCCCGACGGCGCGGGCGAGGAAGAGGGTGGAGCAGACGCGCTCGTCGAGCCAGGCGGTCGCCATCGCGCCGTACAGCTCCTCGAGCGCCTCCGGGCTACCCTGCGCGTGCTCCGCGAGCGCAAAGATCGCCTCGGAGTCGACGGTCATCTCGGGATGCGCCCGCTCGAACCCGTAGTGGGCGAAGATCGCCTCGTCGTTGACGATGATCCCGTTGTGGATCCCGACCACCGAGCCGTGCCGGATCGGATGGTTGTTCGCCTCGATCGTGGGATGGCCCTTGGTGTAGTCACGCACGTGCACGAGCACCTGCGTCGCCGCCGGCGGGACGTGCACTTCGTCCAGGAGCTCGCTCGCGCCGGAACGGCGCTTGTGCACGGTGACGGAGTTGCTCGAGCCCCGGTGCGCGTAGCCGACGGCGTCCGCGCCGCGCTCGGCGATTCCGGCCAGGAGCGCCTGCGCAGCCAGCGTCCTCTTGACGCTTGACTCGGGACTCAGGCTGTATCCGGCGATTCCGCACATGGGTTGGACAAATCCTAGTTCTGCCGTCGGCTGGGCTTTTCAAACTCGCAAAGCGTAGACGCCGCGTGTTCGGAGGAAGTTAGAGCTTCATTGTAGGTGGATTTCGACAGGTTTCTATGGATTCCCTCAAGGCTTGGCGCGCAGACGCCGATACGGAACGAGATGGAGCCCAACCCCGCCGAGCCCGTCTTTCGCGCCGTCCCCGACCCTGCCGAGCCGCATCTGGAGCTGCTCCCCGGCCTCGAGCCGGTCGGCGCCCCGGCGCCGGAAGAGGCTGCCGAGGCGGACGCGGAGCCGGAGGCAGAGGCGGAGGCAGACGACGAGGACGACGCCGACGAGGCCGTCGCGGTCGTCGCCGAGCCGACGCAGGATCCGCTCAAGCTCTACGTGCGCCAGATCGGCGACGGGCGGCTGCTGACCGCCGCCGAGGAGCGCGAGCTCGCCCGCCGCAAGGACGAGGGCGACGAGGCCGCGAAGCGGAAGCTGATCGAGTCGAACCTCCGGCTCGTGATGTCGATCACCCGCAACTACACGAAGGCCGGCGTCCCGCTGCTCGACCTGATCCAGGAGGGCAACCTCGGCTTGATCCGGGCGGTCGAGAAGTTCGACTACACGATGGGCTTCAAGCTCTCGACCTACGCGACGTGGTGGATCCGCCAGGCGGTCACCCGCGCGCTCGCCGAGCAGGGCAGGACGATTCGCCTGCCGGTGCACGTCGCCGAGCAGGTTCGCCGCGTCATGCGCGGCCGCCGCGTTCTCGCACAGAAGCTGAACCGCGACCCGAGCACCGACGAGATCGCCGCCGAGACGGGCTTCACGTCCGAGCGGGTCCAGGAGTTGCTCGAGCTCGTGCAGGACCCTGTCAGCCTGGAGACGCCCGTCGGTGACGGCGAGAGCCTTTACGGAGACATGGTCGAGGACACGAAGACCGCCGGCCCCGACGTCGAGACGGCCAATCGCCTGCGCTCGACCGAGCTCGCGGCCGCGCTCGACCGGCTCAACCCCCGGATGCGCCACGTGCTCGCGCGACGTTTTGGCCTCGACGGCCAGATCCCGCAGACGCTCGAAGAGGTGGGGGCGGGGCTCGGTATCACCCGCGAGCGCGTCCGCCAGCTCGAGTCGCGGGCGCTCCGCGAGCTGCGGATGGTCGCTCCTGGCCTGGAGTTCTACCTCCGCAGTTAGAGCGCCGCTCCGACCGATTCCAGCTCGCGCAGAGAGGCCAGTCTCTTCAGCGAGTCGAGCTCGATCTGCCGCACGCGTTCGCGCGTCAACCCGAGGCGACGACCGATCTCCTCGAGCGTCTTCGGCTCGGCGTCCGTCAGCCCGTACCGGAGCACGACGACTTGGCGCTCGCGCTCCGAAAGCGCCTCCAGCGCCTCCTTCAGTGCCTGGCTGCGCAGCGAGAGCTCGACCTGCTCCTCGGGCAGCGGCCCCTCGCCGGCGACGAAGTCGCCGAAGACCGCGTCGTCGGCCTCGCCGACCGGCTGGTCGAGGCTCGTCGACGCGCGGGCGGCGGCGCGGACCTCGATCGCCTGTTGGAGCGGCAGGGAGGCCTCCTCGGCGATCTCGTCCAGCGTCGGCTCGCGGCCGAGCTGCGTCCAGAGCGTCCGCTCGGCGCGGTTCATCTTCTGCAGCCGCTCGACGATGTGAACCGGCATCCGGATCGTGCGCGCCTTGTCGGCCAGCGCGCGCGCAACCGCCTGGCGGATCCACCACGTCGCGTAGGTCGAGAACTTGAAGCCGCGGCGCCAGTCGAACTTCTCGACGGCCCGGATCAGCCCGAGCGTGCCCTCCTGGATCAGGTCGAGGAACGGCAGGCCCTGATTGCGGTAGTTCTTCGCGATCGAGACGACCAGGCGCAGGTTCGACTGGATCATCAGCTGCTTGGCGCGCAGATCGCCTTTCTCGATCTTCTTTGCTAGCTCGACCTCCTGCGCGGCGGTCAGGAGCGCGTGGCGGCCGGCCTCGCGCAGGAAGAGCTGCAGGGCGTCGGTTGTCGTCTCCTGCGGCGTCACAACAGGAACCGGTGCGGGCGCCGGCTCCTCGTCTTTCGGCGCCTCGATCACTTCGATCCCGCGGCGATCGAGCTCGCGATAGAACGCGTCCTGCTCGAGCGCGTCGAGCTCGTGGAGCTCGACGACGTCGGCGACCTCCACAGCCTTGAGCGATCCGGCCTGCTCAGCGGCGTCGAGCAACTGCAGGAGCTCGTCGTTGCGCAGCAGGTGGTCGATGTCGACGGTCGTCATCGGGGGCAACGTTCATCTACCCAAGTCGCTCTCGCCGCCAAACCAACGCCGCGGGCGCTGCGTTGCTCGAGCACGGCGAGGACCTCGCCGACGCGGTCGACGATCGACGCCGCGGCCGGGTCGGCATCCGGATCGGCCCGCAGCACGACCCGCGGCTCACCGGCTCGGATCACTTCCTGCGTCAGTGGGTAATCAGTCACGCGCCACCGATCCTGCGGTCGGCAAACCGACGCACGAGAATCGGCGTTATGTCAAGTTGGCACGGAACGCCTGCGCCCCGTCGCGATCACGATCCCGCAGACGACCACGGCCACCCCGGCGAGCTGCACCGTCGACGGCTCTTCGTCGAGCAGCAGCATCGCCAGCAGCACTGCGGCAACCGGCTGGAACGTCAACACGACCGAGCTGATCGCCGCAGGCACGAGCGGCAGCGCCGCCGCGATCAGCAGCCAGCCGAGTACCTGCGACGTCAACGCGAGCGTCAGGAGCCACCAGAACGCCTCCCAGGATGTGCGCAGCTCGAGCTCACCCAGGAGCCACCCCGCCGGCAAGACGAAGACCGCCGACGCGAGCGTCGCGTGGAAGAGCGCACCCGCGGAGCGCCGCACGTCCGCCGAGCCCGCCCGCAGCGTCAGCAGGAAACCGGTGTACGCGACCGCGGTCAGGACGCCGAAGAGCACGCCCAGGGCCGGATCGTCGCCGTAGGCGCCCTCGCCGACGACGCCGGAGATCAGGACGACTCCGATCAGCACGATCGGGACGGCCGCTGCGATCCGCGCCCCGGGCTTCTCGGACAGGAAGAGCCAGGCTGCGATCGGGACGAGCACGACTTGGACGTTCCCGAGCACGGTCGCGAGACCCGCTCCGACGCCTGCGATCGAGTGGTGCCAGAGGATCAGGTCGGCGGCGAAAAACGCTCCCGCGATCCAGGCGAAGGCGCGCGAGCGCGCACCGCGCGACCCGTAGCGCCGACGCTCCCAGAGTGCGATCGCGGCAAGTGGCGGCACCGCGTACGCACAGCGGTAAAAGGCAGCCGTCGACGGGGTCACGTCCGCGAGCCGGACGAGGATCCCCGAGAATGCGATGCACGCGGCCCCGGCGACGAGCAGCGGGATCGGCCGCGTGCTCAGAGCTCTCAAAAGCCGGCCGAACGGGCGCCGGTCGCGATCAGCAGCAAGACGATCGTCCCCACCAGCACGCGGTAGACGACGAAGATCGAGTAGTCGTGCCGCCGCACGTAGCCGAGCAGCGCCGAGATCGCAACGACGGCGCTCGCGAAGGAGGCCAGCGAGCCGACCACGAACGGCCCCGCCATCCCCGGCGGCAGGTCGGCGAGCAGCACGTCCCCCACGCCCTTGTAGAGGACGGCCCCGAACGTGATCGGCACGAGCAGGAGGAACGAGAACCGCGCCGCCGAGTCGCGGTCGAGGCGGAGAAACCGGCCGGCGGTGATCGTGATTCCCGAGCGCGACACGCCCGGCATCAGCGAAAGCGTCTGCGCGAGCCCCACCCCAACGGCGGCCTTCAGGCCGACCTGGCTCATGTCCTTCTCCTCCGGCTGCCGGTCGGCGATGAAGAGGAAGACGCCGAAGGCGCCGAGCAGGATCGCGATCTGCCACGGCTCGCCCAGGTTCTCCGCGATCAGGTTCTCGCCGACTGCGCCGACGATCGCGGCCGGGACCGTCGCGGCCGCGACGTACCACGCGATCCGCTCGTCGGCCGTCGCGATCCGCCGCCGGCGGAGCGACCCGACGAAAGCGCCGGCGAGGCGGACGATGTCCTCGCGGAAGTAGACGACCACCGCGACGAGCGTCCCCAGGTGCAGCGAGACGTCGAAGGTCTGGTTGAAGGCGTCATGCTCCTGCAGGTACTCCCAGTCGGCGACCCACGGGACGAGGATCAGGTGTCCGGACGAGGAGATCGGCAGCAGCTCGGTCGCACCCTGGACGAGCCCCAGGATCAGCGCCTGCCAGTTCGGGAGCGCACTCGCGTCGTCCCCCACCCCGAGCAGCGTCAGGGCGACCGCGACCGCGAAGGCCGTGCCCGCGACGGTCCAGACTGCTGCACGGCCCACGGCGGCATCCTACGGTCCGTGGCGCGCGTCGGCGCCCGATGAAAAGTTGTCGCAATTTGCAGCAAACACCCCGGCGGCGGTCTTGCTCCCCCCGGCGACCCCGGATAGGTTTGCTTCCGCAAGGAGCACGGAGCGCGATTAGGTCGAAGCCGAGCTCGAGGGCCGTACGCGGAAGCGGAAAGTCAGCGGGTTCGGTGGACGAAAGCGCCACCGGCTCCTTGAATTTTTTCCTCTTGCACGTGGGAGCCGGCTCGACGGATCGGCTCGCGCCGATTCCTTCCACGCGGAGGTCCCTGAAGGTCGCTTCGCTCCCTGGCTCACCGCGAGCTGGTTAGGATCGCGGCCATGCACTTGCGCATGCCGTCGATCGACCAGGGGGTTCAGGCCGGCGCCTGGGCGGTGTTCTTCTTCCTCCTGCTCTGGGTCGGGATGCTCGGGCTCGGCGTCTCAGGCGCCACCGCGCTCATTCTCTCGCTCGTGGCCGCAGGCGCGATCTTCCTCTTCGTCCGCCTCCGCGGCGAAGACCGTCCCGGCGAGCGCGTCTAGCGCGTCGCCGACAGCGCCCGCACGAGACGGCTCGCGAGCTCGCGTCCGAGCAGCGCCTCGAGCCGTGCAGCAGCCGTCGGACGCCCGCCGTCGTCGCGCTCGAGCACGAAGCAGTGCTCGAGCAGAAGCTCCGAAGCGGCGGGCTTCGGGCGGTTGAGGGCGGCGGGGTTCATCACGCCACGTATCGACACGAGCCCGACGGCTGCGAGATCCCTTGTGTCAGGGAATGAATCTCAGTCGTCCCTCCGTTCGGCCGTTGTCACGGCGGTCCGGTCGACGTAGCCGTCGGCGTCGGCGTCTCGGCGTGTGTCGCCGACGGCCACCGGGGGCGTCTGCCGGCTCCGGTCCGCCGTCAGTGGCGAGTCGGCGTCGCGGACGACGTGCTCGTCCCGGACGACCTCGCGCCGCGGGCCGGCCGTGTCGAACGAGAACCCGAAGGTGAGCCCGATCCCGAACGCAACCGCCGGCAGGATGTTGCCGACGTCGGCGACGGCGCTGAAGATGCCGAGGTCACGCGACCAGTTCGAGGTGTTCATCCAGTCGGCCGGCTGGCGCGCCAGCAGCACCCAGCCCCCCGCGACGAGCACGGGGAGAAAGCCGACGAGGAAGACGCCGATCGAGAAGCGCGGCCAGCCCCACTTCGTCCAGCCGCCGAGGATCTGCGAGAGCGCCATCGTCAGCCCCGCTGCCGCGATCAGGCCGTAGGTCGACCAGTATTCGGTCGTCGTCTCGGTTCCGACCTGCGTCGCGAACCAGAGCAGGATGCCCGCGACGGTCGCGCCGGCGAGGGTCGAGATTCCACGTGTCACTCCGATCATCACTGCCTCCGTTCCAGGGGATCCGCCGAGTTTCTCCCGGCTGTCCCTACAACGGAGAAACGGCTAGTTCAGGTGCAGGCGGTGCTCGTCGAAGCGCGACGATTCGAGCTCAGAGCGAAACGCTGCCACCGTCCGGAGCGCGTCGTCCGCAAAGACGTGGTCGACGACTCCGATTCTGCCGTCGTTCGCGAAAGGGAGGTCGACGTGCGCCTGCGTGACGAGGTTGACCGACAGAGCCGAACAAGCGGGACACCGGACCGCGAGCCCGACCCAGCGCTCGCCGGGCGCAACCGCCACGAACGAGGAGGGAAAGACAGGTCGCGCTCGCGCCTCCGGGTAACAGTAGAAGCTCCACGGCCACTCCCCTGCCTGCACGCGCGCAGCGGCAGTCTCGCGCAGCTCCGAGGCGCTGTCGAGGACGCGCGAGGTCATCAGGTCGACGAACGCGCCCGCCTGGCCACCGAGCGGAGCCAAGTCGAGATCCTCGTGCGAGACAAGCCCTGGATGCAGGTCGCCGCAGCTGCAGTCGAAGCGGACCTCGAACACGGCCGGATGCGTCGCGCCTGGCAGCCGCTCGAGCAGACGGAACGACGAGAGCGCCACGTGGGCCTGCTCCCGCCGTGGACACGCGAACGTGTACCGGGCCGTGAGCGCGTCGTACATGTGGACATCGTCATCGACCGCCCGGACGGTGTCCAGGACACCCTTTTGAGCGCGTTTCGGAGTGAAGCCTCGAGCGCACGCGCCGTTTCCCGCCGCCGCCGCGAGTTATAGGCTGCGGCTGCGGATCCCTGCGGCAGAATGCCGCGGGGCGAGAAGGAAGGGGAGAACGATGCGGAAGCTCGTTGCGCTCATCGCGCTCGTGGCGTTGGTCGCGTTCATCCCGGCGGTGTACGCCGACGACGGCGGCCGGCCGTTCGCGACCGCTCTGACCGGAGCCGCCGAGGTCCCCGGACCAGGCGACCCCGATGGGTCTGGGACGGCAGCGCTGACCCTGAACCCCGGACAGGAAGAGGTGTGTTTCGAGCTGACGGTGACGGGGATCGCGCCCGCCACGGCCGCTCACATCCACGTCGGCGCCGCCGGTGTCGCAGGGCCGGTCGTCCGCGGGCTCAGCCCCCCGACGAGCGGATCCTCGAGCGGTTGCGTGCCTGCGTCACGCGAGTTGATCCTCGCGATCACCATGAACCCGGAGAACTACTACGTCAACGTCCACAACGCCGAGTTTCCGGCCGGCGCTGTGCGAGGCCAGCTCTCGAAGTAGAGCAAGCCTCGAGATCGAGGGGCGCCGGTTCGCCGGCGCCCCTCGACCAGGTCAGTACGTGATCAGTGACTCGACGTCGTAGCCGGTCAGCTTGTCGCGGCCGTTCAGGAACGCGAGCTCGACGACGAACAGCAGCCCGACGACCTCGCCGCCCAGCTGCTCGACCAACTCCGTCTTCGCCCGTGCCGTCCCCCCGGTCGCGAGCACGTCGTCATGGACGATCACGCGTGCTCCCTTGCCGATCGCGTCCTCGTGCACCTGCAGGCTGTCGGTGCCGTATTCGAGCTCGTACGTCGCCTCGACCGTGGCCCACGGCAGCTTGCCCGGCTTACGGGCCGGCACGAACCCGCAGCCGAGCCGGTCGGCGAGGGCGCCGCCGAAGATGAAGCCGCGTGCCTCCGCGCCAAGAATGATGTCCGGCCGCCGCGGACGCGCCCACTCGGCGAGCCGGTCGATCGTCTCGCGGAAGTAGGCCGGATCGGCGACGAGCGGCATCAGGTCCTTGAAGACGATCCCGGGTTTCGGGAAGTCCGGCACGTCACGGACGCGGTCACGTAGGTCGAGTGCGGCCCCCGAGCTCACCGCGGGAGACTATCCAGCTTGCGCAGGAGCGGCATCTGCAGAAGCAGACGCCTCTCGCGCGAACATCCCTGAAGGGGCCGCTTTGCGGCCCGGACTCGGTCAACCACCGCTCTATCTCTCCGCCAGCTGGCGCAGTTCGCGCCAGAAGAGCAGCTGCGCCAGCTCTTGCGAGGCCTCCGCGAGGGCCTGCAGATCCTCGAGGCCCGCCTTGCGCCGCTCGGGGTTGCGCGAACGGAGCGCGGGCGCGACGAGCTGCTCCAACAGGCTCGACTCGCGCCCGGCCGAGTTCTTGAACGTCCGCAGATGGCGTGCGTCGATCCCGAACTGCGCCAGCCGGCCGCAGGCGGCGGCGATGTCGGCGTCGCCGTCGCGGTACAGTCGCTCGCCCCCCTCGACACGCGGGGCCAGCAGCCCGTACTCCTCGAGCGCCCGCGCCAGCGCCGCGTCGATCCCCGCGCGCTCGCAGAGCTCGCCCAGGTCGAGCTCCGGCTCGCGGTCACCAAGACTCGTCGGGCGGCTGCGCTTGCGCGCCGCCCCGGCGCCGGACGCGAGCTCCTGCCGGATCACGCGCAGCGGCAGGAACTCGTCCCGCTGCAGACGCAGGATCGTCTCCAGCCGCTCGACGTCGTCCTCGCTGAAGAGCCGATAGCCGCCCCGCGTTCGCTTCGGGGTCAGCAGGCCCTGATCCTCGAGGTAGCGGATCTTCGAGATCGAGATGTCCGGGAACTCGGGCTGCAGCCGCGCACAGACCGCCCCGATCGTGTGCAGACGCTGCTGCTCGGGCTGACGGCGTTCTGTCGCTGCGGTTGTCATCGTCTCAGGAAGGTGAGCCTGTACTTGCCGATCTGGACTTCGTCGTCGTCCTCGAGTTCGGCCGACTCGATCCGTTTCTTGTTGACGAAGGTTCCGTTGAGGCTGCCGAGGTCGGTGATGGTGAATGCCTCGCCGTCCCGCAGCAGCTCGGCGTGCTTGCGCGAGACCGTGACGTCGTCGAGGAAGACGTCGCACTCCGGCGAACGGCCGATCAGCGTGCGCTCGCCCTCGGGAAAGAAGCTCTCCCCCGCCCTGCCGCCGCCCGCGCGAACGACGAGTGCCGGGCCCTTGCCGCCGAGGTCCTGCACCGCCGCACCGGGATCGTCGGAGATCTCCTCCGGCGTGTAGGTCATCGTCTGCTCACCCGACTCGCCTTTCTCGAGGCGCGCCCCGCAGCGGGAGCAGTAATTCGAGACTTCCGGGTTCTGGAAGCCGCATTCCCCGCAATAGACATGGCTCACGCCCTACACGCCCTCGTCGTTCTGGGGCGCGCTGCGCGAGGAGAGGATGTCGGTCAGCGCCTCGACGTCGACGTCGGAGACGCCCTTGCCCTTCAGCCGTGCAGTGCGCTCCGCGCGGAGGATGTCGATTCGCCCCTGGAGCAGCCGGCGGCGGAACGAAACCTCGTTCTCCTCTTCCGTCAGCCGGTCGATCAGCGTCTTCAGGTCGTCGTCGGAAAGCGTGGCCAGATCGGGAAGCGATTCCATGAGACCTTTCGGGTGGGATGACTCAGCGATCAGTAAAGCAGGACGCACGCAGAGGGGTCAACCTCAGCTTGAGGCTTCTACAGAGGTTCGCGTCTCGTCCGCATCTCCCTGCATGATCTCCTCGACCAGCTCTCGCACCTCGCGCTCGAGCTCCTCCGACGCCTCCGTCGTCTCCCCCTCCGCGTAGAGGTGGACGAGCGGCTCGTCCGGGTCGGGCAGCACCTGCGACCAGCCGCGACCGTCGATCAGCTTGATCCCGTCGGTGAGGTCGACGTCGCGGCCGGCCAGGCGCTCGTTGAGGACGCGCATGACGGTGCCCTTCTTCGCCCACGGGCACGCCAGTCGCCGGTGAATCAGCGTCGGTACGGGCAGCTCAGCTACGAGCTCGGAGAGCGGCCGTCCGGTGGGTGCGAGCAGCTCGAGCAGCTTTGCGAGGCTCGCGACCGCGTCGTACGCGGGCAAGAACTCGGGGAAGACGTAACCTCCGCCGACCGCGCCCGCAAAGACGACCCCCTCGGCGGAGGCGGCCTGCGTCAGGTCTGAGAGCGAGTTCGGCGTCCGCACGATCTGGAGGCCGTCGCCGGCCAGCTCCTCGACTTTGCTCGTGACCGTCACCGGGAAGGCGACCTTGCCCTCCACGCCTCGGTCGGCGAGGAGGCGCACGTAGAGCAGGAGTGTCTGGTCGACCGGCACCTCGTGACCCTCGTCGTCGACGAGGTAGAGCCGCTCGCCCGACTGGTCGAAGACGGCGCCGAGGTCGGCACCGATCGCGGTCACCAGCCGCTTCGTGTGGCCAATCGCCTGGGCGAGTGTCCCGCGCTCGCCGAGCTCCTCGGCGAAGAAGCCGTGCGCCGAGATCGCCTCGACGCCGAGCGGCCCGACGACGAGCGGCAGCACGAACGACGCCGCCGAGTAGCCGTAGTCGACGACGATCCGGAACCGGCGGGCGCGGATCTCCTCCGGGTCGAGCGAGGCGAGCAGGTCCTGGGCGTAGCTCTCGCGGACCCGGGCGGGATAGGAGACCGAGCCGACGCCACCTGCGTCGACGCGGCGCAGCTCCTGACGCGTGAAGTTCTTCTCGATCTCCTTCTGCAGACCGGGCGTGAGCAGGATCCCCGGCGGCTCGTAGAAGCGAATGAAGACCGCCTCGGGGTCGAGGTGGCTCGAGCCGACGTGCACCGCGGCCGCGAACGCCTGCGTCTTCAGGACGTGCCTGCTCACCGCCGGCGGCGACACGCGCAGGTCGGCGACGTCGATCCCGGACGCGTTCAGGCCCGAGATCATCGCCCGCTTGATCATCCGGCAGCCGGGGGCCGAATCGCGGCTCGCGACGACGCGAGCGCCCCGCTTCAGCGCCGTGCCGAGCGCGGTTGCCAGCCGGGCGGCCGTCTCGGGTGTGAGATCGACGTTCACGAGCCCCGAGACGCCGTCTTTCCCGAACAGCCGCGAGGATGCGCGCGTCTCCCAGATCAGGTTCTCGTAGACCTGCGAACCGGTCTCGACCTCCTTGTAGGGGTAGATCCGGACGTGCGGCGCGATGTTCGACTCGGAGCCGATGGTGACCTCGTCCCCGATCGCAGCGCCCTCCTGGATCCGCACGTGGTCGCGGATGTCGCAGGCCCGTCCGATGATCGCGCCCTCGATCAGCGCGCTCCGACCCACGTGCGTCGCGGCGTCGACCACCGACCGGGTCATCCGCGCCCGCTCGCGCAGCGTGACGCCGTTCGAGAGCACCGTGTAGGGACCGATCGAGGCATCACGCGTGATCCGGCAGTGGTTGCCGATGAACGCCGGCCCCTCGATCTCCTCGACGTCGTTGATGTCGGCGCCCTCGCCGATCCAGACGTTGCCGCGCAGCCGCACGCCCTCGATGTTGAGGCGCACGCTCTCATCGAGGGCGTCGAAGTTCGCCTGCCGGTACTGGTCGAGATTGCCGATGTCCTGCCAGTAGCCCTCCATCACATGCCCGTAGATAGGCCGCCCCATCTCGAGCAGCAGCGGGAAGAGCTCCTTGGAGAAGTCGTACGGCCCCTCCGCCGGGATGTGCGTCAGCACCTCCGGTTCGAGCACGTAGATCCCGGTGTTGATCGTGTCCGAGAACACCTGCCCCCACGACGGCTTCTCGAGGAAGCGCTCGACCTTGCCGTCGTCGTCGGTGACGACGATCCCGAACTCGAGCGGGTTGTCGACCGATTTGAGCCCGATCGTGACGGCCGCCCCCGCCTCCTTGTGCCGATCGACGAGCGCGCCGAGATCGACATCGCAGAGCGCGTCGCCGGAGATGACGAGAAACGTCTCGTCCAGCTTCGCGCTGGCGAGACGGACCGAGCCGGCGGTGCCGAGTGGCAGCTCCTCGACGGAGTACTCGATGTTGACGCCGAGCGACTCGCCGTCGCCGAAGTAGCTGCGGATCGCCTGCGGCATGAACGCGAGCGTGACGACGACCTCGTCCATGCCGTGATCGCGCAGCAGCTCGATGATGTGCTCGATACACGGCTTGCCGACGATCGGCACCATCGGCTTCGGCTGGTTCGACGTCAGCGGCCGAAGCCGCGTCCCCTCTCCTCCCGCCATGACGACCGCCTTCACGACGTCACCTCGCGCCGAGCCTTCTGGACGTACTGCGCGGCTGCGACGAGGGCCATCCCGAGGGCGATCCAGAAGAGCCAGAGCGGCCACTCGGTGCTCTGGCCGACGACGAGAAGGATTCCGAGCGAAAGATAGAGCAGCCACGTCGCCGCCTTCCCGAGCTTGCTGACCTCGAGCTCCACTCCGCGCGGCATCAGCAGCCTGTACCCGCCGACGAGGATCACGTCACGCAACACGATGATCAGCGCTGCGTACCAGGGGAGCTTGTCGTCGAGCCAGAGCAGGATCGCGGCCGCGTCGAGCATCAGCCGGTCGGCCAGCGGGTCGGCGAGCTTGCCGAAGCGCGACTCGACATGCCAGCGACGCGCGAGGAAGCCGTCCAGCTGGTCGGTGACGCCGGCGACGAGGAAGATCCAGCCCGCAGCCCAGCTCGAGCCGTCCCCGGCCCGTACGAAGACGACGACGAAAAGCGGAATCAGCGCCAGCCGGAGGATCGTCAGCGCGTTCGGGATCTGCGCAAGCGGAGCCGGGAAGGCGCGGGTGGCCATGGCTGGAGGATAGTCCGTTGCTGCCCGCTCGTCCGTTGCCTGGCCGACAAAGCGCGAGCGAGATGACGGAGCCCGAGAGTGCGGCGATGAAGATCGAGGCGCGGCTCATCGACTCCGGGTAGCCGAGGCTGCGCGTCGCCAGCCTGCCGGGCGGGCCGACGTGCGTCGGCACGAGGAGTCTACGCTCCCGCGCATGGCAGACGCGATCACGCTTCCGGGCTTCGTCAACGCCCACAGCCATACCTTCCAGCGCGCGCTCCGCGGCCGCGCCGGAGGCGGCGACTTCTGGGCGTGGCGCGAACTGATGCTGGCCGAGGCGGACCGGCAGACGCCGCCGATTGTCCGCGAGCTCTACGCAGTGACGTACGCGGAGATGCGCAACGCCGGTTACACGGCGGTCGGCGAATTCCACTACCTCGGGGTCGACGAGGCGCGATCAGCCGCCGAAGCCGCCACGGAAGCGGGGATCGACCTCGTCCTCCTCCTCGCAGCGTACGGACGCGGCGGTCTCTCCCGGATGCGCCAGGCATCCCCGTCCGAGTACCTGCGCCAGCTCGAATCGCTGCGCGGCGCGGGCATTGCGGTCGGCCTCGCCCCCCACTCCGTCCGCGCGTGCCCGCGCGACTGGCTCGAGGAGCTCGGCCCCTACGCCGCGGCGGAGGCGCTGCCGCTCCACGTCCACGCATGCGAGCAGCCGCGCGAGATCGAGGAGTGCCTGGCGGAGCACGGCTGCCGCCCGATCGAGCTGCTTGCCCGAACAGGTTGCCTCGGCCCCCACACGACGGTTGTCCACGCCACGCACGCGGACGGCGCAGAGCTCGACCTGCTCGCAGAGACCGGAGCGACGGTCTGTGCGTGCCCGACGACCGAAGCAGATCTCGCGGACGGGTTTCTTCCTGCTGCGCGGATCGAACATCGCGGCATCCCGCTCTCGATCGGCTCCGACTCGAATGTCCGCATCGATCCGCTCGAGGAGCTCCGGGAACTTGAAGGGATCGCTCGCCGGCAGATGGGCAAGCGAGGCGTCTTCTCGACCGAGCGGTTGCTCTGCTTCGGCGCCGACGAGGGCGGGCGCTCGCTCGGGCTCGAGACGTGGCCGGACATCAGCGTCGATCTTTCGCACGACTCGCTTCGCGGCGTCGATCCCGGCGACGTCTTCGACGCGCTCGTCTCGAGCTGCTCTGCCGACGTGCTCAGCGCGGCGTGAGGCGGTCCACCCAGAACGCGGTGCGGTCGAGATATGCGGTCTCGGCCGCCTCCCCCACCAGCCCCCAGGCGCCTTCGTACGACTCGTAGCCGCTCCGGTCACTGTGCGCCGGCTCGATCTGCGTTCCCTCGTGCCACTCGTTGTAGCTCGTGATCGTGACCTGGTCTGCCCCGGCTCGGACCGCGCCGCGCCACATGCCGTCGTAGCGGGCGCCGTCGCGCCGCGGCTTGACGCGCGCGTCGGCGGTCGCGCGGCGGCCGTCGTAGCCCGGCCCGACCGAGGGCGCGCAGAGCAGTTTCAGGCGGCGTGCCTGAGCGCAAAGACGCGGGAAGAGCGTGCCGTCGAAGAGCAGGACGTCGTAGGTGTAGAGGCCGTCGAAGCCGCCTGCGGCGGCGCGCCCCGCCAGATTGGTGTTGGCGAAGACGCGGACGCCGTCCAGCCGCGCGTTCATCTCCGCCCACTCGGCGGCGGGGAGGTCGGTCGAGGCCCAGACGTAGAAGTCGGAGACGCCCTGTCCGCGCAGGTACGAGATGTCCGCCTCGGTCGACGCGACCGTTCGGCCTCGATACGGCTCGAGATGCGCCGCGACGGCGAGCCCGTGGCGCAGTGCCGCGCCCAGCACCAGCGGCAGCCGGCGGTCCTCGCGGGAGCCACGCCCCCACCAGGACGTGATCACGACCCCGATCTTCGCGGCTGCGATCTCCCGCATCTGCGCGTCGACGACGAGCACGTCGGTCGACGAGTAGACCCCACGCGCCGGGTAGAAACTCGACGCCACATCCGTCGGCGGGCGCAGGCCGTTCTGCTGCCAATGCGAATAATGGCCGTCGTTTCGAGGGGTTGCGAACCACGGGTAGTAGAAGATCCCGACCTTGGCCGACGGCGCGGTGGAGCTTGGCTCGAGCTCATCCGAGATCGCGGCCGTCGGCCAGGCAGCCGCGGCCGCAAGTAGGACAAGGGCTAGCCGCAGGAGCCTCAACGTCGGCGGATCGTACTGTGCCAATCGGCCGATTTCTACTCATTTGTCACCAATGTTTGTCGTTGGCGGTGCCGGCGGAAAGGAACGCGTCGTGACGAGCATCTCTGCATGCATGAGGCCGATGTCACTGGGGTGGTTCTTCGTCGCCCTCTGGGCGATCGTCTGCGTGCTGCTCGCAGTCGCGATCATGGCCGTTGCCGTCCTGGCGTAGGGGGCTTCCCGCGTGCGGTTGTCCGGGAGGAGCCCGCCGGCTCCTCTCGATTCGAGCTCCGCTGCTGCCCGCGAACGTGATCGCATGGCTTCCGATGTCCGCAACCGCCACGTGCGACGCGGTGGCGTCCGCGGCTCGATCGCAGACGCGTCACAATCTCGCATGGCCGCGTATTCCGTCAACAAGCGCGCGGTCGCGAAGGCCCGGCAGCTGATCGAGAGCCGCCAGTACGTGCTCGACAGCGACTGGGGCGATGTTCAGCCGAGCGCAGCAGACGAGAACGTGTTCCTCGAGTCCCACTCCTGGGACGAGTACGCGGAGTGGCACCTCGGTCTGACGGAGGGTGCAGCGGATGAAACGAAGGCACGCTATGCCTTCGTCTACGGCGACTTCCGGCGCGTCCATCGAGACGGTCTGATCGCCTGTGTCTATCGCGCGGCGGAGTGGCGCCACAAGGACGTCGAACTCGCCGCACACAAGCTCCTGCAACTCCTCGACCGCACCAGCGGCTGACCGCCCCAGCGCCGACGCGGCGTCAGTCAGCTTTGCCGCCGTCGGGCGTTCAGCCACATCCCTTCGGCGGGCACGTGACCGTCACGGTGACGGTCGCGGGCGGAGCGGTTTCGGTGAGGACTTGGGTAGTCGTGACGGTCTGGGTCACGGGGAAGGTCTCGGTGACGGTTCTGACGACCGTGACCGGAAGCGTCACCTCCTGCGTCCGCACGTCGGTGATGGTGCGGTCGTTGGTGACAACGCGGTCGTTGGTGACAACGCGGTCGTTGGTCACAACGCGGTCGTTCGTCACCACCCGTTGCTCCGTCACTACCCGCTCGTTCGTCACGACCCGCCGGTCGGTCACAACCCTGTCGTTTGTGACCACTGTCGTTCGCGCCTGGCCATCACGCGTTTCGACGATCGTTCGCGCCCGTCCCGGCACCGTGAGGACATTGCCGCTTCCGGGCGTCGTCACGGTCATCACCTCCACCGCCGTGCCCAAGACATTCGTCGTCCCGGGGCCTCGAGGCACGACCCGAACGCGTCTCACGACCGTGCGCACGCCCCCGACTGTGGTCGTGCGCTCGACTGTCAGCGTCTCTGCAAGCGGCTGGTCCGCCTCAGCTTGCGCAGGCTGGCTCTCCAGGCGGCTGATGCCGAACGCGGTCAGAAAGCCAGCCGCCAGGACAAGGACCACCCCCGACGCCACGACCCCCGACTTCGTCTCGAACGAAAGCCCACGCCAGTACCGGCCAATCATTAGAGACCCCTCTCCCCGCGTCCTCGCCTGAGCGCGCCTCGCCGCAAGACTCCAGAGTAGTTGATATTCACGGCGACCTCCCTGGGAAGCGAAGTCAGTTCAAGCGTGGAGTGCTGATGCGTAACGGGAAACCTCCGTGGCTCGTTTCTCATGTGAAACGGCTCGAACTTCAGCCATGTCGACGCGACACCGAGAGGTAGTGAACCGATGTTCCGACTCCGTACGATCTTGCTCATGTGGCTGGCGCGCCTCGCCTGGCGCCTCCTCAGCACCGCGTACCGCAGACGCCAGCGTCGCCGCCTCAGGACGGCCTAGCGACGCCGTCCCTCAGCCTCGCCTACCGGCTGCGCGGGTCGAGATGTTCGACGTATTCGCCAGCGTCACCGGACTTGCGAACGACCCAGTGCGAGTCGGCCTTGGCGATGACGTCTTCGATCTCGGGCGTGTAGTGGTCCGGCAGCACGACGAATTGCTTCGGATCCGAGCGAACGGTCTCGTAGACGGCCAGCGGGAGCACGACCCGAAAGGTGCAGTCTGCGTTCGCGCATTCGCAGACGAACTCATACGGAACGTCCGGCCCGAGCTTGTGAGCGATGGCCTCCACGCGCTCGTTCACTTCCCTGAAGAGAGCCTCGTTCTGAGCCATGCGGCGTTCACGCTCGTCCACGCCGCCAGGGTATTCGACGATCGCGAAGTCGGTCGGCCGCCGCCGCGCACCGGTGTCCCGCAGTTGTCCCGCGCGGCCTCGCAAAGTACGATGTAACGCTTGCTACGCACCGCCAAGCCCTTCATGAAGACGCTGCTAGCTCGGGTTGCCGGGGGCCGTCCTCACGAAGGGGTCATGCCGAACACTCACAATGACCCGAATAAGCGTGAATCGCGCTTCGACGTCCCGCCCTTCGATCTCAACTGTCCTCGGATGCATGGCCACGCCTCGCGTACAACTCGAGGCTGTTGAGCTGGCTCGGGCGAGATGGTAGGGGTATCGAGGGAAACGCCGCTCGCGATGGTCAGAGCGATGGCTCGACCGCCGGGCCTGATTCGACCCGGCGGCTCGTTGGGTTCGGGCTACCCGGTTCGTCCGGTGTAGAGGTCGATGGCCTGACCCTCGACGGTGACACCTACGCCGGTGCCGAAGCCGCTGAAGTCTTCGTATGCGCCGGTTCCGTTGGTGATCATCCAGCGGAAGTTGTTGGTGAATTGACCGTGAACCATCTTGAGCCGGACGAAGATGAGCATGTCGAAGCTGCCACTGCCGTCGTCGCAGACGAATGTCTTGTTGACGTCGAGGTCGAAGCTGCCGTCGGGAAATGTGCGGGGCACGGCGACAAATGGCGTCGACGCCTGCCCCGAGGGACAAAGACCATGGCCGGTGGCGGTGAACGGACCGTCCGGCTCACTTGTGATCGAGACCTTGAACGGTGAGGGCGGCTCGACTGGTCCCGCCGAGGCCGTATTGGTCGCGAGAGCGAGAGTGACAGCGAGGACGAGAAGACTGAGCAGGCGCATAGTGCCTCTCTTTCTTCGAACGTGACCCCCACGTCGGGAAGCCTGATGAGTCCTCCTCATCGGCGGCTCATCCGGCGCTCACACAGCCTGTCCCACCCCCTTTTAGCTGGCTCTGCTTCGATCGGTGCGGATAGCCAAGCCATTCCATTTCCGAGCGTTTGGGCCCCGTTTGGGCCACGGCGGCGGCGAAGCGGCGGCGGTCGGTCGACGCGCGTCGACCGACCGCCTCTAAAGATTGTCCGCCTAGGCGGGCACGTAGTTGCCGACGATCTCGAAGCTGACGAACAGGGACTGTGGGCTCGGCTGTACGGAGCAGCGGACGTCGATCGCCTCGCCCGCCTCGACGGGGAGGGTCATCTGCTCGCTGACGGCGATGTTCGAGCCGGAGAAGTACACGGGCAGCGCAGCCACGCTTCCGGTGCGTGTGACGTTGCCCTCCGTCGTTTGGCGGAGAAGGATGCAGCTCGCTTCGGTCAGGTCGGTGCCGCTGATGCCGCTGCCTCCCCGGATGTTGACGTATGAGATCACGAAACGCTTCCCGGCCGGGACTTCCGGGACGATCGGTCGGAAGTCGGTGATGAACGAGTTCCAGTTCCCCTCGTACCGCGTGGCTTCTCGGGCCGACTGGTCGGCGACCTGGATGGCTCCACCGGCGTCGAGGTTTTGCTCACGGACCGGAATCGGAGCTGTGTTGTCGTTGGCGACGATCACGTTCTGGAACGGCGTTGCCGCCCACGCGAACGGCTCACGGAGCACCGTCGCACCGAGCACGGCACTACCCAGCATCAGCAGGAACGCGACGAAGACCGCCTTACGCATTGCGTCTCCCTCCCAACATGAATGTTTGTAAGAGGTCGGGTGCGCCGTCCCCCCAGAAACGCTCCGCCTCTCCGCAGTCGCACGAGCATGTCCCGACGCAGCGCGATAGTCAAGCCGTCGGCGCCCCACCGCGAAACGCTCTTAGTCGGGCGTTCGGGCTGTAGCCTCGCCGCGATGATGCCCGCCGGCGTCCCAGTGCAGGCCGACGCGGTCGCGGAGCTCGAGCGCGGCGACGTGAGCACCATCCGCCGGCAGACGATGCTGACGCTCCGCGAGCTCGTCGACGAATACCTGCAGCTGCTCACCATCGGGCCCGGTTCTTGTTCAAGCATGCCCGAGGGCATAGGGTCGTTCAGGGGTCAGGCACATAGAAGGAGGGCCAGATGAAGCGAAAGCTGTGTTTGATCCTGTGTGCGCTCGCGCCCGCGTGGGCGCTCGCAGCCCTCAGCCCGGCCGCGGCACCGGCCGCGGTGTCGGCGTTCCTGCAGGCGGAGGGGCTCGAGGGCGAGTCGACGAACGACAAGTTCCCGAAGGCGATCGACGTCCTCTCGTGGAGCTGGGGCGTCTCCAATCTGGACGGCAAGAAGCCGTTCTTCACGAGCTTCAGCATCCAGAAGAATCTCGACCGGACGAGCCCAACGCTCATGGAGTACGCCGCCACGGGACAGGTGATACCGCGGGCGAAGCTCCGGGTGATCAAGCTCGGCGGCGACGACTCGCCGGAGTTCCTGCGCTACTGCTTCGCCGGCGTGCGAGTGATGAGCGTCGAGCAGAGCGGGAGCAGCGGCGACAGCATCTCCGAATCGATGTCGTTCAGCTACGAGTACATCGTGCAGCGTTATGAGCAACAGAACGAGGACGGGTCGCTGAAGGCGCCGGTCTTCGGCGGCTTCGACATCGTCAAGAACCTGATCCTGCCACCAGGCGACTGCTGAGTCGCGGGTGGCGAGAAGGAGCGCGACGGCGAAAAGGTCGTCCACGTGCGCACAAGGAGCACGGGTACGAAGTCGTGACTCGTGGCCGATGCCAGCGGAGGACGTTCAGGCCACTATTGGGCCACGACGACGACGATACCGTCGTCGCCAGAACGAGAAAACCCTCGCATTAGCGGGGGTTTTCTTTGATCGGGGCGCCGAGATTCGAACTCGGGACCTCTAGTCCCCCAGACTAGCGCGCTAACCAGGCTGCGCCACGCCCCGCGACGCGGCAACGGTAGCAGTCACCTCGGGACGAGCACGGAGCATGGCCCGTCGGATGGCGGCCGGCCCGAGCAACCTGAGCGACGACGTTCTCGTCCGCGACAACCCCGACATTCCGCGTGGCCGGCCAGCCGATCACCCGCTCGGGCCGAGCCCGGCGAGGAGTGGAGCTGGTGCTTCGTGGACGAGATCGCGTTCGCCCTCGAGCTGCGCGCATGGAAAGGCGTCGGCGGCCGGGCGTCGAGGACGCCCGGCCGCCCCACCTCTTCAGACCGTGGCCGCTTCCCGCTCGCGCTCTGGCTCGAGTGCGACAGGCGTGGCCGTGAGCACGACCTTCAGCGCACCGGTCCGGGCCGCATCGCCGAAGACCTCGTAGGCCTGCTCCGCCTCCTCGAGGTGGAAGCGGTGCGTCGCGAACGGCGTCGGATCGAGCCGCCCGTCGCCGATCAGCTTCAGCAGCTTCGGCGTCGAGAAGGTGTCGACAAGGCCGGTGGTGATCAGGATGTCGCGGATCCACAGGCGCTCCAGGTGGAGCGTCACCGCGCAGCCGTGCACGCCGACGTTGGCGACGCGGCCGCCTGGGCGGATCAGCTCGGTGCAGAGCTCGAACGTCGCGGGAACCCCGACCGCCTCGATGGCGACGTCGGCGCCGAGGCCGTCCGTGAGCTCGCCGACGAGCGCGATGGCGTCGTCGCGGCCGTTGTTGATCGCGACGTCCGCGCCGAACTCGAGCGCCTTCGCCAGCCGGGCGTCGTCGAGGTCGATCGCGACGATCTTGCCGGGCGTGAACAGCTTGGCCGTCATGATCGCAGCGAGGCCGATCGGGCCGGCACCGACGATCGCGACCGTGTCGCCGGGCTCGACCCGGCCGTTGAGGACGCCGCACTCGAACGCAGTCGGCAGGATGTCCGCCAGGAACAGCACCTGCTCGTCCGAGAGCTCGTCGGGCACCCTGTACACCGACGTGTCCGCGAACGGCACGCGCGCATACTCGGCCTGCAGCCCATCGATCAGGTGCCCGAAGATCCAGCCGCCACCGCCGATGCATTGGCCGTAGCGGGCTTCCTTGCAGAAGCGACAGCGGCCGCAGGACGTGATGCACGAGACGAGGACGCGGTCGCCCTCCGACAGCGTCGTGACCGCGTCGCCGACGGCGACGATGGTGCCGACGGCCTCATGGCCGAGAATCGTCCCGGGCTGTACCTCGGGAACGTCCCCTTTGAGGATGTGCAGATCGGTGCCGCAGATCGTCGACGTGTCGATCCGGACGATGGCGTCCGTGGGATCGACGATGACGGGGTCGGGAGCCTCCTCCCACGATCGTTCTCCCGGCCCGTGGTAGACGAGTGCTTTCATCGCCTGGCTCCTTTCGTCGGCGCCGGCCCGTGATCAACTCGGCGGGCACTGCCTCGTGCGGCCGAGGACACTGCGACACGGCACAGGTGCGTTTGCACACCCACACTGTCGCGCCGTCCGTCGCCGGGAATCGGGCCAGACACTGGGCGCGGCTCCGTAGTATCTACGGCCTCGCGTCCCGCGCGGACGGTCGGTAGAAGGCCGTGCGCGGATCGGGAGCGCCACCGATGCCGGCGGCGCCGGCGCTCCGCAGGATCTCTCTCGATGAGTGCACCAACTCTGTCGGCTCCGAAGCGGCCTCGCCGCCGGCGGGCGGACACGGGCGGCCGCAGCGAGAGCGTGGCGGGCCGGCGGTCAGCGTCGACGATCCGTCGATCGCACGACGACCTCGAGCCCCTCGCGGCCCAATGGCAGCGGGCGCTGGACTCGGGCGAGCGAGCTCTTCGGGCTGCAGCCGACACGCTGCCCGCCCCGTACCTCCGGGAGCGTCGCCGCGCTCTCACCGAGGAGCGACGACAGGCCGCCGAGTTGCTGATCGGGGTGGCACGGGCGCAGGGCATCGGCCGCCTCCCCTGGCTGTCGCCCGTGCCGATGAGCAACCGGCTGCTCGGCCTGCACACCTCGGTGGAGGCCTGTCTGTTCGACCTCGACGGCGTGCTGACGGACAGCGGACTGCTCCATGCCGTAGCCTGGGGAACGGTCCTCGACGATCTCTTGCTGCGGTCGAGCGGGGAGACCGGCTGGCACTTCATCCCCTTCGATCGCGATGCCGACTACCGGAGCTACATCGAGGGTCGCTCGAGGTTGGAAGGCGTCCACGCTTTCCTCGACAGCCGTGGAATTCGCATCCCCGAGGGACGCGGCGACGATCCTGCAGACGCGGAGACGGCCTGCGGCCTGGCCAAGCGGAAGGGCGAGGCGGTGGCGCGCGCCCTCGAGCGCGAGGGGGTCACCGCACTCTCCGGCGTGCGCCGATATCTCGAGGCGGCGGGCCGCACCGGGCTGCGACGCGGTGTCGTCTCGGCCAGCGCAAACACGCTTCCGATGCTCCAGGTCGCCGGCCTCGCTCCGCTGATCGAGACCTGGGTGGACGCAGACGTGATCAGCGCCGAAGGCGCGCGCACACCTCCCTCCCCCGACCTGCTCCTGGCGGCCTGTCGTCGCCTGGACGTACTCCCTCACCTTGCGGTGACGTTCACCCACCGGCCGGCAGGCGTTGCCGCCGGTCGTGCAGCCGGGATGCAGGTCATCGGTGTCGGCGAGGGGCGTGACGAAGAGCTCCTGCGCGGCTTCGGAGCAGATCTGGTCGTCCCGTCGTTGTCGGCGCTACTGAGTCGTGCCGTCGCCGGGTCGCAGAGCGACGGTGTGCATGTGTCCCGCACCGAGCCCGCCCGGTAACCGGTCGCCGCAGCGGTCGAGCAGCGCACGCCAGTCGTGCTCGACCTGCTCCTGGATGCGCCCGACGAGCGGCTCGTTCTCCGGGCCGAGCAGATGCGCGAAGCGGCCCTGGAGAGCGAGCCAGTCCGCCACCGGGAGCACAGACGGCGGCATGTAGGTCAGCTCGTAGCAGCCGTCGACGACCTCGTACAGCGGCCAGAACAGGCAATCGACCGCGCCGTCGATCACCTTCGCAAAGAGCCGCGGTTCGTGGCCCCAGCCGACAGGGCAGTCGGTGAGCACGTTCAGGAAGGCAGGGCCGTCGGCCGCGACCGCGCGCTCGACCTTCGTGCTGAGGTCGTGCCAGTGCGTCGCCGCCGCCTGCGCGACATAGGGGACGTGGTGGGCGACCGCGATCGCGGTCATGTCCTTGCGCTGCTGCGCCTTCCCCCAGCTCGCCCGTCCGGCAGGGCTCGTCGTGGTGCTGGCCGCGAACGGCGTCGCGCCGGAGCGCTGCACGCCGGTGTTCATGTACGCCTCGTTGTCGTAGCAGACGAAGAGGAAACGGTGCCCGCGCTCGAGGGCGCCCGAGAGCGCCTGGAGCCCGATGTCGTACGTGCCGCCGTCGCCTGCGAAGACCACCACGGCGACGTCCTCGCCGGCCGGGAGCGCATGCCGCCGGCGCAGCGCCCGCTGGGCGCTCTCGACGCCGCTCGCAACCGCGGCCGCGTTCTCGAAGGCGACATGGAGCCAGGGCACGTTCCAGGCCGTGGTCGGGAAGCGCGTCGTCGCGACCTCGAGGCAGCCGGTCGCGTTGACCACGACGGCGGGCTGCTTGATCGTGCTGAGGACGGTCCTGACGACCATCGGCACACCGCAGCCCTGGCAGAGGGAATGCCCGCCGCGGAGCGGCTGGATGCCGTTCTGGATCCGCACGAGGGTCTTCAGACGAGCCATGGGTCACCTCGCAGGCCGATGTGGGACGCAGCGGCGCCGGCGAAGACGGCGCGGATGTCTGCAGAGTGGAGGTCGCGCCCGCCGAGGCCGTAGACCGAGCCGCTGAGCTCGCAGCCGCTGCCGTAGAGCGCGGCGGCGAGTTCCGCGTGGAGCGGCGGGGTCCCGCCCGGCGAGTCGGCCCGGTCGAGGACGACGACGGAGTCGACCCGGCTCAGGGCGTCGGCGATCGCCGCTGCGGGGAACGGCCGGAACGACGTCAGCTTGAGGAGACCAACGGGCCAACCTTCCTCGCGCAACTCGTCGACGACGTCCTTGACCGTTCCCGCCGTGGAGCCGAGGGCGACGACAGCGGTCGTGGCGCCCTCGAGCCTGTATTCCTCGATCGCGCCGTAGTCACGGCCGCCGAGGAGGGCGAACTCGGTGCCGAGCTCGCCGAGGACGGCTTCCGCGGCCTCGATCGCGGCCGCCTGCTGGCGGCGGAACTCGTAGTAGTAGTCCGGCATCGCGAAAGGCCCCTGCGTCGTCGGGTGGCCGACGTCGAGCACCGAGTGCGGGATGCGGTAGTCGCCCACGAAGCGTCGCACCGCGTCGTCGGGAAGCAGCGTGACCGGCTCAGCGGAGTGCGTGATCGTGAAGCCGTCCTGGCAGACGAGCACGGGCAGCAGCACGGCCGGATGCTCGGCGAGCCGCGGTGCGAGCACGGTCAAGTCGTACGCCTCCTGGGCGTTCTCCGCGAACAGCTGGATCACGCCCGAGTCGCGGATCAGCATCGAGTCGGAGTGGTCGCAGTGGATGTTGATCGGACCGGACAGGGCGCGGTTGCCGAGCGCCATCACGATCGGGGCGCGCATCGAGGCGGCGATGTAGACCACCTCGGCCATCAGGGCGAGTCCCTGCGAGGACGTCGCCGTCATCGTCCGCGCGCCGGCGAGGGCGGCCCCGATCGCGGCGCTCATCGCGGAGTGCTCGGACTCGACGTTGACGATCTCAGTCTGCGCCGCCCCGTCGGCGACGAGCTTGGCGAAGGTCTGGATGATCGGCGTCTGTGGCGTGATCGGGTAGACGGGGACGACGTCGGGATCGATCTGGCGCATCGCGTGCGCGACCGCCTCGCCGCCGGTGAGAAGCCGGACGTCTGTCACTCCGTCACCATCGCGATCGCCTCCGCGGGGCAGACCTCGGCGCAGATCGCGCAGCCCTTGCAGTAGTCCAGGTCGAAGCCGGTGAAGGTCTCGCCCTCGAGCACGATCGCCGAGTCGGGGCAGTAGATCCAGCAGAGCAGGCAGTTGACGCACTTCGAGAGCTCGACGGCGGGCCGCTCGCCCGTGCGCCAGCCGCCAGTGAGCGGGCGGGCGGCCTCCTCCGGGCGAACGGCGCCCGCGACGGGCAGGTGCTGCCAGTTCCTCAGCTCAGCCATGCATAGCCCTCCGCGACAGCCGAGCGCACGTCCGCCTCCGGCACCTTCTTGCCGAGGGTCTCGACCGCAGCCTCCTGCAAGTTCCCGAGCGCGGGCTCGCCCAGCGCCGCCGCGGCAGCGCCGAGCATGACCATGTTCACGAAGCCCGAGCCGTGCGATTCGGCGAGCCTCGCCGCCGGCACGCAGCGCACCTCGACGCCGTCCAGCTCGGGCGGCGCGACCTCGCCGTTGAGGAGGACGAATCCGTCCTGCCGCAGACCGTCCGCGATCCCCGCCTCGTGCACGAGCGACGGCTCGAGCACGACCACGACGTCCGGGTCGGTGACCACGTCGTGACGTCGGATCGGGCGGTCGGAGACGCGCGTGAACGCGCGCAGCGGCGCGCCTCGGCGCTCGGGGCCGTACTCGGGGAAGGCCTGCACGCCCTTCCCGTCCCGCAACAGCGCCAACGCCAGGATCTGGGCGGCCGTCTTGGCGCCCTGCCCCGCGCGCGCGTGCCAACGGATCTCCGTCAGACCGTTCATCGCAGCGCCTCGTCGAGCGCGCGGACGGCGCGCTTCGCGTCGGCCACGGCCTGGACGACGCTGGCACCGCCGTTGACAGCGTCCCCGGCGGCGAAAATCGTGGCGCTCGACGTGCGGCCCTGCTCGTCGACCGCCTCGAGCAGGCTCGCGAACTCGTCGCGCGGGCGCTGGCCGATCGCCTTGACGACCGTGTCGACGGGCACGACGAACTCGCTGCCGGGAACCGGTTCCGGCCGCCGGCGGCCGCTCTCGTCGGGCACTCCCAGGCGCATCTCGGCGCACCGGACTCCTTCGACCCGGCCGTCGCCGACGAACGCGACCGGGTTCGCGAGGAAGCGGATCGCCACTCCCTCGCGGCGCGCGAGTTCGACCTCGTGCTCGTAGGCAGGCATCTCGTGTTCGGTCCGCCGGTAGAGGAGGAGCGAGACGTCGGCGCCGAGCCGCTTTGCCTCAACTGCCACGTCGACCGCCGTGTTGCCGCCGCCAATGACGGCGACGCGACTGCCGACCGGCGGCGGCTCGCCCGTCTTCAGCCGCTCGATGAACGGCAGCGACTCCCAGACGCCATCGAGTTCGTCGCCCTCGTAGGCAACGTCGACGTCGGCGCCGAGGCCGACGGCGAGCACGATCGCGTCGAACTCCGCCTCCAGCTCGTGCAACCGCGCCTGGTCGACGCGCTCGCAGAGCCGGAACTCGGCGCCCAGCCGTTCGATCAGCCGCGCTTCGTCCGGCAGCGGCTCGTTCGACTGGCGATAGGGAGCGATCGCGTAGCGGACGAGCCCTCCGACTTCGGCACGCTCGTCGAAGACCGTCACCCCGTAGCCGAGGGAGGCGAGTTCACCGGCCGCCGCCAGGCCCGCAGGCCCCGCGCCCACGACCGCGACCCGCTTGCCGTTCGCCGGCACGGTGGCGCGCAGGCGAACGCCGTTCGCGTAGGCCCATTCGGTCGCGTAGCGCTGGAGGGCACCGATCTCGATCGGCTGTCGTCCCTCGTGGACGAGCACGCAATCGCGCTGGCAGAGGATCTCGACCGGGCAGACGCGTGCGCAGGTGCCGCCGAGGACGTTCTCGGCGAAGATCGTCGAGGCCGCCGTCCCCGGGTCCGCAGCCGCGATCGCGGCGACGAACCTCGGCACGTCGACATCGGCGGGGCACGCGGTCATGCACGGCGCCTCTGCATAGGGGCCTCCGCACTCGAGACAGCGATCCGCCTCGAGCACCGCCGCTGCCGCCGAGAGCGGCGGGCGGAGCTCCCGTGACAGCTCGTCGATGAGCTGGCTCATGCCGGGAGTGTCGGCGCGCCCGCCGTTGGCGGCATCGGCGTCGGCACCGAGGCGGCGTTGTGGTAAAGCCGCAGCCTGGGCGGCGCGATTGCCGATGCCCGAGCGCCGCTGCGGCCCGTACGGTCGAAGCGAAACGTCGACAAAGGAGGAGTCATGGCTGTCCGTGCCGCCATCAACGGCTTCGGGCGAACCGGCCGCGCCGCGTTCCGGGCCGCGGTCGAGTCGGGCGCCGACATCGAGTGGGTGGCCGTCAACGACGTCGCCGACCCCGCGATGCTCGCCCATTTGCTCAAGTACGACACCGTCTACGGTCCCTTCGACGGCACCGTCGAGCTCGTCGACAGCGCGCTCGTCGTCAACGGGGCCCGGATCGAGACGCCGACGGTGAGCGATCCTGCGGCACTGCCGTGGGACGAGCTCGGCGTCGAGGTCGTGATCGAGTCGAGCGGCCGCTTCCGTGCCCGCGCGGACGCCGAGAAGCATCTCGAGGCTGGAGCGAAGAAGGTGATCGTGTCCGCACCCGCCAAAGAACCAGACGTGACGGTCGCGCTCGGAGTCAACTTCGAGACGTACGACCCCGACCTGGACCACATCATCTCGAACGCCTCGTGCACGACCAACTGCCTCGCGCCCGTCGCAAAGGTGCTGCACGAAGGAATCGGGATCCAACACGGGGTGATGACGACCGTGCACGCCTATACCGGCGACCAGCAGCTGCTCGACGGGCCGCACAAGGACTACCGGCGTGCCCGTGCGGCCGCTGCGAATCTCGTCCCGACCTCGACCGGTGCGGCGAAGGCGATCGGGCTCGTGATCCCGCCGCTCGCAGGGAAGCTGCAGGGCTTCGCGGTGCGGGTCCCGCTCCCGACGGGGTCGCTCGTCGACTTGACGGTCGAGCTGGAGCGGCGAACCGACGTCGACGAGGTGAACGCCCTGTTCGCGTCCCGCGCCGACAGCGGCGAGCTCGCCGGCATCCTCCGCTACAGCGAGGAGCCGCTCGTCTCGTCCGACATCGTCAAGTCGCCGTACTCGTCGATCTTCGACGCGCCGCTGACGACGGTGATCGACGGCACACTCGTGAAGGTGGTCGCCTGGTACGACAACGAGTGGGGCTACTCGAACCGGCTCGTCGAGCTCGCACAGCGGGTGCTGGCGCCGGTTCCCGCGCACGTGTGAGCAGGCGCCCCGTGCGGGCGATGCTGCTCGATGGTCCGGGCGCCGAGCTCCGGGAGGCCGTGACCCGGCGCCCGGAGCTTCTGCCCCGCGAAGTCCGGATCGGTGTCCGCGCCCGCCGCGGGAGGGGATCGAGGTCCGCCGGTCTGACGGTCTAGCGGAGCGCGAAGGGCGGCGGCTTGGTCGCGCGCACGCAGCGCACGTCCAGCGTCGCCGCGCTGCCGCGGTCGACGAAGAGCGAGACGAGATTTGGCAGGCAGCCGTACGGGCCGACGCCGTGCCCGTGCTCGGGCAGAACGACGACCCGGGCCTTCGGCATGGCCGCGCCGAGGCCGGCGATGTTGGCGGCCGGATCCTGCGGGTCGGCGCCGCCGACGAGCGCGAGCACCGGCACGCCCGAGCGCACGCGGACGTGGTTCGACGCTGGCTCGGCATGATCCGGCACGTCCGCGCACACGGAGCGGTAGCGCTCGAGCTGGGTGGCGGCGTAGCCGTCGAGGTACGTGCCCCACGGGCCGCGTGCGTCGAGCCCGACCCAGCGCTCGTTGCACCAGACCGACCAGAACATCAGCGGGCTGTCCACCGCGGCGCTCGGGAGCTGCCGCGCCAGCGGCGCGTAGTCGCCGCGGGCGGCGCGGCTGACGGCAAGCGGGATCGAGGCAGCCGACGACGCGCTCAGCGTCATCAGCTGGATCACGCCGGCAAGGTCATTGCCGGAGAGGATGACAGCAGGCCCGACTGCGACAGGTTTCGCGTTCCACGCCTCGATCAGGGAGCGGAGCTGGAGCGTCCAGCCCGGGAACGCCCGTGCGCAGGCCGGCTCGCGCACGCAGCGTCTCGCGACGAGGTCGAGCGCCCGCTGCCCGTTCACGGCGAACCGGTCGAAGAAGGGGACGTCGAGAAGCGTCGCCCCGTCGAGGACGACGGTCCGGACCGAGCGGGGGTGCCGCGCCAGGTAGACCTGCGCGAGCGTCGCCCCGTATGAGATCCCGTAGAGGTTCAGGGTTCGGTAGCCAAGCGCGGAGCGCACGGCCTCGAGGTCGTCCGCGGCGGCCGCGGTCCCGTACTGCGTCGGGTCGCCGTTCATCGACGCGACGCACGCCCTGATCATGACGCTGACATCGTCGCTCCGCTCCCGCGGCGGGCACGTCAGCGGGTGCGAGCCGCCGGTGCCGCGCTGGTCGACGAGGAGGATGTCGTGATGCTCGTGCACACCGCTCCAGACGCTGTTGACCACGGCGGTCTGCTCGCTCGCGGCGCCGCCGGGCCCACCGGCGAGATACGCGAACGCGTGCCGGCGCGCGGGCGGGATGCGCGCGGGCACGACGACGACGCGCAGACTGATCCTATGCCCGAGACCGGTGTCGCGGTTCTCGGGCACGAGCAGCGTGCCGCACTTCGCGCTCACACCCTGCACCAGGCAGGAGCGCAGCGGCAGCTTCGCCTGCGACGTCGTCGCCGCAGCGAGCAGGACGGCGAGTGCGGTCGCCAGCACGTCAGCCTCCGGCGACGACGTAGCGGCCGGAGCCGCTCTCGGCCAGCACCGCCTGCGCCGCGGCCAGCCGGGCGACGGGGACGCGGAAGGGCGAGCAGGAGACATAGTCGAGCCCGAGCTCGTGGCAGAACCGCACCGAGGCGGGATCGCCGCCGTGCTCGCCGCAGATCCCGATCGTCAGCGCCGCTTTCGCGGCCCGGCCGCGCTCCACTGCGACGCGCATCAGCTCGCCGACGCCCTCCTGATCGAGCGTTGCAAACGGATCGTGGGCGAGCACGCCGTCGGCGAGATAGCGCGTGAGGAACCTGCCCTCAGCGTCGTCCCGGGAGAAGCCGAGTGCCGTCTGCGTCAGGTCGTTCGTACCGAATGAGAAGAAGTCCGCCTCGTCGGCGATCTCGTCCGCGCGGAGACAGGCGCGTGGCAGCTCGATCATCGTCCCGACGAGGTACGGAAGGTCGTAGCCCTCCTCCGCGGCGACCCGGAGCGTGAGCCCGCGCAGGCGGCGGAGCTCCTCAGCGAACGCGACGAGCGGGTGCATGATCTCCACCTGCGGCGTCTCCCCCGTGCGCTCTCGCACCGCCGCCGCTGCGCGCACGATCGCTCGAACCTGCATCTCGTAGATCTCCGGCCATTGCAGGCCGAGACGGCAGCCGCGCGTGCCGAGCATCGGGTTCGCCTCGTGCAGCGCCAGGATCCGGTCGCGCAGCCGCTGCTCGGTGGCGTCCTCGAGCGACGGTAGGAACTCGTGCAGCGGGGGGTCGAGCAGCCGGATCGTCACCGGCAGCCCCGCCATCTCCTCGAAGATGCCCTCGAAGTCGCTCTGCTGGAAGGGCAGGAGGCGGTCGAGCGCGGCCCGGCGGGAGGCCTCATCGTCCGCGAGGATCATCTCCTGGACGACCGGCAGGCGCTCCTCGCCGAAGAACATGTGCTCGGTGCGGCAGAGGCCGATCCCTTCGGCGCCGAGCTCGCGCGCCTTGGTCGCGTCCGCAGGGGTGTCCGCGTTCGCATGCACCTCGAGCCGCCGGACGTCGTCCGCCCAGCCGAGGATCGTCCTGAGGTCGTCGCTCAGCTGCCCCGGAACCAGCTCGACGGAGCCGAGGATGACATTGCCGGTGCTGCCGTCGACGGTGAGCGGAGCGCCCTCGGCGACGGCGTGGCCGGCGATCGTGGCGACCCGGCGCTCGAGGTCGATCGCGAGGTCGGCGCAGCCTGCGATGCAGGGCTTGCCCATCCCGCGGGCGACGAGGGCCGCATGCGACGCGATCCCGCCGTGCGCCGTCAGGATGCCCTTCGCGGCGATCAGGCCGTGGATGTCGTCCGGGCTCGTCTCCCAGCGGACGAGGATCACGTTCTCCCCGTTCCGCGCGCGCGCCTCGGCCGTGTCCGCATCGAGCACGACGGAGCCGGACGCGGCTCCGGGCGAGGCTGCGAGACCGTGGGCGACGACGTCGTAGCCGGCGTCGGGATCGATCGCCGGGTGCAGGAGGTGGTCGACCTGCCCCGGGTCGATGCGCGCGATCGCCTCGTCGCGCGTCAGCAGCCCCTCCTGGGTCATCTCGACCGCAGTGCGCACGGCGGCCGCGGCGGTCCGCTGCGCCGAACGCGTCTGGAGCAGGTAGAGCCGCCCCTCCTCGATCGTGAACTCGATGTCCTGGACGTCCCGGTAGTGACGCTCCAGCTCGAGGACGGTGCGCTCGAGCTCGCCGAACGCGGCGGGGAACAGCTCGCGCATCTCGTCGAGGGGCAGCGGAGCCCGGATGCCGGCGACGACGTCCTCGCCTTGGGCGTTGACGAGGAACTCGCCGCACAGGCCGCGCGCTCCCGTGGAGGGGTCGCGGCTGAAGCAGACGCCTGTGGCGCAGTCGTTGCCCTTGTTCCCGAACACCATCTGCATCACGTTGACCGCGGTGCCGAGGTCGTCGGGGATCTCGTAGGTCCGGCGGTAGACCCGCGCCCGTGGCGAGTTCCACGACTCGAAGACGGCGCGCACCGCACGCAGCAGTTGCTCGCGCGCCTCGAGCGGGAAGGTGTGAGCAGACTCCTCCTCGTAGATCAGCTTGTAGCGCTCGATCAGCTCGAGCAGATCGGCCGCCGACAGCTCCACGTCCTCCCGGCACCCACGGGCCTCCTTCAGCTCGTCGAGCGCCTGCTCGAAGCGGTTCGCGTCGATCCCCTCGACGACCTCGCCGTACATCTGGATCAGCCGGCGGTACGAGTCGTAGGCGAACCGTCCGTTCCGCGTCGCGGCGGCCAAGCCGAGCGCGGTCTCGTCGTTGAGCCCGAGGTCGAGGATCGTGTCCATCATCCCCGGCATCGAGATCGCCGCGCCGGAGCGAACCGAGACGAGCAGAGGGTTCGACGGATCGCCGAAGCGCAGGCCGGTCGCATGCTCGAGGCGGGCGATATGGGCGTCGAGCTCCTCCTCGAGCCTCGGCGGCAGCTCACCGCCGGCGGCCATGTAGGCGCGACAGGCATCCGTGACGATCGTGAAGCCGGCCGGGACCGGCACGTCGAGCTGCGCCATCTCTGCAAGCCCGACGCCCTTGCCTCCGAGCTGCTGCCGGCCACCGTGCGTGTGCTCGTCGAACGAGTAGACGAGCCTCGTCCCTGTCTGCTGTCGCGGTGCGGTCTTCATGCCAATGCTCCTCTCGCGGGTGTCAACTCTGCTGTGCGCGGTCGCGGACGATCAGGGTCGAGCAGGCGACCCGATGCGCCACTCGCTCCGAGACCGACCCGAGCGACCTCAGGCCGTGCAGTCCTCTGCTTCCGAGCACGAGGAGGCTCGCGTCCAGCGACGCCGCCGTGAGCGCGCGCACAGGCTCCTCCGGGATGACGCGGAAGCCGTCGCCGACGATTTGCGAGACGGCGGGAAGGTCGACCAGCTTCTTACCCTCGGCGACGACCACGGCGAGATCCGCGTCGAAGCGGCCGGCGAGGTAGCGGGCAGCGCTGTACGCCGCGGCCGACCCGGGCGAGCCGTCGACTCCGACCACGATGCGTCTCAGCGCGTGGTGGTCGCTCTCGCGCGCCAGCAGCACCGAGCACGGCGCGTCGTGCAGGACGAGAGTCGCCGTCGATCCGAGCAGGATTCCCGCGGCGCGGCGCGGATCGTGCGAGCCGACGGCGAGGAGCGTCGACCGCTCGTGCGCCGCTGCGTCGAGCAGGGCGTGGCCGGCGAAGCCGTGGACGACGATCGTCTCGGCTGTGGGCAGGTATGCCTGCGCTTCCCGGACGGTGTTCGCAGCGAGCTCCCGAGCCTCGATGTCCTCCCCGGCCCGTGTGGGGACGGCGTTCATCGGCGGGACGAGCGGCGGTGCGAGATTCCAGGCCGCAAGGCAGGTGATCGTCCCGGCCGGCGCCTTCAGCTGTCCCGCCTGACGGACTGCGGCGAGGGACGCCGGCGTGCCGTCCACCCCTACGAGCACGCGGCTGAAGATCTTGCTGGCGCCGACGACCTCGGCGTCTGCGTCGGTGGCGATGCTCATGGCTGCTCCTCTCGTCGTGCGCTCCCGCAGGCACGGTCGTTTGCAGCCCAAGCGTCACTCTGTCGCCGCAGCGACCACATCCGGTCGCGCCCCGATCCGGGCGCGGGAAAGTACGGCGTGCGCCCGCTGCGCTGCACCGCGCAAGCCCGAACCGACGGCCAGTTGTGGGACGTCCGGGCGCGGTTCACGATGGGGGCCTGATGCGGCACCTTCGTCCCGTCTCGCTCGCGATCTCTCTCGCCCTGTTGGGAGCAGTCGTCGCCCGCGCCGAGGCGCGACCGGCACACCCCGGCGAGCGGACGATTACCTGCGACCGGGTCGTCCTGCAGAGCCGGTCCGGGGCCGCAGACGGTTTCCGCATCCTGCTCGGCGCCGTCTCAGTCCCGGGATCGCGGCATCTTGCCGACGGCTCGGCGGCGACGGCCGATCGCCGCTGGCGCTACTACCGCAACGCGGGGATCGCGATCCGTGCGGGCACGTCCTCGGTCAGCGTCTCCGTTCCGGAGGGCTGGCGGCATCGCGTCGCCGTCTCCTGGGGAAAGAGCCCACCGGCGAGCTCGATCCGCTTTGCGCCGTGCGACCGCTCCGCGGCCGGCGCCTGGAACTCCTACTCCGGCGGCTTCCATCTGCACGCGCGGGCCGACTGCGTGCCGCTCGTCGTCACGGTCGGCGGGATGAGCACGACGGTGCGAATCGGGATCGGCCGCGCCTGCGGCGCCGCTGGCTAGACGGCCAGACGCTTGTAGAGCCGGTCGACCAGGTCGGGCATCTCCTCGAGCCGGTCGGCGATCACACGGAGTCGGAACTCGCGGAAGTACTCGGGCTCGACACCGAGTGCCGCGGCCAGGCGTGCGACGACGTCCTTCGACGGCACGGGCCGGTTGCCGTGCACGAGGTGGTTGAGGTAGCCGGCCGAGAGGCCCGTCTTCGCGGCGAGACCCCGGTACGTGAGCCCCGTCTCGGCCATCAGGCGCTCGATCGTGCGCCCGAAGTCCTCCTCGCTGTACTTCCGCTTGCGAGCCATCAACCAGCGACTACCCGTTTTGCGAGCTCTAAACTCGCAATCCGGGAGTCGTCGCCGGTGGTGCGGTCCCTGAGGTCGACTGCGCCGTCCTCGAGCGTCTTCTTGCCGACGGTGACGCGGAGCGGGCACCCGATCAGGTCGGCGTCGGCGAACTTCTCCCCCGGCCGTAGCTCGCGGTCGTCGAGGAGGACGTCGAGCCCCTCGGCCGAGAGCGATTCGGCCACCTGCTCGCCGATCGCGACGAGCTCGGGGTTGTCCCAGCCCAGTACGACCACATGGACGTCGTACGGCGCGATCTCGCGCGGCCAGACCATCCCGTCCTCGCCGCCGTGCTGCTCGACGGCGGCGGCGAGGACCCGCCCGGGCCCGATCCCGTAGGAGCCCATCACGATCAGCTTCTCGATCCCGTCCTCGTCCAGGTACTTGGCGCCCAACGGCTCCGAGAAATCGGTGCCGAGCTTGAAGATGTGGCCGACCTCGATCGCCGTCTGGAAGCCCAACTTGCCCCCGCACACGGGGCAGGCGTCGCCCTCCTTCGGCTGGCGAAGGTCCGCAAACTCGGGCTCGTAGTCGCGGCCCGCCGCCACACCGCGCAGATGCCAGCCCGTGCGGTTCGCGCCGGCGACGAACTGGCCCTCCCGGAGCGCCTCGTCCGCGATCACCGGCCCGGAGAAGCCGACCGGCCCCAGCGAGCCGCCCTCGGCCCCGAAGCCGGCGACGATCTCCTCGTCGGTCGCGGGACGGAAGTCGGCTCCGAGCGCGCTCAGCAGCTTCGCCTCCTCGAGCCGGTCGTCGCCGCGGAGCAGCGCGAGCACGAGAGTGCCGTCCTCCCGCATCACGGGCATCGCCTTCGAGGTCGCGGCGAGGTCGATCGAGAGCAGCTCCGCGAGCGCCTCGCAGGTGCGCGTGTCCGGCGTCTCGATCTCGGCGGGCGCATCGAGCGGGTCGGGGTACTCGGGCGCCCGCGGGACGCCGCGCGCGATCTCGAGGTCGGCCGCGTAGTCGCCGTTCTCGCAGGTGACGAGCGTGTTCTCACCCGAGCCCGACGGCGCCAGGTAGTCGAGCGACTCGCTGCCGCCCATCATCCCGCTCTCCGCCTGGACGCCGTACGCCTCGAGGCCGCAGCGCTCCCAGATGCGCTCGTAGGCGCCCCGGTGCGCCTCGAAGCTGACGTCGAGGCCGGCCTCGTCGCGGTCGAACGAGTACGAGTCCTTCATGATGAACTCACGGACGCGCAGGAGGCCGCCGCGGGGCCGCGGCTCGTCTCGACCCTTCGTCTGGAAGTGGTACCAGGACTGCGGCAGCTGCCGGTAGCTCTGGAGCTCGACTGCGTGGAACGTGAACGTCTCCTCGTGCGTCAGTGGGAGGATGTAGTCGCGGCCGTTCCGGTCCTCGAGCTTGAACAGCTCGGGGATGCCGTAGCGGCCCGATGCGATCCACAGCTCGGCGGGCGTCAGCACCGGCGCGAACATCTCCTGCGCCCCGATCGCGTCCATCTCCTCGCGGACGATCTGCTCCACCTTCCTGTGCACGCGCCACCCCAGCGGCAGGAACGTCCAGAGGCCGGCGCTGAGCTGGCGGATGAAGCCGCCTCGGACGAGCAGCTTGTGCGACAGCGCCTCTGCGTCCGCCGGTGCGTCGCGCAGGGTCGGCAGGAAGAGCTGTGAGGCGCGCGCGATCATCGCGAGAATCTAGTCGAGAGGAATGAGCGAGGCTTCGGCCATCGCCAGCGCCGCCGGCTTCGCCATCTTCAGCCGCTTCGGCCGCTGCATCCCGGCCTCGATCCAGCGATCGATCTCGAAGAAGAGCTCGTCGATCAGGATGTCGGAGCTGACCTTCTTCAGCACGCGGCCGTGCGCATAGATGAAGCCGACGTCGCGGCCGCCGGCGATCCCGAAGTCGGCGTCGCCCGCCTCCCCCGGCCCGTTGACGGCGCAGCCCATCACCGCGACCTCGAAGGCCTGCGGGTAGTCGCGCAGGCGCTCCTCGACGACGACGGCGAGCTTTTCGACGCCGACGTTGTCTCGGCCACAGCTCGGGCACGAGATCATCACCGGGCCGCGCTCCCGCAGGCCGAGCGCCTTCAGGATCTCGAACGCGGTCTCGACCTCCTTGACCGGATCGGCCGTGAGCGAGACGCGGATCGTGTCGCCGATCCCGTCCGAGAGCAGTGCGCCCATTCCGACCGCGCTCTTGATCGAGCCGGAGAACGGCGTCCCGGCCTCCGTGACCCCGAGGTGGAGCGGGTACGGCACCTTTGCCGCCAGCATCCGATAGGCGCGGATCATCGTCGGGACGTGCGTCGACTTGACCGAGATCTTGAAGTCGCGGTAGTCGAGCTTCTCCAGCAGCTCGACCTCCTCGATCGCGGCGGCGACGAGCGCCTCGGCCTGGTCGGCCTGCGCGACGTCGTGCAGGTGCTTCGGCAGCGAACCGGAGTTGGCGCCGATCCGCATCGGGATCCCGGCCCTCTTCGCCGCGCCGACGACCAGCTCGACCTTGTCGGGGCCGCCGATGTTGCCGGGGTTGATCCGGACGGCGGCGACGCCGGCCTCGATCGCCTTCAGCGCCAGGCTCGCGTTGAAATGGATGTCCGCGATCACCGGGATCGGACTGAGCCGGACGATGCGGGCGAGCGCGTCGGCGTCCTCGGTCTTCGGAACCGCACAGCGGACGACCTCGCACCCGGCCGAGGCGAGCGCGGCAATCTGTGCGGTCGTCGCCTCGACGTCGCGTGTCGGGGTCAGCGTCATCGACTGGACGACGACCGGTGCGCCGCCGCCGATCGCGACGCTGCCGACCTTGATCTGAACGGCCGAGGCCATCAGTCCCCCAGCCGGCCGATGTCGTTCGAGAGGCCGATGAAGAAGAGCAACAGCACGACGGCGATCCCGACCACCGAGACCCGTTCGTACACCTCCCGGGCGACCGCGCGGCCGCGGATCCCCTCCACGATCGAGAAAGCGATGTGGCCGCCGTCGAGCGGCAGCAGCGGCAGCAGGTTCAGGAGGGCGAGCGAAAGGCTGATCAGGCCGAGCACCCAGAGGTAGTTCTGCGTGCCCTGCTCGACCGCCTCGGACGAGCCCTGGACGATGCCGACTGGGCTGGAGACGTCGCCTCCGTCGCCGGTGACGAGCCGGCCGACCGACCTGCCGATCTCCTTCGTCACCTCCCAGGTGACCCGGAACGACTCGCCGATCGCTCCGAACAAGCCGAACTCCTCCGACTGCTCCGGCCGCACGGGCTGGAGCTGAATCGTCTCGCCGTCGCGTTCGACGGTCAGCTGGATCGGCTCCCCCTCCGAGCTCTGGATCGTCGGCCGGATCGAGTCGCCGTCGACCGGCACACCGTTGATCTCGAGAATCGTGTCGCCTGCCTGCACCCCGGCGGCTTCGGCCGGCGAGTCGGCGAGGACGCGGTTGACCGTGGCGCTGACGCTGTCGTTCGTGCCGCGGAGCTCGAAGCCGAGCCGGTAGCTGCCGCTGAGCGCCATGAACAGCGCGGCGAAGATCGCGACGGCGAGCAGGAGGTTCGCGGCCGGGCCGGCGAAGATGACGGCGACCCGTTTCCAGGTCGTCGCGCGCCAGTACGCGTCCGGTGCGAGTGCGTCTCCGATCTCGGTCAAACCCCGTTCGGCGGACCGCTGAGCGAGCTGCGACACCGATGCTTCGGGCAGGGCGGCGCGCACCCGTTCCAGTGCTCCCGTGGCGCCCTGGTAGTCGTTTGCGTCGAGGTAGCCGCGCAGGTCGCCCACCGGCCGGCCGAGCGGTGGCGCCTCCTCGATCGCGCGGCCGAAATGGACGTCGAGGTCGCCGCCGGCGGGCCTATGCATGCCGGGAATCTTCACGTAGCCCCCGAGCGGGATCGCGCCGACGCCGTACTCGATCCCGTTCCGGGTCGTCTTCGCCACCGCCGGCGGGAAGCCGAGGTAGAACTTGCGCGGATTCATCCCGACCGCGCGGGCGACGAAGAAGTGACCCGCCTCGTGGACGAGGATGAGGAACGCGAGCCCGAGGATGGAGACGAGAATGCTCATGCGACGGGAACTCCCCGCCCGGCGAGCCGTCGCGCCTCAGCGTCGGCCTCGACCAGCTCGGCGAGGTCGCGTGCGGGCGCTCCGTCCGCGCCCTCGAGCGCGCTCTCGACGACCTCCGCGATCCCGAGGAACGGGAGCCGGCGGTCGAGGAAGGCGGCAACGGCGATCTCGTTGGCCGCGTTCAACACTGCCGGGTAGGTGCCGCCGGCCTCCCCCGCGCGCCGGGCGAGGGTGAGCAGCGGAAACGTCTCGAGATCCGGAGCCGCGAACTCCAAGGTCAGTCCCCCGGCCAGGTCGAGCTGGGGCACGTCCGTGGCGGCGCGCTCGGGATAGGTGAGCGCGTACGAGATCGGAACCGTCATCTCCGGATAGCCCAGGTGCGCGAGCGCGGCGCCGTCGCGGAAGCGGACGAGCGAGTGGACGGTCGAGGTCGGGTGGATCACGATCTCGATCCGGTCGTACGGGAGCTCGAAGAGGAAGTGCGCCTCGATCAGCTCGAGCCCCTTGTTGGCGAGCGTGGCCGAGTCGACGGTGATCTTCGGGCCCATGTCCCAGGTCGGGTGGGCGAGTGCGTGCTCGACCGTCACGCCCTCGAGCTCGTCGCGGCTGCGGCCGCGGAACGGCCCGCCGGATGCGGTCAGAACGAGCGAGTCGACCGACTCCGCCCCGCGTCCCTCGAGGCACTGGAAGAGCGCCGAGTGCTCGGAGTCGACGGGGAGCAGCAGGCCTCCACCCCGCTCCTTCGCCGCGAGCGCGAGGTCGCCGGCGGCGACGAGGCTCTCCTTGTTCGCGAGCGCCAGCGTGACGCCGCGCTCGAGCGCCCAGAGCGTGGCACCGACGCCGGCGAACCCGACGATCGCGTTCAGGACAACATCGGGCTCCGTGGTCTCGAGCAGCCCGGTGACGTCGCCGCCCACCTGTGTGTGCACGACGCCGTGCTCGCGCGCCAGCTCCGTCAGGTCAGACGAGCCGGAGGCGAGGGCGCAGAGCTCGAGCTCAGGGTTCCGCTCCACGACCTCGATCGCCTGCCGGCCGATCGAGCCGGTGGCGCCGAGCAGCGCTATCCGCTTCACGGCCACAGTGTGCCTACCCGAGTGCGAGCACCACGTACAGGGCTGCCACGGACGCGAAGAGGAGCGAGTCGATCCGGTCGAGCATGCCGCCGTGGCCGCCGAGCAGCTGGCCGGAGTCCTTCACCTGCAGGTCGCGCTTGAGCGCCGACTCGAAGAGGTCGCCTGCCGCTCCGGCGAGCGCGATTGCGGCACCGAGGACGATCGACTCGGGGATCGTGAGGAAATCCTGTTCGTAGAGCGCGAAGAAGGCGACGGCGATCGCCGCGACGGTGCCGGCGACGAAGCCCTCCCAGGTCTTGCCCGGCGAGAGTGACGGCGCGAGCTTGTGCCGGCCGAGCACGCGGCCGACGAGATACGCGGCGGTGTCGTCGGCGAAGACCGCAAGGAGGACGGTGAAGACGGCCAGGCGGCCGTGCTCGGGGACGTCGCGGAGCAGGATCAGGTGCCCGAGCCCGAGCGCGATCCACGCGACGCCCATGACGGTCGTGCTCATCGTCACCGTCGCGGGCTGCCGCGTCTCGGCGATCCCGTAGAGCAGGAACGCGAGCACGAGCGTGAGCATGAAGCCGCCGACCATCCATTCCGGGCCGCCGAGGTGCGCGCCCAGAAGAGTCGCGAAGGCACCGGCGTACCCGGCGAGCACGAGCGGCCGTAGCGAGCGGGCCATCACGTAGAGCTCGTGCAGGGCGACGAGCGCGGCGAACGCGGCCAGGCCGAAAAGCCACCAGTCGCCGAGGTAGACGAGGTAGAGGACGACGGGAACGCCCACGACCGTGACGAGGACGCGCGAGACGAAGTTGCTCATCGGCTCAGCGACCGCCGAAGCGCCGTCGCCGGGTCGCGTAGTCGGCGAGCGCGCCGCGCAGGTCGTCCTCGCCGAAGTCCGG
Source organism: uncultured Gaiellaceae bacterium (assembly GCA_963784895.1). GTDB lineage: Bacteria > Actinomycetota > Thermoleophilia > Gaiellales > Gaiellaceae > Gaiellasilicea. The sequence continues at coordinate 43,513 of CAWATM010000004.1, read as the reverse complement.
CCAGAGCGTCTCGACGAAGACCAGCTCGGCGTAGGCGAGCTGCCAGAGCAGGAAATTCGACAGCCGGAGCTCCCCGGACGTTCTGATCAGGAGATCCGGATCGGGGAGCTCCGGCGCGTAGAGCTGCGCTCCCAGCGCGTCCTCGTCGATGTCCTCGGCGCGCACGCCCGCCTCCACGAGGCGCCGGGCGGCGGCGGCGAGCTCGGCGCGGCCGCCGTAGTCGAAGGCGATCCAGAGCGAGAGCCGGTCGTTCGAGGCGGTCTCCGCCTCCAGTGTCGCCATCTGCTCCAGCAGCCAGCCCGGCACGCGATCGCGGCGGCCGATGAATCGTGTCCGGACGCCCTGCTTGGCGAGATCCGGGAGCTCGCGCTCGATCGTCTCGCCGAAGATCTCCAGCAGCGACTCGACCTCGTCGGCGGGCCGCGTCCAGTTCTCGGTCGAGAAGGCGTAGACCGCGAGCGACTGCACGCCGAGGTCGATCGCCGCCTCGACGGTCCGCCGCAGCGCGCGCGTCCCCTCGCGATGGCCGTCGGCTACCGGCAGTCCGCGCCGCTCCGCCCAGCGGCCGTTGCCGTCCATGATGATCGCGACGCTGCGGGCGAGGTCGGTCGCTTTGAGGTCGGTGGCGACCTCAGACCTCCATGATCTCTGTTTCCTTATGTCTGATCAGCTCGTCGATCGCCGTCGTGTGCTCGTCGGTGAGCTTCTGCACCTGCTTCTCCCCGCGCAGCTCCTCGTCGTCGCCGACTTCACCGTTGCGCACGAGCTCCTCGAGGTGCTTCATCACGTCGCGGCGGACGTTCCGGATCGCGACCTTGCCCTCCTCGCCGTACTTGCGCACGAGCTTGACGAGCTCCTTGCGCCGCTCCTCGGTCAACTGCGGGATCGGCAGCCGGATCAGCTTGCCGTCGTTCGACGGCGTCAGGCCGAGGTCGGACTCCTGCACCGCCTTCTCGATCGCCTTGATCTGGGTCGGGTCGAAGGGCTGCACGGTGATCAGCCGCGGCTCCGGGACGCCGATCGTCGCCATGTTCTTCAGCGGCGTCGCGGTGCCGTAGTAGTCGATCGTGATCCGGTCGAGGAGCGCCGCCGAAGCGCGGCCGGTGCGGACGCTGTTGAACTCCGTCCGCGTGGTCTCGATCGACCGGTCCATGCGGCGCTTGGCGTCGTCCAGGAACTCCTCGATGGTCGGCATTCAGCGCTCCTTTACGGGGGTCGAGATGATCGTTCCTACCTGCTCGCCGGTCGCGACGCGGAGGATGTTGCCGTCGGCGAGCTCGAAAACGTGGATCGGCAGCGAGTTCTCCATGCAGAGCGAAAGTGCGGTTGTATCCATCACCCGCAGGCCGCGCTCGATCGCCTCGAGGTGCGTCAGCGCCGGTAGGAAGGTTGCGTTCGGATCCTCCTTCGGGTCGCCGTCGTACACGCCCCGGATGCCGCTCTTCGCCATCAGGATCGCCTCGGCGCCGATCTCGAGCGCGCGCAGCGCCGCGGCCGTGTCGGTGGTGAAGAACGGGTTGCCGGTGCCGGCGGCGAAGATGACGACCCGCCCCTTCTCGAGGTGGCGCATCGCCCGTCGGCGGATATAGGGCTCGGCGACCTCGGAGACTTCGAGCGCGGAGAGAACGCGCGTGTCGGCGCCGAGCCGCTCGAGCGCGTCCTGCAGTGCAAGCGCATTGAGGACAGTTGCGAGCATGCCGGCGTAGTCGGCCGTCGCACGGTCCATCCCCTCGGCTGCGGCGGAGATGCCGCGATAGATGTTGCCGCCGCCGACGACGATCGCCAGCTCGAGCCCTTCCGTCTGGATTTCGCAGATCTCGCGGGCGATCGCCTCGACCGTCTTCGGGTCGGTTCCGTACTCGTGGGCGCCCATCAGCGCCTCGCCTGAGAGCTTGAGCAGGACGCGGCGGAAGGCGGGAGCGGCGCCCGCAGGCGCTCGCTCCGCCAGTTCCTCGTGCGTCGTCACGGCGCTATTCTGCGACAGAGAAGCGCTTGAACGCCAGAACACGCGCTCCGGCCTCGGCGAGTGCCTGGCCGACGGTCTGCGCAGCGTCGTGAATCCACGGCTGCTCGGTGAGCGTGCCACCGGGCTGCATCGCGAAGAACCGCTTCGCGAGCATCCCCTCGACGATCTTCTCCTTCGCCTGCTCCGGCTTGCCCTGCAGCTCGTCCGAGTTGAGGTACACCTGCTTCTCGGCCTCGACGGTCGCGGCGGGGACATCGTCCTTGCTCAGCCACTCTGGCGCCGCGAATGAGATGTGCATCGCCAGCTGGCGCGCGAGCTCCTCGCTGCCCCCCTCGAGCTTGACGATGACGCCGATCTTGTTCGCCGGCGGGTGTGCGTACGCGTTGACGACCTCGTCAGCGGCGATCTCGTAGCGCTCGGCCCCGACGACGACGATGTTCTCGCCCAGCTTGGCACCGACGTCGACGCGGTCCTGCTCCAGCGACTCGAGAGCCTGCGGCCCGTCGGCGTGGACGGTCTCGAGCACCTTCTTCGCGAAGGCCTGGAACGCCTCGTTCTTCGAAACCGGCTCGGTCTCGCAGCCGACGGCGACCAGCGTGGCCTTGTCATCCTCGAGGCGGTAGCCGACGAGACCCTCGGTCGTGGCGCGGCCGGCGCGCTTGGCCACCTGGGCCATGCCCTTCTCGCGCAGCAGCGTACGCGCGGCCTCGAGGTCGCCGCCGGTCTCCTCGAGCGCGCGCTTCGCGTCCATCATCGGCGCGCCGGTGGCGTCGCGAAGTTCCTTCACCTGGGATGCGGAAATGGTCGTGCTCACGCGGTCTCCTCCTCGGTCGTCTCGGCCGCGGGGGCCTCAACGGCCTCCGGCTCCGCGGGGACGGGCTCGGGCTCCGCGGCGACGGGCTCGGGCTCCACGGCGACGGGCTCGGGCTCCACGGCGACCGTCTCGGGCTCCACGGCGACTGCCTCGGGCTCCGCGGGCGTGGTCTCTGCCTCGGGCACGGCCTCGGGCTCTGCCACCGGCGTCTCGGCCGCGGCTGCCTCCTCAGCGGGCGCCGCGCCGTTGCCGTTCGCCGCCATCTCCTGCGGCGTCACCTTGCTCTGGCCGGCGGCGATGCCGTCGGCGATCGCCTTCACGATCAGGCTGCACGAGCGGATCGCATCGTCGTTGCCCGGGATGATGTAGTCGGCCTCGTCGGGGTCGCAGTTCGTGTCCACGAGCGCGATGATCGGCACGCCGAGACGACGGGCTTCGCGCACGGCGAGCTGCTCCTTCTTCAGGTCGACGATGAAGACGGCGTCCGGCTGGCGGCGTAGGTCGGCGACGCCGCCGAGGTTCGACTCGAGCTTCTCGAGCTCGGCGAGCAGCGTGATCCGCTCCTTCGCCGGCAGCAGCTCGAGCTGGCCCTCGGACTTGAGGCGGCGCAGCTCGTGCAGGTGGGCGATCCGGTCGGTGATCGTCCGCCAGTTCGTCAGCAGGCCGCCGAGCCAGCGGTTCGCGACGTACGGCATCCCGACTCGGCCTGCCTCCTGCGAGACGGCGTCCTGCGCCTGCTTCTTCGTGCCGACGAAGAGGATCGTCCCGCCGCGCTCCGCGAGGTTGCGCGCGAAGTCGTACGCCTCCTGCAAGAGCGCGGAGGTCTGGGTCAGGTCGATGATGTAGATGCCGCCGCGCTCGGTGAAGATGAAGCGCTTCATCTTCGGATTCCAGCGGCGGGTCTGGTGGCCGAAGTGGACACCGGCCTCCAGCAGGTCACGCATGGATACGACTGCCAAGGGATTGGCCCCTTTCACGGTTGATTTGCGGTGCAAGCCGGCGGGGCGCGGCTGGAACCGCTCGCAGAGAGCGGCACCTTCCATCCGTCCGAGTCGCCGGGAAGAAGGACTGGACGCGCCGAAGTGTAGCTGCGCTCAGGTCTCGCCGCGGGCGCGCTCGAGGGCGGCGGCGAGGTCGTCGGGCAGCGGCGACTCGACGTCGATGTGCTCGCCGGTGAACGGATGGTCGAACGCGAGCCGGGCTGCGTGGAGGAACTGCCGCTCGAGGTCGAGGTCTCCGGCGGAGCCGTAGACCGGATCGCCGGAGATCAGGAGCTCGATCGCCTCGAGGTGCACACGGATCTGATGCGTGCGACCCGTCTCGAGCCGGAGCTCGAGCAACGCGCGCGGGCCGAGGAGCTCCAGCACCTCGAAGTGGGTGACGGCGTCCCGCGGCGTCGTCGTGTCGAGCGAGTGGCGCGACCTGTCGAGCCGGTCGCGGCCGATCGGTGCCTCGATCCGGCCGCTGCGCGAACGCGGCGAACCCTTGACGAGCGCCAGGTAACGCCGCTCGACCGCGCGCCGGCGGATCAGGTCCTGTAGGCGCGAGTGGGCCGCGTCCGAGCGAGCGACGACGAGCAGCCCGGAGGTGTCGCGATCGAGCCGGTGGACGATCCCGGGCCGGTCGTCGTCTCCACCGGCGGCCTCGTGCGCGAGCAGGCCGTGCACGAGCGTGCCGCGCTGGTGGCCCGTTCCCGGATGGACGACGACACCCGCAGGCTTGTCGACGACGAGGAGGTACTCGTCCTCCCAGACGACGTCGAGATCCATCTCCTCGGCCTCGAGCGGGCCGGCCTCGGCCGGCAGCTCGACGACGACCTCCTCCCCGCCCTCGAGCCGGTGGCTCTTCGCCCGTCGCTCGCCGTCGACGCGGACGGCGCCGTCGGCGATCAGCCGCTCGGCGAGGGACCTCGAGCCGACCTCGGCTCGGCCGGCGAGGGCGCGGTCGAGCCGCTCCGCCTCAGGGGCGAGAAAACGGAGAGTGGACAACGCTGCTCGGCGGCCGGCGTTTCGAGCGGTCGCCGCCCGCGAGCGCGCCGAAGAGGGTCGCGACGCCGACGACGATGAACACGTCGGCGAGGTTGAACGCGGGCCAGAAGCGGAAGTCGAGGAAATCGGTGACGTGGCCGAGCCGGACGCGGTCGAGCAGGTTGCCGAGGCTGCCGCCGAGGACGAGCCCGAGTGCGACCGGCAGCACCGGGTGCCGGCCGCCGGAGCGCGTGAAGAAGATCAGCATCCAGCCGACAGCGATGGTGGTCACGACGATCACGATCGACGTCGCGCTCGAGAAGAAGCCGAACGCGATCCCGGAGTTCCGAACGTGGTGGATCGAGAACGGGCCGAGGATCTCCACCTCTTCCCCGAGAGCCAGGGCACGGGCGACGACCTGCTTCGTCAGCTGGTCAGCCGCGACGGCGGCGACGACGATCACAGCCAGGCTCACCCACTGTCGCAACCCCGCGCCGAGCGGTCGCTCGGCGGCCAGGATCGGCCGCAGCGCGTTCGTCGACGACCCGACGCGGACGTCGAGCGGCACCGACTCGCGGCGAGCGGGCTCGTTCACCGGCCCCCGTCCTTCATCTGCCCAGCCGCCTGGCGTCGTCGATGCACAAGGTCGCGGACGGCATCGCCTCGAGCCGTTCGACCGGGATCTCCTTGCCGCAGACCTCGCAGGTGCCGTACTCGCCGGACTCGATCCGCGCGAGCGCGGTCTCGACCTGGCGCAGCTGGTCGCGGGCGTCCTCCTCGAGACCCTCGTCGAGCTCGCGCTCGTAGGTCTCCGTCGCGGTGTCCGCGAGGTGGTTGTCGGCGGCGGAGAGCAGCTCGCCGGTCTCCTCCTCGAGCGAGGCGTTGCCGATGTCGTGGTGCTCGATCGTCCGCTGGAGCCGCTCTCGGGCCTGCTCCAGCTCCTGGCGGAAGTGGGCGTTGTCGATGCTCATCCGGTCTCGGTCTCCTGTCCGCCCGCCGTGGCGAGCCGTCGCTCGATCTCGTCCGGCGCGATGCCGGTCAGCTCGACAACCTTGTCTCTGGAGCTGCCGCCGGACACGAGGGTGACGTTCGCGCGCGGGACTGCCAGCGTCGCGGCGAGGAGCTCGAGGACGGCGTCGTTTGCCTTCCCCCGCTCCGGCGCGGCGGCGACGCGAACCTTCCATGCCTCCCCGTGCCGGCCGACGACGCCGGGAACCGACGCGCCGGGTGCGACTCGCAGCCGCAATCTGGTCGTGGCAACCACGGCCTGAAGAATAGTCGCGCCGGCGGACTGGCCGAACTAGGAGATCAAGCGGCGGATTTCGCCCGTTTGCTCGCCGACGGGCTCGCGTTCGTCGACCGACGCCTCGTCGAGGCTGTCGAGGGCGGAGCGGAGCAGCGACTTGATCCGGCGCAGCTCCGTCTCGAGCCGCTCCTTCTCGGAGGCGGCGCGCCGGGCGATCGCCCGGGCCTCCGCATGCGCCTCGCCGACGATCGTCTCGGCCTCCTTGCGGGCGTGCTCGCGCAACTGCTGCGCCGCGCTCTCGGCTGAGACGAGCGTCGTCCGCAGCAGCCCTTCGAGCTCCTTGTGCCGGATGAGGTCGAGCTCGAGCTGCTCGACCTTGTCGGCGAGGTCGGCACGGTCGCGCCAGACGTCCTCGAAGCTCGTTGCAATCTCGACGAGCAGGCTGTCGACGGCGTGCCGCTTGTAGCCGCCGAGCCCGCGGCCGAGCCTGATGTGGCGGATCTCGACGGGTGTGAGCGCCATCGCTTCCCCTTCCTAGAGCCGCTCGAGGAGGGACACGAGCACGTTCTGCACGATCAGGAGGACGAAGATCGCGACCATGGGCGAGAGGTCGAGCGGCCCGAGTGGTGGCAGGAAGCGCCGGAAGATCCGCAGGTACGGGTCGCAGACGTCGTAGAGGAACCGCTGCACGCGGTTCAGCCAGGGTCGGTAGGGCAGCCGGATCCACGACGTGAGGATGTACGCGAACAGGAGCAGCAGGTACACCCAGAGAAAGACGTAGACGAAGTTTGCGAGCGTGTCGCCCATGAGCGTCCGTTCGCGCCGTCGCGGCGGTTTCCTACACGAGTCGCCTAGCCGTCTCTGGCGCGGGGCTCGCGGCGCGTAGGCCGGTGGAGCAGTACGGAGGTACGGGCCGCCGGCTGGGAGGCGCAGCCGGCCAGTGACGGCTAGGCCTGGTTGAAGAAGCCGCCGCGCTCGAGCATTCTCGCGCGTTCTTCCGCGGACACCTCGACGTTTCGCGGCGTCAGCAGGAAGACCTTGTCGGCGACGCGCTGCATGCCGCCGTCGAGCGCATAGGTCAGCCCGCTGGCGAAGTCGATCAGCCGCTTCGAGAGGTCCTGATCGGCGCTCTGGAGGTTGATGATCACCGGCACGCCGTCCTTGAACCGGTCGGCGATCTGCTGGGCGTCGTTGAAGCTTCGCGGCAGGACGAGATGCACCTTGACCGAGGCGGGATTCGGCACCGCCTCGACGCCGCGCAGGCGGCTCGTCGGCCGCGCGGCCGCGGTGCTCGCAGCCTCCGGCTCGGAGTCCGTCCAGTCGTCGAAATCGCGCCCGCGCCGCGGCTGCAGGCGGCGTACGTTGGCTCGCTCGCGGGCGTGATACGTCCGCTCGAGGTCCTCGTTCGTGGCGTACCCGTCCTCGTCCCAGTCGTCCTCCTCGGCGATCCCGAAGTAGACGAGCGTGCGGTTCCAGACGTCGGCAAATCCCATCTCAGCCGGAGATTATCCCCGAAACAAGACGGATCCGAGGCGGATTAGGGTGGCGCCCTCCTCGACTGCGACGCGGTAATCCTGCGAGGTGCCCATCGAGAGCTCGGGGAGTCCGTGCTCGGCGGCGAGCTCACGCAGGCGGCGAAAGTACCGCCGCGAATCCTCCGGCTCGGCGGCGGCCGGCGGCATCGTCATCAGGCCGCGGACGTCGGGATACGCCGCGAGGAGCGCGGGCACCTCGTCGGGGGCGACGCCGGATTTCGACGGCTCGCCGGAAAGGTTGACCTCGATCAGCGCCGGGACGGTAAGGCGCTGCGCCGCCGACGCCGAGGCGAGCGAGTGGACGAGCTCACACGTGCCGTTGACGACCTTGGCCTTGTTCGACTGGAGGTGGCCGATGAAGTGCCACCGAAAGGCGTCACGGTAGGCCTCGTGCTTGCGCTCGAGGTCCTGGGCGCGGTTCTCTCCGACGATCTCGACGCCGGCCTCGGCGAGCACGCCCATGTCCTCGAACGCCACGTACTTCGTCGCTGCGACGATCGCGACGGCCGGCCCGACCTCGGCTCGGAGCCGCTCGAGCTTGGCGCGGACGGCGTCAGGCGACACGGGCGATCACTCCCTGGACGCCGCGCGGCTTGCCGGTGCGGCGGTGAGAGAAGAAGAGCTCCGGGTTGCAGAACGTGCAGAGGTCGGTGCGGAGGACGTCAGCGACTCCGGCGGCGTTGAGCGCTCGCTCGGCCGCCGTCCAGAGATCGAGCTTGCGACCGTCGACGACGTCGGCGCCGAACGTCTCGGCGAACGGTGCCGACACCTCTGCGCCGACCTCGTAGCAGCACGGCCCGATCGCGGGGCCGATCGCCGCCTGCAGCGGGCCGCCCAGCGTGTCGGTGCCGACAGCGATGATTCCCGCAAGCAGCCCGCGCCACCCTGCGTGGAGCACGGCGACCGCAGGCGGACCTTTCACGCGCGCGAGCGCGATCGGCAGACAGTCCGCCGTCATCGCGACGATCGGCTGCCGCGGGTCGTCGCTCCAGAGGCCGTCACCCGGCTCGCCGCGAGCGCCCGGCACCGCTCGGTGGACGAGGGTCGAGTGCACCTGGCGGTTCAGTGCGAGCCGGCCGGCATCCGCGTCGAGCTCGGCGCAGAGCAGGCGGCGGTTCTCGTCGACGCGCTCGACGTCGTCACCCGTCAGCCGGCCGAGGTTGAGCGACTCGTATGGCCCCGTGCTGACGCCGCCCTCGCGGGTCGAGAAGACGACGGAGGAGCCGGGCGGCTCCCAGCGGATCACGCCAGCTCCCTGGCGCGCTGCAGCAGCGCCTCGCGCCGGTTGCGTTCAGGGTCCTCGACGACCTCGGCGAGCAAGGTCTGCAGCGCCCGTCCGAGCGCGGGTCCCTCGCTGAACCCGACGTCGATCAGGTCGGAGCCGTTTACCGCCAGGTCGGCGAGCCGGTGCGGCTGCGCGCGCTCCTGTTCGAGGAGCGCGCGAAAGCGCTCGAGCCGCTCTGACTCGCTCGCCGGCGCGGTTTTCCCGGCGAGATCGGCTGCGCGGTGCGCGAGCAGGTCGCGAGCGAGAACCTCGCCGTGCCGAGCGAGAAAGCGGCGTGCGTCGACGGGAGCGGGCGACTCGTCGAGTGGGAACGGGTGCTCCCGCACGAGCCTGACGACGTACTCCCGCAGTCTCGTCGGGTAGCGGAGCCGACGCAGCACCCGGCCTGCAGCGACCGCCCCGATGGCGGCGTGGTCGCCGCCGTCGCGCTCAGCCTCCGGCTTGCCGAGGTCGTGCAGGAGCGCGGCGAGCCGCACCTCCAGCGGGGCAGCCGCGTCCCCGGCGGCCTGCACGACCTCGAAGATGTGCTCGTCGAGCGTCAGGTGCTGGCGGTCGCTCTGCTGCTCGTAGCCGACCGCCGGCGCGAACTCCGGGAGCACGTGCACGAGGACGCCGGTATCCCGCGCCAGCCGCAAGGCTTTCGCCGGCCGCGGTCCGAGCAGGAGCTTCGAGAGCTCGCCCATCCCGTCTGCCGCGAGCCCACCGCCGATTCGCTCGGCCGAGACATGCTCGATCCGAGGCGCCCACTCGCGCATCTGGCACAGCGTGTCCTCGTCCGGCTCGACGTCCAGCTGCGAGACGAAGCGGAGCCCGCGGACGATCCGGAGCGGGTCGTCGCGGAAGCTCTCCGGACCGGTCGTGCGGAGGACGCCGCGTTCGAGGTCGGCGCGGCCGCCGAGCGGGTCGAGGATCTCCCCAGTCCCGAGCCGGCGCGCGATCGCGTTGATCGTGAAGTCGCGGCGCTCCATGTCCTGCTCGAGCGAGATCTCGCTGTCGGCGACGATCTCGAAGTCGTGTCTGCCAGGGCCGGTCGAGCGCTCGACCCGCGGCGGCGTGAACTCGATCCCGGCCGGCTGCAGCGCCCGCGCCGCCGTGTCCCGCGGCAGCAGCCGCACGCCCACGCGCTGGTCGGCGACGACGAGATCCTCGACCCGCCCGTGCGGCTCGAGCGCCTCCCGCAGCTCGGCGTGGCCGACGCCCGGGACGACGAAGTCGAGCTCGGGCGGCGTCCGTCCGAGCAGCTCGTCGCGCACGGCGCCGCCGACGAGGTAGGCGTCCAGCCCGAGCGAGTGCACGTAGTCGGCGACCGAGTCCCACACGGCCGCCATTGTGGACTAGAGCAGCGCTACGCCCTCGATCTCGACGAGGGCGCCCGTGGGAAGCTTCGCGACCTCGACGGTGGACCGTGCGGGTGGAGCGCCGCCGACATGGGCGGCGTAGACCTCGTTCATCGCGGCGAAGTCGCCAAGGTCCTGAAGGAAGACGGTCGTCTTCACGAGCCGATCGAGGCCGCTGCCGGCCTCCTCGAGGATCGCGCTCAGGTTCTGCATGACCTGCTCCGTCTGGGCGCTGATCCCCTCGACAGGCTCCTTGTCGCCCGGCCGCAGGCCAAGCTGGCCGGCGACGAAGACGAGCCCTGCTGCCTTCACGGCCTGGTTGTACGGCGCTCCCTGGAAGGGCGCGGGCGCGCGCTCGGTGCGGACGATCTCCTTCTCGGGCATGTGCTCTCCTCGAGGCTCGTGGACGGGATGGCCGCGAAGCGCGGCACTTCAGTGATCCTCGCGGGATGAACATCGGCTTCTGCGGATGCTCATCGTGTGCACGCGTTGGCCAGCGCGGCGCCCAGGGCCTTGAAGATGGCTTCGAGCACGTGGCGCGAGTCCTCGCCGTCGATCAGCCGGACGTGCAGCGTCACGCCCGCCGCCTCCGCGAACGCGTCGAGGAAGCGCGCGGCCAGGTCGCCGCCGAGACCCCCGGCGTGTGCCTCGGTCAGGTCGACGTTGCTGTGGACGAGCGGCAGGTCGGAGACCTCGAAGACGATCTGCGCGAGCGCTTCCTCCGCGGGCATGAACGCAGAGCCGTGGCCCGGTAGTCCGTCCGCGCGCAGCGCGTCGGCAAACGACTCTCCGAGCGCGGCGCCGGCCGCGGCGACCTCCGCCTCGCCCTCTCCCGGCGGCAGCTCCAGGACGAGCTCGAAGCCGCCGCTGTGGGCGAGCTGCTCGAGCAGGTGGTCGAGAACAGGGATGCCGGTGGCGACGTTGGAGCTCCCACCACCGGGCGCGATCCGGGCGCTCATGGCCGCGAGACTAACGAATCGAGGGGTACTCAACTCCCGCGAAATCGCGCATCATCCGACGGGTTCGAAGGTTTCATCAGATCAGGGAGATCTGGATGCGGCTCGTGAAAGCGTCGTGCCTGGCCATGACGGCGGTCCTTGCGCTCGCCGGCTCCGCCCTGGGCGCGCCCGACCCGGGCACCCCGGCCGTCCGGCCGTCCGGCACCGCCGTTGTCGCCTACGCGAGCGATCGCGCGCTGGTTGCCGCGCTCGAGCACCACCCGGCCGAGCTCGTGCGGCGCCTCCCGGCGCTCCGCGTTGCCGAGGTGCGCCCGCGGGGGAGCGTCGAGCGCTTTGCGCGGAGGATCGGGGCGGAGCCGGGGATCACCGGGGTCGAGCGGGCGGCGGCTCGACGATCGCTCGTCGAGCCCGCCCTTGCCTTGCCCGCACCTGCCGCGCCGTTGCAATGGCAGTACGCGGCCGTCCGAGTCGACCAAGTTCCCGCGGCGGTCGCCCAGGCCGCCGCGGGATTCACGATCGCGGTGATCGACACGGGTGCCGACCTCGGCGCCCCGGACCTGGCCGCGAAGGTACCGCACACCTACAGCGTCCGGACTCGGCGCGGCGACGTCGCCGACGCCAACGGGCACGGCACCTTCGTCGCGGCTCTGGCCGCCGGGTCGTCGACGAACGGAGATGGAGTCGCCGGCGTCGGCGGCGACGCCGGGCTGATGATCGTGCAGGCCGGGAGCGCGGGCGGCTCCTTCACGGATGTCGACGAGGCCGCCGCAATCGTCTACGCCGTCGACCACGGCGCGAGGATCGTCAACCTCAGCCTCGGCGGCTCGACGACCTCCTCGATCGAGAAGCGCGCCGTCGAGTATGCGGTTTCGAAGGGCGTGCTCCTCGTCGCCGCCGTCGGAAACGGCTACTACCGCGGGAACACGGTCGAGTATCCGGCCGCGCTGTTGCAGCCGGTCGGCTCCAAGGGCGTCGGCGGGCGCGGCCTCTCGGTCGCCGCGTCGACGCGCGAAGGCGGCCGGGCCGCGTTCTCGGCCACGGGCTCGCACGTTTCCCTCGCCGCACCAGGAGCGGACGTCTTCAGTGCCCTCTCGTCGTCGTCGCCGCAGGCCCGGTACCCGCGCACGCCCCTCCCAGGCGCGCTCGGCGGCGAGTACGGCTACGGCAGCGGCACCTCGTTCGCAGCGCCTCAGGTCACGGGCGCGGCCGCGCTCGTCTGGGCCGCGAACCCGTTGTTGCGCGCTGCGCAGGTGGCTTCGATCCTCGAGCAGACCGCCTCCGGGCACGGCAGCTGGAACGCCGAGCTCGGCTACGGCGTCCTCGACGTCGCGGCCGCTGTGGCGCAGGCGCAGTCGACGTCGGCAGCGCCGGTGTCGCCTCCGGCCTCTGTCCGCGGAACCGAGGGCGCGCTCGTGCCGAGTTAGGTCTCGACGCGTTCGATCGAGGCGCCGAGCCCGCGCAGGCGCTCGTCGATCCGCTCGTAGCCGCGGTCGATCTCGCCGACGTTGCCGATCGTCGACGTCCCCTCCGCACAGAGCGCCGCGATCAGCAGCGCCATGCCGGCGCGGATGTCGGGACTCGTCAGCCGCTCCCCGTACAGCTGCGCGGGGCCGGTGACGACGACGCGATGCGGGTCGCAGAGGATGATCCTGGCGCCCATGCCGACGAGCTTGTCGACGAAGAAGAGGCGGCTCTCGAACATCTTCTCGAACACGAGCACGGTGCCGTGCGCCTGGGTCGCCGTCACGACCGCGATCGAGGTCAGGTCGGCCGGGAACGCGGGCCACGGGCCGTCCTCGATCTTCGGGATCTGGCCGCCGAGATCGTCCTGGATCAGGAGCTCCTGGCCCGGCGGCACGCGCACCGTCGACTCCCCCACCTCGACGTGGACCCCGAGACGCGTGAACGCGGGCAGGATCGAGACGAGGTCCCTGGGCTCGACATGCTCGATCGTGACGTCGCCGCCCGTCGCGGCAGCGAGGCCGATGAAGCTGCCGACCTCGATGTGCTCGGGCGCGACGCGCCAGTCGCCGCCGTGCAGCTCGGTGACGCCGTGGATGCGGAGCACGTTCGACTCGATCCCCTCGATCTGCGCGCCGAGCGACACGAGAAAGCGGCAGAGATCCTGGACGTGCGGCTCGCAGGCCGCGTTCCCGATCACGGTCTCCCCCTCGGCGAGCACGGCCGCCATGACGACGTTCTCGGTCGCCATCACGCTCGCCTCGTCGAGGAAGATCGCCTTGCCGCGGAGCTTCGGCGCCCGCATCTCGAAGCGGCCGTTGACGTCGATCTCGACGCCGAGCTCGGCCAGACCATGGATGTGCGGGTCGAGCCGCCGGCGGCCGATCACGTCGCCGCCTGGCGGGGGCACGATCGCGCTGCCGAGCCGCGCGAGCAGCGGGCCGGCGAGCAGGAACGAGGCGCGAATGCGGCGGCAGAGCTCCTCGTCGAGCTCGGCCTTGTGCACCCCGATGGGGTCGATCCTGATCTCGTTCTCGCCCAGCCACTCCGCGTCGGCGCCGATGTCGATCAGCAGCTCGACCATCGTCTGCACGTCGCGGATCCGCGGCACGTTCGTCAGCTGCACCGGCTCGGACGCGAGCACGGTGGCGGCCAGGATCGGCAGCGCCCCGTTCTTGTTCCCGGCCGCGCGGACGGTGCCGCTGAGCGGTCGCCCGCCCTCGATCACGAAGGCCTGCATACCGGTGGCTAGCGTAGTGGCGCTCACGAGGCGGGGTATCGTAGTCGGCCGATGGGGCCGACGCGAGACACAGCGTGGCAGACGCTGACGACGTACACGAAGAGCGAGTCATTGCTCCGGCACGCGCTCGCCGTCGAAGCGTCGACACGGTCGTACGCGCAGCGGCTCGGCGAGGACGAGGAGCTCTGGGGCGTCGTCGCGCTGCTGCACGACTTCGACTACGAGATCCACCCCACGCTCGACAAGCATCCCCAGGACGGCGCCGCGATCCTGCGCGAGGAGGGCTACTCCGAGGAGGTGATCGAGGCGATCCTCTCGCACGCCGAGCACCTCCAGCTGCCCCGCGACACGATGCTGAAGAAGACGCTCTTCGCCTGTGACGAGCTCTCCGGATTCGTCCACGCCTGCGGGCTCGTGCGCCCGGCGGGGCTCGACGGGCTGGAGCCGAAGTCGGTGAAGAAGAAGCTGAAGCAGCCGTCGTTCGCCGCCGGCGTCCACCGCGACGAGGTCTACGCGGGCGCCGAGCTGATCGGCATCGAGCTGGACGAGCACATCGCGAACGTCGTTGCCGCGCTACAGCCGATCGCGAAGGAGCTCGGGCTGCGGACCGCGGCCGACGCTGCCTAGCGCGTTACGACGACGCGTTTCGCGACGCTGCGCCGGCCGTCGGCGGCGATCGCGCGAACCGAATAGACATGCCGGCCACGCAGCGCCCGCTCGCGGTAGACGAGCGTGCGCCCGCTGCGTCTGAGCACGCCGTCCCGGAAGATCGCGTACATGCTGACGCGGGCGCGGTCGGGACTCGCCGTCCAGGCGAGGGTCAGCGTTCCGTGCCGGATCCGAAAGGCCAATCGACCGGGCGGGCGTGGCGGCTCGAGCGGTCTCGGCGCCACGACGGGCGGCGCGACCACCTCGACCATGACCCGGTTGTCGCTCACGTCGGGCTCCCCCGAGGCCGTCGAGACGCCGACCACCAAGGTGCCGGCGCCAGGTGCGACGCGCAGCCGCAGAGGGGTCGACCAACCGCCGGGAAGGAAGTCGAGCGCGCATGTGATCGACGTTCCGACGGTGCAGCCGGAGCCCCGTTCGTAGGCAACGGGGCCGAGGACGACCGAGCCGGCGGGCAGCTCGATCACGACCGAGACCGCCTCCGCGGTTCCGGCAGCCGCGTCGTTGAACACCGTCACGACGGCGTCGACTGGCGTCCCGGCGACGGGCCGGCCGGGCGTGGTCGCGAGCGCGACGCCGAGGTCGGGCGGCAGCGCGCCTCCTCCTCCTCCTCCTCCTCCTCCTCCTCCTCCTCCTCCGGCCGGCACCGGCGCGGGAACGGGCGCGGCCGGTGTCGTGACCGTCACGGACGCCGACGCGTCGCCGAGGTTGCCGGCCGCGTCGATCGCGCGCACCGCGTATGTGTAGGTGGTCTCCGGGGCGACGCTTGCGTTCGTCCAACTGGTCTCGGTCGAGGTTCCGACGTGCGCGCCGTTCCGAAAGACGCGATAGGCGACCGGACCCGTGTCGTCGGGAGCGGCGCTCCAGGAGAGCTCGACCCGCATCGGCTCGGCCTGGGCTGCGCCGGTGAGACCGGTCGGGATGGCCGGCGGCAGGAAGTCGGGGCTCGGCCGGCCGCCCTTGAGCGCACCGCAGTCGACGCTGCCTGTCGTCGCGGCCGCGATCGCCTGCCGGAACGCGGGCCACGAGTCCTTGCGGGTGCGGTCGATCCACAGCGGCCCGGACTGCCAGCCCGCGAGCACCGGCTCGTCGGCGAGCAGGAAGTTGAAGTACGCGGTCACGAACGGCTGACAGGCAGCGAGTCGGATTGCGTCGAGCGCCTGGGTCGACTGGTCGGGCGCGTTGCTCGTGTCGGCGGGCGCAGGCGACTCGGGTTCTCCGCCTGCGTCGTCCGGGACGGTCGACACGTTCTCGGCGCCCGAGTAGCCGGGCTTGCCGGCGTCGATCGAGGTCTGGACGCCCGATTCCGTGTACCAAAGCCGCACGTCCTCAGCTCCCGGGACCGGCTGGCCCGTCCCGTCGAAGGCTCGAAAGAGGTTGAACATCAGCTTGTTCCAGTCACCCATGCCGATCGGCTTGGCGGCGATGTGCTTCCGCCAGGGCCGCTCGGCGGCGTCGAGGCCGTAGGGATGGTGGGCGACCGTGTCGAGGATCCGGCCCGTGCGCCCGTTTGCCCGGTACGCGTCGCCGACGCCGCGAATGAACGCGCCCGGCGAGGTCGAGAGGGCGTCGTCGTTTCCCGTCGACGAGAGCGCGAAGCCGATCACGTTCACCGGCGCGGGAAGCGTCGCGTAGCAGCGGGCGAGGAGCGCCTCGTAGGCAGCGGGTGCTCCCGCTTGGGGATTCCAGAAGAGCCGCTTGTTCGGCTCGTTCCAGATCACGACGTCGCGAATGCTGGGATACGTCGCGAGCACGGTGCCGACGTAGGCGCAGTAGGCGTCGCGGGCGACTTCACTCTGCGGCGCGTCGGTGCCGCTCTCGCCGTAGATCGCGAGCACGATCCGCTGGCCGGCCGCGGCGGCAACGGCCCGGCTCAGCTTGGTCGCCTCTGACGCCGGGATCGCCGTCCGGCCGGGCGTCCAGGCGGTCGTCAGCCTGAACGCGGTGCCGCCGAGCTCTGCGGCCGGTGCGACGGCATCCACGCCGATCTCCTTCGGCAGATCCTCCGAGAAGCCGACGAAGAAGGGCTCACCCGGCGCGGCACGGCCGGAGCCGCTCCCCGCGACGAGGAGGGCCGCCAGCACCGCTCCGAGACCCCCCAGGGCGCGCATCGCGTCACAGTAGCCCCGTCAGGCCGCGACCGCAGCTGCGAGACGGCCGAGGTCGTCCTCGTTCGTCCACCAGCCGCAGGAGACCCGGACGAGCCCCGTCTTCGGGATCTCGCGGACGACGACGCCGGCCTGCGCCAGCCTGGCCACGAGCGCGGGCGGATCCTCGTGCCGGAAGGCAATGAGCGACGCCCCGCCGGGGACGACGTCGACGAGCGGCGCGAGCAACTCGCGACAGCGCGCGGCGCTGTCCGGCGGCGTGCTCGTAGGCCCAGTCCGGCCGCACCTCGATCGCAGCGAGCAGCCCCGAGAGGACTGCGCTCGAGAGCCAGCCGGGGTCGAAGCGCGCCGCGCCCTCGGCAGGCGCGAAGCTCCCTGAGGGCTCGTGGGCCGTCTGCGAGAAGTAACTCGGGCGGGCGACGCGCAGGCGCTCCGGGTCGGCGACGACGAGCGCACCCGTCGAGTCCGGCCCGCACAGCCACTTCTGGCCGGAGACGGTCAGGAAGTCGAGACCCGCTGCGGTGACGGGGATCGCGCCCACCGACTGGGCGCCGTCGACCAGCACCGGCACCCCCGTCTGCTCACGCAGCTCGCGGACCGGCAGCAGCCGGCCGCTCGTCCAGAGCACCTGCGAGAGGGCGAGCAGCTTCGTGCGCTGTGTCACGGCGGCGGCGATCGCATCCGCGTCCGGCTCGACGACGATCACGCGGGCGCCGCTCGTGTGCAGCGGCCCGATCAGGCCGAAGTGCTCCTCCGACGTCGTGACGATCTCGTCCTCCGGTTGGAGCTCGAGCCCGGCGAGCACGATGTTGCAGCCGTCGGTGGTCGACCCGGTCAGCGACACCAGCCCCGGCTCGGCGCCGACGAGCGCGCCGAGCACGGCGCGCGCCTGCCTGCGCAGCTCGAGCATCCGCTCGAAGTACTCCTTGCCGAAGCGGCCGTCGGCGAGATCGCCGTCGAGCTGCGCCTGCACCGCCGCCGCGGTCGGGCGCGCGAGCGGGCCGAACGTCCCTGCGTTCAGGTATGCGAGACGCTCGAGCACCGGGAAGAGCGACCGACCCTCCTCGGGCGTCATCCGATCCTCATCTCGACGGGAGCGTGGTCGGAGAGCACCGCGCCATTGTGCAGGCGGCGCTCGTCCGGCCAGACCTCGAGCGGCCCGTGCTCGATCCCGGCGACGACGATGTGGTCGATGTTCGGCCCCGGCAGGTCGGGATCGCGGAGGTTGAAGTCGCCCGCGAGCACGCGACCCTCCCCGGGCGCCGCCAGGCTGTCCACGAGCCCGTGGGCGCGCTTGAGCTCGGCGCGCGGCACCTCCGGCCGCTTGAACTCGTTCGTGGCGTGCACGTTCCCGATCACGATCCCCTCCAGCCGGACGGCGTGGCAGACCCGCCGCTCGCGGCCGCGCTCGCTGACGCGCACCGTGCGGTGCTCGAGCGGGACGAGCGTCGGTGCGAGCAGGATCGCGTTGGCCTGGCCGGTGACGCCGGAGCGGAACCGCGTCGGGTCGAGCCGCTGGAGAAAGCCGCCGAGTCGCCGCGGAACGAAGCTGCGCTTCGCGACCGCCACCAGCACGGTCATCTCGCTCCAGCCGCCGAGCTGCGGGAGCGCCCACAGCGGCAGCTCCTGCAGGCAGAGCACGTCCGGCCCGTCCTGCGACGCCAGCTCGACCATCTCCCGGAGCCGTACCCGGCCTCCCGACGGCGACGTGCGGCCGTGGAAGAGGTTCCAACTGCGGACGAGCACGAGGACTAGTGCTCCTTCCGGTGATGCCGTTCGCCTTCCGGGCCGCGAGCACCAAGCGTGAGGCCGCACGCGCTCGCCGCGCAGGCTGGCTGCCTGCGCAAGTGCGCGGGTGGTCTCACGCGCCGTGTGATCGCGGGTCGGAAGCGAACATGCATTGCCGGAAGGAGCACTAGCCTACGAAGCCGTGCGCGTCGTCGTCGCCGATCCCCCCGCCTTCACGCCTCCGTACGACCACGCGCTCGCGGAGGCACTCGTCCGCGCCGGCGCCGACGTCGCCCTCGTGACCTCGCGCTTCCGCTTCGGCGCTGTGCCCGAGCCGCACGGCTACCGGCGCCGTGAGCTCTTCTACCCGCTTTCCTCGCGGCTCTTCGGCCGCTCCCGGCTGCGGCTGCCGCTGAAGGTGCTGGAGCATCCGTTCGGCCTGGCGCGCCTCGCTGCGACCTCGGCCGACCTCGTCCACGTTCAGTGGCTCGCGCTCCCGGAGGTGGACTCGTGGCTGCTTCGCCACCGGGCGCCGCTCGTCCTCACCGCCCACGACCTGCTGCCTCGGCGGACGGCCGCGAAGACCGCTCTCTGGCGGCGTGCATTCGGCCGTTTCGAGCGGATCGTCGTCCATTCGGAGCGCGGCCGCGAAACGCTGGCGGCGTTCGGCGTCGCCGAGGAGAAGCTGCGCGTCATCCCCCACCCCGTCACACCGAGCGAGCCGGTGCGTGCGGACGACGGCCGAACGGTGCTCGCGCTCGGGCTCGTGCGGCCCTACAAGCAACTCGAGCACGCACGCGAGGCTGCCTCCCGTGCGGGTGCCTCGCTCCGCGTCGCCGGCGACGCGAACGCGTTTCTCTCCGACGCGGAGATCGACCGCGCGCTCGGCGAGTCCACCGTCGCCGTCTTTCCGTACCGCCCCGAGCTCGACCAGAGCGGGGCGCTCCTGCGGGCGCTCGGGGCCGGCGTGCCGGCCGTCGTCTACGACGTCGGCGGCCTGGGCGAGCCGGTGCGGGCGTTCGAAGCCGGTCGCGTCGTCGCGCCGGACGACGTCGACGGGCTCGCCGCTGCGATCCGCGAGCTGATCGACGACGAGGCGGCGCTGGCGGCGGCCCGCGCCGGCGCGCTGCGGGCTCGCGCGGAGCTGACCTGGGACGCCTCCGCCCGTGCACACCTGGCCCTCTACCAGGAGCTCGCGTGATCTTCCGGCGCGACCGCTTCGGCGACCTCGTGCGCCGCCAGCTCGAGCTCTTCGCCGAGGACGACGCCGAGCTCCTGCGCGAGGTCGAGGCCGCCGAGCGCGCGTACGACGAGGCCGAGCGGGACGAGGCCGAGGAGGTGTACGGCGACTACCAGCTGGTGCTCGAGGCGATCGCCGACCGGCTGGGCGAGATCCGCGACGTCTACGCCGCCACACTGCCGAACGACGCGATCGAGGCCTACGAGCACGCGTTCGAGCGCGCCGCCCGCAAGCGGTATCCCAAGGTGCGGCTCTGATGCGGATCGAGGACTACGGCCTGATCGGCGACCTGCAGACGGCGGCCCTCGTCGGGGTCGACGGCTCGATCGACTGGCTCTGCCTCCCGCGCTTCGACTCGGGGGCGTGCTTCGCCGCGCTCCTCGGCGACGAGCACAATGGGCGCTGGCGGCTGGCGCCCGACTGCAAGATCGAACGGGTGGATCGACGCTACCGCGACCGCACGTTCGTCCACGAGCTCGACTTCCACACCGAGCACGGCAGCGTTCGTGTGCTCGACTTCATGCCCCCGCGCGGCACCGATCCCGATGTCGTCCGGATCGTCGAGGGGCTCGAGGGCAACGTGCCGATGCGGATGGAGCTCGTGCTCCGCTTCGACTACGGCTCGATCGTGCCGTGGGTACGGCGTCTCGACGACGATACGCGAGTCGCGGTCGCCGGGCCCGACGCGGTCGCGATCCGCACCCCCGTCCCGCTCCGCGGCGAGAACCTGAGCACGGTGGCCGAGTTCACGATCTCGCCCGGCGAGCGGATCCCCTTCGTGCTGACGTGGTTCCCGTCGCACCTCGAGCCGCCGCGCGCGATCACGCCCGAGCACGCACTCGACGACACGTGCTCCTTCTGGAACGAGTGGCTCCACACGTGCTCCTACGGCGGCCGCTATGCCGAGGCCGTCTTCCGGTCGCTGATGGTGCTGAAGGCGCTCACGTACGCACCCACCGGCGGCCTCGTGGCTGCGCCGACGACCTCGCTGCCGGAGCAGATCGGCGGCGTTCGGAACTGGGACTACCGCTACTGCTGGCTCCGCGACGCGAGCTTTGCGCTCGCTGCGCTGATCGGCAACGGCTTCGTCGAGGAGGCGGGCGCGTGGCGGAGCTGGCTGCTGCGGGCCGTCGCCGGCGACCCCGACGACCTCCAGATCATGTACGGGCCTGCCGGCGAGCGGCGGCTGATCGAGCTCGAGCTGGACTGGCTGGCCGGCTACGAGGGCTCGACCCCGGTCCGCGTCGGCAACGGCGCCAGCACGCAGTTCCAGCTCGACGTCTACGGCGAGATGCTCGACGTTCTCTACCAGGCGCGCAGCCGCGGTGTCGCGGCCGACGACACCGCCTGGGCGCTCGTCCGGCACCTGCTCGCGAGCCTCGACCGGCGCTGGCACGAGCCCGACGAGGGCATCTGGGAGGTGCGTGGCCCGAAGCGCCACTTCACCCACTCGAAGGTGATGGCGTGGGTGGCGTTCGACCGGGGGATCCGGCTGATCGAAGAGCTCGGCCGCGACGGCCCGGTCGAGCGGTGGCGCGAGGTGCGGGAGGAGATCAGAGCCGAGGTGCTCGAGCGGGGGTTCGACGACGAGCTCGGCTCCTTCGTCCAGTCGTACGGGTCGAAGCGCCTCGACGCGAGCCTGCTGACGATCCCGCTCTACGGCTTCCTCCCGCCCGACGATCCGCGCGTCCGCGGGACGCTCGAGGCCGTGCGTCGCGATCTCCTCGTCGACGGCTTCGTCCAGCGCTACCGGCACGATGAGGAGGGCGAGGCCGTCGACGGGCTGCCGCCCGGCGAGGGCGCCTTCTTCCTCTGTTCGTTCTGGTTCGTGGACAACCTGATCCTCGTCGGCGAGCCGGAGGAGGCCGCGGCGATGTTCGAGCGGCTCCTCTCGCTCCGCAACGAGCTCGGCCTGCTGGCGGAGGAGTACGACCCGGGGCTCGGCAGGCTTGTCGGCAACTTCCCGCAGGCGTTCTCGCACATCGGCCTCGTCAACACGGCGCTGCGGCTCGATGCGGCGCTGCGCGACGAAGGCTAGTCCGGCTCCTCCAGCGACACGGCCGCGTTCACGAGTGCGAGGTGGACGAGGGCCTGCGGGAAGTTCCCCAGGTGCGCACCAGTCGCCGGGTCGATCTCCTCGCCGTAGAGGCCGACGTCGTTCGCGAGCTCGACGAGCTCGGCCATCAGTGCGTGCCCTTCCTCGGTGCGGCCTCCGCGACCGAGAGCGTCGACGAGCCAGAACGAGCACGTGAGGAAGGCCCCCTCGCTCCCGCGCGCCGACCGCGTTCGATAGAGCAGCGGGCCGCCGGCTCCGAGCTCGCGCCTGATCGTCGCCGCGGTCGCGAGGAAGCGCGGGTCGGCGGCGCTCGAGTAGGCGCAGAGCGGCAGCGAGAGGAGCGACGCGTCCACCTCGTCGCCGAGCTCGGGGGCGCGCACGTAGCTGCCGAGCTCTTCGCTCCAGCCCTCGCTCTCGATCCATGCCCGCACCGCCTCGGCCTCCTCCCGCCAGCGCTCACCGCTGCCCGTGATCGCCCCCTCTCTCGCGAGCTCGGCGGCGCGGTCGAGCGCCGTCCAGCACATCGCCTTCGACTGGACGAAGCCGGCGAGACCGTCGCGAACCTCCCAGATGCCGGCGTCCTCGCGGCGCCAGGAGTCGGCGACGAAGTCGGCCAGCGCCGCCAGGTCGCGGCCGGCGGCGGGCTCGAGAAAGCCTGTCTGGCTGCGCAGGCGCGAGGCGCTCTCGAGCAGGTGGCCGTAAACGTCGAGCTGGAGCTGGCTCGTCGCTGCGTTGCCGTTCCGCACGGGCTGCGAGCCGCGGTATCCCGGGAGCGGCAGCTCCTCCTCGAGTGCGTCGGACTGGCCGTCGATCCGGTAGAGCGGCTTCACCTCCGGCAGGTCGGGGCGGATCGCCTCCAGCTGCCAGTGGAAGAACGCCTCGGCCTCGTCGCGGTATCCGAGCAGCAGGAGGGCACGCATCGTGTAGATGCCGTCGCGCAGCCAGCAAAAGCGGTAGTCCCAGTTACGGTCGCCGCCGATCCGTTCCGGCAGCGAGGTCGTCGGCGCGGCCACGATCGCCCCTGTCGGCGAGTACGTGAGCAGCTTCAGCGTCAGGGCGCTGCGGAGGACGGGCTCGCGCCAGCGGCCGTGATACGCGGCGCGGGCGGCCCAGTCCATCCACGTCGCGGCCGTCAGCTCGAGCCGGCGTTCGAGATCCTCGCGGGTCGGCGGCGACTCGGCGACGACGAACGTGGCGCGCGTGTCCGGGCCGAGCTCGAGCTCGCGGTCGCCGGCGTCCCAGCTCGCGAGGCGCACGTCCGTCCGCGGCCGGAAGTCCCAGCGCATTCGGACGCGGCCGTGGCGCGGGTCGACCACACGGACGAGCTCACGCTGGTCGGTGCCGAGCAGCATCGCGTCGGTGACGCGCACGGAGCCGGACGCCGTCGTGAACGTCGTCTCGAGCACGTTCGTGTGCGCGCGGTAACGGCGTACCGCCTCGAACGGCTCGACGGGCTGAAGCTCGAAGCGGCCGCCGTGCTCGGCGTCGAGGATCCGGTCGAAGACCGGCTCGGCGTCGAAGCGCGGCAGGCAGAGCCAGTCGATCGAGCCGTCGCGGCCGACGAGCGCCGCGGTGTGCCCGTCGCCGATCAGGGCGTAGTCGGCGATTGGCAAGTAGCCGTCGGTGCGCATCCCGGCGAGACATGCCCGGCAACCGGGAACGTCACGCCGGGGGTTGCCTCCTACCGCTCTCCGTCCTACTCTCTGAAGGCCGTTTCAGTTCGCACAAACACAGGGGGAGATCTTGAGAAACTGGATCACAGCCGCCGGGGCTTCTGTCCTGCTCGCGGCGACGCTCGCAGGGACAGCAGCGGCGAGCCACTCGTGGAACAACTACCACTGGGCCCGCACGGCTAATCCGTTCACGGTCCGCGTCATCGACGCCAACTCGGCGACCTGGGACGCGCATCTCGACGCGGCGATCGGCGACTGGAACGCCTCGTCGGTGCTGAACGTCGTCGAGGAACAGGGCTCCGAGGACAAGCGCTGCCGTGCCGTCTCCGGGAGGGTGAAGTCGTGCAACGGGAGGTACGGCCAGAACGGCTGGCTTGGAATCGCGCAGATCTGGCTGACCGGTGGGCACATCTCGCAGGGGACGGCGAAGATGAACGACACGTACTTCTCGCTGCCGCAGTACAACGATCCGACGAAGCGTCAGCACGTGATGTGCCAGGAGATCGGGCACGACTGGGGCCTCGGGCACCAGGACGAGTCGGGCGCCGACCTGAACACGTGCATGGACTACTCGAGCGCGCTCGACAACCCCGATCCGAACTCGCACGACTACCAGCAGCTCGAGTCGATCTACGGCTCGCACTTCGATGCGTTCTCGACGGTCGCGTCGGGCCTGTCGGCGGACGACTCCGCGAAGCCGGAGAAGGTCGAGCGCCGCGACCGAATCGCCGACTCGATCATCACCGAGACCTACGCTGACGGCTCGAAGAAGGTCACCCATGTCTTCTGGGCGCTCGAAACCCGCGGTCGCTCCGCCGAGCACGCATTCGGCGGCGACTCGGAGTAGCTCTAACGCCGGCCGAAGTGGTGGGCTTCAGGCAGGCTGGAGCCCACCTCCGGCCGCTGCGAAACCCGGCGTGCGAGCGGGCCGAGGCTCTCGAGCGACTCGACGACGATGTTGCGGTTGTCCTTGATGTGCTCGAAGCGGCCGCGCACGAGCAGCAGCGGCTCGCTGCGGACAACGGCGCGGTTCCGCTCGTAGAGCTCCGGCGAGACGATCAGGTTGACCTGGCCGAGCTCGTCCTCGAGCAGCATGAAGACGATCCCGCTCGCGGTCGCCGGCCGCTGACGCGCGACCGCCATCCCCGCGAACGCGACCTTGCTCCGGTGCGGCGCCTCGTTCAGCCGGTCGCTCGGAAGCACGTCGGGCGGCAGGTGCGGGCGCAGCAGCGTCAGCGGATGGACATCGATCGAGACGCTCGTCGTCGCGTAGTCGGCGAGCATCCGCTCCCAGGCGGTCAGGTCGGCGAGCTCGGGCGTCGCCACCGTCGGGTCGAGCTCGAGCGAGAGCTGCTTGTGCTCGCGCTTCACCGTCTGCGGACGGGTGACGAGACCGAGCTCCCAGAGCAGGTCGCGCCGCTTGCCGAAGCGGTCGCAGGTGCCGCTGCGCAGGAGTGCCTCGAGCTCGCGGGCGTCGAGCGGCACTCTCCGGGCGAGATCGCCGACGCCGAGAAACTCGCCGCGCGCCTCCCGCTCGGCGACGACCGCCTCGGCGTCGTCCTCCCCCACCGACTTGACGTATTTCAACCCCATCCGGACGCCGCCCTCGTCCCAGGTGCAGCGCACCTCGCTCAGGTTCACGTCCGGTGGCCGCACCTGGACGCCGCGCCGCTGCGCGTCCCTGACGAGCGATGAGGGCGGGTAGAAGCCCATCGGCTGCGCGTTCAGGAGCGCGCAGAGGAACTCGGCCGGGTAGTGGTGCCGCAGCCACGCCGACTGGTAGGCGAGCAACCCGAACGCGGCGGCATGCGACTTCGGGAAGCCGAAGCCCGAGAAGGAGGCGAGCTTGTCGTAGACGCGGTCGGCGGCCTCCGGGCCGACGCCGTTCCTGGCCGCTCCCTCGACGAACCTCTCCCGGAACGCCTCGATCGCCTCTTCGCTCCGCTTCCGGCTCATTGCGCGCCTCAGCCCCTCAGCCTCGCCGATCGTGAAGCCGGCGAGCGCCATCGCCACCTCGAGCACCTGATCCTGGAAGACGACGACGCCGTGCGTGTCGCGGAGCGGCTCGCGCAGCAGCTCGTGGTCGACCGGCGGCACGTAGTCCGGATCGACCCGGAGCCGCTCGCGCGCGTCGATGTACGGGTGCACCGCCTTCCCCTGGATCGGCCCCGGCCGCACGAGCGCGACCTGCACGGTCAGGTCGTCGAGATTCTCTGGCTTCGTCCGGAGCAGGCTCTGCATCTGTGCGCGGCTCTCGATCTGGAAGTCGCCGATCGTGTCCGCCCGCTGGATCTCGGCGTAGACCGCCTGATCGTCGAGCGGGATCCGCGAGAGGTCGATCGGCTCGCCGTAGACCTCGGCGATCTGCTCGACGCAATCCTCGACCGCCGAGAGCATCCCGAGGCCGAGCAGGTCGATCTTGAGAAAGCCGGCGTCGGAGCACGAGTCCTTGTCCCACTGGCAGATCTGGCGGCCGGTCATCGCCGCCGGTTGGACCGGGACGAGCTCGACGAGCGGCCGCGAGGAGATCACCATCCCACCGGGGTGCTGCGAGATGTGGCGCGGCAGGCCGGCGATCTCGCGCGTCAGCTCGGCGAAGGCGCGCCAGCGCGGCGAGAGCAGCCGCTGCTCGGCCTCCGGGAGCAGGGCGAGCTCGTCGGCGACCTTTTTCGCGTTCCAGCCGTCCGAGACGCGCGCGAGCCGCTCCAGCTCGGCGAACGGGAGCCCCAGCGAGCGGCCGACGTCGCGGATCGCGCCGCGCGCCCGGTAGGTCGAGAAGCTGGCGACGAGCGACGCGTGCTCGCGGCCGTAGCGCTCGGTGACGCCGACGATCAGCTGCTCGCGGATGTCGCGCGGGAAGTCGAGGTCGATGTCAGGCACCGACATCAGCTCGCGGTTGAGGAAACGGCCGAGCGAGAGGTTCTGCGCGACCGGATCGACGTGCGAGAGCCCGGTCAGGTAGCAGACGATCGAGCCAACCGACGAGCCCCGGCCGCGTCCCGGGGGCAGGAAGCGGCGCGGCGAGCCCTGCCCGCGGATCCCGTCCGCGAGCTCGCGCGCCAGCTCGAGCACCTCCCAGTGGAGCAGGAAGAAGCCGGCGAGCCCGAGCTCGTCGATCAGCCTGAGCTCGCTTTCGAGCCGCGCCCGGGCCTGACCAAGCAACGGTCTGTTACTTGGCGGGTAGCGGCTCGCGAACGCGTCGTTGCAGACCTCGGCGAGCTGCTTGATCGCCGGCACGTCGCCGTCGGAGAAGTCGGGGTAGCGGTAGCCGAGCTCCTCGGTCAGGTCGAACTCGAGCCGCGCGGCGATCTCGGCCGTGCGCAGGACGGCGTCGCGGTCCGAGGGGAAGAGCTCGAGCAGTTCCGCCGGTGCGCGCAGGATGCTCTCGTGGTTGCCGCGCCGCTCGCGCTCGCTCGCCTCGAGCGAGGTGTTGTGACGGATAGCGACGAGGACGTCCTGGAGCGCGGTGCGGCGCGGATGGTGCGCGTGGACGTTGCCGGTGACGACCGTCAGGACGCCCGCGTGTGCGGCGAGGTCGCGCAGGAGCGCATTGCGGCGGGCATCGCCCCGCTCGAACGGCCGCTGCAGCTCGACGTAGAAGCGCTCCGGTCCGAATGTGCGCGCGAGCTCGGCGGCAGCGTTCGGGTCGCGGACGCCGAGCCCGTCGCGGGCGCAGCCGGAGAGGCAGACGAGGCCCTCGTTCAGCTCGGCCAGCAGCGCCCGGTCGAGCGCCGGCGGCACGAGCTCGCCTTCCTTCGGCCGTGTGTGTGCGTGCGCCGCTGTCAGGAGCCGGCAGAGGTTCGCGTAGCCCTGCGACGACTCGACGAGCAGCGTCACGTGTGAGCCGCCGACGAGCGTCACCTCCGCGCCGGTGATCGCGCGGACGCCGGCGAGCTTGGCTGCGTGCGCGAGCTCGAGCGAGCCGAAGACGCCGTCGTGGTCGGTGAGCGCGAGCGCCTCGTAGCCGAGCTCGGCCGCACGCAGCGCGAGCTCCTCTGGATGCGACGCGCCGTCGAGGAATGAATAGGCTGAGTGACTGTGCAACTCGACGTAGGCCAACCGATCCTCCTAACCCCCGGCGAGGGCGAGGTCGTCGGCGACTCCGAGGAGCGGCGGGTCGAGATCCTCTGCGACCACGAGCAGCTGTGCGCCACGTGGACGCGCTTCGGGCCGAGACGGGACGGCGCCGCGGCGCACGTTCACCGCGCCCACTCCGATCTCTTTTACGTCCTCGCGGGCGAGCTGACGTTGCTCCTCGGTCCTGAGCGGGAGGAGCGCGTCCTCCCTGCCGGAACGCTCGCGCTCGCGCCGCCGCTCGTCGTCCACGGCTTCCGGAACGGGAGCGACAGCGAGCTGCGCTACCTCAACTTCCACGCGCCGGGCGGCGGCTTCGCCGACTACATCCGCGGGGTCGCGCCTGGGTTCGACTCCGAGGACCCGCCCGAGGACGGCGGCCGGCCGGCGGCCGACGGGGTCATCGTCCCGCGAACGGACGGCGTCCTCGTCGACCTGGACGAGATTCGGATCGAGGTGCGAGACGAGCCCGGGCCTGCGTCGAACGGGATCACGTGCCTCTACGCGCTCGAAGACGGCCGGTTCCTCGAGATCCGGGCGTAGACTCGACGCATGGACGCGCGGGAGCGCTACGAGGAGCTCGTCGACGACCTCTGCGCCCGCAACGACGACGTCGAGCCGTCGCAGATGATGGGGATGCCCTGCGTGAAGCGGGGCGGGAAGATGGTCGCCGGCTTCGCCAAGGGTGAGGGCGGGATGGTCTTCAAGCTCCCCGATCCGGCCGTGCACGCGCGGGCGCTCGCCCTCGACGGCGCCCACCTCTTCGATCCCGGCGGCAAGGGGCAGCCGTTCAAGGAATGGGTCGTGGTGCCGGCGGCGCACGCGGACGAGTGGGAGTCGATTGCGGCTCACGCGCTCAGGCCCGCTGGCTGAACCAGCAGCCGGCTTCCTCGTCGCGGAAGACGCACGCGTTCCGGCCCGACTCGAGCACGAGGTCGAAGTAGCGGCGGTCGAGTGGCTCCTCGGTCCACCAGCGGTCGACGACGCGCCACTCCTCGCGCACGAGCGCGACGCCTTCGCGGTTCACCCGCACCGGCACGCCGACCGGGCTCGCCTCGACGAGCGCCGGCCGCGGCGCATTGATCCTGCCCGCCGCCCTCCGGGAGAGTCTGGCCGCAGCGGACATGTCGGGGCCAGGACCCATCATGTTTCGCACGGACAGGTCGTGTGCGGACGTCCTCCCTGCACAGCAGCTGAAAGCGAGGGGACGAAACGGACATGTGGGGTCCTGGCCCCGACAGGTCCGCAAGCGGCGGTTACTCGTCCCGCGGCACGAAGAGCGACCGGGTTTCGGGAATCCGCGACCACGGCGCCACCTCCACGACTGCGACCACCGAGCCGGAGCCCGTCGACGCGCGCACCTGGCGCAGCCCGTCGCTCAGGCGTGCCTGCAGCTCGTCCCCGGCCGGCTTGACGAGCTCGAGCTGCTGCCCGACCGACGCAGAGAGCTCGACCGCCTCCAGCCGCAACTCGACGACGGGTGCGGGGAGCTCGAGCAGCTTCGGGCCGAGCGCCGCCCGCAGGCGCGGCCGGTCGGCCGTCGGCTCGCGCAGCGTCACCGTGCGGCGCCAGGAGCCGCCGCCGACGAGCTTCGCCGAGAGCGCGACCTTGCGGAACGGCCGGCTCGCCCGCTCCGGCCGTGCGAGCAGCCGGTCGAGCAGCGAGCCGAAGGCGCGCCGGAGCGTCAGTTCGTTCCCGACCGGCTCGGGGAACTCGAGCGCCTCGGCGAGCTCCGCCGCCGGGCGCCGACCGCGGACGCGACCACTGTCGCCGCCGCGCGCGAGCCCCCACGCCTGCCGGCCTTCCCGACCGAGACGCTCCGCGACAGCTCCCCCGGGCAGGGCGGCCAGCTCCCCCAAGCGGCGCACCCCCAAACCCTCCAGCTCCGCGTAGCGATCGGCCGGGAGCGGCAGGAGCGAGAGCGGCAGCGGTGCCAGAAAGCCCTCCTCCTTGCCGGCCGACACGACGAGTGCCTGCCCGGGACGCGCGACGCTCGCCGCCGCAAGGGCGGCGAACCGGCGCTGCGCCGCGCCCGCGCGTGGATCCCAGGCAGCTCCGACGGAGGCGAGCGCCCGTTCCAGCGCCGCCTCCAAGCCTCCGTACAACCGCTCGACGCCCTTCGTCTCGAAGTAGACGCGACCCGGCTCCTCGGGGTCGACGGCGAAGCCCGAGTCCTCGAGCCGCTGCAGCACCCCCTCCCACTCGCGCTCGACCGCAGCCGGATCCTGCTCGACGAGGACGAGCTGCGGGCACATCGCGAGCGCCTCCCCCAGCCGCATCCCCGGCTGCACGCCGGCGAGCTCGGCGGCGGCGGTGACGGGACCGACGAGCTGCTCGGTTCCGGGCAGCGGCGAGAGCGCCGCCGGCACGAGCGCCAACCTCGGCTTGTCCCGCAGCGCCGCGCGCAACTCGAAGCCGGGGACGATGAGACAGGCGATCATGGGAACGTATGTTCTACACCCGAACAGGTGTTCCTGTCAACTGCGTAAGATCATCCCGTGCGCATCCTCTTCGCCTTCACCGGCGGCCGCGGCCATCTCGAGCCGCTGCTGCCGCTCGCAGAGGCGGCACGCGCCGCCGGGCACATGGTCGCCTTCGGCGGCCGGGAGACGGTCCTCCCCGTCGCCCGGCAGCTCGGCTTCGACGCGCACGCGACCGAACCGGGCCAGACGCCGCAGCGGGTGCCGCTGCAGCCGCTCGATCCGGAGCGCGAGGCGCGGGACTTCCGGGACGGCTTCGTGCTGCGCGCCCGCGAGCGCGCCCCGGGAGTCGAGGCGCTCTGCCGCGACTGGAGGCCGGACGTCGTCGTCGGCGAGGAAGCGCACTTCGGCGCGCTGCTCGCCGCGGAACTGCTCGAGCTGCCGTTTGCGAGCCTGGTCGTGCTCGCCGCCG
Organism: uncultured Gaiellaceae bacterium; assembly: GCA_963784895.1. Classification (GTDB taxonomy): domain Bacteria; phylum Actinomycetota; class Thermoleophilia; order Gaiellales; family Gaiellaceae; genus Gaiellasilicea. The sequence continues at coordinate 13,263 of CAWATM010000004.1, read as the reverse complement.
GGACGCTCGCGACGCGCGAGCTCGTCGCCGGGCCGGTGAACGAGGTTCGCGCCGAGCTCGGCCTGCCGCCCGACCTGGAGGCGTCGCTGCTGTCGCGCGAACTCGTGCTCGCGCCGCTCCCGCCCCGATATCGCGATCCCGCCTTCCCGCTGCCTTCCGTGACCACGCTACTTCCGGCCGTTCGAGGCCTTGCCGGCGCCGCACGATGGCCCGGCGCGCGTCTACGTCACGCTCGGGACGGTCTTCAACCTCGAGTCGGGCGATCTCTTCTCGCGCGTCCTCGCAGGCGTGGCGGAGCTGCCGGTCGAGGTGGTCGCGACTGTCGGCGCCGAGATCGATCCGGCCGAGCTCGGGGAGCTGCCACCGCAGGTGCGCGTCGAGCGCTTCCTGCCGCAGGCGGAGATCCTCCCGCGCTGCAGCGCCGTCGTCTCCCACGGCGGCTCCGGAAGCGTGCTCGGTGCCATTGCGCACGGGCTGCCGCAGGTGCTGATTCCGATGGGTGCCGACCAGCCGCTCAACGCCGCCCGCTGCGAGGAGCTCGGGCTCGCCCGCGTCCTCGATCCGGTCGCCGCGAGCCCGCAGGAGATCCACGACGCCGTTTTGGCCGTGCTCGACGAGCCCGGCTGCCGAGCCGCGGCCGAGCGGCTGCAGGCGGAGTTCGCGGCGTTGCCGGGGCCGGACGCCGTCGTGCGGCTGCTGGAGCGGCTGCGATAGTGAGCGCGTGAGCGTCCGGATCGACAGCTTGCTCGACGGGGTCGACTGGGCGGCGGTACGCGCCGCCCTGATCGCGGACGACTTCGACAACGGGCGCTCCGCAGAGGCGCTGCGCCGGTCGTTCGAGCAGTCCCAGCACGTCGCGATCGCGCGCGACGGCGACCGGGTCGTCGGGATGGCGCGGCTGCTCTCCGACGGCGTCTGCAACGCGTATATGGTCGACGTCTGGACGGCGTCGTCGCACCGCCGGCGCGGGATCGCGACCGGGATGATGAGGCTGCTGATCGACGCCGTGCCCGGCCAGCACATCGGGCTCCAGACCGACGACGCGCAGACGCTCTACGAGTCGGTCGGGTTCCGGCCGCAGCCGGAGTTCTGGTCGCGTGTCTCCGGCACCTGGCTCGACAACGACGCGAACCGGCTTTGAAGCCTCGTGCCGAACGTGCCAGACTGACCCCGTGAGCACCACGGTCGACACGATCGAACTCGATGCCGCGGCGTTCCGGGGCGAGATCCTCGGCCCGGCCGACCCCGGCTTCGACGTGCACCGGCGGATCTGGAACGGCTCGTTCGACCGCCGCCCGGCGGCGATCGCCCGCTGCGCCGGCGTCGCGGACGTGATCACGGCCGTCAAGGCGGCGCGCGCGAGTGGCATCTCGGCCGCGATCCGTAGCGGCGGCCACTCGTTCCCGGGCTACTCGGTCGCGGACGACGCGCTGATGATCGACCTGTCGCCGATGAAGGGCGTCCGCGTCGATCCCGAGCGGCGCACCGCGCGGGTGCAGGCGGGCGTCCTGCTCGGGGAGCTCGACCGGGAGACGCAGGCGTTCGGGCTCGCGGTCCCGTCCGGGATCGTCACCCACACCGGTGTCGCCGGCCTGACGCTCGGCGGCGGGATCGGCTGGATCATGCGCAAGTACGGCCTCTCGGTCGACCAGCTCGTCTCCGTCGACCTCGTCACCGCCGACGGCGAGTTCGTCAAGGCCAGCGAGGACGAGAACGCCGAACTCTTCTGGGGGCTACGCGGCGGCGGCGGCAACTTCGGGATCGTCACCGAGTTCGAGTTCAACTGCGTGCCGCTGGGGACGCAGGTGCTCGCAGGGCCCGTGATCTGGCCGATGGCGCGCTCGGGCGAGGTGCTGCGCTTCTACCGCGACTGGGTGGCCGAAGCGCCGGACGAGCTGATGACGATCGTCATCCACCGGAAGGCGCCGCCGCTCCCGATCATCCCGGCCGAGCTGCACGGGCAGCCGGTCGTGATGGTGGTTCCCTGCTGGGTCGGCGACCCGGAGGCGGGCGAGGCGTTCATCAAGCCGCTGCGCGAGTTCGGGCCCCCGGTCGCCGACGTCTGCACCGTCAAGCCGTACCTCGCGCACCAGGCGATGCTCGACCCGAGCTTCGTGCCGGGCCGGTGGTACTACTTCAAGAGCTTCGACGTCGCCGAGCTGTCCGACGAGGTCATCGACATCACGGTGGAGCGGTCGCTCCAGATCGAGTCACCGCTGACGTCCTTCCCGATCTGGCAGCTGGGCGGAGCGGTCGCCCGCGTCGGCGAGGACGAGACCGCCTTCAACGGCCGCGGGGCCGCCTTCACCTACAACATCGGCGCGTCGACGGAGACCGCCGACGGCTTCGAGCAGGAACGCGAGTGGGTGCGCAGCTTCTGGTCTGCGCTCGAGCCGTGGCACCAGGGCGTCTACGTCAACTTCCTCGGCGACGAGGGCGCGGATCGCGTTCGCGACTCCTACGGGGCGGAGAAGTACGCACGACTGCAGGCGCTGAAGGCGCAACTCGATCCGGACAACTTCTTCCGGATCAACCAGAACATCCCACCCTCCTAGAGCGTGATCTCGGCGGCCGGGCCGCGCATCCCGGCGAACCGTGGCACCGCCTCGAGCACGCTCTCGCGGGCGCAGAAGGCGATGTCCTCCTCGAGGCCGGGCGGGCCGTAGGTGCGGGCATTGAGTCCGTCGAGCGCGTTCGGATAGGCCTCCGCGAGCAGAGCGGCCGCGACCGCCGCGTCGGTGCGCTCGCCGTCGAGTGCCTGGACGAACCGGCCGGCGCAGTAGGCGTCGTCGAACGCGAACGCGCCCTTGTAGCCGGCGCAGATGACGGCGACGTCCTCCCCGCGCTCCGCCATTGCGCGGACGACGGCACCGAGGTTGAGCAGGCTGCCGATCACGACCTCGTCGCAGCGCTCGGCTGCAGTGACGATCGTGCGTGTGCCGTTCGTCGTCGAGAGGATCAGCGTCTCCGCCTGCGGCTCGAGAAATTCCCGTGGTGACGCGCCGGCGTCGAAGCCCTCGATCCGGACAGCGTCGCGCTCGCCCCCGACGATGCTGTCGGCGTGCTCGGCCCGCAGTGCTCGAGCCTGGTCGATCTCGGGCACGCAGAGCACCCGCCGATAGCCCGCCGAGAGCGCCTGCGCGATTGTCGAGGTGGCGCGGACGACGTCGACGACGATGCCGGTCGGGGCCGAAGCGGCCTCGTCCGGAGTGAACGCGACGTGAACCTTCACCTGGCTAGGCTAGACCGGATGGCGGAGCTCCAAAGGTGCTACCGGCACCCCGACCGCGAGACGGGCGTCTCGTGCTCCGAGTGCGGCCGAGGCATCTGCCCGGACTGCATGACGTTCGGATCCGTGGGGATCCGCTGCCCCGAGCACTCCGGCCAAGCGCGCGGCGCGTCCCGGGTCGTCCAGAACGTCCAACGCCGCTCGACTGCGTCTCCGGGGATCGTGACGAAGACGCTGATCGGCATCAACGTCGGCATCTACCTGCTCCAGCTCGCCGGAGGCGCGCCCATCTCGGCCAACTCGGGCACGATTTGGCAGAACGGCGTGCTCTACGGGCCGGCGGTTGCGGAAGGGCGATTGGTACCGGCTGATCACGGCTGCGTTCCTCCATTACGGCCCGATCCACCTGGCGATGAACATGCTCGCGATCTGGTGGATCGGCCGCCCACTCGAGGATTACCTCGGCCCGGTTCGATATCTGCTGCTCTACCTCGTCTCGGGCCTCGCCGGCTCTGCCGGAGCGCTCCTGTTCAGCCCGACGACGTTCACGGTCGGCGCCTCGGGCGCGGTCTTCGGGATCCTCGGCGCCGCAATCGTGCTCGAACGGCAGCAGACCTACGTGCTCGGCGGCAGCGCGATCACGCTGCTCGTCGTCAACCTCGCCTTCACCTTCGCCGTCCCCGGGATCTCGATCGGCGGCCACCTCGGCGGCCTCGCCGGCGGCGCGCTGTGCATCCTCGCCCTCTCCCGGTTCGGCAAGGGCAATGCGGCCTACAGCCGGATCGACGTCGTCTCGATCGCAAGCCTCGTCGCCGTCGGCCTGCTCAGTGTCGCGGTCGCGTACTGGAAGGTGCGCGGCTACGCCTGAGGCCGCCACGGCGGCGCTCGAGACCTCCGGGCTCTCGAAGACCTACCGCGGCGGCGTCGCGGCGCTCGCGGATCTCGACCTTCGGGTCGAGCAGGGAGAAGTCTTCGGCTACCTCGGACCGAACGGTGCCGGCAAGAGCACGACGATCAGGCTGCTGCTCGACCTGATCAGGCCGACAGCCGGCAGCGCCGCCCTCTTCGGCCTGGACAGCCGCCGAGACGGTGTCGCGGCGCGCCGCCGGATCGGGTACCTCCCCGGCGACCTGCGGCTGTCCGACCGGCTCACCGCGCGCGAGCAGCTCGACTCGCTCATTCGCCTGCGCGGCGCAGCCGCCCCGCTCCGCGACGCGCTCTGTGAGCGGCTCGGGGTCGTGCTCGACCGTCCGATCCGGGACCTGTCGCGCGGCAACCGACAGAAGATCGGGATCGTGCAGGCGTTCATGCACCGGCCCGAGCTGGCCGTGCTCGACGAGCCGACGAGCGGGCTCGACCCGCTCCTGCAGGCGGAGGTGCGGGCGCTGTTGCGCGAGACCGCCGCCGACGGCCGCACCGTCTTCCTCTCGTCCCACTCCCTCGACGAGGTCCAGCACACAGCCGACCGCGTCGGAATCATCAGGTCGGGCCGTCTGATCGACGTCGATCGGGTCGAGACGCTGCGCGAACGCGCGCTTCGTCACGTCTCGATCGTGTTCGACCGCCCTGTCGACGCGGCGGAGTTCGCCGCGCTCGACGGCGTCCGCGTCGAGCGAGTCGAGGGCGCATCGGTGCGCCTCTCCGCCGCCGAGGCGGCGATGGACGCCGTCGTCAAGGCTGCGGCGCGCCACCGCGTGGTCGACCTCGTCTCCGAGCCGGCCGATCTCGAGGAGATCTTCCTCGAGCTGTACCGGGAGGCCGACGACGCCGCCTGAGATCCTCCGCCGTGGACTGCTCGACCGCCGCCGGGCGCTCGTCGGCTGGTCGCTCGGCGTGGCCGCGTACGTGCTGTTGATCGCCGCGATCTTTCCCTCGATCGAGAGCTCGAAGGAGCTCGACGACCTGATGAAGAGCTATCCGGAACCCCTCAAGGAGCTGTTCGGGATCGGCTCTGGGAGCATCACCAGCGGTCCCGGCTATCTCGACGCCGAGCTCTTCTCGTTCATGCTTCCGCTCTTCGTGCTCGTGCTCGCGATCGGGTCGGGCGCACGGGCTTTTGCCGGCGAGGAGGACGCCGGGCGACTCGAGCTCGTCCTGTCGTACCCCGTCGGCCGCAACCGCGCCGTGCTCGCGAAGGGGATTGCGATCGCCGTCGAGGTCATGGTCCTTTGCGCGGTCATCCTCGCCGCGCTGGCGTTGCTCGACCCCGTCTTCGGGCTCGACCTGGCCGCCGGGAAGACGACATCGGCGCTCGTCGGCCTTGCAGTGTTGGGGATCCTGCACGGGTGGCTCGCGCTTGCTGTCGGGACGGCGGTGCCCAGCCGGGCGCTCGCGCTCGGGATCCCGGCCGCGCTCGCCGCCGCCGGCTACCTCGTCGGCGGCCTCCACGAGCTCGCCGGCTGGCTCGACCCGTTCCGCGTCGTGTCCGCGTTCTGGTGGGTCGGCAGCTCACCGCTACAGAACGGCGCGCGCGGATGGGGCGTGTTCGCCGTCGCCGTGGCCGCGCTCGCCGTGCTGGCCGCGGCGACGACGCTCGTCGAGCGGCGCGATCTCAAGGTCCCCTAGCGCCGGCAATTGACCGGGTTTCGCTTTAGGAGGATCATCCCGGCGTGTGACGAGGATCGAGCACACGCACCGCTTCGCCGTGCCGCTGCCGGTCGGGTTCGCGTACGTCACGGACATCGCGAACTGGCCTGCGTACTGGCCGGGGCTCGTCCGCGTCGAGCCCGGCTCGCGCTGGGCGGCCCCGGGGGACAGGGCGGCGCTCGTGATTCGGCTGCTCGGACGCGACGTCGAGCTTGCGCTGACGCTGTCGCAGCTCGAGCCGAACCGGCTCGTCACGTACACGAGCGTCCAGCACGGCTTGCCGGACGCCCACCACGAGCGCCACTTCGACGCACGCGGCCGACGGGTTCGACTACCGGCTCGTCGTCGAGTACGAGCCTCGACCGGGCGTGCGCGGCCTGTTCGACCGGCTGATCGTCCGCCGGGCCGTCGCCGGCGCGATGCGGCGCACCATCGAGAACCTCGAGCGCGAGCTGCCGGACCGTTAGCTAGCCGCCGATCGCGACGGCGACCGTGCCCTGCTCTGCGAGGGCGGCTTGGGCAGCGGCGAGGCGCGCGAGCGGGACACGGTAGGGGCTGCACGAGACGTAGTCGAGCCCCAGCCGGTGGCAGAAAGCGACGGACTTCGGCTCGCCGCCGTGCTCGCCGCAGATGCCGAGCTTGATCTCCGCTCGCGTGCGCCTGCCGCGCTCGACCGCGATCTCCATCAGGTCGCCGACGCCGCCCTGATCGATCGTTTCGAACGGGTCGCGCTCGAGGATCCCCGTCTCGAGGTAGTGCGAGAGGAACCGGCCGGCGTCGTCGCGCGAGAGGCCGAGCGCCGTCTGCGTCAAGTCGTTCGTGCCGAAGGAGAAGAAGTCGGCGTGCTCGGCGATCTCGTCGGCGCGGATGCAGGCACGCGGCAGCTCGATCATCGTCCCGACGAGGTAGTCGAGCTCGCCCTCCTCGGCCGCGACGCGGAGGGTCAGCTCCCGGAGCCGCTTCAGCTCCTCGCCGAAGCCGACCAGCGGGTGCATGATCTCCACGAGCGGGGCGTCGCCGCCGCGCTCCCGCACAGCGATCGCCGCCCTCACGATCGCCCGGACCTGCATCTCGTAGATCTCGGGATAGAAGAGCCCGAGCCGGCACGCGCGCCAGCCGAGCATCGGGTTCGACTCCTGCAGCGACCGGATCCGCTCGCGCATGCGCTCGTCCTGCTCCTCCGCGAGCGCGGGCAGGAACTCGTGCAGCGGCCAGTCCAGGAGGCGGATCGTCACCGGCAGCCCGGCCATCGCCTCGAAGATCCCCTCGAAGTCGCCCTGCTGGATCGGCAGCAGCCGCTCGAGCGCCGAGCGCCGGCCCTCCTCGTCGGCGGCGAGGATCATCTCCCGCATCAGCTGCAGCCGCTCGGCGTCGGCGAACATGTGCTCCGTGCGGCAGAGCCCGATCCCCTCTGCGCCGAACTCGCGCGCCTTCGCAGAGTCCTCGGGCGTGTCGGCGTTCGTCCTCACCCTGAGGCGGCGGAATCCGTCCGCCCAGTCGAGGATCGCGGCGAAGTCGGCATTGAGCCGCGGCGGCACGAGCGGGACCGCGCCGACGATCACCTCGCCGGTGCCGCCGTTGATCGTGATCGTGTCCCCTTCCTGCAGCTCATGACCGGGCAGTCGAGCCGTCTTGGTGCGCAGGTCGACGTGGAGCGCCTCACAGCCGGTGACGCAGGGCGTCCCCATCCCGCGCGCGACGACCGCGGCGTGCGAGGTGAGCCCGCCGTGCGCCGTCAGGATCCCGGCGGCCTGCACCATCCCGTGGAAGTCGTCCGGGGTCGTCTCCCAGCGGACGAGGATCACGCTCTCGCCCGCCTTCCCGCGCTCCTCGGCCGTATCCGCGTCGAAGACGATCGCACCGGAGGCGGCGCCGGGCGACGCGTTCAGCCCCTTCGCGACCACGTGGACGTCGGCGGCCGGGTCGATCATGGGATGCAACAGCTGGTCGAGCTGCGCCGGGTCGATCCGCGCGACCGCCTCCTCCTTCGAGATCAGCCCCTCGCCCACCATCTCGACGGCCGCCCGAAGCGCCGCGGCCGCCGTCCGCTTCGCCGTCCGCGTCTGAAGCAGGAAGAGCGTCCCCTCCTCGACCGTGAACTCGATGTCCTGCATGTCGCGGTAGTGCGCCTCCAGCCGGCCGATCGTCTCGAGCAGCTGCGCGTACGCCTCGGGCAGGAGCTCGTTCATCCGTTCGATCGGCTCTGGCGTCCGGATCCCGGCGACGACGTCCTCGCCCTGCGCGTTCTGGAGAAACTCGCCGTAGAGGACGCTCTCGCCGGTCGACGGGTCGCGCGTGAAGCAGACGCCCGTGCCAGAGCCGTCTCCCTTGTTGCCGAAGACCATCTGGACGACGTTCACGGCCGTGCCGAGGTCGTCGGGGATCTCGTACGTGCGCCGGTAGACCTGCGCCCGCGGCGACTCCCAGGAGTCGAAGACGGCACGCACCGCCTTCTCGAGCTGCGCGCGCGCGTCCTGCGGGAACGGTGAGCCCGTCTCCTCGGCGTAGATCTGCTTGAACGTCTCGATCAGCTCACCCAAGTCGGCCGCCGTCAGCTCGACATCCTGCTTGGCGCCGCGCGACGCCTTCAGGTCGGCAAGCGGTTGCTCGAAGCGGTGCCCCTCGACCCCGTCGACGACCTCGCCGTACATCTGGATCAGCCGTCGGTAGGAGTCGTAGGCGAAGCGCTCGTTCCCGGTCGACCTGGCAAGGCCCGCAACCGCCTCGTCGTTGAGGCCGAGGTTGAGGATCGTGTCCATCATCCCCGGCATCGAGACCGCAGCGCCGGAGCGGACCGAGACGAGCAGCGGATCGGTCGGATCGCCGAAGAGCTTGTCCGCACGACGCTCGAGCGAGGCGATGTGCGTCGCGACCTCGTCCTCGAGCCCGTCCGGGAGCTCACCGCCGGAGGCCATGTAGGCGCGGCACGCGTCGGTCGTGATCGTGAACCCAGCGGGCACGGGAACGCCGAGCGCCGTCATCTCGGCGAGGCCGACTCCCTTGCCGCCGAGCAGCTCGCGGCCGCCGCCGGAGTCCTCGTCGAAGTCGTAGACGTAGCGCATGACCGGCGGAATCTACACTCGCACCCGGAAGCGCAGGTGCGTCGCGTACGGGGACTCGATCACGGCCGTCCGTTCGAACGCGAGGTCAGTCCGCTCGATCCCCTCGAAGAGCCGCTTGCCCGCTCCGAGCAGCACCGGCGCGATCGTCAAGGTCAGCTCGTCGACGACGCCGGCGTCGAGGTACTGCCGGAGCAGGTCGGCGCCGCCCATCACGAGCACGTTCTTGTCGCCCGCGGCGGCGCGCGCTTTCTCGAGGGCGACGTCGGTCCCGTCCGTGACGAACTCGAAGGTCGTGTCGCCCTTGACGAGCGTCTCGTGCGGCCGGTGCGTGACGACGTAGACCGGGACGCCGAAGCCGGGATCGTCGCCCCAGCCGTCGACGACGTCGTGCATCGTCCGCCCGACGAGCCACGCGCCGGCCGACGCGAACGTGTCCTCGATGTACTCCTTGTCGGCGCCGGTCGCCATTCCACCCTCCTCGCCGTAGCGCCACGGGCCGCCGAAGACCCAGTAGTGCAGCCGCTCGCCGCCGTCGCCGAGCCCCGCGCCGAGCCGGTCGCGCGGACCGGTGACGAACCCGTCCAGCGACATCGTGATTCCTCCCAGAACCTTTCCCATGCTGTCTCCTTTCGTCGACGTACTCCGGCTGGTTGTATGTGACGCGATGGGCACGAGCACGGAGCCAGGGCAGACGTCCGCGCGGCCGGCGCCGAACATGACCTGGATCCCCGGCGGAACGTTCGTGATGGGCTCCGACAGCCACTATCCCGAAGAGGCGCCGGCGCACGAGGTCACGGTCGACGGGTATTGGATCGACCGGTTCACGGTCACGAACGCCGAGTTTGCCCTGTTCGTACGGAAGACCGGCCACGTGACTGTCTCGGAGCAGGCGCCCGACCCCGACGCCTACCCAGGGGCCAAGCCGGAGTTGCTCGTGCCGGCGTCGACGGTCTTCCGCGCGCCGTCGCACCGGGTCGACCTCTCGAACCACTACAACTGGTGGACGTACGTGCCGGGAGCGAGCTGGCGCCATCCGCAGGGGCCGGGCACGTCGGTCGAGAAGAAGCCCGATCATCCGGTCGTCCACGTCGCCTGGGACGACGTCAGCGCCTATGCGGCGTGGATCGGGAAGGAACTGCCGACCGAAGCGGAGTGGGAGCTCGCCTGCCGCGGCGGGCTCGAGGGCGCCGCATTCGCCTGGGGCGAGGAGCTCCATCCGGAGGGACGTTTCATGGCCAACACCTGGCAGGGCGAGTTCCCAATTGAGAACCTGGAGGAGGACGGGTACGCCGGCACGGCGCCGGTCGGCCGCTTTCCCGCCAACGGCTTCGGCCTCCACGACATGATCGGCAACGTCTGGGAGTGGACGAGCGACTGGTACGCCGATCACGACGAGCCGGTCTCCTCCTGCTGCACGCCGGCGAACCCGCGCGGCGGCGTGCGCGAGACGAGCCACGATCCGCTCGACGCGAGCGCGATCCCGCGCCGGGTGATGAAGGGCGGCTCGCACCTCTGCGCGCCCAACTACTGCCGGCGCTACCGCCCGGCGGCGCGCATGGCGCATCCGGTGGACACCGGCACGTCCCACCTCGGCTTCCGCTGCATCGTCCGGGGCTCCCGGCTCCTGTGAGGCGGGTCGCGGTCGTCGCGAGCGCGAGCGGCAACGGCAAGACGACGCTCGGCCGCGAGCTCGCCCGGCGGCTCGACGTATCGTTCGTCGAGGTCGACGCCCTCGTCCACGGACCGGATTGGGTCGAGACGCCCGACGACGAGCTGCGCGCCCTCCTCCTCCCAGTACTCGCCGGGGATGGGTGGGTGATCGACGGCACCTACCGGCGCAAGCTCGGCGACCTCGTCCTGGAGCGGGCGGACACCGTCGTCTGGCTCGACCTGCCGCTCCGCGTGTGGATCCCGCGCCTCCTGCGGCGCACGTTGCGCCGGATCCACGGCCGCGAGACGCTCTGGAACGACAACCAGGAGTCGCTGCGGAGCGCGTTCTGGGGCCGCGAGTCGCTGTTCGGCTTCGCGCTGCGCATGCACTTCGAGCGGCGGCGGCGCTATCCGGTCGAGCTCGCGGCCTTTCCCGTCGTCCGCCTCCGCAGCCCCCGCGAGGTCGAACGCTGGCTCGACGACTACAGCAGCTCGGCGATCAGCGCCGCGGCCCGCGCGGCGCCGTCGGTCTCGACCGAGCGGTAGGAGACGTCGCGGCCGATCTCCGCCGCGATCGCCGCCGCGATCTCCGCCGGCCCATCGCTCTCGAAGTCCATGCGGCGGCCGGCTCCGTAGTTCTCGAGCCTGTGGTGGACGTGGAAGTTCTGCTCGAAGTGGTGGCGGAGCGGGAAGTAGAGGAACGGGCGGTTGTTGGCGGTCAGCTCCATCGACGTCGTCAGGCCGCCCTGGACGACGGCGAGGTCGCAGGCGGCGAGGTGCCGGTAGAGCTCGTGGACGTAGGCGCGGAGCTCGAGCCCGTCGTGCTGCGGCAGGCTCGCCGGATCGATCCGCGGCCCGGCCACGACGATCATCCGCAGCTCCGGCACGTTTGCCTTGGCCTGCGGGAACGCCTCGATCACACGGCGGAGCAGGTGCCCGCCGACGCCCGACCCGCCGACAGTGACGATGCAGACCTGCTCACGCGGCCCGTAGCCGAGCTCCGTCCTCAGCTTCTCGCGGTCGGCGACGGGCTCGAAGCCGGTCACGTAGCCGGAGAAGTCGTAGTGCTGCTCCGTCCAGTCGCGGATCCCCGGGAGGCCGTTCCCGAACGAGTTGGGGACGACGTCGTCGGGATTGCCGACGAAGACGGCCCGGTCGCGGATCCGGGGGAAGCGGGCGATGTGCTCGATCATCTCGGCGTTGTAGTCGGTGGTCAGGAACTCCTCGTGCTCGCCGCCGTCGTCCATCGGCAGCCAGCCGACGAAGTCCGTCAGCCAGACGTACGCCGCCGACTTCAGCTCCGGGTTCTCGTGCAGGAAGTAGTCGACCTCCCAGGCCTCGTCGCCGATCCAGAGGTCGTAGTTCTCCTCGCGCACGAGGTCGAGGAAGAGCATGAAGTTGGCGACGAGGATCTCGTCCATCCGCCTGATCGCCTGGAAGGCGTGCAGGTCGTGCTCGGCCGACTCGCTCTCGATGTGCGCCGACTCGTTCGCGAGCAGCGCACTCGCCGGGTGAATCCGCTCCCCCTCCTCCTCCAGCACGGCGGTGACGGGGTGCTGCGCGAGCCAGTCGATCTCGAGGTCGGGGTGCAGCTTCCGCAGCTCCTTCGCGATCGCGACGTCGCGGCGGGCATGACCGAGCCCGATCGGCGAGGAGACGTAGAGCGCGCGCCGACGACGGCTCAGAGCCCGCGTCCACGTCTTCACCTTCGGCGCCGGCGGCACGACCGAGTCGGCGAAGTCCTTCAGCAAGCTATTCACCTCCACCGGATGTCGCGCCTGCGGGAGGTGACCGGCACCGTTCATGGCGACGAGGGTGCCGCCGGTCAGCTCCGCAACGGTGGCCGCTTCCTCGCGCGGCTGACAGCCGTCGAGGTCGCCGTGGACGACGAGCACCGGGCAACGCACCCGTCGGCAAAGCGCGCGGGCGTCCTCTTCGCTCGCCCACGGACGACCCGACTCCTTCACCGAGAGGACGTGCGCCTCGACGTCGCCCGCGAGGCCCCATTCGACGCAGTCCTCGAGTTGCTTCGTCGAATGCGGCTCCGGGAGCTGCTGCGAGAAGAAGAACTCGAGGAAGCCGCGGTAGTCGCGCCGCCAGTAGTGCGAGTTGCACGTCGCCCAGCCCCCGTCCGTCTCGAGTTCTTCGTCGAACGGAAACTGAAGGTAGTGCGGATGTGAAGGCGCGAGCATCGGCACGAACGGCGCGATTGTGAACACGCCGAGCGCGGTAGCCGGATACCTCGCCGCGAGCATGAGCGCCGAGCCGCCGCCGTGGCAGAGGCCGCCGATCAGCGCCGTGTCGGCGCCGGCCGCCTCGAGGACCGCGCGACCGTCTTCGACGAACTCCCAGCGCGAGTAGGCCTCCGCTGCCGTCGGCCGGTCGCTGCGGCCGTTGCCGCGCGGATCGAACACGACGACGCGGAAGTGCCGCGACAGGTACGGGATCTGCGCCTTCCAGAGCCGTGAGTGCGAGATCGGCCCGGTCGGAAAGAGCAGGAACGTCGTCGGGGCATCGCCGTAGACCTCGTAGAAAACGCGCACGCCGTCGCGCTCGACGAAGCCCTCCTCGTCCGGGTACCGGGCGCGCGTCTGCTCACGTGCATTTGCGACTGCGATCATGTCTGCCTCCTCGAGGCGAGCGGCTGAAACGAGTCCTGCCGTGCGACCGCTTCGCCGAACTGCCGCATCAGCGTGTTGATCTTCACTGGGTGACGCGCCGTCGGGATGTGCCCTG
>CAWATM010000003.1:0-98290 GCA_963784895.1 uncultured Gaiellaceae bacterium | reverse complement strand
CGCCACGCAGACGCGGCTTCGATGTCATCTCCACGACGGAAGTGTGCCCTACACTCGGGCCGGAGGGCCGTTAGCTCAGTTGGTAGAGCAGGGGACTTTTAATCCCAAGGTCGCTGGTTCGATCCCAGCACGGCCCATCGAACCACCGCTTGACTCGCCGGGCGGTTTGGAAGATGCTCGCGCCCTGGCCGGCTGCGGTAGGCGAGCGTCGATCTCGAGGAAGTACTTCCGACGCAACCGAGGACAGCACGATCCTCCGACGACACCCGGGCGGCTGCCTCGGCGGTGACGGCCGGCCGCAGCTACGTCCTCGCCATCCTGCTCGGCCTGAGCACGGCCGGGCTCGTCCTCTGGCAGCTCGAATCGTCGGCGTCCACTGGGTGTTTCCGCGAGAGCGCCGAGATTGCGGGTCGCGAGGACGAGACGGTGCTCCGAGGCTGCGAGTCGAGCTCCTTCGACGCCGTGCGAGAGGAACTCGCGGAGCGGCGTCGGGCGACGGGCGGCGGACGGTTCGTGGCGGAGGGATCGAGCGAGCTCGAGGCGAAATCTGCGCTCATCGTCTGGATGACGTTGTTCGCAGCCACGGCAGGCTTCGCGGCGGTCGTCGCGGCGCGGTCGATCGGCATCAGCAAGGAGTTGAGCCCTCGCTGGAGCGCCGGCCTGGTCGCCCGCTGCGCCGGGACCGCGGTTCTCGTCGCGCTCCCCTTCGCGCTGTTCCGGTTCATTCCCAGCACGTTGAGTGAGTTCGACGATCTCCACGGGCCACAGCTGACCTGGATCCCGCCACTCATCGGCCTGTTGATGCTTCCTGCGCTCACCGGCCTTGTCTTGATCTGGCACACGCTCTCGACCCGGCCCGCTCTCGACCTCCATGATGTCGCACGGCTCGGCTCGAGAATGCGCCAGCTCGTCAGCATGATCGGCGCAGTCCTCGCACTTGGCATTCTCACGACCGCTGCTCGGTGGCAGGCGATCGCGACGCTTCCCGGCGGCGAGGGTCTCCCGAGCATCGTCATCCTGCTCTGGGGCTCGATCTTCGCTCTCGTGCTCGGCGCGGTCTACGTGCCCGTGCACCAACGCTGGGCGGCGGAGACCACACGGCTGATCACCAATGAGGTGGAGCGGCAGCTGGCCGAGAGCGGACCGCGTCCTGGAACCGTCGGGTTTCGATCGTCCGACTTGTCGTTGACGAAGGAGCTCAACGCGACGCTCCGCGTCGGTGGGCCGCTGACGTCGCTTCAGGGGTCGCTGGCCGTCTTGGCTCCGGTCGTTGCCGCGGCGGTGAGCGCGCTGTTCGCGTGAGTGGTGGTTCCGACGTCGCCCAAGCCGGTCTCTAGGCTTGCTTCTCGGCCTGCTCGGGCCGGGCGCCGGCAGAGCGCACGCGCGCAACCTTGCCGAGCAGGTCGAACCAGAAGGGCGCCCCGAGGGTGACCGCGGCAGCGGTCAGCAGCAATCCGATCGCCTTCCGCCATACGGTCAGGAACCAATCCCAGCCGTCGTCCGGCTGCTTCTCTGCCGACCAGCCGATCGGGAGCTCCAGCTCCTCGAGCCTGTCGACGCTCGTCGCGACGGCGGTGACCGGTGGAGGCTCCGTCGCGGACGAAGGCGGACTCTCCGCGTGCGCGACGATCGCGGCGCGGACGGTCTCGTCCGTCCAGAGCTGGTCCGCGATGCGGACCGTGTCGACGTTCAGCACGACCGCAACCGCGATCGCGAGCAGCCACGTCACGAGATGGATGCGGCGCCGGTACCACCCCGAGACTCGTTCCATCGCGTCGTCGAACCAGGACTCGACCGCGCGCCGGAACGCAACGGCGTCGCCGTTCGCATCGAGCCAGAGCGTCATCAGCGCCTTGCGCGCCGGCGCGCTCGGAACTGCGTTGATCGCGTCCTCGACGGAGCGTTTCGTTCCCGTGCCGTCGAAGTCGAGCAGGGCGGACGCGAACGCACGCGCCGGGAGGTAGGCGGGGTAGCGCTGCTTCCCCCTCGGTGAGACGGGGCGGATCAGTGCATTCAGGACCGGATGGGAGTAGAGCTTCTGCGTGAGCCCCTGCCCGTTGCCGTGATCCTCGGGGTCGAGCAGGTTGGCGACGCCCTCGCGCAGGAAGGCCGCGCGCCAGCTGAAGATGCTCGAGATCGTCTCGTTCAGCGCGGAACAGACGAGCGCGAGCACGAGGTAGACGAAG
Source organism: uncultured Gaiellaceae bacterium (assembly GCA_963784895.1). Taxonomy (GTDB): domain Bacteria; phylum Actinomycetota; class Thermoleophilia; order Gaiellales; family Gaiellaceae; genus Gaiellasilicea. The sequence continues at coordinate 96,104 of CAWATM010000003.1, read as the reverse complement.
ATCAGACCGAGCGCGACATCGAGTGCGGTGAAGTCGAACACCGAACCTCCCCTTACGCCTCGAAGCCGGTATCGGCTCCGGTGACGATCAGCGTTCCCGGCTCGAACCGGCGCGGCGTGAAGATCGACCACATCGAGCCGCGCACGTGCCGTTGGAACAGGTGCCTGACGATCGACCCCCTCGGATGCATGAGGTCGTGGGCGCGCAGACCCTCGACGAGGCGCGTGAGACCCTCCGCGAACGCCGGGATCCCGGTCGCGGTCGCGTCGGCGAACGACTGCCGCCCTACAGTCCCACCCGTCGCCGCGGCGTGCTCCCCGCGAAGGATGTAGATGTCGCTCAGACCGGGCGCGACCGTGACGACCTTCTCAATCACCTTGTTCAACTCGTCGAACATCCCCAGCCTGAGCAGCACGTAGCCGCAGAGGCACCCGGCGAACGGATCGTCCGCCGCTGTCTCTGCGATCTCGATTGCCAGCGGCTTCGCCGCGTCGAGGTGGCCGCCGAGCAACGACCGCTCGAGGTATTCGAGCCGCCGCAGCGCCGCTGGTGTTGGCGCACGCGTGGCCTCGAGGGCGGGGTGGTACTGGTAGAGGCGGATTCCTTCCGGCTCGACCTGCGCGACGAGCGTCGCCAGGCGGCCGTTGAGGACGGTGAGCGAGATCACCGGCGGCGTCTTTTCGCCGCGCTCGAGCGAGAGCCAGTACGGACCCGGCTTGACCCTCGTCGCGTGCATGCCCAGCCCCCGTCGGGCGACGTCGAGCCCGACCGCCCAGTCGTCGGGTGGAACGGCCTCGCCTGCCGGCCACAGCCGCAGCCGCACGTCCCCGATTGCGTCGGCACCCTCCCCCGTCCCGGATGCGACCACGCAGACGGCGACTCCGGCGGTCGCCTCCTCGTCGAGAGGTGCGGCTGGGAGCTCGATGCCGAGGGCGCGCAACCCGCTCGACGCGGCGTCCTCGGACGCAGAGCCCGCGTCGATCGCCGCTGCGACCGCGAGCGTGACGAACGTCGCCGGTTCGGCCCAGGCGATCGGCTCGAGGCCTTCGACCACGAACGTCTCGCCGGGGCCTGTCGCCGCCCCGACCGCCCGGCCGAGCTCGGCGACGAACGGGGCGGCGGGCGAGCCTGCGAACTCGACCTTCTCGGTCTCACCCGGCGTCAGCGTCACGAACTGCTCCTCGGACGATGCCTCCGGTCCGACGAGGCGAAGGCGATAGAAGCCGGGCGTCACGGGCGGCAACTCGGACGCTGCCCGCCAGACCGCCTTCACGTCTCCCGTCTCGTCGCGGACCTCGATCACCGTGAGCGGGTCGGGAGGCGGCACCTCGATCCGCGGGTCCGGCTTCGGCTCTACGACCGTGGGCGACACCGTGCTCTCTTCCTCCAGCGGGCGGAGGGAGATGAGCTGGCGCTCGACCGGTCCGTAGAGGTCGACCGGAGGCTGCAGCAATCCGTCCTTGAAGTCGGGGGCGACCGCCCGGAGCGCGTAGGTCCTGGGCGGCAGCTCGAAGGTGACGACGCTCCCCGTCAGCCGGACCGCCTCCGCGACGGTAGCGCCGATCGCATTGAGCACGACGACTCCTGCCTTCGGATACACGCTGTCCGGCTCGAGCTGCACCTCGAGCCGCTCGGGGTCGAACGACTTTGGCGGGGAGCGAGACGATCACGGCGTCGCGGTCACGGCCGGCGACGCCGCGGCTCCCTGTGTCCTGCGGGACCTGGAGCAGGCCGCCCGCGTCTCCGGCTTCACGCTTCTCGGCCTCGACGCGCTTCCGGACGTAGTCGACGAGCCGGTCCCACCGAACCTCGTAGTTCTCGCGCTCCCACGACCAGGCCTTCGCCGCACCTTGGCCGTCGAGGCCGTCGAGGAGGGCTTGGGTGAACGCACCGTGCTCGGCGCCGGGGATGTCGCGCACCTCGACCGCCTTCAGCCCAGGCGACGTCGCATAGAGGATGAACTGCTGCACGGGCGGCTTGCCGGGATCGCGGCTGCGCGGGAGCGTCCAGCGACCGATCTCGAACTCGTGCTTCTCCCACGCCGGGACGTTCCGGCAGGCGTCGACGAAGAAGAACTGGTCGCGGAACTGCGTCGTCTCGAAGAACTCCCACAGCGACCGGAGCGCGATCGAGTGATCGGTGTTGACCGCGTTGAAGCCGCTCGTGACGAGCGCGTTCTCGTCGCGGTTCGCCACGCGCGCGGTCAGTCCGTGACCGGAGAAGTAGAAGTAGAGCCGCTCGCCCTCCCCCTTGCTGATCAGCATCAGATCGTTGATCGCGAGGTTGATGTTGTCCTTGGTCGCCTCGATCGACTTGACATCCGGGACGACCCCATCCCGGGGCGAGAGGAGCAGTAGGAGCTGGTTTTCGGGGACGTTGCCACCGGCCGGATCGAGCAACCACGTCCGCATCGAGAGCGCGTCGTTGACGGCGCCGCGCAGGCTGGCCTGGTCGGACCAGTACCTGTCGACGCCGACGACGACCGCCCAGTTCACTCCTCGGCGATGACCGTGACGAGGTCGGTCACCGGTTCGACCCCGGTGCCGACGGCGGACACCCGGTAGGCGCCCTCGGGGAACGGGCCGAGCTCGGCCGTGTGCCAGCCGTCGTCGCCCGCCAGGAGCTGCTGCCGCTCGATCTCCTCGCCGGTCTCGACGTTCTCCGCGATCGCGACCAGGGCGCTGCCGGGGTCGCCCTGCGGCTGCGCACGGACGTGGATCGACTCCGACGGCTCGACCGTATCCGCGACGTCCATCGACAGCCCGATCTTCGGCACCCCGGCCTTCCAGTTGGCGGGATCGAACTCTGCCGTGGTCAGGATCCCAGTCAGCTGGAAGAGCACGTCGTCGTCGTTCTGGAGCGACGCATGTTTCTCCGGCGAGTAGATCGCGTTCTCGAGCCGCTCGAACTCGCGCGGCGTCCCTGACGGGCGCGGGACGGTGCCGTCGCCCTTGGCGTCCTCGTCGCCGCGCCGTTGGATGAGCTTGACGCGGTCGCCGTCGCGCGACGCGGACTGCGCGGTCGGCTGCTCGATCCCGACGATCGGGCGGAGGTCGTAGCGGTTGTCCGCATAGGCGGGGATCGCGAGGTTCGACTCGACCGCCGTGCGGATCTGCTCGTGGAACACGAAGGCGCTCTTGGTCCTTGCCGTGTCGAGGTGCTTGATCTGCGCCTCGGTCACGCGCACCAGCGTCCCGTCCCCGCCGTCGTAGCACTTATAGATCGGTAGCAGCTGGTAGAGCGCGGTCAGCGTCCGTGCGAGGTCGGTCAGGTCGAAGAACTTGATCTTCTTGCCGTTGACGAGCGTGCCGAGCGAGTACATCGAGCCGGCGTACGGCGTCCCGAAGGTGACCAGTCGCCGCGTCTGCTTCCACCCTTCGAGGCACTCGATGTAGTAGCGGGCGACGAGCCCGCCCATCGAGTGGCCGACGATGATCAGCTTTGCGTCCTCGGCGCCCGACGACTGCCGCCAGGCCTTCAGCCAGCCGGCCGCCTTCTCCGAGAGCTGCCGCGCGGCGACGCGGTTGTCGCGGCGCCAGTCGTACGGGAACTCGAACAGGTTCTTGCCGCGCGTGACGTCGAAGGTCGCCTCGATGTGCTTCATCATCTTCGTGTAGCCGTCGATCTTCCAGAGGCCGGGGATCAGCTGGACGTCGCGGATCACCGACGTCGCCTTGATCCCGTCGATGTCGTCGACGTCGATCGGATCGTCCTCGAGCTTCATCTGCTTGATGCTCTTGCCCAGCGAGAGCAGGGCGTTGAACACCGCTCCGCCGGAGATGTTCCAAACGTCCTTCCCGTCCTTGCGCAGGACGCTCCCGGTGATGCCCGGGATGCAGACGATCACATCGCGCATCAGGTATCTCGGCGGCATGAGTGGCCTCCCTTAGCGTGGTCAGATCGTGAAGGGCGTCTGCTCCTCGAATGCCAGGTTCGGAACGCCGGCCTTGAAGTAGTTCGGGCTCTGCGTCGGCGGCATCTTGGCCCCAATCGCCTTGTGAAACGGGACGTAGCCGCCGGCCCAGGCGCCTCCGGCCCAGATGGCGAGGAGCTGCTGGGTGAAAAGGCCGTTGCGGTCACCGTCGAGCGAGAGTTGGTTGTCCTGGCAACCGGAGAGCAACAGCAGGCTCGCGCCGAGCTCCTGCTGCTCCCCGCTCGTGTTCTCGCTCTGGATCCGGTCGTACTCGGCCGAGTTCGCGCGGTACGTGTCGTCCTGAACCTCGCGCGGCAGATCCTTCGTCCGCGGCTCTGGCGTGTCGACCATCGCCTCCTCGACGACGTGGGGAACCGCGGCGTCGAAGATGTCCTTCGCGACCGAGCCGCTGTGGCAGCTGTCGGAGAGCATGAAGATCCGTACGCCCGGCTTGAAGCGCGCGAACAGCGCGTACAGCTCGTCGTCGACGAGCTGGCGGTCGTAGAGAACCCACGTCTCGTCCTTGTCGTCGGCGTCGTCGTCACTGTTCAGATCCGGCACCTGCCCACCGTGCCCCGAGTAGCTGAGGAAGAAGATGTCGCTCTCCGCCAGCCGGTCGGCGGCCGCCGCGATCCCCGCCGTGACGGCTGCAGCGGTCGCCTCCTGCGTGAGCAGGATCGACGCTGTGAACCCCTTGCCCACCGCCAACGCACGCATGTCCTCGGCGTCGAACTCGCACGCGCGCAGCGTCCCCTCCCAGCCGTTGTAATGGGCCGGGTCGACCTTGTTGACGCCGATGTGGAGTGACTCACCTTGCGGAGCCATCAGTCCACCGGTGTCGGGGTCGGGTTGGCGCCGTCTCGCGGCCCGGTCTCGGGATCGGAAGGGTCATCGGTTCTCCTCCGGTCGTCCAGTTTCCGCGCCGCAGATCTCGGCGCGACACTCTCACGATCGGGGGCGACTGTCAACGAAACCTGTCCGGTGTCAGGCGAGCCCGAGCAGCAGGAAGACCGCAGTGCCGAGCAGCGCGAGGCCGGCGGCCACGCCTATAGGCCCCTTGGCGACGAAGCCTCCGTCGAGGGGCTCGATCGGCGTCAGCAGCGATGCGGTCATCACGAGCGCGGCTGTCCCGAGCGCCTTCGTGGTGGGCACCTCGAGGCCGACGCCGAGCGCCAGGAGGCAGAGGGCGGCGACTCCGGCCACGATCGGGCCGATCCAGTGAACCATCGGCGCGGGGCGGTCCGTCTCGACGACGGGAAGCGGCGCCCAGCCGAGCCCGGCGGCTGCCGCGGTGAGGCCGGCCGCGATCCCGGGCGGCCATCCTCGCTGGCGCAGGGCCACTCCCGCGCGCTGCGCGACGAGGATCCGGCTGCGTACGACGACGACGACCAGCATGAGCACGCCGAGACCGAGCAGGAGCACGCTGGCGCGGCTCGCGTCGCCGGCGCGCAGCACGGGCAGGAGGAACACCGCCATCGTCGCCGCGACGGCGACCCCCGCGGCCGTCGAGGTGAACGCGCTCGGGAGGCGCTTGAGCGCGTCGAGACCGAGCTCGAGCCAGCGCTTCGCGTCGCCGCCGATCCCCGGGGACAGCGCGCTGCGGCCGAACTGAAGTCCGAACAGCAGTGCGAGGGCAAGGCCGGCCGCCGCGACGGGCGTCCGCTCCTGGGTGCTCGAGAACTCCCACTTCGCCGGCAGCGGCTTCGAGAGGTCGAGCGTCGTGAAGTAGGTGGCGTCGTCGGCGACGAAGGTCGCCTTGCGGTCGCGGAGCTCCGGGTCCTCGCGGAAGGCCCGACCGAACGCACCCTCGGACGCGAGCGCGTGCCTGAGCCCCATCCGGTCGAGCGCGACGCCGAGGTTGAACCAGCCAAGCGCGTACTCCGGCCGGATCCCGACGGCACGCCTGAAGGCGTCGGCCGCGTCCGTCAGCCGGCCCTGGCCGGCGAGGAGCACGCCGAGGTCGTTCCAGGTCGGGAACAGGGTCGGGTCGGTGTCGAGCGCCGCCCGGTACGCGGCAGCGGCCTGCTGGTCGAGATCGAGGCGCTCGAGCGTAACAGCGAGGTTCTGGAGGAAGATCGGGTTGAGCGGGTCGGCCCGGAGCGCACGGTGGACGGCGGCCAGCGCCGCTTCGCGGTTCCCCAGCCTCAGCTCTACGAGCGCCTGATTGTTGTCCAGGACCTCGGGCCGGCGCAGCGGCTCGCCGGGCCCGATCGCGGGCTGGTCGCGCTCCCGCTCCCGCGCCGCCACGTACTGGTCGAGCGCGGCCGCGTAGCGGCGGGCGCGCAGGTGCGTGTCGCCGGCCTGGAGGCGGGCGTTATAGGACAGGTACGCGGCGAGGTCGGCCACCTCGTCGGCCTCGGTCCGAACCGCGACTCCGTAGGCCCGCGACGCGACCTCGTCGCTCTCGACCAGCGCCGCGAGCGCCTCGTCGTAGCTCCCGGCCAGCTCGAGGGCGGTGCCGCGCTTGAGCAGCCCCTGCGCTTCGGCCGCCGACCATGTTCCCGCGGACGAGCGGGCGAGCCGAGCGGAGACGCCGAAGAGGCTCGCCGCCCGCTCGTAGTCCTTCAACAGGAAGGCGACCTCCCCGGCACGGTCGAAGGCCACGGCGCTGGTGGGCACCTGCCGGGTCCATTCCTCCGCGGCGACGCGCGCCTTGTCCAGCCGGCCCGCGAAACGCCACATGTTTTGGCGCGCGTCCTGCAGCAGGCCGAGCGGACGGCGCCCTCCCGTGTCGAAGCCGGCCCGTCTCAGCCGCGCCACCGCAGCTTTGCGATCACCCACCTCCAGTTCGGCGACACCCGCGAGAACCGGAACGGCCAGAGCGCCGTCCGTTGGGCACTCGAACTCGCCGCCGCCGGGCCGGATGTCCGTGAAACGCTCGGGCAGCGCGGCAAGCGCGTCCCGCGCTCGCCCTGCGAGGACGAGGTCGCGCCGCGCGGCCCACCCCGGGCACCAGCGGGCGTGGCCCGTCACTCCGTCGACGTGGCGGTACTGCGGAATGAAGGACAGGTCGAGCACCACCCCGTTCGTCAACCCAGGCCGGAGGCTGGGTGCGAGGTCGAGGCTCACGGCGAGGAGGCGACGACTGCCCAGGGAGAGCGCCTCGTCCACGTTCTCCTCCGGGAGGTGTGAATCGGTCGGCAGCCGCATGAAGAGCCCCGGCCCGATCGGGAAGCGCGCCGACGCGGCCAGCGAGTCGGCCGCGGCGGCGGCCGCCTCGAAGCGCCCGTCGCGCTCCAGGTACTCGACGAGCCGCGCCTCGAGCGGGGCAGGTCGCGCTGCTCCCGCCAGCGAGCGCTGCTGGGCGCCCACCGCCGCGCCGTACAGGCCGAGGCCCGCGTTTGCGCGGGCCTCGCCGGCCGCGAGCGCGGGATCCGGGTCGAGTGCTCGTGCCCGCCGGTAGAGCGTCAGGGCGCGCCTGAAGCGGCTGCGAGCAGAGAACGGCTGTCTCTCCACGAGCTCGTAGGCGGCGCGCAGCTCGGCGTCCGCTTCGCCCGACCAGCCGGCCGCGGAGCCGGGGAAGCGCCGTTCGAGCCGGTGGAACGTGGCGAGCACCCGGCGCAGCTGCGCCTGCGCCGACGCCACGACCTCCGGATCCTCCAGATCGAGATAGAGGTGGGCACGCTGCGACTGAAACTGGCCGAGCAGCCAGAGCGGGGTCGGGTCGTCCGCGCAGCTTCGCTCGGCCTTTCCGAACTCGGCCGCGGTCTCGGCGTCGAGCGGGCGCTCGTAGGTCGAGAGCAGGAAGGCGAGGTTCAACTGCGGGAGGCAGTCCCCGCCTGCCCGCGCGCGGTCCAGGATTGCGAAGGCGAGCGGAGCCGCCGTCGGCAGCGGGTCGCTCGCCGCTCCGTCGCCGCCGCCGAAACGGGCGGCCGCCAGGGTGAGCAGCGCGCCGAGGTCGTTCGCCGCCTGCGTCTGTCGCGGGTCGAGCGCGGAGGGCAAGGCCGCGTTCAGGACGGCGTCGAGCCGCTCGAACCGGAACGGGTACTCCGGCTGGGAGAAGGCGAACGCGGCGCGGCCGTCGGCGAGGAGCCGCTCGAGCTCTGCGCGTTGCCGACGGTCGAAGAGCTTGTCCATCGCTGCGCGCAGTGCCGCGCGCATGGCGCCGAGGTCGGTAAGGACCGCGCCTTGCGCCACGGCTGCCGCGGTGGGTCCACCGGGGCTGAACGCAGGCACGTCGCGAAGCGTCGGGCCGGTGCGCGTGGTCGGGGTTGGCGCCGCGGGTTCACGAGCGGGGGCGATGGGCTGCCTCGACGCGGCAACCGTCGCCGCGAACGGAAAGGCGATCAGGCCGACGGCACAGACCGCGAGCAGCGGATCGAACGGAAGTCGCCTCCTGCCGGAGGAAGCAGCCGGCACGACGGGGCCGGCGGCGGGGGACGACCGGTCGTCTGTGCTCGCGTCGGAGATTCCGTCTCCATCCAGTGCTGCGTGCGTCTGGGGCGACTGTATGCACACCTCGCACTCGTTGTCGATCCCCCGCGGGGGATCTAGGCAAGGTCCAATCAGCGCGGACGGATTCGTGACGCTCCACCCCAGAACGCGTCGCGAAGCGGGAGGCGGGGCTCGGTCACGCGGAGCCTGCTGAACGTGTGGTTCCCTGCTTGACTTGCGCAGGCCAGTTGCCTAGCTTGGTAACTCGAGGCACAGGCAACAGGAGGCGGCGACCTGACCCGTCACGAACATCCTGGTGCTGCGGCGAATAATTCTCGGAGCGATCGCTCGCGGGACGCTGTGTGTCGCCAACGAAGCTCCCGCCTTTCTCACTTCGCGGTGGATGGCGGAGGGCTCCCCGTACTGGAGGTGACCGACTGATGGCTGTTCCGCTACTGCGACCAGGCCAGACCCACTCTGCCGTCCCGAAACTCAAGCAGGCCCTGATTCCGCAGCTCCTGCAGCTGGGAGCTCAGCAGCTTGCTTCCCTCATCCATCCCGACACGAAGACGTACGGAAAGGCGGCGGTGAACGGCGTCAAGACGTTCCAGGAGAAGAAGGGTCTGGAGGTCGACGGTATCGTCGGCAAGGCCACCTGGCGCGCACTCGGGATCGAGGACGAGGTCGTGGACGGTGGTGCACACAAGGTCTTGAACGGTGTCCCGGGCCCAGAGCCGGGGGTCGTCGAGTTCGACGGCCGCTGGGTGGACGAGGCGCTGGCGGCAGAGCTGCTGGCCGTACGGAAGGCGGGTCGCTGGACCGGGACGGTCTTCAGCGGGTATCGGCCGCCCTGGTACCAGAAGCGGCTCTTCGACGCGGCCGTGATCAAGTACGGAAGTGAGGCGGCGGCGCGCAAGTGGGTCGCACCCCCTGGCAAGTCGAGACATGGGATGAAGGATGGGCAGGGAGCCGTCGACGTCACACCGTCGAGCAGCGGCGCCCAGCTGGACGAGGCGTCGGAGCGGCTCGTCCGGCCGATGTCCTGGGAGCCCTGGCACGTCCAGCTGAGCACCCGCGACGCGCCGCCCGAGGAGCTGGGGGAGCCGACTGAGGAGGAGCTGAAGGAGCCGGTGGCCGAGTTGGAGGAGAGCGGCGTCGGCGTCGACGACGTCGACGACACGATCGCCGTCTACCTCGAGGACCTCGAAACCGGTGACGGGGCACCACCCGAGGAGGAGAGTCAAGGAGACTAAGCGTTCGCGATCGGAGGATGACTTCCGCGGGTCGGGGGTGCGCTACTGGTATCTGCCCTCGCTGAAGAGCACGCCCTCAGCTTGGCGTCGGCGAACGAGGCCGGGGAGCTTCTTCCCCTGTGAGAAAACCCACCTCCCGAGTTCGTGTGGCACGGCGCTGTATTCGCCGGCGTTGAGGCGCTTGCGCAGCGTCGAAGTCTGAAGCGAACTCTCGCCGCAGTTGAAGGTGAAGCTGATCAGCGCGTCTGCTTGGTGCTGCTCCAGCGGCACCTTGATCAGCCGCCGCACCGCGTCCGCCGCGGCACGTGCGTCCTGTCCAAGCAGTTCGAGCGCCCGTTTTCGGGTAATGCCGTTCCGAAACTCCCCCGGCTCCGTGCCGTTGATCGGCCCCATGTGCACGAGGTGCCCGACGCCGATCGTCGCGTTGTTCGTCGGGTCGTTGTACAGGCGCAGGATGCATCCCTCGAAGCGCGCGACGAAGTCGGCCCCCCGCGGACTCAGACGCGTCGGCGCAGCGCGGGTCGATTCCTGCTCGTCCTCGTTCTCCGGCGCCGGCTCGTCGGCCAGTTCATCCTCGAGCGGATCCGGACGAACATTCGACCCCTCCAGGTCCTCCGGAGCCGGCTCGGTCATTCCGCGTGCTTCACTCATTCTCAGCTCACCGCCTTCGGCTCTCGCTCATCCGCGACGAACGTCGTGCGCCGTCGCCTGTCGTCCTTCCGGCCGCAGATCGGTGATCCGAGGTTACTCCGCGGGAGCGGCGCCGCCAACATGGGTGCTGGCCAGTTGTTGGGTAGGCGATCACCGCGTCCAGTCGGTCGTACTCGCACGCCTCGACGCCGAGCGGAACCTCGGCGATCCGCGGCCACAGCGATTCCCCGAACAGCGTTGGGCATGCGCGCGGCTTCACCACAATGCCACTGTTCCATCAGGCCGCGGTCGGTTGGCAATGCGGTCGCCTTCGGCGGCCCTACCGGCCGACGACTAGCACCGGCGCTTCACGGGTATCCGGTCGAGATGGCGCCGTCGGGCGATTCCCGTGAGTCGTTCGTCCACCGGGCGCTGCCGATCTATCTCGGGCTGCTCTTCGCCATCTTGACCGTCGTCGCAGTTGTCTTCCTGTTCATGGTCCGCCACGTCCTGCTCGTCCTGTTCGTGAGTGTGCTCTTCGCCGCGGCGCTGACGGGGCCGAGCGAGTGGCTGCACCGGCGCTTACGCCTGCCGCTCGGGCTGGCCGCGGTTGTGGTCTACATCGCGTCCTTCGCGGTCATCGTCGGCATCGGCTGGATCGTCGTGCCCCCGCTTCTCGGCCAGGTGGTCGAGTTCGCCGACCGCGCGCCGGAGTACGCCGACCGCTACGAGGGAGTCCGTGAGGCCTACGCCGAGCTTCGGTCCGACTTTCCTGCACTGCCGCCCTTCGAGGAGCAGCTCTCGCGGCTCGGAGACGCGATCCTCGACCGTGCAGGCGAGCGGGCTGCCGCGCTTCCGGGCGACGTCTTCTCGATCTTCCTCGACCTGCTCGCGGTGTTCTTCGTCTCGCTGCTCCTGCTCACGAATCGGCTGCGGATCCGTGACTTCCTCCTCTCGTTGACGCACTCCGATCATCGGCGTCGCACCGGCCTCGTCCTCGACCGGAGCTGGCTGCGGATCGGCGGCTACCTCCGCGCGAAGGTGATCGTGATGGCGATCGTCGGGGCACTCACGTACCTCTCCCTGATCGCGATCGGAGTGCCCTTCGCGATCCCCCTTTCCGTGATCGTGGCCTTCGGAGAGTTGATCCCGCTCGTCGGCAGCTGGCTCGCGCGCATCCCACTCCTTGCGATCGCCGCGCTCGACAGCCCGCGCACCTTCGTGCTGACGTTCCTGGCGTCGATCTTGATCCAGAATCTGCAGGGGTACGTGATCTCCCCGGTCGTCGAGGGTGATCAGCTCGACATCCACCCGCTGCTCGTGTTCGTCGCGGTCCTCGTCGGGGCCTCGCTCGGCGGCGCCATCGGAGCGTTCGTCGCCGTCCCTGCCGCGGCGATCGTCGACCTTGTCGTGCGGGAGGTCGTCGTCCCGTGGCGCCGTGCGCAGCTCAGCGGCTCCGCCGCCGCCGCGCCGCGCCGCCCTACGACACATGCACCGTGACGCAGTCGCCTCAGTCGTTCTCGGCCGGGCTCGTCTCCGAGGTATCGGTGAACCTGCCGTAGACGACGTGCTTCGGTTGGAGCGCGCGAAACGTGGTCAGCGTCGGTGGGCCAGGGGGAGCGGGCTCGAGCTGCAGCTCCGCCCTGAAGCGCTCCCAGGCAGACTCGCTCTCCCAGACGCCGATGATCCTGAAGCCCTCGTCCGTCGGACCGGCGACGTGGACGACAAGACCCTCGGGGCGACCCGCGATGGCGGAGGCGAAGCGCTCGTACTGCTGCCAGGTGGCCGCGATGTCCTGAACGAAGGCATACGACATGCCGAGAAGCTCGCGGAGACCGCTTTAGGCTCGGTATAGCGACCTGCGTCTCGTCCCTCGGCGGTGGGCCACAATGCGAGCTCGCGATGGAGGTAGGCATTCTTGGGCCGCTCGAGGTCGCCGGCGAGAACGGACCGATCGACCTGCGTGCCGCGAAGCACCGGCGGCTGCTGGCGGCGTTGACGCTCGCTGGGGGGCAAGCGTGCTCTGCGGACGCGCTCGTCGACGCGGTCTGGGGCGTGAGCCCACCGGCGTCCGCCCGCAAGCTGTTGCAGGTCTACGTCTCCCAGCTTCGCAAGGCCCTGCCGAGCCGAGATGCGCTCGTCACGACGCCAAGCGGGTACGCGCTCCGCTTCGAGAACGGGTCTCTCGACGCCGACCGGTTCGAACGTCTTCTGGACGACGCCGTCGAGTCGCTGGGGCAAGAGAACGCCTCGCTCGCGCTCTCGCAACTCGATCGCGCGCTTGCGCTCTGGCGCGGGCCGGCCTACGCCGACGTGATGTACGAGGATTTCGCCCGAGCCGAGGCGGAACGGCTCGAAGAGCTTCGGCTGACGGCCCTCGAAGCGCGGCTCGACGCCTTGTCACAGCTGGGCCGAAACGACGAGGTGGTTGGTGATGCGCTCGCGATGGCACGGGACCATCCCCAGCGGGAGCGCGTGCACGGCCTCGCGATGCTGGCGCTCTACCGGGCCGGCCGGCAGACCGAGGCACTCGACTTCTACGCCGAGCTTCGGCGCCGCCTCGATGACGAGCTCGGGCTGGAGCCGAGCGCAGAGCTTCGCAGGCTGCAGCGCCGCATCCTCGAGCAGGATCCCGAGCTCGACCCGGGCCTCCCGTCCGTCGACGCCACGAGCGCGCTCCCCGTGCCGCCGAACCCGCTCGTCGGACGCGAGCGAGATCTGGAGGCGCTGGCCGCGCTGATCTCACGTCGCGACCTGCGACTGCTCGTCCTCACCGGCGCAGGCGGGAGCGGCAAGACGCGCCTGGCGCTCGCGGCCGCCCGGCAGGCGGCGTCGAGCTTCGCCAACGGCGCTGTGATCGTCGAGCTCGCGCCCCTGCGCGACCCCGCGCTGCTGCTGCCGACGATCGCGAGCGCGATCGGCGTTGCGGAGGTGCCCAGCCAGACGCCGCTCGACACGCTCGCTGCGGCAGTGGGCAACCGGGAGCTCCTCGTCGTCCTCGACAACGTCGAGCATCTGCGCTCCGCGACGCCTTCGTTCGTCGAGCTGCTCGCCCGCGCCCCTCGACTGATGCTCCTGGTGACGAGCCGCGCCGTTCTGCACCTCACCGGCGAGCACGTCTTCCCCGTCTCGCCGCTCGACGACGATGCCGCCGTCGAGCTCTTCGAGCAGCGGGCTCGGGCGCTGCAATCCGACTTCGAGGTCACGGCCGAGAACGAGAGCGTGGTCCGCGAGATCTGCAGGCGCGTCGACGGCCTGCCGCTCGCGATCGAGCTCGCAGCCGCCTGGATCAGGTCGCTGACTCCCAGAGCATTGCTCGAGCGGCTCGAGCGGAGGCTGACCGTTCTGACGGGCGGCCCCCACGACCTACCGGCTCGCCAGCAGACACTCCGCGAGACGATCGACTGGAGTGTCGGGCTCCTGACAGACGACGAGCGGACGGCGCTCGCCCGGCTGTCGGCGGTCCGGGCAGGTGCGACCGTCGAGGCCGCGGAAGCGGTCTGCGGAACCCGCCTCGACGTGCTCTCGACGCTGATCGATCACCACCTCGTCCGGCGCACGCTCACGCAGGGCGGATCGCGGCTCTGGTTGCTCGAGACGATCCACGAATACGCAGCCGAGTTGCTCGCCGCTGACCCCGCGGACGCCGACCGGACGCGTGCGCGTCTCGCGGAATGGTGCCTCGCGCTCGCGACCGAGGCCGAGCCCCACCTGAGCCAGGATCAGCAGACCGAGTGGCTCGACCTCCTCGAGACCGAGCACGACAATCTGCGCGCGGCGCTCGACCACCTCGAGTCCTCGGGCGCCGCCGAGCAGCAGCTCACGCTGGCCGTGTCGCTCAGCCGCTTCTGGTACGTGCGCGGCCACCTCGCCGAAGGGCGAGTGCGGCTGGAGCGCGCACTCGAGGTGAGCACCGACGAAGCGCCCGCGCAGCGCCGACGAGCCTTCACAGCCGCCGCGTCCTTCGGGCTGCTGCAGGGTGACCATGCGGCCGCGATCCGCTTTGCGGACGCGGCGCTCGCCGCCGCCCGCGAGGAGGACGACGCACGCTTCGTCGCCAATGCGCTGAGCAACCTGGGCGCGATCTTGCTCGCGGCAGGCGACCGTGAGCGCGCCGCGTCAACGCTGGAGGAAGCTGTCGAACGCGCACGCGCGGCCGGGGATGATCGGATCGCCGCCCTCGCGATCAACAATCTCGGCGACTTCGCGCTGACGGTCGGAGACTACGAGCGCGCCGAGCCGCTCTTCCGGGAAAGCCTCGGCCTGCTCCGCGCACGCGGAGATACCGCGAACGTCGCGCGCTCGCTCTTCAACAACGGCGCGGTCGACCTGATGCTGAATCGCGTCGCTGCCGCCGCCCACCGGTTTCACGAGAGCCTCACGCTCTGCCGCACGGCGGGCGACCGCGAGGACAGCGCCTGGTCGTTGCTCGGACTCGCGGCGACGAACGTCGCGAACGGACAGGGCGAGCGCGGAGCGGTCCTGCTCGGGGCGGCCCGAGCGGTCTTGACGCAGATGGGCGCAGACTTCAAGCCGTTCGAACGCCACCTCGATGAGGCCACGGAAGAGCGCTCGCGCGTGCTGCTCGGCGGCTCCGGCCTCGAAGCTGCGCTGAGGTACGGAGCGTCGCTGACTCTCGACGAAGCGCTCGACCTCGCCGCCCGGAACAGCAGCGATCCGGCCTCAGAACGCGGCTAGACCGCGGCCCTATACCCGCGCTAAACCCTCCTCCGGGATCCTCCGCCGCATCCACGACGGATCGATCGGAGGTCACGATGAACCACTCGAGCAAGAGGACGCAATGGCTTCGGGCGAGCATCGCCGCCGCGCTGCTTGGCGCCGCCACGATTCTCGCGACGGCGACTGCGACGGCGGGCACGTCTGCCTGCGGCATCTGCGGCAAGAACCTGATCAGGAACCCAGGCGCTGAAGCCGGCCTCGGGATCACGGCCGTCGACGCGAGCGGTGCGGTGCCAGGTTGGACGAATGTCGCCGGCGAGTTCGGCGCAGCCTCGTACACCTTCCCGAACGGTTGGTTCTCGGCGAGATCCAACGGACCGAAGACCCGGGGCAAGAACTACTTCTTCGGCGGGACGACCCGTGCGGCGGTCGAGGCGCAGGCAACGATCGGCAAGCAGACCATCAAGCTGCCCGCAGCCGCCATCGGCAAGACGGCGACGCTCAGCGGCTGGCTCGGCAACTACTCCAAGAACACTGCTCAGGTGCGCGCCCAGTTCGAGGACGCCGCCGGCAAGTCCCTCTCGACGGTCAGGATCGGTCCGGACACGACCGTCGCGGGGACGAACATGGCCTCGAGGAGCCGCAGCGGGAAGGTGCCGGCCGGCGCCAAGCAGGTGACGATCGTCGTGACGTTCGCCGGCGGCGGAGCGAACTACAAGCTCGCGGGGGCGGACGCGCTCTCGCTGATCCTGCGCTGAGCGCGCTTCCTCCGGGCGTCTGCTCACGAACATCGGCTCGGCTAGGTGCAGGCCGCCTAGCCGAGCCCTTGCTGGGCGGCTAAGCCGGCGGCCGGCCCCAGCGGCCCGGCAACCGCAGCCGGCGCCGCCGCGCGCCGTCGCCGATCACCGAGACGACGGTCTGCGCGAGGTGCGGGCAGCCGGTCGAGGGGAACGCATCCCGCCGGTGCCGGTGGAGGACGAGAAACAGGTCCCCGGGCGGCGCGTCCCGGTAGACGCGGGCCAGGCGCAGGCGGTCGATCGCGGCGAGCGTCGGCGTGTAGATGGCGTCGTACCAGTCCGCCGCGATCTCGGCGTTCTCGAGCACGCGTTCGCGCCCCCGCATCATGTGGTAGCCGTGCACCTGGATGTTCTCCAGCAGCTCGAGGTAGTGGGCGGGCCGGCTGACTGAGACGCGCGCGCCGGGGCGCCCCTCGGCGAGCCCGCTGTCCTCGAGGAAGATCCGCTCGAGCTCCCGGAGGACGACCTCCAGCATGTCCGCCCCGGCCGGGAGCGGGACACGCGCGATCAGCTCGGTCACGTCTGCATCGATCAGCTCTGCGCCGGCGCGCCGCGCGAGGGCGGCGCGGTGGTGACCATCGATCACGAAGTACGCCTCACCGAGCTTCGCCGTCACGATCGGCGGGAAGGCGCCGTCGGCAAACGCGCGCTCGAGCGAGCGCAGCCGGTCGCGACTGAAGGCGTGGAGCGGGCGGAAGTCGCGGGTGAACGAGCTGGCGCGGCTGTCTGTGCCGATCAGCGCGTCGAGCGGGATCTCGCGGACGCCCAGGTACCGGCGCCCGAACGGCTTCAGCCGACGCTCGACCTCGTCGAGCTCGAGCAGGCGGTCGCCGGGGCGGCCCGTCAGTCCCTTCATCTCGAGGTCAAGCGTACAACGGCGCCCGCCGGGCCAAAAGGTCAGACAATCCGCCTTGACGTCAGACACCACTGTCTGCTTTACTAATCCAGACAAGATTGTCTGACTTAGGAAGGACGTGAGACCATGACTCCCACGCAAGGCATCTCCCCGCTCCGGCTCACCGGAGAGCTCGAGCCGTACGCCGGACGCTGGCGTTGGCTCTCCAAGTGGCCGCGCGCCCTCCCGCACTTCATCGTGCTCTTCTTCCTCTGGATCGGCTTCGTCGTCTCGACCGTCGTCGCGGGGCTCGCGATCCTCGTCACCGGCCGCTACCCCCGCCGACTCTTCGACTTCAACGTCGGCGTCCTCCGCTGGTCGTGGCGCGTCAGCTACTACTCCTTCAGCGCACTCGGCACAGACAGGTACCCGCCCTTCTCCCTCGCCGATGACCCGGCCTACCCGGCGCGGCTCGAGGTCGAGTATCCCGCGCGGCTCTCGCGCGGGCTCGTTCTCGTCAAGTGGTGGCTCCTGGCGATCCCGCACTACCTGATCGTTGCGATCCTCGTCGGCGCCGTCTGGTCTGTCTGGACCGATGACGGCAACGGCTTCCTCTATGCCTCCGCCGATGGCCTGATCGGGCTGCTCGTGCTCTTCGTCGGGTTTGCCCTGTTCGTCACCAGTCGCTACCCGCGACCGCTCTACGAGCTCGTCCTCGGCCTGAACCGCTGGGCCTTCCGCGTCATCGCCTACGCAGGCCTGATGACCGACACCTACCCACCGTTCCGCTTCGACTCCGGAAGCAGGGAACCCGCTGCGACCACCGGCACCGCCAGGCTGGTGCTGCAGTCCTGCGGCGTGCCGACCGGCCTGCCTGAGATAGTCGGACGGTCAAAGGCAGTGGCGCGGTGAACGGCGCCCTCATCGGGAGGTTGTCATGGGTGCGAAGGGCTCGATGGCCGGCTGGATCGGCTTCGCAGGAATTGTGATGTTCATCATCGGCGGGTTGAACATGTTCCAGGGGCTGGTCGCCGTGTTCGACGACGAGTACTTCGTCCCAACGCGGGCGGGCTTCCTGCTCGTCGATCTCACTGCCTGGGGCTGGACGATGATGATCTGGGGCGCGCTGCTCGTCGTGGCCGGCTTCGCTCTCCAGGCCGGAATCGCGTGGGCACGCTGGTTCACGATCGTGGTCGTCGCGCTGAACTTCTTCGCCCAGCTCGGCTTTCTCGGAAACAGCGACTACCCGGTGTGGACGCTGACGATTCTGGCGCTCAACGTGATCGTGCTGTACGCGCTCACGGTGCGCTGGGACGAGACCAAGGGGAATCTCATCGACATCGGCTAGGGCCTGCGAGCACGGGGTCGGGCGAATCAGCGCGCGGGCGCGAACGGCCGCAGCTCGTCGTCACCCGGCTGCACGATGCCGACGTGGGACTCCGGAACCTCGTTCCACGCTCCCGCCAGGTCCCCGAGCGGCTCGGAGACGACGACCCTGGTCTCGTCGGAGAGGCCGGCGAGCTCCTCGAGCTCGGGATACGCGGCCTTGAGAGCATCCAGGCGCGTGCTGAAGTAGAGCGAGCGCGAGTCGCCTTCGCTCGAGTACCGGAACGCCCAGACGGTAGCATCCGTCGGTCGTCGCGATCGTCATCTGCACTGGGTCGGCGACGCCGTGCTTCCGTCCGGTGTCCTCGACGAAGCCGACCATCTTCGCGACCGCCGACACCGGGTCGTCCTCGAGCCCGAACGTGAGCGCGAGGAAGAACATCGTCTCCGAGTCGGTCGTCCCCTCGATCGAGGCGAAGAGCGAGTCGTCGACCGCGGCCAGCAGCTCTCGCCGCATGCCCGCGAACTCGCGGATCAGCCCGTTGTGCATCCAGAGCCAGCGCCCGTGGCGAAACGGATGCGTGTTCGTCTCCTGGATCGCCGTCCCCGTCGAGGCGCGGATGTGCGCGAAGAAGAGCGGCGAGGAGACGCCGGCGGCGAGCTCCTTGAGATTGCGGTCGTTCCAGGCGGGATGCGTGCTGCGGTAGAGCCTCGGCGTGCCTCCGTCGTCGTACCAGCCGACGCCGAAACCGTCGCCGTTCGTCGTGGTCGCACCGAGACGCGAGTGCAGGCTCTGGTCGATCAGCGAGCGGTCGCGCTTGACGAGCAGCTCCTCGAGCCGGATCGGTGATCCCGAATAGGCGAGCCAGCGGCACATCGCTACTCCTTCCGTTCGTCGACGCCGACGGGTCTCGTGGGGATGGACTGGGCCAGGAACAGGGCCACGACGGAGAGCACGGCGAGGATCGCGAGCGCCGCGCGCAGGCCGTCGAGCCGGGCGTCCGCGTTGGCCTCGAGCGCCGCGTCCGTCGCGGCGGGCTCCGCGCCCGCGTCCTCGAGCGCTGCCTCGAGATCGGCGTCCGACACGAACGAGATCCCCCCGGCCAGCTCGACCTGCGCCTGCTCCTTCGCGCTGTCGGGGATGTCGGGGCTCAACGCGATGTTCGCCAGGAATGCGGACGTCAGGGAAGCGATCATCAGCGACCCCGCCAGCGCCGTCCCGAGCGAGGCGCCGAGGTTCGTCATCGTGTTCTGGATCCCGCCGACCTCGGGGCTCTCGTCGTCCGGCACGGCCGAGACGGCGACGGCGCCGAGCTGCGAGGCGAGCGCGCCGATCCCGAGCCCCACGAGCAGCATGGGCACGAAGACGACCTCCGGCCCCGCGTCCGCGTCGAGCGCGCCGAGGAGAACGACGGTCCCGGCGAGCAGCGAGAGGAGGCCGAGGCGGACGACGAGGCGCGGCGAGAGGTGTGGGAGGAAGCGCGGGATCCCGATCGCAGCTGCGAGCAGCGTCACGGAGAGCGGGAGGATCCGGATCCCCGTATCGATCGCGGACAGGCCGAGCGCGACGGAGAGGTAGAGCGGCACGACGAAGAAGAACCCGGCCTGCACGAGGTACTGGAAGAAGAACATCGTCACGCCGCCGACGAGCTGCTTGTTGCGGAGCATCGCGGTGCGCACGAGCGGCTCCTGGCCGTGCGATTCCCGGCGTGCCTGCCAGCGGAAGAAGAGCCAGATCACGAAGAGCCCGGCGAGCACGAGCCAGAACGAGGGCGAGATGCCCGCCCACGAGGGGCCCTCGGGCTTCGGCTGAATCCAGCCCCACTCGCTCGTGCGCAGCACGCCGAACACGAGCAGGCCCAGACCGAGCGCCGAGAGTACGGAGCCGACGATGTCGAGCTGCGGCCGCTCCTCGACCGGCGCGTCGGCGATCCGGCGGGCGAAGATCAGGATCACGATCACGAGCAGGACCTCGCCGGCGAAGACCCAGCGCCACGAGAAGTAGGTCGTGCAGAAGCCGCCGATCAGCGGGCCGATCGCGACCGCCACGGCGCCGGCGGCCGCCACCAGCCCGTACGCCGCCGGCCGCTTCTCGGCCGGGAAGTTGCCCGCCACGAGCGCGACGATCGCGGGCAGGATCAGCGCCGCCCCGATTCCCTCGAGCAGCGACCAGCCGAACAGCAGCACCGGAAGGCTCTGGGAGATCGAGGTGACGAAGGAGCCGCAGCCGTAGATGACACAGCCGATCGCGAAAGCGCGCTTCCGGCCGATGATCGCGCCGATCTTGGCGCCGGTGATCATCAGCGCCGCCATCACCAGCGTGTAGGCCGTGATCGCGCCCTGGATCCCCGTCACGGTCGTGCCGACGTCCTTTGCGACCGTCGCGATCGAGACATTCATCACCGAGCTGTCCAGCGTCATCAGGAACTGCCCGGTGGCGAGCGTGAGCAGCACCAGCATGGCGGGGGCCGCGCGGCCTGCAGAGCTGCTCACAGGAACGACCCCAGCGTGCTCCAGAGCCAGCTCTCGAAGCGCTCCCGCCCGCCTTCCGGCGGCACGCCGGGCTGCGAGCGTGCGATGTCCGGCTCGAACAGCCGCTCCTCGATCAGCTCGGCTGCCTCGGCGCTCTGCGCGAGCATCATGATCTCGTTGTTGCGGTAGAGCGCCCAGGCGTCGAGGTTGACCGTGCCGAAGCTGACGATGTCGTCGGCAACCACGACCTTGGCGTGGACGACCGTGCCCGGGAGCTCCCAGAGCTCGACCCCCGCCTCGGCCAGCTCGCCGTAGTAATGCTTCAGGGCAGCCGTCGCCTGCGCGTTGTTCGACGTCTGCGAGACGACGAGACGCACTGCGACACCGCGCCGCGCAGCGGCGACGATCCGGCCGATCATGTCGGCGTCGGTGACGTACGGATTCATCACGTCGAGCCGCCGGCGCGCGCCGTCGATCTGCTCGCGGATCGCCTGCGATGCTGCGACGTGGCCGCCCGGGATCACCTGCGCGAGCGCGATCGGCGTCGAACCCTCGTCGGCGGGCGCGGGGAAGTACGCCGTGAGGTCGGCCCCGAGTGGGCCGCCGTGTCCGCGGAAGCTCGTCAGGAACGCCGCCTGCGCCTGGCGGACGACGGCGCCGGTGACGCGCACCATCACGTCGTGGAAGCCGCCGTTCTCGAAGTGGTCCTCGATCCCCGCGCCGCCGGTCCAGGCGACGGCGCCGTCGATCACGTACAGCTTGCGGTGGTCGGCGCGGCCCACCTCGTCCTGGCGCCAGTCGATGCTCTGGCCGTCGGGGAAGAGCCCGTCGCGGTCGAGCGGGAAGACGTCGTTGACGACGATCTCGGCGCCGGCGTCGGCGAGCCCCGTGAACATCTCCCGTGCCTCCTCATAGGGGCGCGAGCCGAAGCTGTCGACGATCACCCTCACCTCGACCCCCTCCTCGAGCTTGCGCCGGAGGAGCGCAGCCATCTCCACTCCGACCTCGCCCTCGCGCCAGCCGAACATGAGAATGTGCACGGAGGACGTGGCGGCTTCGACGTCCGCGAAGATCCGCGGGAAGAAGCTCTTGCCCTCGACCAGCGGCTCGATCGTCGCCGCGGTCGACCACGCGAACGGCAGCGCCGCATCGTGCGGGCGGACGCCGTCACGGGCGGCGAACGCCTCGGTCGCCGCCTGCGCGCCGGCGGACGTGACCGCATCGGTGGGCGGCGGCCAGCTCGGCCGCTGGGTGATCCCGAGCACCTGCCGGTAGACGACGACGAAGAGCGCCGCGAGCGCGAGCCCCGTGATCGCCGCACCGCGGCGTCCCCGGCCGCGCCGGGCGGGGGTGGTAGCGTCGTCAGCCATGAGCGACCCTAACCCGAGCGCTGACGCCGCGGCGCGCCGGCGGCTCGTGTGCCGGATCGCGGTCGCCGCCGTTCTCGTCGGCGTCTTCGTGACGTGGGTGGCCGACGGGCCGGTTCGGCTCGACGGGACGCAGGGTCCGAACAACGGCTGGCTGGCCGCGATCGTCGCCGGGCTCGCGCTGTTCTGGATTCGGATGCTCCGGTCGTGGCCGGGCGTGATCGGGGTGCTCGGCAGCGGGCTCGTGATCGGCTGGACGGCGCTCGAGAACTGGTTGGACGCGCGCGCGACGATCGGCGGGTCGGCGCGTCCCGGACTTGCTCTCGTGATCGGGGGAGCCGCCCTCCTCACGACCGTCGCGGTCGTCCAGGCCGTCGAGCTGGCGCGGGAGACGCTCAGGCACCGGGCGACCGAACGCGCCGTTTGACCGCCTGGGCTCGCCGCTCCGCGCCGACGATCCAGCGGTGGAACTCGACACCGCAGAGGACTCCGAGCGCGACCGCCGCGATCGCTCCGATCACGGCGAAGACGTCGGCGCCGGAGGCGGTGTCCGGGAAGGCGAGGAACGTCGTCAGCCCGATCAGCCCGAGGGAGCCGGGGACGAGCAGCCAGAAGCCGGGGAGGAACATCGCGTAGACCGGCATCGTCGACTGGAGCCGGGCGAGCTGGTACGCGACGAGCGTCATCACGACGGCCCCGACGAAGCCGCTCGAGTAGGCGCCGAACAGCGCGTCGCCGAGCACCTGGCCGGTCCACGCGGCGTAGAGAACGACGAGCAACGAGAGCAGGGCGCCGGGCGGCGTCGAGTGGGCGACCGTGACGCCGACGGCGTAGACGAGCACCCCGAGCCAGGGCGCCCAGTCGCCGAGGAGCGCGTCGGAGCTGGAGAATGCGCGCTCCGCGGGCACCCCAGCGGCACTGACACCCGCGACGATCCCGAACGCGATCAGGCCGAGCTGGGTGGCTGCCCAGACGAGCCGGCTCGAGCCGGAGATCATCTGACCTTCGGTCAGCTCGAGCACGGCAGTGGTGAGCGCGACGCCGGGAATGAAGACCACGAGCGCGGCGATCATCGCCCGCAGGCCGGGGTCGGTGACGTCGTGCTTGACGGCGAGGGCGGTCAGCAAGGCAACTGCGAAGGCGGCGAGGAAGGGCATCAGCACCTCCAGCGAGCGCCGTCCGCGTGCGAGCAGCCGCAGCACGCCGACGACGGTGCCGAGCAACGCGGCGGCCGCCACGTCGCGCGGCGCCGGACGCAGGATCAGCGCGATCCCCATCGTCAGCGTCGTGTAGCCGAGCACGCTCGCCAGCGGCCCGTAGCGGGTGCCCGTCGCCCGGATCTCCTCGAGCCGGGCGATGCCGGCCGCGGGAGCGATCGTCCCGCGCTCCGCCTCCTCTGCGAGGCGATGGACCGCGGCGATCTGGTCGAGGCGCGGCGTCGCCGACAGCCGCTTCGTCGGCTCGATCGTCGCGGCTTCGCCGCGGCCGAGCGTCAGGAAGAGTGAGGTCGGGAAGACGCTGAAGCGCGCCTCCTGGAGCCCGTAGGCGCGCGCGATCAGGCCCAGGCGCAGCTCGATCGCATCGACGGTCTCGCCGATCGCGCTCAGCGCTGCGCCGAGGTCGGCGAGGAAGAGCAGGAGCTCGTTCCCGGGCGCCGACTCGAGCGCACGCGAGTGCTCCGGCACCTAGGCCGCCGGAGCATCGGGTTCGGCCAGCTCGCCGCGGCTGCGTTTCCAGACCAGGTCGAGGGCCACCGCGAGCAGTGTGATCACCACGATCGCAGTGAACGTCTGCGGCGCGTTGCGGAACGTGTCGACGGCGAAGAAGGCGAGCACGATTGCCGTCGCGGCGATCGCCGTGAGCACGATCGCGCCGATCGCACCCGTGTCCGCGCGCCGCCGGTAGGCGGCGACACCGACGAGCAGGAAGATCACGAGCGAGCACGCGCTCCCGACCGAGGCGATCGCGGAGAGGTCGACGAGGTTGCTGACCACGAGCACGATCGCGGCAGTGATCAGCATCCCCGAGTGCGGGCCGAGCCGCGAGCCCGGCCCGAAGAACGGCGGGAACTGGCCGGCGCCTGCGAGCATCTTCGTCAGGCCGCCGGAGGCGTAGAGGGTCGCGTTGACGGACGACGAGGTCGCGAGCAGCGCCGCGACCGCCATCATCGTGAACCCCGCGTCCCCGAGCGTCGGCCGCGCGGCCTCGGCGATCGCCGTCTCGCCGTAGCCGATCACCTCCGTCACGGTCAGCGTGCCGAACACGCCGAACGAGATCAGCACGTACAGCACCGTCGTCACTCCGAGTGCGGAGTACATCGCGCGCGGCAGTTCGCGGGCGGGGTCGCGGAGGTCGCCGGCCGCGAACGTGATCACGCTGAAACCCAGGTAGGCGAAGAAGGTCAGGGCGACGCTGGCGATGATGTCGTTGACCGGCGGGTAGCCGTCGAATGCGAGCAACCCCCAGTCGACGTCCACGAGCGTGACTGCGATGAAGACGGCGAAGACGGCAAGGAGCACGATCACGATCAGCGACTGCGCGCGGTCGACGATCTTCGAGCCGACGATGTTGATGCCCGCCATCGCGAGCACGATCAGCGTCGTGAACAGGTTGTCCCAGCCCGCCGCAGCGTCGTCCCCGATGAAGAGGGAGGTCGCGTAGCTCCCGAACGAGACGGCGACCATCGAGCAGACGATCACGATCGCGGCGAAGTAGCCGAGCCAGGACGCGATCCCGACCAAGCGCCCGTTGCCGAACCCCTCGATCAGGTACGCGATGATCCCGCCCGACG
The DNA here is from genome assembly GCA_963784895.1 of uncultured Gaiellaceae bacterium. GTDB lineage: Bacteria > Actinomycetota > Thermoleophilia > Gaiellales > Gaiellaceae > Gaiellasilicea. The sequence continues at coordinate 71,666 of CAWATM010000003.1, read as the reverse complement.
ACGGGAAGCGGACGCCCATCTTGACGACGGTGTAGCCGAGCAGCGCCGAGACGATCCCGGCGAGGAGGAAGGAGAGCCAGACGGCGGAGCCCGCGACCGCTCCGGCCTCGCCCAGCAGCGCGAAGATGCCGGCGCCGACCATGGCGCCGATGCCGAGGAAGGCAGCGCCGCGAACGCTCAAGCTACGGGGTGGTCGTCGTGGTGGGCACCGGCGGTGCCGGTGTCTGGTCGCCGAAGAAGAGCCAGACGATCAGGCAGCCGACGAGCGCCGTCACCACCCACGCGATCTGGAGCGGGAGCTGGAAGGAGTGGTCGATGACGCGCTTGCCGAGCGTCGTCGAGCCGGTCTCGTCGGCCTCGGCGGCCGCGATCTGGGTGCCGTTGGCGGGGAAGAAGAGGACGCCTGCGACGGCGGTCCACATCGCGATCATGTAGCCCGCACCGATCCCGAGCGCAAGCCCGAGCGGGATCATGGTCCGCGTCGCGGCCGATTGGCTCGTCGTCAGAGCCGCGACGAGGAAGATCGCGATCGCGATCGTGAACGGCAGGTTCTCCGCGAGGCTGCCGAGCGCCGCGACGATCGCGTCCTCGTTGTTGGCGATGAACGTGTCCGCCATCCAGGCGATCCCGAAGAGGGCGATCATCGCGACCATGCCCGACCTGAAGATCTGCTGATTGGGGATGTCGCTCGCCTGGACGTGGGCGAGGATCAGGATCAGCGCCGCTGCGGTGAGCATGAACATCTGGATGATCGGCGTCACGGAGAGCGGCTCGACGCCGCCGCCCTCGGCGGGGATCGTCGGCCGGAGGCCCTCGAAGACGCCGAACACGCAGATCGCGCCGACGGCGGTGAGGAAGATGGCGACGCTGCGCTTCGCGTACGGCAGCAGCGTGATCTCGCCGGCCGGGGCGGGAGGCTTGATCTCGTTCGCGGCGAGGCGGCGCTGGTACTCCTGGTCGTCGTCGAGGTCCTTGCCGTACCCGTTCATCACGAGCGCCATCGCAAAGATGCCGATGATGCTGGCCGGGATCGTGATCAGCATCACGTCGACGATGTCGTAGCCGTAGACCTCGACGAGCGGCAGCATCGTCGCCATCGCGGCGGCAACGGGACTCGCGGTGATCCCGAACGTCGAGGCGACGGCCGAGCCCGCGAGCGCCCGCTCGGGCCTGATCTTGTTCGCGTAGGCGAGCTCGTTGATCACGGGGATCAGGGAGAAGAACGTGTTGCCCGTCCCGGTCAGGATCGTCAGTAGCCAGGAGACGTACGGTGCAGCGAAGTTGAGCATCTTCGGCCGAGCGCGCAGCGCCTTGCTCGCGATCAGGACCATGTAGTCGATCCCGCCGGCCGCCTGCATCGCCGCCGAGGCAGCGATCACGGCGACGATGATCAGCATCGCGCTGATCGGCGGCTCGCCGGGCGCGAGCCCGAAGCCGAAGACGAGCACGAGCGTGCCGACGCCGCCCCAGAGGCCGAGGCCGATCCCGCCCGAGCGCACGCCGAGCGCGATGAAGCCGATGACCACGATGCCCTGGAGGGCGATCAGGATCCAGTCGCTGGTGCTCATTGCGTCTGCTCCGCTCTGAGCTGCTGGCACTCGCTCGTATCGAGGACCGTGCGGGCAGCCTCGGGGTCGGCCTGGGCAAGGTCCGCGAACACGATCGCTCCGCCCGCCAGGCTCGTGCCGAGCGCGCGCGCCGCCTGCGCGAACTGCTCGAGCGACTCCTCGAGCGAGTCGGCCTCGTCGTCGAGCGACTCTTCGGCCGCCTCGAGCCCGTTCAGGGCGGAGTCGGCCCAGTTGGACACGACTTCGGCGGCCTCCTCACCCTGCTCGGTGTCGGGGATGCCGGCGTTGTCGATCCCCTCGACGAGCGTCTCGGCCGCCTGCACGCCGCGTTCGACACCCTTGCGCAGGAACCCGGTGCGGCCCTGCGGCGTCTCGGACTGCGGCTCCTCGCCGCCGGCCGTGCTCTCGGAGCTCGGCGTCCGGATGTCCTCGACGATCGTCTCGATCTCGCCGCGCCAGACGGCGATCGTGCCGCAGACGCTCTGCGCCCACTCTCCGGCCGGGACCGTCTCGCCGCTCCGGTCGCGGTCGCCGATCAGGGCGGCGACGACGATCACGGCGACGATGCCGACAGCGGCGAGGAGCCAGGGGATGGGACCGCGCACGCCTTACTTCCCCGGCTTCGACATCTCGTCGAGGAAGCGGACGAGCAGCTTCCAGAAACGCTCGACGGTGGGGATGCTCACGCGCTCGTCGGGCGAGTGCGGGAACTCGATCTGCGGCCCGAAGGAGAGCATGTCGAGGCCGGGTACCTTCGTCCCGATCACGGCCGTCTCGAGCCCGGCGTGAACCGCGGTGATGATCGGCGGCTCTCCGAACTCACGCTCGTATGCCGCCTTCGCGGCGGCGAGGGCCTTCGAGTCGAGATCGGGACGCCAGCCGCCGTAGTTGTGCTTGACCTCGAGCGTGCCGCCGGCCAGCCGCGCCGCGGCATCGAGCGTCGCGATCACCTCGGGCAGCGCCGAGTCGTTCGACGAGCGCGAGAGGCTGTGCAGCGTCAGCTCGTCTCCGTCGGTCAATGCCTCTCCGAGCGAGGTGGACGTCTCGACGAGATCGTCGAAATCGGGGCTCAGCGCGAGCGGGCCGGTCGGCACGAGCGCGATCGCATCGAGCAGTGCCGCAGTGCTCGTGTCCGTCCACGGATCGCCGGCGGCGTCGGCGCTCTCCACGGCCACCGAGACGCCCGCGTCGGTCTTCGCGAAGGCATCCTGGATCGTCCCGCCAGCGGCTGCCACCGCGTCCTTGAACTCCTGCTCGCGGTCGGCCGGGACGGAGCAGATCGCGACTGCGTCGCGCGGAATCGCATTGCGGCTCTTCCCGCCGGAGAGCGAGACGAGCCTGAACGGCACCTTTCCCAGCGCCTCGCGGAGCGCACGGCCGAGCACCTTGACCGCGTTCGACCTGCCGAGCGCGATGCCCGAGCCCGAGTGGCCGCCCTGTCCGCCGCTCGCGGTGACCGACAAGGTCACGGCGCCGTCCGCGGCCGGCGCGCGGGACGCCGCGATCCGAATCCACGTGTCCGTGCTCCCGGCGCAGCCCACCGTCAGCCGTCCGTCCTCCTCGCTGTCGAGGTTGACGAGGACCGAGCCGGTGACGAGCGCCGGGTCGAGCGCGTTCGCGCCCTCGAGCCCGACTTCCTCGGCGACGGTCATCAAGAGCTCGAGCGGTCCGTGGGGCAGGGACTCGTCCTCGACGAGCGCCATCATCGCCGCGATCGCGACGCCGTCGTCGGCCCCGAGCGTGGTCCCGTCCGCGGTCAGCCACTCGCCGTCGCGCACGAGCGCGATCCGCCCCTCGGCGGGGTCGTTCGTGCTCGACGCATCGCGCTCGCAGACCATGTCGAGGTGCCCCTGCAGCGTCACGACGGGAGCAGCCTCGCGGCCCGGCGTCGCCGGAACGCGGATGACCAGATTGCGCCCTGCGTCCTGCTGCAGCTCGAAGCCGTGCTGCTCCGCCCAGGCTCGCACGTGCTCGATCACGGGCTCCTCGTGACGCGAGGGCCGCGGCACCTTCGTCAACGTCTCGAAGTGCCCCCAGAAGGAGCGGGGCTCGAGCCCCGTCAGCACGGATGTCTCGGTCGCCATCGTCGTCTAGGCGAGCGCGTTGGCTTTCAGGACGTTGAACTCCTCCTGCGTGATCACGCCGCTGTCCAGCAAGCCCTTCGCGCGCTCGATCTCGGCCGCAGCGCCGCCCCCGCTTCCGGCCGTCTCGCGCACGTACTCGTCGAACTGGTGACGCTCCTTCCTGCTCCGCGCGAGGTTCCGCTTCGTCATCCCGTCGTTCTCCGCGATCAGGTAGACGAAGACGCCGAGGAAGGGGAGCACGATCGTGAAGATGAGCCAGAGGGCCTTGCCCCCGCCGGAGAGGTCGTCGCGGCGGAAGATGTCGGTCCAGACCGTGAAGAGGAGCCAGAACCACATGACCCAGAGGAAGAACACGACCATCGACCAGAAGAAGTCGAAGAAGGTGAAGTCCGCTACGAGCATTCCCGAGCCCTCCTTGGTCAGCCGAGGAACGTGCCGTTCATCCTTGCCCGTGCGAAGCTGGCCGGACATCACCCATACGGGGTGAACCCGAGAGGTGGCTGCGCTGTCCACGCTCGTCAACCGGCGTGAGCAGCAAAGAGTGTCCGGCTCGGGGATAAGCTCGCAACGATGGCCGCGACGGCAGTCGACCACGAGCATCGCGTCACGCCGCGGGAGCTCTTCTTCGACCTCGTCTTCGTGTTCGCGTTCACGCAGGTCGCGACGCTGCTCGCCGACGACCCGACGTTCGCGGGGATCGGCCGCGGCGTGCTCGTGCTGGCCGCGCTCTGGTGGGCGTGGACGGCCTACGCCTGGCTGACGAACACCGTCGACCCCGAGGAGGGCGTCGTCGGCGCCGCGTTGCTCGTCGCGCTGATCGCCATGTTCGTCGCAGCGCTCGTGGTGCCCGGCGTGTTCGAGGACGACGGCGTGCTCTTCGGCGCCGCCTTCTTCGTCGTCTGCGCGATGCACATCACGCTTTACGCCCTCGCCGGCCGTGGGAACCGCGACCTCCTCGGTGCGGTGCTCCGGCTGGCGCCGTGGTCGCTGCTGGGCGCGGCCCTGATCCTCGTCGCGGGCTTCACCGACGGTGCACGCACCTGGCTCTGGCTCGCCGCGCTCACCTGCACCTACGTCGGCGCGCTCCTGAGCGGGTCGACGGGCTGGCAACTGCACCCGTCGCACCTGGCAGAGCGCTACGGCCTCGTGCTGATCATCGCGCTCGGCGAGGCGTTCATCTCGATCGGGATCGGCGCGACTGGGATCGGCATCGGGCCGGGCGAGGTCGTGGCCGCGATCCTCGGGCTCCTCGTCGCCGCCTCGTTCTGGCTCGCCTACTTCGACTTCTTCTCGATCCGCGGCGAGCGGATGCTCAGCGAGCTCCAGGGCGCGGAACGCGTGGCGCTCGCCCGCGACGTCTACGCGTACGCGCACCTCCCGATGATCGTCGGCATCGTGCTCTTCGCGTTCGCGATGAAGAACGTCGTCGCGCACGTCGGCGACGAGCTCGACTCCGTCGTGGCCTTCGCACTCTGCGGCGGGAGCGCGCTCTACCTGCTCACGTACTCGGCGATTCGGACGAGGATCGAGCGGCGGCTGCGTCTGAGCCGCGGCCGCTTCGTCGCCGCGATCGTGCTCCTGCTGCTGCTCCCGCTCGCGACAGCGGTGCCGGCACTCGCCGCGCTGGCGCTCGTCACAGCCGTCTGGCTGGCACTGCACACCTACGAGCTCGTGTGGTGGCGCGAGGCGCGCGCGGAGTCGCGCTCGCTGCTCGCCTCCCCCTAGTCGGCACTGTGGCCGACGGCGGCGGCTAGGAGACTGGATCGGCCGCGAGTAGGATCGAGCCGAGGAGGTGGCTGTGCTCGCGCGCCTGCACAGACTGAAGACGACCGAGGAGCAGTACGAGGCCGGACTGCGGCTGGTGCGCGAGGACCTCCTGCCCTGGGCGCGCGAGAGCGACGGCTACTGCGGTGCGCTCGGCCTCGTCAACCGCGAGACGGGCGAGGCGTTCCTCGTCACGCTGTGGGCGGACGAGGAGACGCGTGCGAAGAGCGCGGAGGCGGCGGAACGCCTGAGCTCGATCGCTGCCTTGGCGTCGGGCGCGGAACGGGACACGCTCGAGCACCTCGACGTCAGCATCGTCGACCTCGTCCCGAACGTGCACCTCAGCGCCTGAGCCGGTCTCCGGACGCCGCGCTAGTGCTCGGGGTCTTCGCGGAACGCGAAGGCGGTCAGGGCGACGGCGAGGATCCCGACGACGGCCGCGGCCTGCAGCGCGAGGAAGATGAAGATGTCTGCGTTCACGAGCCGAGCATCGCCTGCGCGCACGCGGCGTCCATCCGTGCCGGCGCCGATCACGTTGCGGCAAAGCCGCAGAGCGACGTCCCGTTCGGGGAAGATCCGCCCGTGAGCGAGGGAGCGGATCAGCTCGGCCGCCTGCGCGTCCTCGTCGACGCCGGCATCGCGCTCAGCTCCGAGCTGTCCCTCGAGGCGCTGCTCCAGCGGATCGTCGAGACCGCCGCCGAGATCACGGGCGCCGAGTACGCCGCCCTCGGCGTGATCGACAAGACGGGCCAGGCGCTCGAGCGCTTTCTGACGACGGGGGTCGGCCCCGACACCCATGCGGCGATCGGCGAGCTCCCGCACGGACGCGGGATCCTCGGCGTCCTCATTCGCGACGTGGCGCCGCTCCGGCTCCACGACATCGCCGACGACCCCCGTTCCGTCGGCTTCCCCCCGAATCACCCGCCGATGAAGTCGTTCCTCGGCGTCCCGATCGTGCTCCGCGGCTCCGCCTACGGCAACCTCTACCTGACCGAGAAGACCGGCGGCGAGGACTTCACGGCGGAGGACGAGGAGCTGGCGCAGCTGCTCGCCGCGCAGGCCGCCGTTGCGATCGAGAACGCACGCCTGTACGAGAGCTCGACTCGCTGGTTGCGCCAGGTCGAGTCGCTGAACGAGATCGGGAATGCGCTCGCATCCGAGCTCGAGCTCGAGCCGCTGCTCTCGCTCGTGGCGCGCCGGCTCCAGGAGCTGGTCGGCGCGCGACTCGTCCTGATTGCGCTGCCCGAGGGCTCCACGCTGCGGATCGCCGCCGCCGAGGGCGAGGGCGCCTACGGCGTCACGGGGGTCGAGCTCTCGATCGACGCGTCGAAGGCGGGACGCGTGCTCGAGCGCGCCCGCAGCGAGCGGATCGACTCGGTGCTCGACGACCCGGAAGTCGACCAGCACGTCACCCGCCGCCTCGGCGTCCGCTCTGCCCTCTACGTACCGCTGCTCGTGCGCGGCCGCGCGATCGGCGTCGTGATCGCGCACGACAAGCTCGGGAACACGACACCCGCGTTCTCGGAGGACGATCTCCGCCTCGCCGAGTCGCTCACGGCCCGCGCCGCCATCGCCGTCGACCTCTCCGAGCAGGTGAGCCGCGACGCGATGCGGCGTGTCGTCGAGGCACAGGAGCTCGAGCGGGCGCGGCTGGCGCGGGAGCTGCACGACGAGACCGGCCAGGCGCTGACCTCGATCCTGCTGGGGCTGAAGCCGCTCGAGCAGGCGGCCGCCTCCCCCGATGCGGCGGCGGCGATCGAGTCCCTCCGCGAGCTCGTCGTCTCGACGCTGCAGAACGTCCGCCGGCTGGCCGTCGAGCTGCGTCCAAGCGCACTCGACGACTTCGGGCTCGTGCCCGCAGTCGAGCGGCTCGCCGACACCTTTCGCGACCAGAGCGGCCTCACCGTCGACCTGGAGGCGCAGCTGGGGGACGCGCGCCTGCCGGCCGAGGCGGAGACCACGCTCTACCGCGTCGTCCAGGAGGCGCTGACGAACATCGTCAAGCATGCGGACGCAGGCGGCGTCAGCATCCTCCTGCAGCGGCGGAACCGCGCGGTCCAGGTCGTGGTCGAGGACGACGGCGCGGGCTTCGATCCCGCCGCGACCCGCGAGAACGCCCTGGGGCTCGCAGGCATGCGCGAGCGGGTGGCGCTGGCCGGTGGGAAGCTGCGGGTCGAGTCGACGCCCGGCGGGGGAACTACGCTTGTCGCCGAGGTGCCGATCCCGTGACCATCCGCGTTCTGATCGTCGACGACCATGCGGTCGTCCGGACGGGCCTACGCCGCGTGCTCGACGCGGACGGCGAGATCGAGACGGTCGGCGAGGCGCCGGATGCGGAGCGCGCGGTCTTCGAGGCGATCGAGACCAAGCCCGATGTCGTCCTGCTCGACGTGATGATGCCGGGCAAGACCGGGATCGAGGGGATGCCGACGCTGCTGCAGGCCGTGCCCGACGCGAAGGTGCTCGTGCTCTCGATGCAGGACGACCCGCGCTACGTCCGCGAGGCGTTCGACGCGGGCGCCAGCGGCTACGTGCTCAAGGAGGCCGCCGACACCGAGGTGGTGAGCGCGATCAAGGCCGTTGCCGCGGGCGAGCGGTACGTGCACCCGAGCCTCGGTGCCAAGCTCTTCGCCGCCGAGGCGGAGGAGCGGAAACGCGCCGAGCGGGATCCGCTCTCGGAGCGGGAGCGCGAGGTCCTGCGTCTGCTGACGCTCGGCCACACGAACCAGGAGATCGCGAAGATGCTCTTCATCTCCGTCCGCACAGCGGAGACACACCGGGCGCACATCATGCAGAAGCTGCACCTGCGCAGCCGCGCCGAGCTCGTCCGCTACGCGATCGCGGAGGGACTGCTCGACTCGTCCGACTCGGACTCACCCGGCGCCGCGTAGCTCGCGGCGACGGCCGGGAGAGGGTTGCGCTGGGCGGGAGCGTCGGCGATCGCGACCGGAGCGGCCTCCGAGCCGCGATCGCCGATGACACCCACCGCGGTCAGCGCGGTGGCGAGACTGGTGCCGCCAGTGAGTCCGAGGACGACCGGAGGGAGCCGGGGGTTGGGGTCCTCGGGCCGCAGCGGGGGCACTAGCGGACGACCAGCACGTCGCAGGGGGCACGCCGGACGACGCGCGCGCTGACCGAGCCCAGCAGGCGCCGGAGAGGGCTCCGGCTGCGGCGGCCGACGACGATCAGGTCGGCCCCGAGCTCATGCGCCTTCTGGACAAGCTGCTCCGCCGGCTCGCCGGAGACCTCGTGATAGCGGGCCTCGACGTGGCGGCGTAGCAGCTGCTCACGCGCCGACTCAGTCGTCGCGTGGTCTGCGGACCCTCCGAGCACCGTCACGACCGACAGGGTCGAGCCGTAGCCGGCGAGGTCGGCGGCGGCGTCGAGCGCCCTCGCCGCCGGCTCCGAGCCGTCGTAGCCGACCATGATCCTCCTCGGGTGCGCAGACATGCCACCAGGATCGACGAGGGCCGCCCCTGCAGCTTCCGCGAAGAGCACGCGGTCGCCTGCGGGGAACTACGGATCGAGCAGCGCCCGGACGTGGCGGGCGACGACCACGTCCTCGCGGGCGGGCACGACCTCGGTGCGGAAGCGGCCGAGGAACCCGAGCCGGGTTGCGACGGCGCCGCGCACGTCGGCGCGGTTCTCGCCGATGCCGCCGCTGAACGCGAGCACGTCGACGCCGCCGAGCACCGCCGCCATCGCGGCGACCGCCTTGGCGAGGTGGTACGTGAAGTGCGCGAACGCGAACCGGTCGTCAAGACCGCCGAGCGCAGCGAGGCCCGACTCCTCGTTCAGGACTCGGTCGAGCTCGTCGACGCCGTGACCCTCACGAAGCAGGTGCAGGAGTGCGCCGGGATCGATCGAGCCCGACCTCGTCCCCATCGGTGGCCCCTCGAGCGGTGTGAAGCCCATGCTCGTGTCCACCGAGCGCCCGTCCTGGACGGCCGTCACCGAGCAGCCGCCGCCGAGATGGCAGACGACGATCCGCGCCGCGTCGAGCCGCTCCACGACCGACTCGACCGCGAGGCCGTGGAACCCCAGGCGGACGATCCCACCCCACTCGCGGGGGAGCGCATACCGCCGCGCCTCCTCCGAGATCGTGTGATGGAACGCGGAGTCGGAGACGGCGACGTGCAGCGCGTCGGGGAGCGCCGAGCGCGCCTGCTCGAGCGCCGCGAGCGCAGGCCGGTTGTGCAGCGGCGCCACCGCGGCGCCCTCCACGATCGACCGCAGCAGCCCGTCGTCGATCACTGCCGCGTCCACCTCGAGGCCGCCGAGGTGCACGATCCGGTGCCCGACCGCGTCTGCCGCGACGAAGTCGTCAACGGGCACTGGGGTTCCGCCGGCGCGGACGAGCGAGAGCTTCAGGCTCGTCGAGCCTGCGTTTACGACGAGGACGTCCAGGTCCAGTCCCGGAGCTCCGGCTCGTCGTCGCCGTGCACCCGCGTGTAGGCGCGGGCAGCGAGCCGCCGGTCGATCAGCTCTTGCCGTAGGTGCGCCGCCTTGGCGGCCAGCCCGGGGACGCGGTCGATCACGTCGATGACGAGGTGGAACCGGTCGAGGTCGTTCAGCATCACCATGTCGAACGGGGTCGTCGTCGTCCCCTCCTCTTTGAAGCCGCGCACGTGCAGATGCTCGTGACCGGTCCGGCGGTACGTCAGCCGGTGGATCAGCCACGGGTAGCCGTGGTAGGCGAAGACGACGGGCCGGTCGGTCGTGAAGATCGAGTCGTAGACGCCGTCGGAAAGGCCGTGCGGGTGCTCGCTGGCCGGCTGAAGCCGCATCAGGTCGACGACGTTGACGACGCGCACCTTCAGCTCCGGGAGCCGCTCGCGCAGGATCGCCGCGGCCGCAACCGTCTCGAGCGTCGGGACGTCGCCGGCGCAGGCGAGGACGACGTCGGGCTCGCCGCCGCCGTCGTTCGAGGCCCATTCCCAGATCCCGAGGCCGCGCGTGCAGTGGCGGACGGCCTCTTCGATCGTGAGGTAGTTGAGGGCGGGCTGCTTCCCGGCGACGATGACGTTGACGTAGTTGCGGCTGCGAAGGCAGTGGTCGGCGACGGAGAGCAGGGTGTTCGCATCCGGCGGCAGGTAGACGCGGATCACCTCGGCCTTCTTGTTGACGACGTGATCGATGAAGCCGGGATCCTGGTGCGAGAAGCCGTTGTGGTCCTGCCGCCAGACGTGTGAGCTGAGCAGGTAGTTGAGTGACGCGATCGGCCGCCGCCAGGGGATGTCCCTCGTCACCTTCAACCACTTCGCGTGCTGGTTGAACATCGAGTCGATGATGTGGATGAACGCCTCGTAGCAGTTGAAGAGACCATGCCTGCCGGTCAGCAGATAGCCCTCGAGCCAACCCTGGCAGAGGTGCTCCGAGAGGATCTCGAGCACACGTCCGTCCGGCGCGAGATGCTCGTCGACGGGCTCGACGGCCGCGAGCCACGCCTTGTCGGTCTGCTCGAAGACATCGCCGAGCCGGTTCGACGCGGTCTCGTCCGGCCCGAAGAGACGAAAGGTGTCGGGGTTGCGTGCGATCACGTCGCGGAGGAAACGCCCGAGCGCCCGCGTCGCCTCGCCGAATTCCGTCGCCGGTGCCCGGACGTCGAGCGCGTAGTCACGGAAGTCCGGCAGGACGAGATCTCGCAGCAGTTCGCCGCCGTTCGCATGCGGGCTCGCGCTCATGCGGCGGTGCCCGCGCGGAGCCAGCGCCGCGAGCTCGGGCAGCAGCCGGCCGTCGTCGTCGAAGAGCTCCTCCGGCCGATAGCTGCGCAGCCAGGTCTCGAGCCGGCGCAGCTGCTCCGGGCTTTCGCGCACGCCTGCGAGCGGCACCTGGTGCGCGCGCCAGGTGCCCTCGACCGGGACGCCGTCGACCTCGCGCGGCCCGGTCCAGCCCTTCGGCGTCCGCATGATCAGCAGTGGCCAGCGGGGGCGCTCGGCGGACTCCTCCCTGCGGGCCGCCGCCTGGATCGCCGCGATCGCATCCAGGACACGGTCGAGCGCCGCGGCGAAGCGTTCGTGGACGGCGAGCGTGTCCTCGCCGTCGAAGCCGCCGGAGACGAGCACGGGCTCCCAGCCGTAGCCCTCGAAGAGCGCCAGCAGCTCGCGCTCCGGGATCCGGGCGAGCACGGTCGGGTTCGCGATCTTGTAGCCGTTCAGGTGCAGGATCGGCAGCACCGCCCCGTCCCGGCGCGGGTCGAGGAACTTGTTCGAATGCCAGCTGGCCGCGAGCGGGCCGGTCTCGGCCTCGCCGTCGCCCACGACGCAGGCGACGAGCAGGTCCGGGTTGTCGAAGGCGGCGCCGAAGGCGTGCACGAGCGAGTAGCCGAGCTCGCCGCCCTCGTGGATCGAGCCCGGCGTCTCGGGCGCGGCGTGGCTCGGGATTCCGCCGGGGAACGAGAACTGGCGGAAGAGCTGACGGAGACCCTCCTCGCCGGGGCCGACGTCGGCGAAGAGCTCGCTATAGGTTCCCTCCAGGTACGCGTTCGCCACGTTCGCAGGCCCGCCGTGCCCGGGGCCGTTGACGAAGATCGCGTTCAGGTCACGCTCGTTGATCGCCCGGTTCAGGTGCGCGTAGACGAGATTCAGGCCGGGCACGGTGCCGAAGTGGCCGAGCAGCCGCGGCTTCACGTGCTCGGCCGCGAGCGGCTCACGCAGGAGCGGGTTGTCGAGCAGGTAGATCTGGCCGACCGAGAGGTAGTTCGCCGCCCGCCAGTACGCGTCGAGGAGCCGAAGCTCCTCGACGCGCAGCCTGCCGGTGGCGGGGGCGTCGCTGCTCAGTGCGAGCCGGCCCCCTTGGGGTTGCCGACCTTGAGCAGGCCGACCTGGCCGAGGTCGACGTCGGCGAAGGCGTGCGAAACGAAGGGATAGAGCCCTTCGTCGTCGATCTTGACGTCGAAGACTGCACCGCCGCCGGCGGGGACGACGACCGTCTGGACGCCCTGCTGGGGCGGGCTCGTGAGGTCGGAGTTCTCCCAGGCGCGGTCGAAGATCGTGCCGACGACGTGGAAGTTGACGTTGTTGGTCGGCCCGGCCGCGACGACCCAGAACCGCGTCGTCTCGCCGGGATCCGCTGTCAGGGGATGCGTGACGTACTGGTTGGCGTAGCCGTTGAACGTGACCCAGTCTGACATCCTCGACCTGGCCTTCGTCATGTCGAGCGAGGCCGGCTTGGCGATCCCGTCCCCGTTCATGTACCACTCGCTCCCGACCAGGACGTACTCGTTGTCGACCGGGGGCAGGCCCTCCTTCGGCTGGACGACGATTGCACCGTACATCCCATTCGCGATGTGCGCGAGCACCGGCTTCGTGCCGCAGTGGTACATGTAGACGCCCGGGTCGCCGGCAGTGAAGCGGAACGTGAACGACTCGCCCGGCTTCGCGTCGCGGAAGGCGACGTTCGGTGCGATCCGGGCGGCGTGGAAGTCGATCGAGTGCGGGATCGCGCCGCCGTTCGTCAGCGTCATCTCGACCGTCTGGCCCTCGCGGACGTGCACGACCGGGCCGGGTGCGCCGTGCCCGTCGAATGCCCAGGTGTTGTATTTCACGCCCGGCGCGATCTCGACGACCATGTCCTTCAGCGTCATCTGCACCTTGACCAAGTCGCCGGGGGGCAACGGCGGCAGGGTCGCATCGTACGGCGTGTGCGCCTCGGCCAGCTCGGCTGCGTTCTCCGGCACGACGCCGGCGAAGCTGTTCAGCGGCAGCGCCGTGTTGTGGTCGGCGACGGCCTGGGCACCGGTCGCGGTGCTCTGCGTCGCCTCCCCGCCGCCCGCGACGGACGCGGCCGCCGCCTTCGCCTCGTCGCGCGCCTCGTCCGCCGCGTACATCGTCGTGACCGCGGCCACGGCGAAGACCCCGACGGCGATCCCGAGCAGGATGATCGCGACGAGCGCGAACTGGCCGAACCACGGCTTGGCCGGCTCGCTGCGTTCGATCGGGTCAGAGGGTGCGCTGGGATAGGTCGCCATATCGTTGTTCCTCCTTGAATGCGTTCCCTGGTTCGTAGCTTCCCCGGGAGTGTCGGGAAAACCGGAGTCGGCAGCCTCAGGCCTTCACCGAATGCCGACGTGGCTTTCTACTGATCCGTCTGGGCGAAGATGACGAGGACGCTGAGGCCTTCGTACGCCGTGAACTGGTGCTCGGCATGGGCGGGGACGAAGACCGCCTGCCCCGGAGCGACCGGGGTCGCGGCGCCCTCGACGGTGAGGACGCCGGTCCCCTCGAGGACGACGTAGACCTCGTCGTCCTCGTGCGGCTGCTGCCGGTCGGGCTCGGGCGCCACGAGCACGTAGACGCCGAGCTCGAGTCCCGGCGACGAGTGGACGACCTCGTAGCCGCCGCCGCCCGCCGCGAGCCGCGCTCGAACCTGCTCGATCTCGAACGCGTGCGACGGCGGGATCATCGCCGTGGCTGCTCCAACGCCCGTCGGCCCTTGCGCGTTTGGTCGTCCACCTGCCAGACGACACTCGACGCCAGCGAGACGACACCGGGAACGCGGGTCACGATCCGCTCGAGCAGCTCGACGTCGCTGCGGGTATCCAGCCTCCCGTCGAGCCGGACCGCGCCGCGGCTGACGTCGACCGTCACCTTGCCCGGGTCGATCCACAGCGTCTGTCCGAGCACCTCGTCCACGATCTCCTTCTCGATCTCATCGTCTCCGCGCGTGAAGGCGCGGACGAGATCGGCGCGGGTGACGATACCGACCAGCCGGTCGTCCTTCACGACCGGCAGGCGGTTGACGCGCCGCTCCGACATCAGCCGCGCAGCCTCGGCCACCGACGCCCAGGGCGCGACGGTCACCGCAGGCGCGGTCATCGCCTTCTCAGCGGTCAGAGCCGCCGCCTTGATCGCGCCCTGGTAGTTCGGGCTCCCGTCCACGATCCACCCGAGCGGGCCACCGACGTGACCCTCGGTCGGATCGTGCTCCTTGAAGAGAATGTCGCCCTCGGAGACGACACCAAGCACATGGCCCTCGATGTCGCAGACCGGCAGCCCGGAGATCCCGTGCTCGACGAGGATCTTGGCGACGTCCTTGATCGGCGCCTCCGGGCCGATCGTCAGCACCTGCTCCGTCATCAACTCACGTACGCGCATGGTCTCCTCCGTTCGTGTTGGCGTCACGTCCACTGCTGGGGTCGGTCTTCCGCACGACGAGGACCGAGCAGCGGGCTTCGTGGGCGAGACGTTCGCTCAGACTCCCGAGCGCGCGAAGACCTCGCAGGCCGCGGCTGCCCACGATCACGAGGTCCGACGCCTCGGACTGGACGTTGAGCACCTCGAGCGCCCCCGCCTCGTGCTGCTCGCACTCCGGGGCGATTCGCATGGCGGCCTCGACATCGACGTGCGAGTCCTTCGTCGCGACGACCGCACGCACGGCCGAGCCGAAGCGGCTGCTCAGCTCGCGGGCGGCATCCATGGCGAGGCTCGCGTCGTTCGATCCGTCGACGCCGACGGCGATTCGGCGCGGCCAGCGGTCGCGCTCGATCGTCCCGCGCGCGATCACCACCGAGCAGGGCGCCTCGTGCAGCAGGTACGTCGAGACGGCGCCGAGGGCGATCCCGGTCGCACGCGAGATGCCGTGGCTGCCGACGACGACCGCCGTCGCATCCCGGCGGACGACCTCGGCCAGCAGGATGTGCAGCGGGTCGCCGTCGACAAGCCGCGTCTGGAGCGCGTGGATCGCCTCCGCCTCGGACCGCCCGCGCTCCAGAGCCGAGCGCGCCTCGGCGGCGAGCTCGTCGAGCACCGGCTTCATCGCCCACCCGGCGTGAACCGCGACGGAAGGGTCGTTGACGGAGACGAGAGTCAGCCGCCCCGCGGGCGCAGCCAGGAGACCTGCGACTCGCGCAGCAGCGACTCCGGCCTCGGAGTGGTCGACGCCGCAGACGACCCTGTCGAACGTGCTCACCGGTCCTGCCGAGCCAGCAGCGCTGCGATGTCGATCGTCGAGAGGACGCCGATCGGCAGCTGCTGCTGCGGTTCGACGACGATCAGGTGCGAGCTGCCGTGCTCGGTCATCAGCTGCGCGGCACGCTGGAGGGTCTCGTGCGGTGCCACCATCACGACCGGCGTCGCGGCCGACCCGCCCGCCGTCTGCTCGTCGAGGTCGCGCACCATCGCCGCCGCCACGAGATCGAGGTCGGAGACGATCCCCCAAGGCGGCCCGCTCTCGCCGCTGCCGCTCTCGACGACAACGCAATGGATCAGCTCACGCGCCATCGTGGCGGCGACCTCGCTGAGCGGCGCCTCGCGGTCGCACGTGTGCACGCCGGCATGCATCGCGGCCGCGACACGCAGCTCGCCGATGCGCAGGTCACGGGTCTTCGTGCTCATTGACGTCTCCTTCGGGTCGCGTGGCTGTGTGTGCTCACGATCCCCGGCGGGCGAGAGAGGGACATCGGCGTCGCGCCCGATTCGCCTGCGGAGAACTACGGTGCCGTCACCAGCTCTTCTCGCGGCGGCGCTCCTCGGGCCGCCGGACCCGGACGCGGGCGTCGACGGCCACTGCTCGCTCGGCGAACGCGAGCACGGGATTCAGGTCGAGCTCGGCGACGGCGGGCAACTCCTCCCCGAGTGCACCGAGCCGATGGACGAGATCGACGAGCGCAGCCACATCGACCGGCGCCGCGCCGCGGAAGCCACGCACCAGCCGCCCCGCCTTTCCCGACGTGACGAGCTCCTCCGCGTCGAGGTCGGTGAGCGGCGCGATCCGGAGGCTGGCGTCACCGATCAGCTCCGCAAAGACGCCGCCGGGGCCGAAGGCGACGAGCGGTCCGAAAACGGGATCCTGCACGAGCCCGGCGAGCAGCTCCGTGCCGCCGCGGAGCAGCGGCTGGACGACGACGGGGTAGCCGATCCGGTCGGCAGCGGCCCGCACGGCAGCCTCGTCTTCGAGGTCGAGCGCCACCCCGCCGGTCTCGGTCTTGTGTGCGCCGGCGAGAGCCGACTTCACGACGGCTGGAAAGCCGAGCTCGGCCGCTGCAGCAGCCGCCGCATCGGGGCCGTCCGCGACCAGCTCGGGCACGAGCGGCAGCCCGAAGGCCTGGAGCAGCTTCCGCGTCTCTCCGGGCTCGAGCCAGGAGTCGTCCGCGTGATCGAGCGCGCGCTCGATCACGCGCGCGGCGGCGGCCAGGTCGATGTCGGCGACCGCCGGCACCGACCCGAGCGGGCGCCGCAGCCACTCGGCTCGCTCGGCGACGCGCCCGAGCGCCCGCGCCGCCGACTCCGGATAGGCGAACGCCGCGGCCGCGGACCCTGCGCGCAGGGCCGCCGGGACGCCGGCCGAGCTCATCACGACCGCGAGCACGGGCTTGCCGGCCGCTGCGGCTCGCGCCGCCTCGTCGACGGCGACCGCGACCTCGTCCGCGGTCGCGGAAACGGCGGGCACGAAGAGCACGAGCACCGCGTCGACGTGCGGGTCGTCGAGCAGGACGAGCAGCGCCTGCCCGTACGCGGCCGCCGTGGCGGATCCGAGCATATCGACCGGGTTCGCGACGCTCGCCTCGGCGGGCAGGAAGGCCTGCAGCCGCGCGGCGGTCTCGTCGGAGAGCGTCGGCAACTCGAGGCCCGAGGCGTCGCACGCGTCCGCGGCCAGGATCCCCAGGCCACCCGCATTGGTGACCACGGCGACGCGCCTTCCGCGCGGCTCGGGCTGCGAGGAGAGCAATGTCGCGACGTCGATCAGCTCCTCGAGCGAGGTCGCCCGGATCACCCCGGCCTGGTCGAAGAGCGCATCGACGCCGGCCTCCGAGCCGGCGAGCGCCGCCGTGTGCGAGCTCGCGGCGCGCTGACCCGTAGCCGAGGTGCCGCTCTTCAAAGCCAGGATCGGCTTGCTCCGAGCCACGCGGCGGGCGAGCCGGCCGAAGCGGCGCGGGTTCCCGAACGACTCGACGTAGAGGAGGACGACGTCGGTCGCCTCGTCGTCCTCCCACCACTCGAGCAGGTCGTTCGAGGAGACGTCCGCCTTGTTCCCGATCGAGACGAAGGCGGAGAGCCCGAGACCGCGAGCGTCGGCCGCCTCGAGCAGCGCCAGCCCGAGCGCGCCCGACTGCGAGGAGAAGCCGATGTTCCCCGGCGGCGCCGAGCGGGCGGCGAACGTCGCATTCAGCCGCGGCGCCGCAGCGGCGATCCCGAGGCAGTTGGGGCCGATCAGCCGAGCGCCGTGCGCCCGGACGAGCGCGAGCAGTTGCTCCTGCCGCGCCGCGCCGTCGCTGCCGACCTCGGCGAAGCCGGCCGAGATGACGACGAGCGCGCGGACGCCGCTGCGAAGCGCGTCCTCGACGGCGCCGAGCACGTGCTCACCCGGCACCGAGATCACCGCCAGGTCGACCGGGTCGGGGATCTCGGAGACAGACGCGTAGCCGCGGACGCCGGCGACGGGCGCCGCCTTCGGGTTGACCGGGTAGGCGGCGCCGGCAAAGTCCGCCTCGAGCACGTTGCGGAAGAGCTCGCCCCCGATCGTGCCGCGCCGCGGCGAGGCGCCGACGACAGCGACGCTCGTCGGCTCGAAGAACGGCCGCAGGGACGCGACGACCGCCGTGTGGTCGCGCGCCTCGACGCTCTGCTCGAAGCGCTCGGTCGCGGCGATCGGAAACTGAACCTCGACGACACCGCCCGAGAGCTCGCGCTTCAGCTCGAAGCCGGCGCGCTCGAACACGCCCAGCATCGATCTGTTGTCCGGGAGCACCTCCGCGACGAAACGCTCGATTCCCACCTCGGCCGCACGCGCGGCGAGCCGCTCCAGCAGCCGCGTCCCGATCCCTCGTCCCTGCTCGGCATCGGCGACCGCGAACGCCGATTCCGCGAGCGCCGGGTCGCGCAGCCGGACGTAGTTGCCGACCGCGACGATCCGCTCGCCGTCGCCGTCCGTGAGGGCTCCGATCAGCGCCCCGCGCTCCGTCCAATCCGGTTCGAGCAGTGACTCGACGAGCTGGCGGCCGAGGTGCGGCAGCCCGTGGAAGCGGCGGTGGAGGCTCTGCTGCGAGAGGGCGCGGTAGAACGCGAGTAGGGCGCCGGCGTCGGCTCGCGAGGGCGGGCGGAGGCGCAACGTGCCGCCGTCCCGGAGGATCACGTCCACGGGCTCGCGGGCTGCCATCGGCGCCATTAGACCAGCACCGCCGCGACGCCGAAGTAGGCAGCGACCGAGAGCAGGTCCTGGATCACCGTCGCGAGCGGCCCCGAGCCGTACGCGGGATCACGGCCGAGGCGCTGCAGCAGGTAGGGGAGCGACATCGCGATCACCGTGGCGACCGAGGCGCTGACGAGCAGCGCGATCGCGACCGCCGCGGCCACGCGGGGCTCGCCCCAGAGCGCCTGGCAGAAGACGAAGAAGACGACCGCGAGCAGGCAGCCGATGATCGCGCCCGTCGCGAGCTCGCGGCGCGCGATCGAACGCAGCGACACGCCGAGGGCCATTCCCCGGATCACGAGCGTCTCCGTCTGCGTCCCGACCGCGTCCGCCATGTACACGACGGCGGGGACGAAGAACGCCAGCAGCACCTGGCGCCGGAGGTCGTCCTCGAAGGCGGCGACGAGACCCGCGGAGAGCATCGCGCCGAGGAGGCCGAGCGCAAGCCAGGGCAACCGGTGCCAGAGCCGCAGGGCGACGCTCTCCTCGGCCGCGTGGCGCGCCTGGCCGCTGCGCGCGACGAAGCCGCCGAGCCGGGCCAGATCCTCCTCGTGCTCCTCGTTCAGCACGGCGATCAAGTGCTCCGGCGGCAGCATCCGCACAAGCCGCCCGTCGGCGTCGACGACCGCGACGCTGCGCGCGCCGCTCTTCGCGGCGAGGAGCGCGCTGCGCTCGTCGTCCTGGTCCGGCGGCGCGACGACGACTGCCCGGTCGACCATGGACGCGAGGGTCGCGTCCGCTCGTGCGTCGAGGAGCCGCTCGACCGCGACCACCCCGACGAGCCGCTCGCCGAAGCAGACGGGCACGTCGGGTCCCCGCTGCGGGCCCCGGCCGACCTCCGCGCGGGCCTCGGCGACGGTCGACGAGACCTGCAACGGCAACGAGCGGGCCGGTACGGCCCGCTCGTTGATGCTGTGCTGCTGCGGCACTAGAGAGCCGCGGCGGTGTCCATCGACTTCTGCCGGCGCGGGATCGCGACGATCCCGAGCGCGCCGCCGAGGGTCAGGACGAAGAAGCCGATGCCCGTGAGCAGCAGCGCCGCGCCCATGACGATCGAGAAGACCGCGACGCGCTCGGCGAAGAAGGCCGTGTTGAGCGCGGTCGTGAGCGCCGTCTCGGTCACCCACATGTTGCGCAGCCCGTTCTCGACCGGGCGGCCCTCCGGCGTCTTCGCCGCGAGCGCCTCGTCGCTCGTGTCCGTGCCGTCCGCCGTCAGGAAGCGGCCCATCTCGGCATACCGCTTGCCCTGGGTGGCATCGAGCGTGTGGTGCTCCATGATGTCCGCGAAGGCGCGCGCCTCGGCGCCGGTCGTGATCTCCTCGCCCGGCTGGAGCCTGCCGTCCGTCAGCTCGGCGGCGTCGTCGCCGGCGACGATCTTCTGGGCGGCGAGCTCGTCGCGCACCTCGTTGTAGCCGTTGACGCCGATCGCGATCGCGCCGGCCCCGAAGGCCACGAGGATCACACTGGCTGCGATCCCTCCGTATGCGAACCACTTCTTCATCTCCGTCTCCCTTCCGGTTTGCCTCATGCGATGGCCGCAGGTTCGCCGATCGCGCGGCAGCCGCCATCAGCGCGGGCGCGGAACCTGCCTGCGGGAGAATGCGGATGCCGTTGCGGGCGAGTGCGCGGGCTCAGTCGGTCATGCGGAGTGCAACGGCGGGCCGGATCCGGCTGGCGGAAACCGTCGGCCAGACCGTCGCCAGCAGCGAGGCCGCGACGGTGCCGGCGAGCAGGATGCCGAGCGAGGCGTACGGGATCGAGAAGCGCATGTCCCCGAAGGAGTCGCTGAGCGCGACGATGTCGTAGAGCGTGACGAGCGCGAGCACGGCGCCGATCACCGTTCCCTCGATCGCGACGACGCCCGTCTCGACCGCGAAGCTGCGGCCGACCGCCTGCTTGCCGAAGCCGAGCGCGCGCAGCGTCCCGATCTGCCGGCGCCGCTCGCGCACCGCCCGGATCATCACGACCGCGGTGCCGGCGATCCCGACGATCAGGCCCATCGCCAAGTAGCCCTCGAAGAGCTGGAAGATCTGGCGGGTCATCGTGAACCCCTCCGCCATGATCGTGTCGATCGCGACCGCCTCGGTGCCGTTGACGAGGAACGTCGACTGCACGTCCGCAGCGAAGTCGTCCGCGTCCAGCCCGGGCCGCAGGCCGACGTAGAGCCGGTCGCGGGCGAGCTGGTAGCCGAACAGCGTCCGCGCTCCGTCGGCGCCGTAGAAGACCCCCGTCTCGATGAAGTAGTCGACCGGCGCGAGCGCTGCCACGGTCAGCACCCGCGTACGGCCCGTGTACGGATCCTGGGCGCGAATCCTCGTCCCCGGCTCGGCGGTGAAGCTCGGCGGGCCTCCGCTCGCCTGCAGGAACGCGGTGTCCACGATCGCCAGGCTCGGATCTCTCAGCACCGCCTCCCACGCGGCCCGGTCGGTCGGGTAGGCGCCGCGATCGTCGAGCGCGGGCGGCCCGCCGCGCACGAACGCCTCGTCGAACGCGGTCATGCCCCAGGGCACGGCGTCCTCAATGGCGTCGACCCGGAAGAGCCCGGTCGCGCGCGCGAGCGGCGCGACGCTCTCGACCCCGTCGAGCTGTGCCACCTGCCGTGCCCGCACGGGGTTGGCGGCGCTCGAGGTGACGATGACGTCGTACCCGCCTCGCACAGAAGCGCTCGCGGTGTCGACCTGCGCGTCGATCATGTGGGCGAGCGACGTGATGAAGGTGAGGATGAAGACGACGAGCGCGTACATCGCGATCGTCAGCCCCGTCCTCGACCGCCGGGCCAGCGGGTAGGCGAGCCCGAGCCTGAGCGAGAGCGAGCGGCCTCCGGTCAGCCCCCGGAGCACCCGGCTGAGCCGCTCCTGCTGCACCGACACGAGCGTCACCGCCGCCGCCGTCAGCACCACTCCCTGGGCGACGTAGAGCATCATTCCGGCGCCCTTCGTCGAGTCCGGGACGAGCGCGAAGAGCGAGCAGCCCCAGAGAACGACGAGGGTGGATGCCAGCGTGTTCGCGGCCGATGCGCCGATCAGGCGCGCGGCGAACGGCGCCAGTCCGGCGACGGCGAGCGTCGGTCCGAGCAGGAGCGCGTAGCCGTTCTGGGAGGAGAGGGCCGGCACGGTCACGGCGATGCCGGCTGCGGCGGCGACGCCGGCGAGGACGAGCCGGCGAACGCGCCGCCTCGGCGGCGGCTCCGGGAGGTCGCGGATCGCCCGGATGATGTTGAGCCTGCTCACGCGCAGGCTCGTGCCGACGATCGTCACCAGTGCGACGACGAAGCCGATCGCGAACGCGAGCGCGAGGCTCGCCGGCTCGAGCGTGAAGTAGAGGTCGAAGCGGTTGTGCTCGGTCGAGAAGATCCGCGCCGACACGGCCACGAGCGCCCGCCCGAGCCCGATTCCGACGACGACCCCGAGCACCGCCGCGACGAGGGCGTAGAGCCAGCCCTCGGTGGCAAACGCGCCGACGAGCTGCGAGCGCCGCATCCCGATCGCGCGCGCCATCCCGAGCTCGGTCTTTCGCTCCGCCGCGAGCATCACGAACAGGTTGACGAGCAGAAGCAGCCCGGCGAGGACGCCGAAGCTACCGGTGGCGGTGAACATCGACTCGAATCCCTTGCCGACCGCGTCCGCGGTGTCGAGCGAGGTCTGCTTCGCCGTGTAGACCGCCGCCTCGAGGCCCGTCGACGCAACCGCCGTCTCGATCTGGCGCACGACCGCGTCGGTCCGGGCAGCGCCGCTCTCGACGCCGCCAAGGTTGGAGACCGCGACGGTCCAATTCGGCGGGGCGCCGCCGCTGCCGACCTCGATCCGCTCGAACGTCGGCCAGGAGACGAGCACATTGTTCGCCTCCTGCTCGACGCCGAGCCAGAAGCCGGCGATCCCGCGCCGCGGCAGGATCCGGTCGACGACGAGGGTCGTCCGGCGTCCGTAGGCGTAGACGGCGACACGGCCGCCGATCCGGAGCTCGAGCGAGCGCGCGAGGTCAGCGGTGACCGCAGCGCGACCGAGCCCCGGCGTCGGGCCGCTCATGCCCGTCGACGCCGGGTCGCGACCGAACCTCCGCGCGGCGGCGAAGTCGACCGCGATCACCTGCGAGCGGGGTGCCGCCAGCACGTGCGGTCCCGTCGACGTCGCGGCGGCATCGATGGTGGCGAACGCGAGCACGCCGTCGACATCCCGGCGCGGGAGTGTGTGCAGCGCCCGCAGCAACAGCTGCTGCTCCCGCGGGCCGCGGGCCGAGACGAGCTCGTCGATCGGACCGAGGTGCGTGTGCGCGACGTGACGGATCGACGTGCTCATCGTGTCGCCCACCACCATCGAGCCGGTGATGATCGCGGCGCCGAGGAGCGAGCCGAGGACGACGAGCGCGGCCTCTCGCGGTCGGCGCAACGCGTTCCGGAGCGCCAGCCGCCTGAGGACGGGCCGGCGCACGAGGATCGCGAGGAACGGCAGCGACAGCAGCGCGACCAGGGTCAGCGCCGCAGCGGTCATCGGACCAGCACCGCCCGCCGGGATGCAGCCGCCACCTCGCCCCCCAGGAGCTCGTCACCGACGAGCTCGCCGTCGCGGACGGTGATCAGCCGGTCGGCCAGCGCGGCGACGGTCGGGTCGTGCGTGACGAGGACGATCGTCAGGCCCTCCCCGTGGAGCTCGGTCAGGAGCTCCATCACCGCCGCCGCCATCTCCGAGTCGAGGTTGCCCGTCGGCTCGTCCGCCCAGACGAGCCGCGGCCGGCCCGCGAGGGCGCGGGCGATCGCGACGCGCTGCTGCTCCCCGCCGGAGAGCTCCGGCGGTCGCCGGTCGAGCCGGTGGCCGAGCCCGACGCGCGTCAACGTCTCCCGCGCCCGCTGCCGCGCCTCCCGCTCGGGGACATGCGTGAGCAGGAGCGGCAGCTCCACGTTCTCGGTGGCGCTGAAGACGGGGATCAGGTTGAACGCCTGGAAGATGAACCCCATCGTCTCGGCGCGATGCTGCGTGCGCCGCGCGTCCGAGAGCTCGTGGATCGAGTGGCCGTCGACGAGCACACGGCCGTCGTCGATCTCATCGAGCCCCGAGAGGCAGTTCAGCAGCGTCGTCTTGCCCGAGCCCGACGGACCCATCACGGCCAGGAACTGGCCCTCCGGCACCTCCAGGTCGAGCTCCTTCAGAGCGCAGACCTCCGTCCCTCCGGACCGATAGACCTTTCGGACTCCGGCCGCTTCGAGGATTGGTTTCTTCATCGCCACCACCTCCTCGCCGTCAGGGCGTGAAGACGATCCGCGCCGGAACACGTCCCGCCTCGACGTCGGCGATCGCCTCGTTGACCTGGTGCAGGGGCCGCTGCTCGCGGATGACGTGCGTGCGTCCGGCCGCATGCAGCTCGAACACCTCGCGCAGGTCGGTCCGCGTCCCGACGATCGAGCCCACGATCGTGATTCCGTTCAGCACGGTCTCGAAGATCGGGATGTCGACGTGGTTGTCCGCGGGCAGGCCGACGAAGACGAGCGTGCCGCCCCGCCGGAGGGCGCCGTAGGCGTCCCGGAACGCTTTCGGGGCGACCGCGAGCGCGATCGCGGCATCGGCGCCGCCGAGGGCCTGGATCGCCGCCGCTGGATCCTCGGCCGTCGCGTTGACGGTGAAGTCGGCACCCAGCTGGCGGGCGAGCTCGAGCTTGTCCTCGTGCAGGTCGACCGCGACGACCCGTGCCCCCGCGATGCGGGCGTATTGCACCGCCAGGTGGCCGAGCCCGCCGACGCCGAAGACGGCGACGAGGTCGGAGGACCGGGCGCCGGAGACCTTGACGGCCTTGTACGTCGTCACGCCGGCGCAGGTGAGTGGGGCCGCGTCGAGCGGGTCGAGCCCCTCCGGCACCGGTACGACGAAGCGCGCCGACGCGGTCAGGTACTCGGCGAAGCCGCCGTCGACGGAGTAGCCGGTGTTCCGCTGCTGCAGGCAGAGTGTCTCCCAGCCGGACACGCAGTGGTCGCACGTCCCGCAGGCATAGCCGAGCCACGGCACTGCGACGCGGTCGCCGACCCCGACCTCGGTCACGTCCTCGCCCAGCTCGACGACGATTCCGACTCCCTCGTGCCCGGGGACGAACGGCGGCGAGGGCTTCACGGGCCAATCGCCGTGGGCTGCGTGGATGTCGGTGTGGCAGAGGCCCGAAGCCTCGATCCGGACGAGCACCTCGCCGGATCCTGGGGCGGGCGTCTCGAGCTCCTCCAGCCGGAGCGGCTCGCTGAACGAGCGCACGACCGCCGCGTGCATTGTGGCGGGCGTCTGCGCCCGGCCTCGCTCGCTCACCTCGAGGGTGGTTGTGGACATGATCTCTCCTTTCGCTCAGCTCCTGCCCGGGACGCCGCCTGCGCGGCTCACGTCCAGCGCGAGCGCGAGCACGAACGTGGCGGCCCAGGCGTTGACGGGGTCGAAGAGCAGCGCCTCCCGATCACCGATCAGGTCGGCGATCAACCAGGCGACGAACCAGATCAGCGTCATCGGCCGACCGCCGCCGTGGTCGCACGCGGCTCGGTCGCGTGAACGAGCGCGCCGGCGCGCACGACCACGACCGGGCGGCGAGCCTCTCGCAGAACGGCCCGGGAGACGCTCCCGAGCAGCGTCGCCGCGACGGCGCCCTGTCCGCGCGAGCCGACCACGATCACGTCGACGTCGTGGGTGTCGGCGTACCCCAGGATCTCCTCGACGGTGTCACCCCGCAGGAGCGCCGTGGTCGAGACGACGTTGTGCTCCATCGCCGCGGCGGCCGCGTCGTCCAGCAGCGACCGGTCCTCCTTCGACACCTCGTGCGGGAACGCCCCGCCGATCCCGAAGCCGGTGGCCGGCACGACGTCCAGCACCGGGACGACATGAACGAAGATCAACTCCGCGGCATGCTCCGCCGCGAGCTCGACACCGAACTGCACGGCCTCGGTCGAGGAGACCGAGCCGTCTGTTGCAACCAGAATTCTTTTCATCACTCCTCCTCCGCTCTCAGTTGGTCCGCGTGCTCGCTCGCCCCCAGCTCCTGATCGCAGCTCCGGCACGTCTGATCCCGCCGAGCCAGTAGAAGAGCCCCAGCGCGAGCAGATAGCCGGAGGCCAGCACGATCCAGTCGGTGAAACCTCCCGGCCACATGGCTGCCTCCTTGTCGCGTACCTGTGCGCACAGGCTCGCTCGACGGAGGCGACAGGGCATCAGCAAGCTTGCTGAAGCGCGCTACGTAGTTGTGCGCAGCGCGCTACTCCGGGCCGCTGTTGGCACTACCACGAGGAGCGATCGCGCTCGTGCTCGTGCTCGTGCTCGCGGTCGCCGTCGCCGTGGCCGCCCCTGCCGAGACGAGGCCCGATCGCTGAGGTGGGCGCAGACGACGAAGCCCTCGCCGGGCTCGATCGACACCGTCCGCAACACATCCGCGGGATCAGGGACCGACCCTTGAAGCTCGGGGCCGGAGCCTCCCGGGAGACGACCTACGGGACTTGCTCGCCGCCGACGAGCGCCAGCAGGCTCGCGTGCTCCTCGCGGCAGGCAGGGCAGCCGTCGAGGTGGGCCCGCAGCCCCGGGATCGCAGCCTCGGCGTCGGCGCCCGAGAGCTCGAGCTCGACATAGCGGTCGAGCAGGTCGAAGCACTCGTCGCAGCCGACCTCGGGCTCGGCGGGTCCGAGCAGCCGCCCGAGCGGCTGCTTCAGGTCCGGGGCGTTCCATCAGCGTTCCTCCTCGAGGTGATCCCGCAGCTTGCGCCGCGCGTCGTGCAGGGTCTTGTAGAGCGCGCCTCTGGTCGTGCCGAGCCGCTCGGCCAGCACGTCGATCGGGACACCGTTCAGCGCCAGCGCGACGAGGACGGCTCGCTGGTGCGGCGTCAGCAGCTCGGCGACGGCGTGCTGCAAGGCGGAGAGCAGCTCACGCTGCTCGAGCTCCTCCTCCGGCTCGAGCCCGCCGCCGGCGAAGAGGCTCCAGCTCTCGGGCTCGAGCGGCACCTCGCGCCCCTGCCACGCTCGCGTCCTCAGCTTCACCGCCGCCTCGAGCAGGGCGAACTTGAAGACCCACGTCGTGAAGCGGCTGCCGCCCCGGAAGTCGTCCAGCCGCCTGCAGGACGCTGACGAGCGCGTCGTCCGCCGCCTGGTTCGCGATGTCGTCGAGGTCGCCGCCGCGCAGGTGCGGCAACGCGGGCCGGCGGCGGGCGACCTCGAAGCGCGCGGCCCGCAGGAGCAGCGCGTGCAGCCGGGCGACCGCCCCGTCCCGGACCGGGCCCTCGGCGTGGAGCGCGCGCAGCCACTCACGCGATTCGTCGTCGAGACCCGGGACCACGGTCTCCGAGGGCGCCGTCGACACGAGGTCAAGCGTAGCGGTCATGCGCCGCCGCGGAACCTGTTCGGGAACTGCTTGACGAGCCCGTCCGCGAGCGCGTCCGAGAGGTGGAGGATGTGCTTGTGGACCTTGTCGTAGGCGGCGATGTCGGCGGCCCAGCGGCCCTGGAGCCTCGCGACGACTTCCTGCGTCGTCAGAGCCAAGTGCTGCCGCATCTCCGACTTCATCGCCCCGAGCTTCCAGAAGCGGGGATTGACGCTCGCGAGCAGCGCCGCGATCTCGTCGGCGTTCGCGCGCCAACGCGTCTGCGCGTCGGCGAGCTTCGCCGCGTCGCCGGCCTTGGCGGCCGTGATGACGTCGGCGGCGATCAAGATGTGCTTGCGCAGCTCGGCCGTGAGTGCGTTCCCCGCGGCCTTGCCGTAGAAGGGCTTCACCGCATTGCCGATGTCGACCTGGTTTCGCAGCAGCCGGCCGACGGTTGCCTGCGTGTCCGGCGAGCCGGTCGTCAGGCTGATAATCGCGAGACGGGTCCAGGTGATGTGGTCCTCCCAGAGCACGCGCATGTCGGCACGGAGCCCCGCCTGCGAGGCGGTGGTCGCGTTGACGTGGGCGTGGGCGTCGTGCCCGTTCGAGACAGCGAGCGCGACGAGGGCGGCAAAGAGCGCCACCAGCATCGTCAGGGCGAGGGGGATCGGGCGTGTGGCACGTACGTCGTTCATGTCAGCGTTCCTTTCGGGTGGATGAGGGAAAGTGAGACGGCGGAGCGGCGCCGGAGGAGGCTCACCGCCGCCGCCAGCCCGACGGCCTCGAATGCCTTGGTGGCGAGGGCGAGCCCGTCGGCCGGCTCCGGGTGTGGGTGGAGCAAGGGAACTCCGGTCGTCGTCGCGAGCGCATAGCTCCCAAGGAGCCCGGCGAGCACGATCGCTGCGCCGGCCAGCGGGGGAGCGCCGGCAGGACGCAGCGTCAGGACGACCGCGAGCGTCACGAGGACGGCGGCCGAGGCGACGAAGCCGGCGCCCGTGACGGTGCCCTCGGCGAAGTGCGCCGGGGCGAGGGCCCCGTGGATGCCGGCGCTGACGGCGCAGGCGAGGATGACGACGTCGTGCCGGAGATTCATTTGACGAGCACCTCGCCGTCCATGTCCCGGCGGTGGAGCGTTGATCCACGAGCCGTGGGGCACTGTCCTCTCCTCCTTCGGATCGGGTGTGTCCCCGTTCGTGTCGGCTCGCGCGCGGTTCTTACGCGCCGCGTGTCCCGTATGCGTCCGCGAGCGCGGCCGTCTGCCCCGCGGCGCCGAGCATCGCGGCGTCGACGAACTCGCCGCCGGCGAGCGTGCCGACGCCGGCTTGCTCCAGCCGCGCGACCGCCTCGCGCCCGTTCGACCTCCTCGTCGGTCGGCAGGTGGCCGAGCTCGCGGCCGCGGGCACACGAGCGAGCCAGACACCCTCGTCGCCGGCGCGAGCCTGCGCACGGGGGCCGTCGTCGCCGCGGCGGGTTAGCTCGCTAGGAAACCGTGAAGCCCGAGTCGACGACCGGTGCGCCGAGGTTTCTCGCCGAGGGCGCGCCGAAGCCGGGCCGGACGACCCAACGGTAGGAGCCAGGCCGGAAGACGACGGTGCTCGGGAGCGTCAGCTTTGACTCAGCCGGGGTCGCCCGAAAGACGGCGGTGCCGTTCCGCGTGAACGCGACGGCGTAGTAGTCGGCGCCCTGTACCGGCGCCCAGGCCCAGTTGCGCGTCGGCTCGAACCCGGCCGGAGGGGTTGCCGGCGTCGCAGGTCTCGTTGTGGCCGGCGGCGCGGTCGTCACCGGCCCTGTGGTCGTCGCCGCGGGAGGCCGCGGGCGCGTTGTCCTGGGGGCCGTCGTCCCGAGCACGTCGGAGGTCGTCGC
The DNA here is from genome assembly GCA_963784895.1 of uncultured Gaiellaceae bacterium. Lineage (GTDB taxonomy): Bacteria > Actinomycetota > Thermoleophilia > Gaiellales > Gaiellaceae > Gaiellasilicea. The sequence goes on along the minus strand of CAWATM010000003.1, from coordinate 42,956 downwards.
CGGGGCCGTCGGCTTCTGCGCCGGCAGCCGGGCCGTTGTCGCGGCGGGTTGCGTCTCCGCCGTCGTCGGCGTGGGTGCAGTGGTGGCCGGGACCTCGCCGGTCGTGGAGGAGCTCTCCCGCGCGGAGACAAGCCGCGAGATGTCGGGCCCACCGGAAGCGAGTTGGAGGACCGCGAGCGTGACGATTCCCGCGCCGACGAGCGAGAGCACGGCGACGAACGGGAGCCGGTCGCGCGTGCCCGGCTTCGCCGGAGGCGCGGGGACGGGCTCGCTCGGAGCGACGGGGGCAGTTGGAGCGTCGAGTGCCGCGGGAACGACACGGACGGGAGCCTGGGCGATGTGCTCGCGGCGCCCCGCCTCGAGCCTGCTGACCTGGCGCTCGATCCGGCCGAGCCGCGCATCGAGGCCCTGCCAACCGGTCGTGATCAGGTCGATCAGGACGGCGAGGTCGTCGACCCGCTCCCGCCGCTCGGCGTCCGTCTCGCGTCGGAGGTCGCGCACCGCCTCCGCGAGCTCGCCGAGCACGGAGCTGAGCTCCACGAGTGCAGCATCGGGGCCGAGGCTGGTCGGCAGCTCGGGCTCCGCCGCCGCGACGGGCAGCACGAGCTGGCGGGGATCCGGCGGCGCCGAACCGTCGCCCAGATCGGCGTCGCCGGAGTGCTCGACGACGTCGTGGAGCGCGGCGAGGGCGAAGCGCTGCACCGCCCGCGTCTGGGCCGGAGTCAGGTCGTCGAGCACGGCGAGCACGCGCTCCTTGATCGCATCGCTGACCGGCTCGCGCGTGAGCACGCGCACGACGCCTTCGACCGAGACGTCCGCCTTCTGGGCGATCTCAACCAGAATCGACACAATCAGAGAGTACGAGATGGACTGCCGGACCTGCCACGCCCGGTCCGGCAAGGTTTTTGCCACGGTTTCTCGGTTTCAAATTGGATCAACGCGCAATGCTGACTCCGTGGACGCAGGTTCCGGCTTCAGCGTGATAACCCTGCGCGGCGAGTCCGATGCGTATGCCGCCCCGCGCGTGCGCTCCGACTTCGCGACCGCCCTCGGCGCGGAAGCACCGCTCGTCGTCGACCTGACGCAGGCGACCTTCATCGACTCGACGATCGTCGGCGTGCTGCTCGAGGGGCTCGCCGACTGCGAGAAGCGCGAGCGGCCGCTGCTGCTGCTCCTCCCGGACGACGCAGCTCCCGAGGTGCACCGGCTGTTCGAGATCACGGGCCTCGCGGGAGTCCTGCCGCTCGTGCGGAGCTGGGACGAGGCGGCGCACCGCATCGCCGTGCATTAGCTACGCGTCGCCCGCCCCCGGCTGGACGATCCCCGTCTCGTATGCGAAGACGACCGCCTGGACGCGGTCGCGCAGGTCGAGCTTCATCAGGATCCGCGCCACGTGGGTCTTCACCGTCGTCTCGCTGACGAAGAGGTCCTTGGCGATCTCGGCGTTCGAGAGCCCGCGCGCCATGAAGCCGAGCACCTCGAGCTCGCGGGCGGTCAGCTCGGCCATCTTCGGCGACGGCGCCGTCGCGATCGAGCTCGGCGGACGCCGGATGAACTCCTCGATCACGCGCTTCGTGATCGCCGGCGACAGCAGCGCATCGCCCGAGGCGACCACGTTGATCGCGGCGACCAGCTGCTCCGGCGGCGTGTCCTTGAGCATGAAGCCGCTCGCGCCGGCGCGCAGCGCTTCGTAGACGTACTCGTCGAGGTCGAACGTGGTCAGCATCAGGATCCGCGGCGCCTCGCCCGGCTCGGCGAGGATCCGCCGCGTCGCCTCGAGCCCATCCAGATTCGGCATCCGGATGTCCATCAGGACGACGTCCGGCTTCAGCTCGCGCGCAGCCTCGACCGCCTGCAACCCGTCCTCCGCCTCGCCGACGATCTCGAGCTCCGGCTCCGACTCCAGGATCATCGTGAAGCCGGCGCGGACGAGCGCCTGATCGTCGACCACGAGGACGCGAACGCTCACGTGGCACCGCCGGCGACGGGAAGCCGCGCAGAGATCTTGTAGCCGCCACCCGGGCGCGGCCCCGACTCGAGCTCGCCGCCGCAGAGTGCGACGCGCTCGCGCATGCCGACGAGCCCGTGCCCGCCACCATGGTTCGCGTTGTCGCTCGACCCGTCGTTGGCCACTTCGATCTCGACATCCTCCCCTGCGTAGCGGACGGCCACCCAGGCGTGGGCGGGCCCGGCGTGCTTGAGCGTGTTCGTCAGCGCCTCCTGGACGATCCGGTATGCCGAGAGGTCGACGCCGGCGGGAAGCTTCACAGGCGTCCCCTCGACGGTCAGCTCGACCGGCAGCCCCGACTGGCGCACCTGCTCGACGAGCTGGGGCAGCGTCCCGAGACCCGGCTGCGGCGCGAGCGCGGCGACCTCGTTGTCCTCCCGCATGATCCCGACGAGCCTCCGCATCTCCGAGAGCGCCTGCCGGCCTGTCTCCTCGACGGTCAGCAGCGCCTCCCGCTCGCGTTCCTGCTCGGGTGTGAGCAGCCGCCGCACTGCGCTCGCCTGCACGGTCATGACGCTGACCGAGTGGGCGAGGACGTCGTGGAGCTCGCGGGTGATCCTGCCCCGCTCCTCGGCCACCGCCTGCTGCGCCTCCTCCTCGGTACGCAGCGCCCGCGCCTCGGCGCGCCGGACCTGCTCGGCCCGGTGTGCAGCGGCGGCGGAGAGGGCGAAGACGCCGGCGAGCGGCAGGGTGATCCAGAGCGCCTCCGTCCGCGGGACGTCGGGCGCGCGGAGCGCGACCGTCCAGCCGCACACGACGACGGCGGCGAACGCGATTCCGGCCTGGCGCGCGTCGATCAGCGAGCCAGCCGCCCAGGCGGCCAGGAGCAAGACGAAGAACATCGTGCTCGTGTCGTAGGCCGCGCCCGGGTCGAGCAGCGAGAACGCGATCCCGCCTGCCGCCGTCACGATCGGCGCGACGAACGGGGCCAGCCGCCGGAAGAGCAACGGCCCCGCCGTCAACAGCGCGAGCGCCGCGGTGCGGGCATGCCCGTGGTCCTCGTGCGTCCACGACTGCACCTGGGTGAGGACGATCACCGCCAGCACGGCCACCTCGAAGGCGTACGCGCGCGCCCGGACCAGCATGTTCTGGATCACGAAGAAACGGTACTCGACACCCGGTGTTCGCACCATCGTCCGGTGTGACGACGTCGAGATCATCCTCACGGACGATTCGAAATGGCCAGGGCGACCGACGCCGTCAGGCGTGCGTGACCGCACACTCGAAGTCAGGTTCCGACCCACTTCGAAGGAGACGTCACACGTCATGGAAGCAGCACTCGCGCTCGCCAATCAGGCGTCGGAGACGCAGCAGGAGGCAGGCGTCGTCGTCGCCCGCGACCTCAGCCGCCGCTACGGCGCCGGCGAGACCGCTGTCGACGCCCTCAGAGGCGTCTCGCTCGCGATCCCCAGCGGCCACCTGACCGCTGTCATGGGCCCGTCCGGGTCCGGCAAGTCGACGCTGATGCACATCCTCGCGGGTCTCGACAAGCCGAGCTCCGGCAGCGTCGCGATCGACGGCATCGAGCTGACGACGCTCAAGGACAACGATCTGACCAAGCTGCGGCGGCGCCACATCGGCTTCGTCTTTCAGTTCTTCAACCTGCTGCCGATGCTCTCCGCCGAGGAGAACATCCTGCTGCCGCTGTCGATCGCCGGTGAGAAGCCGGAGCCGACCTGGATCGCCGAGCTGCTCGACGCGACCGGACTCGCCGACCGGCGCTCGCACCGGCCCTCCGAGCTCTCCGGAGGTCAGCAGCAGCGGGTCGCAGTCGCCCGCGCGCTCGTCTCCAAGCCGACGGTGCTGTTCGCCGACGAGCCGACCGGCAACCTCGACTCGCAGACCTCGGCCGAGATCCTCGGCCTCCTGCGCGGCGCCGTTGACACCTACGGGCAGACGACGGTGATGGTCACGCACGATCCCCGCGCCGCCACGATCGCCGACCGCGTCCTCTTCCTCGCCGACGGCGTCATCGTCAAGGAGCTGCCGCGTTCGTCCCAGGCCGAGATCCTGGAGGTGCTCGGCGAGGTATCGGGTCGATGAAGCGCGTCGCGCTCCGCGGCCTGCTCGCACGCAAGCTCCGCTCGACGCTGACCGCGATCGCGATCGTCCTCGGCGTCGCCATGGTCAGCGGCACGCTTGTCCTCACCGACACGATCGACAAGGCGTTCGACTCGATCTTCTCGAGCTCCTACGAGCAGACCGACGCTGTCGTCTCCGGGAAGAAGCTCGTCGAGTGGTCGCAGACAGGCAAGGCGCAGGTCTCCGAGGACGTGCTGGCGCAGGTGCGCGCGCTCCCCGAGGTGGAGGCAGCGGCCGGGACGATCCTCGACATGTCCGGGGACGCCAATCAGGCGAAGATCCTCGACCGCGAGGGCGAGGCGATCCAGGGCAACAACCCGACGTTCGGCCTCGGCGTCGACCCCGGCGACGAGCGCTTCAACCCGTTCGAGCTCGTCGAGGGAGACTGGGCCTCGGGACCTCGGCAGGTCGTCGTGGACGTGAACACGGCGGACGAGCAGGGCTTCCGGCTCGGCGAGACGGTCAAGATCGCCGGCGAGGGCCCCGTGCGCTCGTTCGAGCTCGCCGGCATCGCCCGCTTCGGCGACGTCGACAGCCTCGGCGGCGCCACGATCGCCCTCTTCGACGTCGCCACCGCACGCGAGGTGCTGGCCAAGGACGGCTTCGACGCGATCGCCGTCGGCGCCCGAGAGGGCGTCGGCCAGGCCACGCTGATCGATGCGCTGGCGCTGTCGCTCCCGGACTCGACCGAGGTGCGCACCGGCGCCGAGCAGGCGGCCGAGGACGGCGAGGGCGTCGGCGAGTTCGTCACCTTCATCCGCTACTTCCTGCTCGCTTTCGGCGGCATCGCCCTCTTTGTCGGCGCGTTCGTCATCTTCAACACGCTCTCGATCACGGTCGCGCAGCGGACGAAGGAGCTTGCGACGCTGCGGACGCTCGGCGCGTCGCGGCGCCAGGTGCTGCGCTCCGTCATCCTCGAGGGGACGATCCTCGGGCTGGTCGCGTCGGCGGTCGGTCTCGGCCTCGGCGTCCTGCTCGCGAAGGGGCTGACGAAGCTCTTCGCGGCGGTCGATCTCGAGCTGCCGCAGTCGTCGCTCGTCTTCCAGACGCGGACGGCTGTCGTCGCGATCCTGACCGGCACGCTCGTGACGCTCGTCGCGTCCGTCTGGCCGGCCGTGCGGGCGACCCGGATCGCGCCGATCGCCGCCGTGCGCGAGGGCGGCCTGGCCGTGAAGCGGCAGTCGCGTCGGACGCTCGTCTTCGGGCTCGTCGTGACGGCGCTGTCCGCATTCGGGCTCGTCTACGGCACGCTCGGCTCCGACGTCTCGACCGGTGTCCGCATCCTCGGCATCGCCGGCGGTGCCTTCGGCATCTTCATCGGACTCGCCGTGATCGCGCCGCGCCTCGTCCGCCCCCTCGCCCACATCGTCGGTCTCCCGGCCGCGCGGCTCGGCGGCGCGGCCGGGCGGCTCGCGCAGGAGAATGCGGTTCGCAACCCGGGCCGGACCGCCTCGACCGCGGCGGCGCTGATGATCGGCCTCACGCTCGTCTCGTTCGTCGCGGTCTTCGGCAAGGGCCTGCTCGCAAGCGACGAGTCGGCGCTGCGCAAGCAGCTCGGCACGAGCCATGTGATCACGTCGCAGAGCGGCTGGGACACCATGCCGCTGGGCGCCGGCGAGGCCGCAGCTGCGGCGGCCGGAGTCACGCTCAGCTCCTCGATCCGCGGCGACCAGGCACAGCTCCCCGGCGAAGGCGAGAAGGCGGTCAGCGGCGTCGACCCGGCCACGATCGCAGGCGCCTACAACTTCGAGTGGGTCGAGGGCTCCGACGCGTCGCTGGCGGCCCTCGCCGAGGGCGACGCGATCGTCCGCGAGGGCGACGGGCACGTCGGCGACGACCTCTTCTTCCTGACGCCGGCAGGCAAGGAGGTCTCGGCGACCGTACGCGGCGTCTACAAGAAGCACGGCGACCTCGACCAGCTGCTCGGCAACATCGTCCTCTCGCAAGAGACGTTCGACGCGAACTTCCCCCGCCCGGGGGACATGCTGACGCTCGTCCAGGCCGACTCGACCGGCGGCCTCGAGCGTGCGCTCGGTGCCTTCCCGGACGCCAAGCTCCAGACCGGCGACGAGTTCATCGCCAACTGGACGGCGTGGCTCAGCGACGTGATGAACCTGTTCTACGTCCTGCTCGCGCTCTCGGTGATCGTGTCGCTGTTCGGGATGGTGAACACGCTCGTGCTCGCCGTCTTCGAGCGGACGCGCGAGCTCGGGATGCTGCGGGCAGTCGGGATGACGCGACGCCAGACGCGGCGGATGATCCGGCAGGAGAGCGTGATCACGGCGTTGATCGGCGCGGCGCTCGGGCTCCCGCTCGGGGTCGGCCTGGCAGCGCTCGTGACCCAGTCGCTGTCGGAGTACGGCGTCTCGTTCTCGCTGCCGGTGGGGACGCTCGCCGTCTTCACCGTCGTCGCGATCCTCGCCGGCATCCTCGCGGCGATCGCGCCGGCTCGGCGCGCCTCGCGGCTGAACGTGCTCGACGCGCTCCAGTACGAGTAGTTCGAGGGCACTGCGGCAGCTGAGGAGGAGGCGGCTCACTGGCCGCCTCCTCTCGTTCCGGATGACGGCGCGTCACTCTCGAGAATGACGCCGCCCGCCGCGAGATCATCCACCCGGGCGGCCCGAATCGTTGGCGCGGCCGACGACGCGGCGGCGGCGCCCGCAGAGACTCCCTTCAAGAGAAATCGCTGCAAAACGACTGAAAGGGAATCAGATGATCCGCAAGGGAGATGTGATCGAGAACCCCGTCACGGGCGAGCGCCTGCTCTTCCTGGAGACGGCGCAGGAGACGGGCGGCGAGTACGTCCTCGTCGAGTGCACGGTCCGGCCGAACGGCGTCGTCGCAGCGGCGCACGTGCACCCGCACCAGACCGAGCGGTTCGAGATCGAGTCGGGCACGGTCGCCTTCAAGCTGGACGGCGAGGAGATCGTCGCCGGCCCCGGCGAGACGGTGATCGTCCCGGCCGGCAGCTCGCACAAGTTCTGGAACGCCGGCGAGACCGACGCGGTCTTCGTGACCGAGGTGCGGCCCGCGCTTCAGTTCGAGCGGCTGCTCGAGACGATGTTCGCGCTCGCCAACGACGGCAAGACGAACCGGAAGGGCATGCCGAACCCGCTTCGCCTGGCGGTGATCGCGAACGCGCACTTCGACGACGTGCGGCTGCCGTTCCCGCCCGCCTGGATGCAGAAGGTCGGCCTCGCCATGGGCGCGCCTCTGGGCCGCGCCCTCGGCTTCCGCGCCGAGTACGACGGCTCCGACGCCGAGCCGGCGCTCGCGCTCTAGCCCGAACCGTCCGCGAGGGGCCTGTCCCGGGGTCTGTCCCCGGGACAGGCCCCTTTCGACGTTCCTTCCACCGACCCACGAACGATCGGAGCTGCGATGACGGTGCCACCCGCAGCCATGCGCGGCAGCCTGCTCCACCTCGAGTTCGTCTGAGGCTCAGCGCGCCGGCCAGCTGCGCGGCTCCGCGAACGGCCTCTTCCAGAGGTCGTGGAACGCGGGGCCGCGCGGGCCGGCGCCGCTGGCGAACGTCGCCTGCGGGAAGTGGAGGTACTGGCTCTCACCGAACGTGCCCGGGAAACGCATCCACCTCGGCGCCCTAGCGGTGACGGGGACGACGCGCAGCGACACGGCCCGCCCGGCGGCGGCGTGATCGACGATCGCGACCTTGTAGGCGTCGAAGACGGCGAGCGCGACCTCCGGCCAGCAGCGCTTCTCCTGCGGATAGCGGCCCGGGCGGAAGTAGAGCGCGTGCGAGCCGAGCGCCGAGTAGAGAACCGGACGCGACCCCCGCCGCTCGACCCGCGCCCACGCCCGGCGTGCTCCGCCGCAGTGACGGCTCGTCCCGACCTCCGTCGGACGCCCGCTCGCGTCGAGCAACAGCGTCGCGGCTTCCCAGTCGCCCTCGTGCAGCTTCCAGTAGTCGGGGCTCTGCGGCACGAACGGGCTCCAGAGGTCGAACGCGTGGAAGAGCCAGTACTGGAGCGCGATCCTTCCGCCGGCCCGAAAGACGGCGCCGTAGACGATCGGCGCGCCCGGCTCGTCGACGTCGTCGTAGCACTGCAATGCCGCGAGGCCGTCACGGGCCGAGCAGGCGCGGACGTCGTAGCGGCCGGAGGTGAGCTCCGCGTCGGCGAGAAAGCCCTCGACGTTCGTCGGCGCCGACCGCTCGTCGGGGTGGAGGACGACGACGGGTGCGTACCGGGCGAGGAGCGCAGCGTCCGACGCGGCTGTGTGTTTCAGCTCTCGTTCCGCCCGCGCGGCTCCGGGAGCCGCGAGCACGAGCCAGGTCAGACCGGCCAGTGCCGCTGCTGAAGCGAGAAGACGCTTGTGTCTCTGAAGCACACGCTCGTGCTCAGCGGTCGGCGAACGCGGCCACGGCATCGACCACGAGCTTGAGCCGCCGGCCCTCCTCCGTCAAGCGGTACTCGACTCGAGGCGGCCGCGCGTCGATCACGCGCCGCTCGAGCACGCCTGCGTCCTCGAGCTCGACGAGCCGCTGCGCCAGCGTCGCGGGCGGGATTGCACCAACCGCCTGCTTGAACTCGTTGAAACGGATCGCGCCCTCGTAGGAGGCCCAGAGCACCGAGACGACCCAACGGCGCTCGAGGAGGTCCGCCGCGCGGCGGACCTCCTCGGGAACCGGCCTACAGCTCCTACACCGCATGGAGCTGGGTGGCCGGCTCGAGCGCCAGCTCCAGCACCTCGTCGAGCGACATGACCGGATGGAACGTCATTTCCTCGCGAACGTTCGCGGGCACGTCGTCGAGGTCCTGCCGGTTCCGCTCGGGCAGGATCACGTCGGTGAGCCCGGCGGCGTGCGCGGCGAGCACCTTCTGCTTCAGCCCGCCGATCGGGAGCACGCGGCCCTGCAACGTCACCTCGCCGGTCATCCCGATCGTGTGCTTCACCGGCCGGCCGGAGAGAAGCGACGCGAGCGCGGTGGCCATCGTGATCCCTGCGCTCGGGCCGTCCTTCGGGATCGCGCCCGCCGGGACGTGCAGGTGGAACGCCCGCTCGAACGCGTCCTCGTCGACACCGAGCTCGGACGCGCGCGGTCGCAGCGCCGAGAGGGCGATCTGCGCCGACTCCTTCATCACGTCGCCGAGCTGGCCGGTGAGGACGAGCTTGTCGCCCTTCGCCGAGGTCGCCTCGACGAAGAGGACGTCGCCGCCGGTGCCGGTGACGGCGAGACCCGTGGCCACGCCCGGCACGGCCGTCCGCTCCGCCGCCTCGCGGTAGAACGTCTGCCGTCCGAGCGCATCCCGCACCGAGTCGAGCGTCAGCTCGACCGGCGCCTCGATCCGCTCGGCCGCGATCCCGGTCGCAGTCTTCCGGAGCAGCTTCCCGAGCTCGCGCTCGAGCTGCCGGACGCCGGCCTCCCGCGTGTAGTCGGAGATCACGGTCTCGAGCACGACGTCCGAGACGGACACCTCGTCCTCGCGGAGCCCGTTGCGCTCGCGCTGGCGCGGCCAGAGGTAGCCGCGGGCGATCGCGACCTTCTCGTCGGTCGTGTAGCCGTCGAAGCGGATCACCTCCATCCGGTCGAGCAGCGGCCCGGGGATCGAGTCGGCCACGTTCGCGGTCGCGATGAAAACGACCTCCGAGAGATCGAGCTCGAGGTCGAGGTAGTGGTCGCGGAACGAGTGGTTCTGCGCCGGGTCGAGCACCTCGAGCAGGGCCGACGACGGATCGCCACGCCAGTCGGCGCCGACCTTGTCGACCTCGTCGAGCAGGATCACCGGGTTCATCGTTCCGGCGTCGCGCAGGGCGCGGACCAGCCGCCCCGGCAGCGCGCCGATGTAGGTGCGCCGGTGGCCGCGGATCTCGGCCTCGTCGCGGACGCCGCCGAGCGACATGCGGACGAACTCCCGTCCGAGCGCGCGGGCGATCGACTCGCCGATCGAGGTCTTGCCGGTGCCGGGCGGGCCGACGAGGGTCAGGATGGCGCCGGAGCGCTTGTCCGGCTCGATCCCACGCTCCTCGCGCAGCTTGCGCACGGCGATGTACTCGACGATCCGGTCCTTGACGTCCTCGAGGCCCGCGTGATCGGCGTCGAGCACCTCGCGCGTGTGGCCCGGGTCGAGCCGCTCCTCCGAGCGCTTCCCCCACGGCACGGCGAGGATCCAGTCGAGGTAGTTGCGGATCATCGACGCCTCGGGCGAGCTGTCGCCCTGGCGTTCGAGGCGGGAGAGCTCGCGGTCGGCCTGCTCGCGGACGGCCTCCGGCAGCTCGGCCTCCTCCAGCTTGCGCCGGTACTCGTCGACGACGGAGGCGTCGTCCTCGCCGAGCTCCTTGCGGATCGACTCCAGCTGGCGGCGCAGGATGTACTCCCGCTGCTGCTTCGCGGCCCCCTCCTCGACGTCGTCGCGGATACGGCGGCGCACCTGCATCTCGGCGAGGCGCTCGCGCTGGAAGCGGATCGAGAGCTGGAGCCGCTCACGGACGTCGAGCGTCTCGAGCAGCTCGACCTTCTGCGCGAAGCTGAGGTCGGGCGAGTAGCCGGCGGTGTCCGCGAGCGCCCCCGGCTCGGTGATCGAGCGGACGAAGGCGGAGATGCGGCCGTCGTCGCCGCGCAGCTCGAGGATCTCCTCGACGACGGCGCGGTACTCGGTCTCGAGCTCGCGCATCCGCGCGTCGGACTCCTCCGGGTCGGGACGCTCGTCGACCTCGACGCGCAGGCTCCCCTGCGCATCGGTCGTCGCGGCGCCGGCGACTCCGCGGTGCAGGCCGTTGAGCGCGACGGCGCGGGCCCCGCCGGGCAGCCGCACACGGTCGGTCACCTCCGCGACGACCCCGACGCTCGCAAAGTCGTTCTCGTGGCGCGGGACGAGCAACACGCGCTCCTCGGCTCCGACGTCCACGGTCAGCGTCACATTCATGTTCGGGAAGACGACGATGTCCTCCAGGGGGACGAGCAGCATCGTGCTCAAGCCATCACTCCTTGCTCTGGTTTCTCACACCGTAGCAACTACAGAAAACGTAGTGCCGGATCGGAGCCGTCCGGACAGTTGCCGCCGGACTAAACCTGCGTATGATCGGCTCATGCCGAGAGCAACGCCACTCGCCGCACGCAACGACACACCCAAGGTCGGAGCCCGCGTGCGCTCGCTGCGGCGCGAACGCGGCCTGACGATCGAGCAGCTGGCGACGGCGACCGGCCTGACGAAGGGCTTCATCAGCCAGCTCGAACGCGACCGGACCGCCCCGTCGCTCTCCTCGATCGCGCGGATCTGCGACGCGCTCGGCGTGCGGCTCTCCCACATCTTCGAGCGTGAGCCCGCCCCGGCCCTCGTCCGGCGCCACGAGCGCCCGAAGGTCGACTCCTACTTTCCGACCGAGAACCACCTGCTCTCCTCCCGCGACGAGGAGCGTTTCCAGGCGATCGAGTCGGAAGTGGCGCCCGGCGCGGGCGCCGGCGACGAGCTCTACTCGCTCCCGGGCGAGATGGAGTTCGTCTACATCCTCGAGGGGTCGCTGGAGCTGCAGGTCGGCGACGAGACGCATGTGCTCGAGCAGGGCGACGCGCTCACCTACCCGCTCTCGAAGCCGCATACGTGGCGCAACGCCTCCGCCACGCAGTCGGTCCGCGTGCTCTGGGTCTCCGTTCCAAATCCGTACTAGCCTGCGAAGCGGGCGAACGCGCTGAGCGCGACGCGGCCGGCGAGCTCGTCCGCCGCCGGAACGCGCCACGTCATCACGCTGGCGACGAAGACGCCGCCGTCGTAGACGACGATGCCGTTGTCGTGGCGGGCGTTGTCCAGCCAGCCGGCCTTGTGCAGCACGACCGGGCTTCCGTCGAAGAAGCGGTCGAGCTTCCCGCGGTCGTCGACGTGCGCCAGCAGCCAGAGCAGGTACCGCGCCTCCGACCCGGAGACGCCGAGGCGCAGCAGCGGTCCCCTCCCGGCGGCGGCGAGGTAGACCGCACGGGCGAGGCGCGCGAGGTCGGCTGCGGTCGAGTACTTGCCGGCGCCGAAGGCGGGCTGCTGCTCGGCCCGGATCGGAATCGGGCTGCCGGAAGCAGCGGGCCGGCGCGGGGTCTCGTAGCCGCCGTACATGAGCGAGTCGCTCAGACCGAGCGCCCACATCGTCTCGTTGACACGGTCGGAGCCGGCCGACGTCGAGCCGGCGAGCCAGACCTCGAGCGCGTTTGCCGCCTCGTTGTCGGAGCTGACGATCATCTTGCCGAGCAGCCGCGCGACCCGCGTGCCGGGCTCCGGCTTGCCCGGCAGCGAGCGCAGGACCGTCACGGCGATCGCGAGCTTCAGCGTCGACCCGGCCGGGAAGCGCGCGCCGGCGTTCCAGGCCGCGCCGCGGCCGGTTCGCAGATCCTGGACGTAGATCCCGCTGGTACCGCCGTGTCGTCCCGCAAGCATGCGGATGCTCTGGTCGAGAACGGCGTCGAGCCGCGGCGAGCGCTCCCGCGGAGCGGAGTCCGGCGGCAGGCCGAAGACGGGCTCGACCACGCGCGACGAACGGCGGTTACGGCCGTCGATCGCGGTCACGCGGATCCTCGTCGCGGCTCCGGTCAGGCGCACGTTGAGCGAGAACGAGCGGCCGCGAAGCGGCTCGTCTGCGGCGAGGAAGCGGCCAACGTGCACGATGATTCGTCGCGTCCCGAGCGGGGCGCGACCCGCGACGAGCCCGGAGGAAACCTCGCGCGGCGCCGGCGCGACGATCGCCGGCGGAGGGAGGGCCGGAGCGTCTAACACGGTGATGCCTCGCAGACGGGGTGCGATGGGTGGTGCGCGGCAAAGACGCAGGGAGCGCCGATAGCCGAAGCTATCGGCGCGACTGAGGACGCGGCCGCGCGCCGCCCAGCGCGGCCCGACGGCTCAGGCACTTGCCGTGTTAGCCGCTCAAGCATCGATCATGCTTGCATGATGGCGATTCTCGCCCACCTCGACCTGGATGCCTTCTTTGCCGCGGTGGAGGAACTGGAGCAGCCCGAGCTCCGTCGGAAGCCGCTCGTCGTCGGCGGCGACCCGCGCGGCCGCGGCGTCGTCTCGACCGCGAACTACGTCGCGCGCCGATTCGGGATCCACTCGGCCATGAGCTGCGCGGAGGCGTTGCGCCGCTGCCCCGGCGCCGTCTTCCTCCCGCCGCGCCACGCCCTCTACCGCGAGTACTCGCAGGCGGTCTGGGCGTCCGTCCGCGAGGTCGTGCCGCGCGTCGAGCGGACCGGGCTCGACGAGGGATATCTCGACTTCACAGGCCTCGCCGCCGACTACGCGCGCGCCCGTGCGGTCGCCGAGGCGGTGCGAACCTCGGTGCGCGCGGCGACGAGCCTGACCTGCTCGCTCGGAGTGGCACCGACGAAGGTCGTCGCGAAGGTCGCGTCCGACCGCCGCAAGCCGGGCGGGATCACGGTCGTCCCCGCCGGGACCGAGGCGCGCTTCCTCGCACCGTTTGCCGTCAGGGCGCTCCCGGGAATCGGTCCTCGCGCCGAGGCGCGGCTCGCCGCCGCCGGCGTGACGACCGTGGGCGAGCTCGCCGCGCTCTCCGACCTCGACCTGCGGGCGGTGCTGCCCGGCCAGGTCGGACGGATGCTGCGCGACCGCGCGAGCGGGGTCGATCCGCGCGGGCTCGAAGGCTCGGCGGAGCGGGTCTCGATCTCCGTCGAGGAGACGTTCGAGCGCGATTTGCACGACCGCGCGCTCCTGCACGTCGAGCTCCGCCGGATGGCCGACCGGCTCGGCGGCCACCTCCGCCGCGAGGGCCTCTCCGCCCGGACGGTCACCGCGAAGCTCCGCTACGGCGACTTCTCGATCCGCAGCCGCTCGACGAGCCTCGACGTCGGCATCGACGACGCCGAGCGGATCGGCGAGCTCGCCTGCGCCCTCCTCGACCGCGGCCTGCGCGACCGGCCCGGCGCGCTGCGGCTCGTGGGGGTCGGCTTGTCCGGCCTCTCCGACTACCGCCAGCTCAGCCTGGACGAGCCGGTCTAGCCGCCGCCGAAGAGCGCGCGCGTGTCGCCGGCGGCGACCTCCGCGGGCGTCCGGCCGTCACCGTCGCGTGCGGCCGTGTCGGCGCCGTGCTCGAGTAGCAGCTCGGCTGCGCCCCGTTGATCGAAGCGGGCGGCGAGGTGGAGCGGCGTCGATCCGTTCGCAGCCCGCGCATGGACGAGCGCCGGCTCGGCCTCGACCAGCTCCTCGAGCCCCCGGGTGCGGCCGACTGCGGCCGCGTCGAAGACGTCGAGCGCCGGGTTCGCGTCGAGGATCGGACCGACGAGGTCGCTGCGGCCGTTCGAGAGTGCGTACAGCACCGGCGAGACGCCTTCCTCGTTGCGCGCACCGGCGCTGTCGGGATTGCGCTCGATCTCCTCGCGGAGCGCGTCCTCGTCACCCGCGGCGATCGCCTCGAACAGGCTCACCGGCGCAGCACCGGCCGGGTCAGGCACGTCGGGCCGCCGTCGCCCTTGCGGGAGATCTCGTCGCCCTTGTAAACGAGCACCTCAACGCCTACCGCCTCCATCCGGCGCCGCGTCTCGTCGTTGCCTTGGAGCGCAAGCGCGAGCCGCGGCCCGAGCGCGAGCACGTTCGGGCCCATCGACTCGAACTCGGCCTCCGGCACCTCGACGATCTGGATCCCGCGTTCCGCCAGCAGCTCGATCAGCCGCACCGGTGCGAGCCGTGGGTAGACGAGCGCGAGGTCGTCGTCGAGCGGCGAGATCAGGCTCATCAGGTGCATCACCTCGGCACGGCCGTTCCAGTGCGGAAGGTCGTACGACAGCACGTCGGCGTCGGGGAAGGCGTCTTGCAGCTGTTGGACGCCGGACGCGTTCGTCCGGTACCCGCGCCCGACAAGGAGCGTCTCGCGGTCGAGCCAGAGCGTATCGCCGCCGTCGATCGTCCCCGGCGCCTCGATCCGAGCAGCAACCGGTACGCCGGCCTCTGCCAACGCGGTCTCCAGCGCGCCGGGCTCGCCGAGCCGGCCGTCCTTGCCGGGCCGGAGCAGCACGGCGCCTTGCTCGCCGACGAGGACGGGGTCGTAGGCGTAGATCGCATCGGGGTTGCCCGACTCGCCTTCGGCGACGATCACCTCGGCGCCCGCGTCGGCGAGGATCTGGCGCAGCGCCTCGTGCTCGGCCGCCGCCGCACCGGGATCGGGTTCGGCGCGCCAGCCGTACTCGCGCCAGCGAGCGCTGTCGGCGGGGTGCGGCGGGCGCACGAGCACACGCTTGAGCGGTGCGGTCATCGAGCGGGCGCCGTAGAGGCCTGCTTCCGTCATGTCGCTCCGCCGCCGGAGTGTGCTGGACGAGTGCGCTGCAAGGACGCAAGGAGCGTCCGTGCGGTAGCACGGACGCGACTGAGGACGCCGCAGAGCGCCGTCCAGTGCGCTCCGGCGGCTCGAGCGTCATGGCGGAAGCAGGTCTTGTCATGGGAGGCGAAAGGCTAGCTCGCCGAGGCGTCGGTAGCCCTCGACCGACGGATGGTCGCCGTCGGACGTCCACTCCTCCCGCATCCGGCCCGGCCGCTCCGGGTCCTCCAACGTCTCGTGGAAGAGGAGTACGGGCACGCCAAGCGCCTCAATCAACCTGTTCAGCTCGCGGATCGGCGTCTCCGCCCCGGGCCAGCCGTTGTTCCAGGGAAGCACGTTCGCGACGGCGACGCGCAGGCCGAGCTCCTGGCCTCGCCGGATCATGGTGTCGAGGTTCTGTGCCGCGTCCACAACCGGCCGACTCTGGGCGATGTCGTTGATCCCGCCCTGGACGACGAGCACGTCCGCCCCGTCGGCCGCCTCCTCCAGCCAGGACGCGATCTCGTCGGTGCGCTTGCCGTAGACGGCGCGGACGGCGAAGCGCAGCCGTGAGTCGGCAGCGGCGGCCGCGGCCGGCCAGCCGACCTCCGGGTCATCGTCCCACGGCGATCCCGCGGTGATCGAGTCGCCGATCGCGGCGACGTGGATTTCCCGGTCTTCGGCGCTCATGATCTGCGCATGAGCATCTACCACGACGCCAGCCGCCGCTGGCAGGACCGCTTCGACACGCGCCGCCTCGCCGACCGGATCGAGGAGGTGAAGGTGCGCGACACGATCGACGGCGGCGACCGCGCCTTCATCGAAGCCCGCGACATGTTCTTCCTGGCGACCGCCGACGCGGACGGCTTTCCGACCTGCTCGTACAAGGGGGGCGATCCCGGCTTCGTCCGCGTCCTGGACGAGCGAACGCTGGCGTTCCCGGTCTACGACGGCAACGGCATGTTCCTCTCGCTCGGGAACCTGAGCCTGAACCCGCGGGTCGGGCTGCTGTTTCTCGACTTCGACGGCCAGAAGCGGCTGCGGCTGGACGGGATCGCGACGGTCGACGAGGCCGACCCACTCCTCGGCGAGTACGAGCGGGCGCAGGCTGTCGTCCGCGTCGAGGCGAGGCGGGTCTACCCCAACTGTCCCCGCTACATCCACAAGCTCGAGCTGGTCGAGCGCTCGCGCTTCACGCCCCGCGCGGACGGCGAGCCGCCGGTGCCGGAGTGGAAGCGGCGCGAGTGGGCGCGCGATGTCCTCCCGGCGGGCGATCCGGCGAACGAGTCCTAGCTCGCCACCCGGAGTTGTTGCGCTGTGCGGTCGTGCTCGGGCGAGCCGGGCTCGAGCCGCTCGAGCGCGTCGATCCACGTCGCCCGCGCCTGCTCCTCGTCACCCTGGCCGCGCTGTAGCGCACCGAGGTTCGCGAGCACGCGGCCGGCGCCGTGGCTGTCGCCGAGCTCGGTGAGGATCGCGACGGCGGTCTCGTAGGAGTCGAGCGCGCCGGCCTCGTCTCCGATCTGCGCCTGCGTCAGACCGAGCCGATTCAGGGTCACCGCCTCGCCGCGGCGATCGCCGACCCGGCGAAAGATCTCGAGCGCCTCTTCGATCGGCTCGACGGCGTCCTCGAGCCGACCCTGGCCGCGCAGCTCGACCGCCTTTCTGTTCAGCCGCCGCGCCCGGCGGGGCGATTCCCGCCTCCGCGACAGCAGCGCGACCGCACGACCGCGAGCCGTACGGATGTGCGGCGCCAGCTCCTCTCTCTGCAGGTGAGCGGTGGCCAGCAGCAGCGCACCGCCGAGAACGAAGGCGACGAGCAGCGGTGAGAGGCCGATCGCGATCAGGAAGGCTCCCCAGAGCAGCCCGATTGCGGCGAGCGCGGCCAGCCGTCGTTCATTCTGCGAGAGGTCTCGGGACATCGCGCTCTCTTCGCGACCGGGCCTGCTGATCCTCCGGCTAGAGCAACAGCTGCCGGTGGTGCCGCAGAGCTGCGAGCACGGCGTCGACGTCCTCGCCGGTGTTGTAGAGGTGCAGGGAGATGCGGAGGCTCGAGTCCCGTTCCGACGCGACGATGCTCTCCGCCGCGAGCGAGTCGACGAGCGCTGGGGCGTCGGTGGAGCGGACGCAGACGAGCGGGCCGCCCGGACGCGCGGCCACTGTCGCGCCGAGCTCGTCGAGCCCTGCCAGGAAGCGCTCGACGAGGCCGCGCACGTGCTCCTGGATCGCCGGCACCCCCGCCTTCAGGATCAGATCGATGCCCGCGAGGCCGCCGTAAATGCTCGGTACCGGCGGCGTGCCGGCGTCGTACCGGCGCGCGGTGGGGTGCGGGCGGTAGCTGGCGATTTGCATCTCGAAGATGTTCTCGTCCGCGAACCAGCCGGTCTGCGTCGGCAGCCGGCTGCGCACCTCGTCGCCGACGTACATGTACGCGAGACCCGCCGACGCGAGCAGGTACTTGACCGTACCGCCGACGACGACGTCCGCGACGTCTGCAGCGTGAAGCGGCAGCGCGCCCGCTCCCTGGTAGGCGTCGACGAGCATGAGCGCCCCGTGCTCGCGCGCGATCTCGCGGATCGCAGCGACGTCGTGCACCTTGCCGGTGCGAAAGGAGACGAACGTCGAGCAAACGAGCGCGGTCCGCTCGTCGACCGCGGCCGCGTACGCCTCGGGCTCGGGCTCGACCTGGACGACCTCGGCGCCGCGCAGCTCCTGGGCATGCGCGATCTGACCGACGGTCGGGAACTCGTTCTCGGAGATGACGATCCGGTTGCGGTCGCCGCGGAAGTCGAGTGCGGAGACGAGCGCGCTGACGGCGGCCGAGACCGAGGTCTGGATCGCGACCTCGTCCGACTGCACCGAGAGGAGGTCGGCGAAGCGGCCGCGGATCGCCTCGGAGCGCTCGACCCAGTGCCCCCACTCGGCGCCGTTGGCGTCCCAGCCGTCGAGGTACTCCTCGTAGGCGCCGCGAACGGCGTCCGAGAGAGCTCCCTGCGAGCAGGAGTTGACGTAGATCTTGTCGCGGAAGACCGGGAACCTGCCCCGGACAGCTGCACCGACGAGGGCCGGTGTCAGACTCGTCTCTGACACGGTGTCAGAATCGTCTCTCGCCCCGGACCGGTCCTCAACGGCCAAGGTAGGCCTTCCGCAGATCCTCGTTCTCGCGCAACGCGTCGGCGTTGCCCTGGAGGACGACGCGGCCGGTCGAAAGGACGTAGCCGCGGTCGGCGACCGAGAGCGCCATGTTCGCGTTCTGCTCGACGACGAGCATCGCGACGCCGGACTCGTGCACCTGCTGGATGATCTCGAAGCTCCGCTCGACGAGGATCGGCGCCAGCCCCATCGAGGGCTCGTCCATCAGCAGCAGCTTCGGATGGCTCATCAGCGCGCGGCCCATCGCCACCATCTGCTGCTCGCCCCCCGAGAGCGTCCCGGCGAGCTGCGAGCGCCGCTCGTAGACGAGCGGAAAGAGCGAGTAGACGCGGTCGAAGTCGTCCTTGCGGCCCCTGCCGTCGCGGTTCAGGTAGGCGCCCATCTCCAGGTTCTCGAGCACTGTCATCGGTCCGAAGAGCCGCCGGTTCTCGGGCACGATCGCCATTCCGCGGCCGATCCGGTGGCTGGTCGAGCGGTTGGTGACGTCCTCCCGGTCGAAGGTGACGGTACCCGTGTGCGGCCGCACGATCCCGAGGATCGTCTTCAGCGTCGTCGACTTGCCGGACGCATTCCCTCCGAGCAACGAGACGAGCTCGCCCTCGCCGACCTCGAGCTCGACGTCCTGGAGGATGTGGATCAGGCCGTAGTAGGTGTTGATCCCTGCGAGGCGGAGCAGCGGCTCGGGACCCGCAGACGTCTCGCTCATTTCCGCTCCGCCGTCTTCGTGCCGAGATACGCCTCGACGACACGGGGGTCGGTCGCGACCTCGTGGAACGACCCCTCCGCGATCTTGACGCCGTGGTCGAGCGCGATCACCCGGTCCGAGATCCCCTCGACGACGTGCATGTCGTGCTCGATCACGAGGATCGTGTAGCCGCCCTCGGTGCGCAGCTTCGCGATCAGCTCGGTGATCTCGTGCGTCTCGACCGGGTTCATCCCGGCCGCGGGCTCGTCGAGCAGGAGCAGGCGCGGGTTGGTCGCGGTCGCGCGCGCGATCTCCAGCCTGCGCCTGTTCGCGTAGGAGAGGCTGTAGGCGGGCTGGTCCCAGCGGTAGCCCATCAGCCGGTCGCCGAAGAAGGCGAGCCGCCGCTCGGCGAGCTCGCGGATCTCCCGCTCCTCGCGCCGCTGGCCCGGCGTCCGCACCATCGCGCGAAAGACGCCCGCCTTCGTGTGCCCGTACGCCGCCGCCATCACGTTCTCGCGCACGCTCATGTTCAGGAACAGCCGCAGCGTCTGGAACGTGCGCGCGATCCCGCGCTTGGTGATCTGGTGCGGCTCGAGGCCGACGATGCTCTGGCCCTCGAAGCGGATCTCGCCCTGCGCCGGCTCGTAGATCCCCGTGACGAGGTTGAAGAGCGTCGTCTTGCCGGCGCCGTTCGGGCCGATCACGCTGACGATCTCGCCCTCGCGCACGTCGAGGTCGAGCCCGTCGATCACCCAGAGGCCCCCGAAGGCCATCGAGACGCCGCGCAGCTCGAGCAGGCTCGGCGCGTCCATGCTCAGATGATCTCCACGCGCTTCTCGCCGAGAATGCCCTCCGGGCGCGCGATCATCACCGCGATCAGGATCGCGCCGAGGACGACGAACCGCGTCGGCTCCGGCTTCGCCAGCATCACGTTCTCCCAGACGAACGCACCCAGATAGAGGGTCGGCACCAAGAGCACGAGCCGCGTCCGACCGGTCACGACGGTCAGGAGCAGGACCGCGGCGACGAGGCCGATGTAGGAGACCGGCGTCACCCAGCCGGCGAGATCGCTCGGGACGACGACCCAGTTGGTCGCCCAGTCGCCGAGCCGTCCGCCACCGCTCGCCACGCCCGCGGTCCAGCCGTCGTCGATCGCCTCGGCCACAACCCGAAGGGCGAAGCCGAAGACGACCGTACCGGCGAGCACGAACGCGAGCCGGCGCGAGAAGCGGAGCGCGCCGATCAGCCCGGCGAGGACGACCGCGTAGAAGAGGAAGCGGGAGTCGCCGGGCTCGCGCAGCAACTCGAGCAGGACGCTGATCCCGATCGCGCCGATCACGACCCCCGCCTGGCTGCCGGCGCCGCCGAGGATCACCATCGTGTAGATCGTGATCAGGAGCGGGAACTCGAACGTCTGGGGAAAGACGCTGCCGTTCAGCGCCGTCACGAGCGTCCCCGTCAGGGCCGCGGTGCCAGCGCCGAAGGCGAAGGCGGTCAGCTTCAGCCAGTTGACGGGCATGCCCATCAGCTCCGCTGCGAGCGCGTCCTCCCGCAACGAGCGCCAGGCGCGTCCGGTGCGCGACGCGTTGATGAAGCGCAGCAGGACGAAGACGACGACGAAGAAGGCCAGCGCGACGTAGAGGTAGGAGACGTTGAAGATGCCCTCGTTCGAGACGGGCAGCACGCGGCCGAAGATCGAGAGCGGCTCGACGTTGAGGATCCCGTTCGGCCCGCCGGCGACATTCCTGCCGAAGATGCTCTCGCTGTTGTTCGAGACGGTCAGAAAGATCTGGAAGAAGAACAGCGTCACGATCGCGAGGTAGTCGCCGACGAGACGTCGTGACGGGAGGCCGACCAGCAGCCCGACGACGCCGCCGATGACGGCCGCGAGCGGGATCGAGACGAAAACCGGCAGATGGAGGTCGTAGCGGTCGGCGCTCAGGAACGCGTAGGTGTAGGCACCGACGCCGTAGAACGCGACGTAGCCGAGGTCGAGCAGCCCGCCCCAGCCGACGACGATGTTGAGCCCGAGCGCAAGCAGCATGAAGATGACCGTGTCGAAGGCGACGCGGCGCACGTACCCGCTCTCGAAGAAGATCGGCAAGGCGGCCACGACCGCGACGAAAAGGACGAGCCAGGCCCACCACGGCACGACGCGCAGGCGCTCTTCGAGCGTGCCGAGCCAGCCGCCCCGGCCTCCGCGCCGCTCGGCCGCGCGCGCGACCCACTCGTCCTGGCCGATCCGCGGCCCGGCCGTCCCCGACGCGCCCGGCACCGCCTCCTCGTACTGGCTGTGGGTCTCGTCGGGCACTCAGACCTTCCTGATGTCCGGTTTCCCGAAGAGACCCTGCGGCCGGAAGAGCATGAAGGCGATCAGGATCACGAACACGAGCAGGTCGGACCAGCGCGTCGAGATGTAGCCCTGCGTGAACGCCTCGGCGAAGCCGAGGATCAGCCCGCCGGCCATCGCGCCCGGAATCGAGCCGATCCCGCCGATCACCGCCGCCGTGAACCCCTTCAGCCCGGCGAGGAAGCCGATCGCGACGTCGGTCGGCGCGCGCAGCGCGAACATCACGCCGGCGGCGCCCGCGAGCGCGGAGCCGAGCACGAACGCGAACACGATCACGCGATCGACGTCGATCCCCATCATCGAGGCGGCCTCGCGGTCGTACGAGGTCGCCCGCATCGCCTTGCCCATCCGTGTACGCGTCACGAGCAGCCAGAGCACGATCATCAGCGCGAACGCCGACGCGACGATCACGATCCGCAACAGCGGCACGCGCACGTTGCCGATGTCGAACCCGTTGAAGAAGAGCGCCCCGCCCGAGAGCGAGAAGGCGTCGTAGTCGCGCTGCTCGGAGCCGAACATCAGCTGCATCGAGTAGGCGAGGAAGAACGAGACGCCGAGGGCGCTGATCAACGGCGCGATCCGCGGCGCGTTGCGGAGCGGCCGGTATGCGAAGCGCTCGATCGCGACCCCGAGCAGCGCGCAGCCGGCCATCGCCGCGAGGGTGATCAGGATCAGCAGCAGCCACGTCGGCACCTTCGGGTCGACCGAGCCTCCCAGCAGCTGCAGCGTCCCGAAGCCGATGAACGAGCCGACCATGAAGACGTCGCCGTGAGCGAAGTTGAGCAGCTTCAGGATCCCGTAGACGAGCGAGTAGCCGAGTGCGATCAACGCGTAGACGCTCCCCAGCGTGAACCCGTTGATCGTGAGCTGGATGAAGGTGTCCACGGGGTCCGGGTGAGTCTAAGTCCCGAGAAACGGAGCGGCCCGGCGGAGTCGCCGGGCCGCTCGCTGTGTTGCCTAGCTCGTCAACCGACGAGCCTGTACGTGCCGTTCGACTGGATCTCGAAGATGTAGAACTTCGCGTTCAGCGGGTCGTTCGACTTCGTCGAGAAGCGGAAGTTGCCGCCGAGGATCCAGTTGTTGATCCGCACCCCCTTCACCTTGCGCAGCACCGCACGCCGGTTCGGCAGGCTGTTGTTGTTCGCGACGCACGCCGCCTTGACCGCGCGCAGCGCGACCTGGACGGCACCGTAGGTCGGAGGCCCGAACGACTCGAGCTCCGAGCTCGGGTTGTCCGCCTTCCAGCCGTTGACGATCGCCCGCGACGTGGCGATGCCGCTGATGTCCGGAGCGAAGTTGGACACGAACGAGCCGGGGAGCTTGAACTGCGCCGGCGAGTTCGCGCCGTCGCCGCCGAACACCTTCGCCCGCTTGCCCTGCTCGATCAGCTGCTGGCCGAACGTCTGAGCGTCCGGCGGCTGCTGCGTCGGGAAGAAGACGAAGTCCGCGTCGCTCGGCGTCCGCGTCACGAGGGACGAGAAGTCGGTCGTCCGCACGGACGTGGAGAGCCGGATCACCTCGACGTTCCTCGCCCGCAGGACGGCCTGTGCGGCGTCGGCCAGGCCGACGGAGTACGGCTCCTGGAAGTCGATGATCACGACCTTCCGGGCGTTCTTGCTGATCATGAAGCGGGCGTCGCTCGGCCCCTGGATGAAGTCGCCCGGAACGACCCGGAAGAAGCCGGGCGTGCCTTCACGCGGCGTGCCCTTCGTCAGCGACGTCCGCGTTGCCGACGGCGAGATGTGCGGCACGCCGGCGGCGAAGTACGTCTGGCTCGTCGCCGCGACGGCGCCCGACGTCGCCGGGCCGATCACCGCGACGACCTTCTGGTCTGCGACGTACTTCTGGGCCAGTGCCTGCGCGGGCGCCGGGCCTTGCTCGACGGGCGTGTCGCCGGTCAGCAGCTGGATCTTCAGCCCGAGTCCGGGAGCGAGCCGCTTGACCGCGTACTTCGCCCAGCTCAGCTGCGCGTTGCCGAGGAAGCCCGCTCCGCCGGTCAGCGGCGTCACGATCGCAATCTTCAGCGTCTGGTTGCAGTTCACGGCCTGCTGCGCGTTCGCCTCAGTGGCGACATCCGGCCTCGCGACCGCGGTCGCCGCGAGAACCGCCGCGATCCCGGCCACGAGTGCCAGCGCTATGGCTCTCTTCATCTGTTGCCCTCCTTGTGGGTTCCCATCTGGGATGTCCGTCTTGGTGGTCGCCGCCTCGTGGCGCAACGCGGAGCACACGCGTCGTCGCATGGCAATCACACAGCGTTGCGTGTGTCATGTCAACAGACCCCGGCTGTCGCACCGTCCTCCCTGTAGACGTCGGCACGGCGTGAAAGTCAGCAAGTTGACTCAGCCTGACGCAGGTTTCTCTAGCCGGCCAGCGTCTTCTTGCCGCCGGCCCCGAGCCTGAAGACCGAGAACCTGGCGTCCTTCCGGTCGCCGCGGGCGGTGAAGCGCAGGTCGCCGCCGAGGACGATGCTCGGGATCCGCGTCGCCCGCATCTCGCCGAGGACTTCTGTGCGTGTCGCTTCGCCGTCCGCGCACGCCTTCTGGATCGCCAGGATCGCCGCTTGCGTGGCCACGTAGGCCGGCGGCCCGAAGTTGGAGACGAACGGGGCGCCGTACCCGCCGACGAAGGTCGCATTCCCTTTGACGCCGCGCACGTCGGGCGCGAACGCGGCGACGAACGAGCCGGGGACCTTGAAGTCGCCGGAGTCGAGTCCGTCACCGCCGAAGATGACGGTCTGCTTGCCCTGGGCCTTCAGCTGCTGACCGAAGATCTGGCCGTTGGCCGCGATCTGCCAGGGCAGGTAGACGACGTCGACCTCGTCGCCGATCGAGGCGACGAGCGCCGAGAAGTCGGTCACCTTCTGGTTGACCGAGCTGCGCGTCACCTCGACGCCGGCGGCCCTCAGGCCCGCCTGCACGCCGCTCGCCAGCTGCTTCGAGTACGACGTCTGGTCGTCCACGATCGCGACGTGCGTCGCCTTCAGGCTCCGGCGGATGTATCTGACGGTCGACGGGGCCTGCGCGTCATCGTTCGGGACGACGCGGAAGAAGGTCGGGATCGAGCCGTTCGTCAGTGACCTGTTCAGCGCCGAGGCGGAGACGAACACGAGCCGCGGGGCCCGCGTGAAGATCGGCGCGACGGCGAGCACCTCCCGATTCGAGGCCGGGCCGACGACCGCGAGCACGCGCGCGTCCCGCTGGAAGCCCGCGCCGACGGTCGCGGCGCGCCTCGGGTCGAGCCGCGTGTCGGCCGCATCGAGGCGGATCTGCCCGCCGGCGAGCTTCCGGATCGCGTACCTCGCGAAGCCGAGTTGCTCCTTGCCGACGAAGGCCGCGTCGCCGGTGAGCGGCCCCATGAAGCCGATCCTCGGCCGGTCGCACGCAGCCGCAGGCCCCTCGCGCGCGGCCGGAGCGACCGTGGCGCCGAGCGCGAGCGCCGTGCCGGCGAGCAGCGCGACGACCCCAGCCCCAGCCTCCCTACGACGCAGAGAGCAGCTCCGAGTCGTCCTCGTAGGCGCGCGACGCCGGGTCGCCCGACGGGTGGAAGACGCCGAGGATGCGCATCACGCCGGGTCCCGTGTTCTCGATGCAGTGCACCTGCTCGGGCGGCAGGTGAAAGCAGGAGCCGGGTTTGAGCGGGATCGACTCGGCGCCGATGTGGGCGAAGCCCTCTCCTTCGACGATGTAGCCGACCTCGTCGTAGGAGTGGCTGTGGTCCGGTGCGCGGCAGGGCTCGACGATCCCGACGAACTGGGTCGCGTCCATGCAGCCCGCGTCCTGGTTGACGAGGTAGCGGAACGTGCGCTTGGCGTCGGCGCGCAGCTCCGGCTGATCGTCGAAACGGACGACCACCTCGCGCGGCGGGCGGTAGACCTGCTCGACCGGAACCGTCGTCGAGACGATCAGCAGCTCGTCCGGGCCCTCGTGGTCGATCGCATACGTCTCGCCGGAGCGGACGTAGGCAGCCGTGTCCGGCTCGAGCTCGTAGGGCTCGCCCTCGAGCTCGAAGATCCCCGCGCCCGAGACGACGTAGAGAAGCTCGTCGCGCCCGTCTACCCGCCGCGGCAGCGAGCGGCCCGGCGCGTAGCGCGTGACGTGCTGCTCGAGCAGCTGCGAGCCGGTGTGAGCGCCCATGACGACCTTCTCGAGAGCGGTGTCCCCCTCGGTCCGGCTGCCGGCGACGTCCCCCTCGGCGACGACGAACGTGTGCGGCATCCGCGGAATCACACCTGCTCGCCCGTGTCATGTCAAACGGCCCGAAAATCGCACTGGCAAGAGTCGGCGACGTCGCGAGCTTAGGTCGGTCAGTTCAGAGCTCGAAGAGCTCGAAGTCCTTGCCGAGCACGTGCACGGCGACGTTTCGCACCGGGACGGGCCCGAGCTGGCCTGCCGGCGAGCCGCGGTGAGCGTGGCCGTGCAGGACGAGGTCGGGCCGGTGCGCGCCGATCGGCGCGCCGAGCCGGGAGGAGCCGAGGAAGGCCCAGATCGTCTCGGGCTCGCCGACGAGCGTCTCCGGGATCGGCGCGTAGTGGAGCAGCACGACGCGGCGGTGGCAGCCAGACACCTGCTCGAGCCCGGCCTCGATCGCCTCCACCTCCCGCGTCGTCTCGGCGTACACCTCCCGCAGCAGCGGCTCGCCGAAGTCGGGCAGCTCCGCACCGGGGAAGCCTCCGACGAAGCCCTTGGCGCCGACGATCCCGAGCTCCAGACTGCCGACCTCGTGGACCGCATACCCACGCTGCAGCACTCGGATACCAGCCTCCTCGAGCACCGAGATCACCTCGTCGCACCGGTTCGCGTGGAAGTCGTGGTTGCCGAGCACGGCGTAGACGGGCAGCTCGAGCGGCCGGCACGCGTCCGCGAGCACCAGTGCCTCCTCCGGCTCGCCGTGCGTCGTCAGATCGCCGGCGAGGAGGACGACGTCGACCGTGCCCCGCAGGTCGGCGAACGCGCGCGCGATCCGCTCGCGCAGGGGCTCGGCGCAGTGGATGTCTCCGGCTGCGGCAACACGGATCGTCTCCGTCATCGAGCGCCATCATCACGCACGGCAGCTTTCGCAAACGGGAACAACGGGTAGAGCGGCCGGACGATGGCGTACACCCCGTCCGAGAACTTCCCCGAGCTGATCGAGTCGATGAAGCACGCCGCCGCGGCGCTGCGCGACGCCGACGTCGCGTCGCTGCTCGGCGGCGGGCTGGCGGCCTGGGCACGCGGCGGCCCGCCGACCGAGCACGACGTCGACTTCTTCGTGCGCCCCGAGGACGCCGAGCGTGCGCTGGAGGCGCTCGTCGGCGCCGGGATGAAGGCGGAGCGCCCGCCCGAGCAATGGCTGTTGAAGGCGTGGGACGGCGAGACCCTGATCGACCTGATCTTCAGCCCGATGGGAGGCGACGTCGACGACGGCTACTTCGCGCGCGCCGAGGAGATCGAGGTGGCTGCGCAGCGGCTGCAGGTCGCCTCGCTCGGCGACGTCCTCTCGACGAAGCTGCTCGCGCTGAGCGAGCAGGAGCCGGATCTCTCCTCGGTGCTCGAGCTCGCCCGCTCCCTGCGCGAGCAGATCGACTGGGCATTCGTGCGGACGAGGACGGACGGGTCGCCGTTCGCGCGCGCCTTCTTCACGCTCGTCGAGGAGCTCGGGATCGTGCAGCCCTCCGAAGCAGCCTAGGCTCCCGAGCCGTTCCTGACCGGGAGGCGCAGCCCGGCCGGGCGCCTAGGTCTCGAAGAAGAAGAGCTTCCAGGCCTCCCACCACGTGTCGGCCTCGACGCGGATCGTCCGTCCGTCGAGCCGCTCGACGCCGGGGTGGAAGCGAAGCCGGTCGGCCGGCTGCGTGCGCTTGAACTCGACCTTGATCTCGCAGGGGCTGCCGGGGTCGTAGGGCGGCACGGCCTTCAGGTCGGCGAGCGCCTGCTTCGCGCCCGCCTCGATCAGCTTCCGTGCCCGCACGGGCGGCAGCATCCGCGCCGCGCCGGAGCCGAATGCGCGCTTGACCGCGACGGTGGTCAGGCCGTCGCCGAGCAGTGCCTTCCCCTCCCGACAGGAGGCTTCGTCGCCGGTGACGAGCAGGACCGGGCAGCCCCAGGTGCCGCAGAGCGCGGCGTTGATCCCCGTCTCGCCCACCTCGGTGCCGTTGAACCAGAGCCGCTGGTAGTCGCGTCCGGAGACGGTGTGGTTCATGTTTCCGTCCTGCGTCCCGGCCATCGCGTGCATGCCGACGAAGAGCGCCGCGTCGCAGCCCTCCTCGAGCAGCTCCGTGTAGCCCGTCCACTCCTCCTGCACGACCCACTCGCAGTCCTCGTGCAGCAGTTCCGGCACGAGCGAGTTGAACGTCCAGCCGCCGCCGGCGCCGTGGCAGTCCATCACGACGATCTCGGTCGCGCCGCCCGCCTTCGCACCGCGCACGGCCGCGTTGATCTCCTCGGTGTAGAGCTTGCGGCCCTCCTCGTACATCGGATCGCCACCGCTCGTCTGCTCCGGCTTGACGATCCCGGAGACGCCCTCCATGTCGCTGATGACGTGCACGCGCATGGTGGAGCTTCTAACACATCTGCGGCTCGTCGCCCGGGTGCGCTGGGCGGTGCGAGGCAAGGACGCAGGGAGTGCCCATAGCCGCTGCTATGGGCGCGACTGAGGACGCCGCATCGCGCCGTTCAGCGCGGCCGGGCGACTCAGTCCGTCGATGTGTTAGGAGCTCCAAAGAGGCTAACCCCGCGCCGCCGCAACGCGCAGTCCGAGCGCGACGAGGACGACGCCTGTGACCGCCTCGAACGCGCGGCCGACGCGCTCGCGGGCCAGCAGCCGCCGCGCGCGTGCCGCCGCGACCGCGTAGCCCGCGAGCCAGACGGCGGTGAGCAGCGAGAAGAGCAGCCCGAGCCCGAGCAGGGTCGGGAACGCGTCGCCGAACTGCGGCAGCAGACTGGTGAAGAAGACGACCATCTTCGGATTGGCGAGGTTGCTGACGAGTCCCTGGCGGAGCGAGCCGCCGGGCGTCGACCTCGCGACGGCGCGCTGCTGCGGCCGCTCCCGTCTCGCGGCGACGACGAGCGACTGCAGGCCGAGATAGACGATGTACGCGGCGCCGGCGAGCCGGAGCGCCGTGAAGGCCGGCTGCGAGGCCTGCAGGACCGCCACGACGCCGGCCGCAGCCGCGACGGTCCAGAGCGCCTGCCCGAACGCGACACCGCATGCGGTGGCGACGCCGCTTCGACGTCCGCCGGCGAGAGCGTTGCGGATCGTCAGGGCCGTGTCCTGACCGGGGGTGCAGATGACGAAGGCGGCAACGACGATGAAGCCGGCCAGCTCGGCCATGCCCGAGAGCATACGCTTGCATTCGTGGAGACCGGCCTCTCCGGACGGGGCGTACTCGTGACCGGTGCGTCCGGCGGCATCGGCGCCGCGTGCGCGCGCGCGTTCGCGGCAGAAGGGGCGCGCGTCGTCGTCCACTACCATCGCGGCGGGGAGCGGGCCCGTGAGGTGGCCGTTTCGCTCGACGGTGCCCCCGCGCTGCAGGCCGACCTGACCGACGAGCTCGAGGTCGACCGCCTCTTCGAGGAGGCGCGCTCCGCGCTCGGCCGGATCGACATCTGCGCGGCGGTCGCAGGCGTCTGGCCCTCCGAGGACGTGCCCGTCTGGACACTCTCGCTCGAGCGCTGGGAGCACACGCTGCGCCAGAATCTGACGACCGCCTTTCTCACCGCCCGCGGCTTTCTGCGCGAGGTGGAGCGAAACGGCCACGGCTCGCTCGTGCTCGTCGGCTCGACAGCCGGCCTGGTCGGCGAGGCCGGGCACGCCGACTACGCCGCCGCGAAGTCGGCCGTCCTCGGCGGCCTGCTGCTCAGCCTCAAGAACGAGATCGTCAGGGTCGCGCCGTCCGCGCGCGTGAACGCGGTCGCCCCCGGCTGGACCGAGAGCCCGATGACGCGCGGCCATGTCGACCCCGCCGCCATTCGCCGCGTCTCGCGGACGATGGCGCTGCGCAAGGTCGCCCAGCCGGAGGACGTCGCGCGACAGGTCGTCGTGCTCGCCTCCGACGAGCTCTCCGGCCACGTCACCGGTCAGGTGGTGACGATCGCCGGCGGGATGGAGGGCCGCGTCGTCCACGACGACGGGTCGTAGAACGAAAGAAACGACGGGCCGGGGGGCCCGC
The DNA here is from genome assembly GCA_963784895.1 of uncultured Gaiellaceae bacterium. GTDB lineage: Bacteria > Actinomycetota > Thermoleophilia > Gaiellales > Gaiellaceae > Gaiellasilicea. Next base: position 13,300 of record CAWATM010000003.1, on the reverse strand, counting down.
CGTCTCGAACTCACCTCGCCGCAGGATGATTGCCGTCAGTCCCTCGGACGCGGAGAGCCGTCTTCCGTATCGGCATCGGGCGAGCCCAGCTTGAGTGTGCGAAGAGGCCGCGAGCGGCCTCCTTTAGGGTCTTCGCGCGACGCAGGATCCGCTCCCGCGGATCCTGCGTCTTGCGCCAGCAGAACAGCGAAGAAGCCCCCCGCCGCCAGGGGGCTTCCTCTTGTGGGAGAGAGGGCGCCGCCGCCAGGCGCCCTCCTCATGGCTTCCATTGGTCGGAAGCCGGTCTGCCCTCTGATCTGCACTCGCCACATCAGTGCGCTCAGAAGATGTGCGGAGTATGCGCCGGCGCCCCGGACCCTGGAATCACCCTTCCGGAGTTGACTCGTCCCTCGTTCGGGGTTGACGACCGCTCTTCACTACTTCAGTCGGCGGCAGGCTGATGTGCCGCTTCGCGATCCGGCCGGATCCGGCCACATCTAGGCTTGCCCGATGTCGAGCCGATTCGAGGAACGCCTCCGCTCGGGGCCGCCGATCGTCGCGGACGGCGGCATGGGCGCGCTCATCTCCGGGGCCGTGCCGCGGCTGCGCTGCCCGGAGGAGGCGAACCTGCGTGCGCCCGAGAGCGTCGTCGCACTGCACGCGAGTTTCATTCGCGCCGGCGCAGAGCTGATCGAGACGAACACCTTCGGCGCCAACCGGCGCAAGCTCGCCGGCCACTACCTCGAGGACGAGTTCGAGCGGATCAACTCGACCGCGGTGCGCCTCGCACGGGAGGCACGGGAGGTCTCGGGCGCGGACGTCTACATCGCCGGCTCGATCGGGCCGATCGGCGACGTCGAGCGGTTCGACCCCGCGGAGCAGAGTCAGCTCTTCAGCGAGCAGGCGCAGATCCTCGAGGGCCGCGGCGTCGACCTGCTCATGCTCGAGACGTTCTTCGACCTCGACGAGCTCGCCGCCGCGATCGAGGCCGTCCGAGGTGTCTCGTCGCTGCCGGTCGTCGCGCTGATGACCTTCGACGCCGACGGCCAGACGCTCGGCGGCGTCTCGGCAGAGACCGCGGCCGAGCGCCTGGCGGAGCTCGACGTCGCGGCCGCCGGGGCGAACCACAGCGCCGGGCCTGCCGCGGCGTTGAACGCGCTCGCCTCGATGCAGCGCGATGGGCTCGTCCTCGCGGCGCTCCCGAACGTCGGCCTCGCGAGTCTCGCCGGCCACCGCGTCGTCTTCCCGCACGCGACACCCGATTACTTCGCCGAGTTTGCGGCCCAGGCTCGCCGGCTCGGCGCCGGGATCATCGGCGGTTGCTGCGGGACGACGCCGGCGCAGATCGAGGCGATCCGCAGCGCGATCGACGAGGGTCGCGCCCCGGCCGCGCCGCTCGTCGTCCGCGAGCGCGAGCTCGCCGAGGCGGCGGAGGCGGCACCGGAGGAGACGGGGCTGGCGCGGATGCTGCGCGCCAACGAGTTCGTCGTCTCGGTTCAGCTCGATCCGCCGCTCGGCGCGAACAACGGCGCCCTGGTCGAGGCCGGTCGCGAGTTGAAGCAGTCCGGCAAGGCGCACTTCGTCGACGTCAACGACAACCCGCGCGCACGCGCCCGCATGAGCGGGGTGATGGCCTCGGTGGCAATCGAGCGCGCGTGCGGAATCGAGACGATTCCCCACCTGACGACTCGGGACATGTCCGTCGCCGGCCTCGAGTCGCTCCTGCTCGGCGCGCACGCCGAGGGCGTGCACAACATCCTCGCGGTCACCGGCGATCCGCCCGAGGAAGGCGACTACCCGGGCGCGCGCGGCGTCTACGAGGTGGATGCGATCGGGCTGACGCGGCTGATCGCGAACCTGAACCGCGGCGAGGACTACCACGGCCGCGGCATCGACGCGCCGACCTCGTTCTTCGTCGGCGTCGCGGTCAACCCGTCCGCCGACGACCTCGAGCTCGAGTTGGAGCGCTTCGAGCGCAAGCTCGAGGCGGGCGCCCAGTTCGCGATGACGCAGATCCTCTTCGACCTCGCCTACCTCGACTCGTTCCTCGCCCACTACGGCGGGCGCTCGCCGATCCCGCTGCTCGTCGGCGTCTGGCCGATGCCGAGCCTGCAGCTGGCGGTGCGGATCCACAACGAAGTGCCGGGGATCGTCGTTCCCGATCCGGTGCAGGAGCGCCTGAGCGCGGCAGGCGCGGACGCCGCCGCGACCGGCAAGGAACTCGCGCGCGAGCTGATCGAGGAGGCGCGGGAGAAGGCCGCCGGCGTCTACCTGGTGGCGCCATTTCGGCGGCCGCTCGGGATTCTGGACGTGCTCTAGCCCACGCAGGGGCCGGTCGAGACCGCCTGGCCCACACCGGCGAGCTTGGCGCGCACGAACTCGGTCGGAACCCCGTAGCCCTGGTCCTCGACGCCGATGCGCGAGGCGAAGATCGTCGTCTGGACGCGGCCGCGAATGTCGACCGCGGGCCCACCCGAGTTGCCGCGGCGAACCTCGCCGCGCAAGGTCGTGATCCGGCGGCTGACAGGCCCGCGCCCGTACGCGTCCTCGGTGAGGACGACGGTCGTCTGGCCGATGCGCCCTGCCGCGGCGGTGAAGGGCCCGCTCTCGGGGTAGCCGAGGATCGCGACCGACTGGCCCGCGACCGGCTCGACCGCCTGCAGCGGCGCGGCACCGAGCCCGGGGACGCGGAGCACGGCGATGTCGTCGCGGGCGTCGAAGGCGACGACGACGGCGTCGCGGAAGTCGCCGTCGCGACGGTCGACGCGCGGATCCTTCATCCCGGCGACGACGTGGGCGTTCGTGACGACGAGGTTCGGCGCAGCCGCCCACCCCGAGCCGGAGACGCCGAGGCCGCAGGCGCTGCCGGTGACGCGGAAGACGCTGCCGCGAGCGGTCTGGACACCCGGGCTCGCGAGCAGCGCCGGGTTGGGCGGCGCCACGTTCGCCTCCGGCCCGCGGATCGAGAAGAACGGGTCGACGCGTGCGATCGCGTCGAGCAGGCGCGACGGCGGCACCCGCTCGTTGATCTCGCCGAGGATGCGCGAGCGCTGCACCTCCTCCCGGAGCTCGCGCTGGCCGGGCAGGTGGAGCGCGACCGCACCGAGGACCCAGACGATCGCGGCGCCGGCGGCTGCACCGAGCACGAGGCCGCCGAGCGAGTCGAGCCAGCGCAGCGGCGGCAGCACGAAGAGGCTCGTCCGGATCGCACTGCCGGCCATCGAGGCGACGCTCTGGAACAGGATCACGAGTACGGCAGCGCCGCCGAGGGCGACGAGCGGCGTGTAGGCCGACTCGCTGCCAGAGAGGAACTCGGGCGCGAGCTTGGCGCCGAAATAGGCTCCGATCGCGATCCCGGCCAGGCCGAGGACGCCGCCGATCAGCCCGCGCCGCAGCCCGGCGAGTGCGGCGAGCGCGATCACGCCGGCCGCGATCCAGTCGAGGGTCGTCACAGCCGCTTCTCGTAGAGCACGTCGTCGTGGACGCGGGCGTATCGCTGCCGAATCTCCGCCGGGTTGGCGCCGGTGTAGTGCGCAAAGGCCTTGACGAGCCGCAGCTCGCCGTCGTACTGCCGCAGGTCCTCGCGCTCGAGATAGACGTGCAGGTAGCCGTCGATCAGGACGAAGCCGTGCGACTCGTACCAGCGCTGGACGTGGGCGTCGTCGCGGGTCCAGGCCTCGAGTCGCTCGAGACCGCGCTCGCGGGCGCGCCGCTCGGCCTCCTCGAGCAGCGCCGCCCCGATGCCGCGGCGCTGGTGGTCGGGGTGCACGGCGAGATGCCAGATCATCCCGCCGCGTCCGGGTCGCTCGGCGAGCGCGGGCGAGTCGCACTCGACGTCGAGGAGGCCGACGATCGCGCCGTCGTCCTCCGCGACCAGCTCGATCGCGGTTCGTTCGTAGCGCTCCTTTTCGCGCTCGACGGCGTCGTAGAACGCCGAGCCGAGGAAGGAGAGGACGCGGCAGCGCACCCAGCCGACCTCGTCCGCCGGCTCGTAGGAGCGCACCGTGAACACGCCGCCCAGCCTACTGAGCGTCCCGGCTACACTGTCCGTCGCCCCGGGGGGCGTAGTTCAGTTGGTTAGAACGCCGGCCTGTCACGCCGGAGGTCGCGGGTTCGAGTCCCGTCGCTCCCGTCTCAAATCTCCTGCAAATAGCCAGTTTTTGTTGCCTGTCTTGGCGCAGTCGACCGCCGGCTTTCCAACCGGTCACGCGCTCATCCCGCACTCGAATCCCGAACCCGTTCCGGCCGCGTAAGCGCTGCAAATCGCAACGTTCTGTGGCCCGGCAAGGGCCAAAGTCTTCGGTCATCCCGCGAAAATCCCGCAAGCGGATGGCCAGTTCGACCTAAGAGGAGAGAGTAGAGAGAGATAGCGCCCGAAAATCGAGCGGGCGCTATCGGCTCTACTCATCGCAATTCGGATGCAGGTCCGCTGCCGTCGACGCGTGCGCATCAACCACGAAGATGGCGCGATTACGCCGGGGGCTTCTTGGCGCTCATCGAGCAGCCCCCTCGCCCGCCGGCGCAACGTCGAAGCTGAACATCATTCCGCTCTCGTGGTGCTCGGCGATGTGGCAGTGCGCCATCCAGCGGCCGGGATTGGTCACGTCGAGCATGACGTCGACGGTCTCGCCCGTTTTGACGAGCACGGTGTCCTTCCAGACGAGGTTCTCCTCCCGTGCGCCGTCGCGGGCGAGCACGACGAAGCGTCCTGCGCCGTGGATGTGGAACGGGTGGTGCATCGGGTGGTCGGAGTCCATCTCGTTGACCAGCCGCAACTTGACCAGGTCGCCGACCCGGAACTGCCAGTCGATCGCGTGGTTGACGGCACCGGTCTGACGATCGATGAGCTTCCAGTGCATGTTCGTCGGCGTCGTCAGGCGGTTGACGTCGACCATGTCGTCCTCCCATTCGATCCCACCGGCCGCGTCGTGGCCGTGCCCGCCTCCGTGATGCGCGTGGTCGGCCATCGGCGCCTCGCCGTGGGTCGACGTGGAGGCCTCTTCGTCCGCCGAGGTGCCGTCATGCGTGGGCCGCAGCGTCATGCCGCAGTCGGGGCACGTTCCGGCCCAGCTGGCGGCGACCTCCGGGTGCATCGGGCAGACGTGCGCAGTCGGCCGCGCTGTCTCGGGCTTGAGCGGCAGCAGCTTCATTCCGCACTTTGGGCACTTCCCGGCCCAGGTCGCAATGACCTCTGGATCCATCGGGCAGCCGTACGCCATCGTGCTGGCCCCTGCTTCCGGGCCGCGCATGTCCATCTCAGCGACGAACGCCAGCGTCTTGTCAGGCAGCGCGTCGACGTAAGGCGCGAGCCGCTGGCGCTCGGCGACCCACTCCGCGTTGTGGCGGAGGACGTCGAACTGGTCGGCGAGGCGCGGCTCGGCCGCCTCGGCCTCGACGTCAATCGCCGCCAGTGAGTAGGTTCGCCCGGGCGTTCGGTGCTCGAGCGTCAGCGGGCCGGGCTCGGTGAAGAGCACGTCGACGACAGCCCGCTCGGACGGAGCGAGAATCACCGAGTCGACGATCTCCTCGCGCTCGAGGCGGCCGCTGTCGCCGCCGACGAGCTTCATCCTCGCGCTCGGCAACGCGACGTTGAATACGCGCGTGTTCGCGGTGTTGGTCAGATAGAAGCGGATGACCTCGCCGGCGTGCGCTCGCAGTGTGAGTCCGTCTCGCCACCGACCAACATGACGTTGCCGAAGCGGCCCATGGCGGCGTAGGTCGTCTCGGTGCGGCTGAACGGCGCGATCTTCCCGTCCTCGATCAGCACGTCGTCGAGGGTCAGCGGCACCTCGCGGTGCACGGGCGGCCAGTAGTCGGGCTCAGCCGGTACGACGAGGATGTTCCCGTACAGGCCCATCTCCTGCCCGTAGTCCTCGCGGATGTGCGGGTGGTACCAGTAGACGCCGGGGTCGGGGAATTCAACGCGATACGTGAACGTGCCGCCGACGGGGATCGGCTCTTGCGTCTCGTGCGTGCCGTCGAAGCGGTTGTCGAGGCGCAGCCCGTGCCAATGCACGGTCGCTTCGAGATCGGTTTCGTTAGCGACGTTGACCACGAGCTCCGACCCTTGTCGCACGCGCAGCGTCGGGCCTGGAACCGAGCCGTTGTAGGCGAGCATGCGCACCTCGGCGTCACCGAGCCGCTTGACGACCGGCGCTATGCGCAGGTCGATCGCGTCGCCGTCGCCGAGGTCGAGGACCTCGCTGGCGACGGCCTCGAGCGAGTCCAGCAACGGCGGTGGAGAAGTTCGCGGCCTCGTCGATGTGGCCTTCGTGCGTGTGCATCTTCATGAGTCAGACCTCTCTCTCGCGCTCGCGACCTGCGGAGCGTCGGTGGCGTCGGCGTGCCAGCCGCCGTCGGCAACGACTGCGGCCGGCGCCTCGGCGTCGATCGTGTTGGCGATGAACTCGGCGTCGTCTTTGACCCAACCGAGGAGCGCGGAGCCGCGCGTGTGCTGCCACGACAGACCAAGGAAGTAAAGGCCGGCAACGTCGGTCACGCCGCGGCGGTGGCGCAGGCGGCCCTCGACATCGAGGACGGGAACGTCGAGCCACGAGTGATCCGGGCGGTACCCGGTGGCCCAGATCACTGCGTCGAACTCCTGCTCGTTGCCGTCGGCGAATTGGATCTTGCGCCCGGAAGCGGCGACGACGCGCGGCTTGATCGTGACGCGAAAACGCCGTCTCAGTTCGCGCGCGCTTGAACCGATCAGCGTGTCCCGGCTTTGGGCGCGCTTGCCGAGTCGCGTCTCGACAGACTTTTGCAGCAGCCGAGCTTCGTCAACCACCAGAACAGATCGCGGCCGAGCAGCTTCTGCGGCAGCGGAGTCTGGCGGGAACCGATCGCGAGCTCGACGGTGTGGCTCGTCGACAGCTCCTTTGCGATCTGGAATCCGGTATTGCCGCCCCCGACGACCAGAACGCGGCCATCGGGCAGGTCACTCGCCCGACGGTAGCCGGCGCTGTGCATTTGCACCACTTCCGGTGCGAGCTCATCGGCGACCGTGGGCGTTAGCGGCCGATGGAACGGGCCGGTCGCGACGACGACCTGATCGGCGACAAAGTCGCGAGCGGCGGCCTCGATCCGGAAGGTGCCGTCCTCGTGGCGCAGCGACCGAACGGCGCTGTTGAACTCGACCGGAAGGCCGAACGCGACCGCGTACTGCTCGAGGTAGGCGATCACCTCATCGCGGGTTGGATAGCCGTCGGGATCGCCGGGGAAAGCAAGTCCAGGAAGGGCGTCGTAGCGACGCGGGGTGAACAGGAGGAGCGAGTCCCACCGCTCGCGCCAGGCGGACCCGACCGCGTCAGCGGCTTCGAGGATCACGAACCGGCGGCCCTGCCTGGCCAGGAAGTACCCGATGGCGAGACCAGCCTGTCCGGCGCCGATCACCGCAACGTCAACGCGCTCCGGCCGCACGGAAGTGCCCCGAGCACCATCGACGCCGGCAGCCGCAAGCGGCTTCCGCGAGTTCCGACCGTTCATCACCTGTGTCTCTGTCATGCGAACCCTTCCTTCGGCAAGTGGTGGAACTGAACGCCGGCGACGATCTCAACGGCGATGATCGCCGCCACGACGAGGTCGACGACGAGGCAGAACGGTGGCCACCAGCGGGTGTTGGCGACGAACTGGCGCCGGTGCTGCCACAGGTCTTTGACTCCGTGACCCGCCAGTCCAACGACGAGCAACCAGGGCGAGCCGGTGATGGCGGCGGCAGCGACAACGACGAACGCCGTGGCGACCACGCCCTCGACCGCGATGACGAACGCACGCCCGTCGGCGACAGCGAAGCCGATGTAGACGGCGGCGATCACGGCTAGACCGAGCGCGTAGACGATCGGCGTCTCGAGCCACCAGAACGCCAGCGGTGACGCCGCTTGCAGAACCCCGACGACCACGCCCCACATGAGCGGCGTGCGCAGGCCCGTCGATCGCGGCGCGGCGATAACGGCCGCAGTCATCACGCGTTCCCTGCGCTTCTCGCGTTCACGAGCCGGTCACCTGACCTCTGGTCCGCCGCTCCGGACCGATGAGACGACGTCGCGGATCGCTTGAGTGGTCGCAGCTGCGGCGTCTTCGTCCGAGACCAGATCGTCGTGGGTAGCGCCGTCGATCACGCGGTGCCCGCTATTGGTCGACAAGCTGGCCAGGTCCTCCTGGAACGCCAACCATGCGGCATCACTCCCGCTACCGGCTGCCAGGAGGAACAAGGGCTTGTCGCCGAAGTCACGGAGAGATGCAGCTTGGTTCCTCGAGGCCGACGCCTGCAGGTACTCGTCGAGCGTGCCTTGAACATGGCTAGCGGTCACGGCGCCTTGGCCGAGCAAGCGCCACAAACCCAATCTGGCTGAGGACGAAAGCAGTGCGGAGGTACGCCACGTGATGTCGTAGGAGCCCGCGTTGCCGGGCGATGTCGCCACTTCGTGCCGATCCCGGCTCTGGCCGAGTCCACCAGCACCATTCCGGCGACCTCGTCGGGATAGCGGGCGGCGAAGGCGAGTACGTAGAGGCCGCCGAAGGAATGGCCTGCCATTACATAGGGTCCGGGAACGCCTCCGCGCTCGAGCAACGTGTGGAGGTCGGTCGCTATCTGCGCGCCGTCCTGGGAGGTATCAGCGGGCTCGCTCCAGCCGCGACCTGCGCGGTCGTAGACGCAGACTCGGGTGTCGCGGGCGACGGCGGGCGTGATCCACGCGAGATCCGACGACATCGCGCCGGCACCCGGTTCGAGAACCACGGTGGGACTGCCTGAGCCGCTGCAGTTCAGGTGCAGGCTGTGTCCGCCCACGTCGATCAACTGACCCGGCATGGAGAGGTCTTGGTCCAGCGCTGCGCGCACCGTCTCGGCACCGCCACCAACCGCGGCGAGAGCCATCATCGCGGCCACCGGGTAGAGCAGCCATCGCCTGCTTCGGCTGCGAAGCTGCCGATGCGCTCCGACGATCATCCAGACCACTAACGCCAACAATGCGGGGGGCCAGACCCAGCTGAGCACGTCTTGAACCCCGGAGCCGAAGCCGACCAAGAGAAGACCTCCCAGTCCGATGAACAGCGCGGGAGCCGCTGCCCATCGCTGTGGCTGATCGCTGAACCGCACCGACAGCACGGCCAACATCGCCCAACCCAGCGCGAATCCGCACAAGAGTACCCCCGTGACCTGGGTCTCCTCTGCCGGAATGAACGGTGCGGCAACAAGAAGTAGACCGACAAGAAGTCCCGTGCCCAACGACCCGGCCACGATCCAACCAATGCGTCCCGTCGAGTTGGGATCAGCGCGGAACGACCGGACGTGGCCACTGTCTTGGGCGGCGGAGGAACGTCGGCGCGAGCCAGGTTTGGCTTCGACGGTCGCGTGCATGGTGTTCGGAGTGCTACTACGCCGCCCTCGGAACAGCAGTGCGAGCACGAACCACGTCAGCAGTCCAAAGACGATCGCTCCGCTCCCGCCGAAGATCGGAAACTGCTCCTTGACGTTCGTCGTGATCACATACGAGGTCACGAGCCAGCCGAGCGCGCAGGCAGGCGGGTTCGCAACCGCCCACCACCACGCGTTCGGGATCTTATGTCGCGCGAGCACAAGCGCCTGCAGGACGCCTACGCCGAGGCCGGTCACGGCGCCCATGAGGACGACGTCTCCTCGAGCGATGCCGTAATCAACCAGGGCCGCGCCGCCGGCAAGGCCCACGGCCATCCCCACCGCTGTCGCTGGAATCCAGAGCCAGGAGATCCGCCTGCGCAAGACGTACCAGCCTGCCGCTCCGATGATCGAGCCCGCGATGAGTCCGCCGGCGAGCGCGGTTCCCACAGAATCGACTCCGTTGATCACGAGGTTTGCGATGAACCCGCCGATGGGGAGGCTGAGCAGAATCGCGACTGGCCAGAGCCACAGCCGGCGTGCGGTTTCCTTCCAGTCACGGTCGGATTCCACGGTGGGACTGGGCGCGTCGCGTCGATCATCGGGCGCGTTACGTGCGGCCTCGGGCGCCGACGCGGGGCGCGGTCGGACGGGAGCTTTAGTGGCCATCGCGGCCTCCTTCGTGGAGCTCAGTCGGACGGTCATGGCGCCGGCACCGGAACGGGCTTGACTGGGGCTTGGAGTCGGGCCCCTCGGGCGGTTTGCCGGCGGCCGGTTGGGGGTCGCCGTCTTTTTGGGAGTGTCCTTCGACGTGGACGTCGGGGAGCCAGTTCAGCCACGTGGGGAAGTACCAGTTGCGCTCGCCGAGGAGCTTCATGCTCGCCGGAACGAGGACGGAGCGGACGATCGTGGCGTCCAGGAGGAGAGCGATCGCGACTCCGAAGCCCATCTGCTGGAACGCGACGAGGTCGCCTGCGGCGAAGCCGCCGAAGACGGCGATGATGATCAGCGCGGCTCCGGTGATCAGACGCGCGGTCGAGCCGACGCCGTAGGCGACCGCATCCTGCGGTGTCGCCGGTCTGCATGTAGCGCTCCTTGATCCGGCTGAGCAGGAAGACCTGGTAGTCCATCGAGAGGCCGAAGAGCACCGAGAAGAGGAAGAGCGGCACCCAGGCCTCGATCGTGTCGACCTGTTGGAAGCCGAACAGCTCGTTCCCGACGCCCTTCTGGAAGACGAGCACGAGCAACCCGTAGGCGGCTCCGACCGAGAGCAGGTTGAGGGCGATCGCCACGGCGGGGATGACAACCGAGCGGAAGGCGACCGTGAGTAGGAGGAAGCTGAGGCCGAGCACGAACATGAACACGATCGGAAGCCAGTTGCCGACGATGTCGTAGTAGTCGACGCTTCTCGGCCGTCTCGCCGCCGACGAGGACGGTCGTCTCGGAGATCACCGAATGTCTCGGGAATGAGGTCGGCGCGCAGTTGCCGGATCGCGGCGGTCGCTTCGGGTCCATCCGAGTCCCCGGCGACCGGAACCGAGAGCACCACGAGGTCACCGCTCTCCGAGTCCGCCCGAGTTCGGCGGGCTGAACGACTCCTGCGTCCGACGCTTGACTCGAGCTGGCTCGATCGCCGAGCGAACCGGGGCTGAAGAGACATCTCCCTCGACGACGATCCGTGCCGGATCCACGCCGACTCCGGGAAGTCGCGGTTCGAGCGCGTGAAGCCCTGCTTGGAGGGCAAGCGGTCAGGCATCGCGCTGAGCCCCGCGAAGCCGGTCTTGATCGAGAGAACGGGAATCGCAGCCGCGAGCAGAAACGCCGTAGCCGCCACGCTGGCTCAAGCGTGGTCGCCTCATCACCCCGCGCACGATGCCGACCAGAACGGCCTCTCCGCGCCTGCCTCCTGATCGCGCAGCGGCCGATCACCGGAATCTCCAGAGCATTGACCCGGTCGCCGAGCATGCTCATCAGCGCCGGCAGCAGGGTCATCGCGGCGACCACCGAGACGATGCCGACGAGGATCGCGCCGAGAGCGAGGCTGCGCAGAATCGTGTCCGGCACGAGCACCATCCCGCACATCGCGAGCACGAAGGCGATCCCGCTGAACATGACCGCACGGCTCGCAGTCGCTCCAGAGGCAACGATTGCGTCGATCTTCTCTCACCCTCGCGCTCGCTCTTCCCGGTAGCGGGAGAGCATGAACAGCGCGTAGTCGATCCCGAGCGCGAGCCCCATCGCCGTGATCATGTTGACGACGAAGATCGAGACATCGAACGCCTGGCCGACGATCGCCGTCAAGGCAACCGCGACCACGATCGAGAGCAGCCCGAGCACGACCGGCACGAGCCCCGCTACGACCGCGCCGAAGACCAGCATGCAGGATGATCAGGGCCGCCGGTAGCCCGATCATCAGCTCTCCCTTCTGGAGGTCTTCCTCGGAGAGCTTCTCGAAATCGGCGTCGGCTGTCAGCTGGCCGGTGATCGCTACCTGGAAGCCGTCCTTCCCGTTTTCGGACTGCACGAGATCGGTGAGCGGCTGATCTCGTCGCTTCGCATCAGCAGCGGCACCATCGTTGCGTGGCGATCCTTCGAGACAAGCGACTCGTCATCGGAGGCGTAGTAGCTCTGCGCGTCCGCGATGAGGCCGAGCGCCGCGCCGCGCTCGGTCAGCGAATGCACCTTCGCCTCGAACGCCGGATCGTCGACCGTGAGACGGTCTGAGCGCACGACCACGATCTCGCTCGGCGTCGGCTGCGGCGGGAAGCCCTCGTGAATCAGAGCCTCTGCTTGCTTCGATTCCGGGTTGCTCGTCACATCGCCGTCACTCGTCAGCGCGTCACCCAGCAGGAGCGCGATCACGACGAACGAGACGAGCACGGCCCCAAGCCACCCCGCGAGCGTCCGCTTCGGATGACTTGCGCAGGAACGCGCGATACCTTCGGTGGAGAAAGTCACGCGGGATCGACTACGCAGGCTGAGGGGAGGGTCGGGAGTTAGTCGGGCTTGTCGTCCGGCTCCAGGGGCGAGGGCTCGACGCGGAGGATGCGCGCGGACCAGCCCGGCAGCCACCAGTTCCAGCGACCGAGGATGGCGACAGCGGCGGGGGTGAGGATGCCGCGGATGATCGTGGCATCGATCAGGATGCCGCCGCCGAGCGCGAGGGCGAAATCTTGGCTTCGGTCCTGGCTGAGCGCCGAAGGCGACGAACGCGAGGCCGAGGATCAGCGCCGCGCTCGTGACGAGGCGGCCGGTGCGGCCGATCCCCTCGACGACGGCGGTCTCGGTCGAGCCGGTGCGGTCGTATGCCTCCCGCATCCGGCTGATGATGAACACCTGGTAATCCATCGAGATGCCGAAGAGGAAGGCGAAGACGACGATCGGCATCTCGACGTTAATCGCCTGTGTCGCCTCGATCCCAAAGAGCCGTCGGAGCCAAATCCCTTCTGAAAGACAAGCACGATCAGCCCCCAGGCGGCTGCGACGAAGACAGGTTCAGGAGGACGGCCTTGAGCGGCAGCAGCAGCGAGCGGAACGCGCGCGCGAGGAGGATGAAGGTGAGGAGCGAGATCAGCGCGAGCATCAGCGGGAAGTTGCTGCAGACGGCCTCAGGAAGTCGGCGCCCTGCGCTCTCGCCACCGATCGTCACCTCGGGCGGCAGCGCCTGGGCGCGAAGGCGCTCAAGCGTCTCCCGGCGGGCCGGCCGATTCCCGTCTCGTTCGGGATGACCACCCGACGACGTCCCGTCGCGGCGCCACTCTGCGGGTGCCGCCGCGCTATAAACACCGTCGACCTCGCGAACCCTTCGCGACGGCGTCGGGTTCACCGGTGCGGACGAGCGCGTCGAAGGGCGAGAGCGGCCGGTCCCGATGCCGAGTCCTGCAGCTTCTCGAGGCCGAGACGCGCAGGCCCTTCCTGCAGCGAGCTACGCGGCGCGCGGATTCCCGAGCTGGATCGAGAGGGCGG
>CAWATM010000002.1:0-180677 GCA_963784895.1 uncultured Gaiellaceae bacterium | reverse complement strand
GGGTCCTGACGGAGGATGCGACCGGGACGTTCCCTGCGGCGGGGACGGTGGCTTGGGAGAGGGCGGCAATGGGCACGATCAGGGTGGTTCTCGCCGAGGACCACGCACTCATGCGGGACGCGGTCAGGCTCGTCTTCGAGGAGACCGAGGACCTGGAATTGGCCGGCGAGGCGGCAACCGGGCACGAGCTGCTGCCGCTGCTGAAGCGGGTCGAGGCCGACGTCGTCCTCCTCGACGTCCAGCTGCCCGGGCTCGATGGGCTCGCGTGCCTGGAGGCGGTGGCCGAGCAGTACCCGAGCGTGAAGGTGGCGATGCTCTCGGCCGTCGAGGACGCGCAGGTGATCGAGTCGGCGTTCCGGCGCGGCGCGAGCGCGTACATCTTCAAGTCGGTCAACCCGTTCGACCTTCCGGCCGCCGTCCGCCAGCTCGTCGACGGCACCGTCATCCACCGGCCGGTCGCGACGGATGCGGCAGCCGCGGCGCCTCGTGCCGCCGGCCTGTCGGAGAAGGAGATCGCCGTCCTCGTGGAGCTCTGCCAGGGGCACACGAACAAGCAGATCGCGGCGCAGCTCTGGCTGAGCGAGCAGACGGTGAAGTTCCACCTCCGCAACGTCTATCGCAAGCTCGGGATCAAGAGCCGGACCGAGGCGCTGCGCTACGCGTACGACCACGACCTGGTCGCGATCCAGGCTCCCGCCGCCTAGCCGCCCGCAGCTCGTCCCCCTCGCCGAGCCCGAGCCGGGCGCACTCGCCGGCCGGGAGCTCGAGCACCGCAGTGGTCCCCTTCGCCGCCGCGAACCGCCACGGCCGCAGGCCGGCGGCGATCCTGACGACGCGCTGCTCGCCGTCGAGGAAGACGACGTCGATCGCGTAGCGCATGAAGTGCGTGTGCACGGAGCTCGTCCGCGGGAAGAGGAGCCCCGTCCCGGGCTCGAGCGACGCGGTCAGCATCAAGCCGCGGAAGCGAGACCAGAACGATTCGGCCACGCGCGCGCGGCAGACGGGGAGCCCGTCGGTCCGCGCCAGTTCGACGTGGTGCGCCACCGCACGATTGTCGCCGACCGAGCCGACGGAATGTGATCCGAAGGGGTGGACCATCCCACCCCTTCGCGGTGCGGAGCGGCTCCGGCCCGACGCCTAAATGGAGTGGGTCAAGCAGCGCCGGGACTTCCGGCCTGCGAGTTCAAAGGGAGGTAGGGAATGTTCGAGCGGATTTCGCTCAAGCTGGTCGAGCTCCAGACGGGGCTCAAGCGGGAGGAGGGTCAGGGCGCGACCGAGTACGCCATGATCATCGTCTTCCTCCTGATCCTGCTCGGCACGGGGCTTGGTTTCCTCGGCGGCAGCATCAACACGTTCCTCGACAAGGTCGGGAACGAGCTCGAGGGCTTGATCTAGGCCTCGTGTCTGGACGGTTGAGGAGATCAACGTGACCCGGCTTCTCGCACGCGTTCGCTCTCGGACCGTCTCAGCCCCTGCGCCCCGAGAGCTCCCGGAGCCTTCGTTCGAAGGCGCCGCGAGCTCTCGCGGGCGTGGACGGCTCCGCGGCGAGCAGGGCCAGGCGGTGATCGAGTTCGCCCTCGTCGTCCCGCTGATCTGCCTGCTGATCGTCGCGATCTTCCACTTCGGCAAGGTGATGAACTACTGGCTCGACCTGAACCATGTGGCGAGCGAGGGCGCACGCAAGGCGGCGGTCAACACCTTCGCGAGCGACGGCGAGTACGACACCTATCTGCGCAGCCGGCTCGAGACCACCGAGCTGCGGACCGGCGGCACGCCGTCGATCCCGGACCCGGCGGAGATCGACGTCTGCCTGACCGAGGGCGCCAACGTGGGCGACCCGGTGACGGTGCAGGTCGCCGCCGACTACAGCCTTCCCTTCATCGGAGCCACGATCACCCTGCGGGGGAGCGCGACGATGCGAATGGAGCAGGCAGCCGACTTCTCCGGCTCGGGCGCATGCGTGTGAGCACGCGCGCCCGCATCGGCTCGGCCAGGAGCGAGGACGGCGGCGTCCTCGTCTTCGTCGGGCTCCTCTTTCCCGTCCTGGCGCTGTTTCTCGCACTCAGCGTCGACATCGGCAACTGGTGGGTGCACAAGCGGCACCTGCAGATGCAGGTCGACGCGGCCGCCCTCGCCGGCGGTGCGCGGTTCAGCCAGTGCTTCCCGGATGCTGGTGTCGGCAACGACGCGATCCAGGCGGAGGCGACCAGATTCGGCGGCGGGCCGGGCTCGAGCTACAACGGCCAGGTCGGCAACGCGAATCAGGGAACGATCGGCCCCCTCGTCTACCAGAGCACGACGTACCCGGCCGGCAGCAACCCGCCCGACGACACGGACGAGCGCCTTCCCTGCGAGGCGCTCGAGTTCGACGTCAAGGCGAGCGAGGCCGACCTGCCGCTGCTGTTCCAGCTCCCCGGGCTGTCGTCGATCGACGCGATCAGCGCGCACGCGCGGGTGGAGCTGAAGAAGGTTCGGATCTTCGAGGGAATGCTTCCGCTCGCCGTTCCGGAAGTGCGGCCGCGGCACGTGACCGCGACCTTCGTCGACGAGTCGGGCGCCGCCGTCGGCGCGCCCGTCGCGCTCAGCGGCCCGACCGCTTCTGGAGGGCTCGCGAACTGGACGGGCACCGGCAGCGTCCCGGTTCAGGCCGGGCGGAAGCTCGGGGTTCGGATCGGCATCGGCCAGAACCCGGCCACGTGCGCCGCTGCCAACGGGGACGGCGGAGCCGGCTTCGCCTGCTTCGACGGCCAGAACTACTCGACCGGCCTCGCTGCGATCCACGGTTTCAGCGGCTCCGGCGCGGGCACGCCCGCCGCGCCGACACGCGCCTCGTTCGAGGTCTGGCCGGTGACGGCATGCTCCGGATCGCCCTTCTTCTCCGACGCGGCCCTCTCGGGCGGGGCGACGTCCTGTGGGACCGGCGTCCAGGCCGTGGTGCGGACGGCCTCGGGCGTCGTGAACCCGGCGCAGGTGACCAGGTTCGCTGCCCAGGTCAGGGGGCCCGGCTTCAACCAGACCGCCGTGTTCACCTACAGCGGCGGCGTCTGGTCGACGCCTTACGCCTTCCCGATCCCGCTCGGCAACGGCGCCTACGACATCTCGCTCGAGTGGCGCTACCAGGGCGGCTCCAATCTCAGCTTCGGGGACGTCCAGCAGATCTACAGCGCCGACGGCAACAGCGGCCCGATCAAGTTCGTCTCGCTCACGGGCGGCGCGGCGCCGGCGACGACGGCGTACTCGCTCGCCGAGGGCACGCAGACGGTGACCGTGAACGTGAGCCTGGAGGGGAGCCTCGAGCTCAGCGGCCCCGGGGAGACGGTCCTGCTGCGGCTGACGAGCGGAAGCCGCACGAGCGCGGTCGCCTGCGACGGCCCCGGCTTCGCCCTCTTCCGGACCTCGATCACCAACGGCTGCCAGACGCCGTACCAGATCAACGAGGTCGGGTTCTGCCCGGACCCGGCCGCTCCGGATCCGGCCGACTGCGTCCCGACGCAGACCGGCGACGGCGTCGGCCCGACGCTGCAGGGCCTCGACGAGCGTTTCGCCTCGTGTCCGGCGTACAACTATCCGGACTACCCCGAGGACGATCCGCGGGTGGTGATCCTCATGATCACCGACTTCTCGGCTCTGCTGGGGAGCGGGACGACCGAGGTGCCCGTGCTCAACTTCGCCGCCTTCTACATCGGCGGCTGGTCGCGCTCGAGCTGCGCCAACAACGCGCCCGAGCCGCCCGGGCTCAGATCGTCGGACCGGGCGATCTGGGGCCACTTCGTCTTCTACGCCCGGCCCAATCCGCAAAACGCCAGCGACGACACGTGCGATCCGACTGTCGTCACACCCTGCGTCCCCGTCATGACGCGCTAGTCGAATCGAAGGAGGAGAACGATGCAATTCGCAACGAAACTCGTGTCGACGCGGAAGGGAACGCTGATCGTGGCGCTCGCGATCGCGATGCTTGCCGGCGCGTCGATCCTGCTCTACCTGAACAGCTACCGCGACAGCCTGAAGGCCCAGGGGGCGATGGTGACGGTGCTCGTCGCCAAGCAGTCGATCCCCAAGGGGACCGCCGGCAGCGTCGTCGCCTCGAAGGATCTCTACACGGTCACCACGATCCGGGAGAGCCAGCTGCTCGAGGGCGCGATGAGCGACCCCGCGACGCTGCGGGACACGGTCGCAGTCCGCGAGATCTTCGAGGGCGCGCAGCTGACGGCGACCGACTTCGGCGCCGCCGGCGACTCGCTCGCAGCTCAGCTGACCGACCGCGAGCGGATCGTGTCCGTGCCGCTCGACTCCGCGCACGGGCTGATCGACGGGATCGAGCCGGGCAACCGGGTCGACGTCTACGCCGGCTTCAACGTGATCCCGCTCGGCCCCGACGGCAGGCCGATCAACGGCGGCCAGGCCCGGCCGATGCTGCGGCTGATCATGGCGAACGTGCCCGTCGTCGCGGTGGGCGACAAGGGTCGCGGCTCGTCGGCGACGAACGTCAGTCTCGTCGTCGACGACGTCAAGGCGGCGAAGCTCGCGTTCGCCTCCGACAACGGCAAGGTGTGGCTCGCCCTGCGGCCGGGCGCCGGAGCGAAGGCTGTCAAGCCCGGCATCGTCACGGTCGAGACCATGCTCCTCGGCGTGCCGCCGGTGCAGATCCTCAGGTCGGTCGGGGGTCGTCCGTGAGCACCCGGGGCCTCCACGTCTACGCGGCGCTCGAGGGAAGCCTCGGCCTCGAGGCGATCCGCGAGGCCCTGCCCGCGGGCACGCCGCTACGCGCGGTGTCGCTGGCGGAGGCAGGTCGTGCCGGCGGCGAGATCCAGCAGACCGCCGATCTCGTGATCGTCGGCTGCTCGCAGGCGCACGAGCAGGCGCTCGAGGTGATCTCGGCTGCGAGCGCCCAGCGGGCCGACCGACCGGTCGTCGTCCTCTACCACGGCTCGCCGAACGGCTTCCTCGAGCGTGCTTTCGAGGCGGGGGCCGACGACCTCGTCGGTCTCCCGCAGGCACCCGGACAGCTCGGCTTCGCGCTCGAGAAGGCGCTCGCGCGGCGGCGTGGCGCGGTCGCGTCCGCCACGGCGGGCTCGATGATCACCGTGCTCGGGCCGAAAGGCGGGACGGGGAAGACCGTGACGTCGACCAACCTCACGGTCGCGCTCGCGCTCGAAGGTCACTCGTCCGTGCTCGTCGACCTCGACCTCCAGTTCGGCGACGTCGGGCTCGCCCTCGGGCTCCAGCCGACCAAGACGATCTACGACCTGGCCACGTCCGGCGGCACGCTGGACGGCGACAAGGTCGACAGCTTCCTCGCCAAACACCCCTCCGGGGCACGAGCTCTGCTGGCGCCGCTGCGGCCCGATCAGGCTGCGGCCGTCGACACGGCGTTCCTGCGGGAGGTGTTCGAGATCCTCCGCGCACGCTACGAGTTCGTCCTCGTCGACACGCCGCCCGCGTTCTCGGCCGAGGTGATCGCAGCGGTGGACGCGTCTTCCCACCTCTGCATGGTCGGGATGCTCGACGCGCTGTCGCTGAAGGACACGAAGATCGGACTCGAGACGCTGGGCGAGATGGGGTACGACCGGCGGTCGATCACGCTCGTGCTCAACCGCGCCGACTCGAGCGTGGGGATCACCGAGAGCGACGTCGAACGCCTGCTCGGCCGAGCGCCGGACGTGCTCGTCGGCAGCGACCGGGCGATCCCACGCGCACTTACGAACGGCGAGCCGATCGTGGTCGCCGAGCCCAGGTCGAAGGCGGCCAGGTCGTATGCCTCCCTGGCCGAGCGCTACCTGTCGGTCCCGGTGCTCCCGGTGGCCGAGTCCAACGACAACGGGCGGCGGCGGCTGCTGCTGCGGAAGGCGAGCTAGCAATGGAACTGCACGAGCGGATTGCGGGGTCGCCGGTCGTCCCGGCGCTGGTCGCGAAGAACGGCAACGGCACGACGACGGATCCCTTCGCCGAGCTGAAGAACCGGATCCACCTCGCGCTCGTCAGCGAGCTGGGCCCGCGGCTGTTCGATGTCGAGGACAGCGCATCCGTTCGTGTGCGCGTCGAGTCGGGGATCGGCGAGCAGCTCTCGCAGGAGCTGGGGCTGTCTCATGACGATCGGGAGCGGCTGGGCGCGGAGATCGCCGACGACATCTTCGGCTACGGGCCGCTCGAGCGCCTGCTCACGGACCCGACCGTGTCGGAGATCATGGTCAACGGCCCGCGGGACATCTGGATCGAGCGCGGCGGCCGGCTCTCGCCGACGACGCTGACCTTCACCGACTCCTCGCATCTGCGCCGGATCATCACGAAGATGGTTGGCCAGATCGGCCGCCGGATCGACGAGTCGTCGCCGCTCGTCGACGCCCGCCTGCCGGACGGCTCGCGCGTGAACGCGATCATCCCGCCGCTGTCCCTGTCGGGGCCGCTGCTGACGATCCGGAAGTTCGCGCAGAACCGGTTCCACATGTCCGAGTTGATCGAGATCGACACGATCTCGAAGGAGGCGGCTTCGTTCCTCGACAGCTGCATCAAGGCGGAGCTGAACATTCTGATCTCGGGCGGAACCGGCTCGGGCAAGACGACGTTCCTGAACGCGCTCTCCGAGGCGGTGCCCGACAGCGACCGGATCGTGACGATCGAGGACGCGGCCGAGCTGCAGCTGAACCAGCGGCACGTGCTCCGGCTCGAATCGCGCCCGAAGAACATCGAGGGCGAGGGCGAGATCACGATCCGCGACCTCGTCCGCAACGCGCTCCGCATGCGCCCCGACCGGATCATCGTCGGCGAGGTCCGCGGCGCCGAGGCGCTCGACATGCTCCAGGCGATGAACACGGGCCACGAGGGCTCGCTCTCGACCGTGCACGCGAACGCGCCGAGGGATGCGCTGAACCGCCTCGAGACGATGGTGCTCATGGCCGGCTACGAGCTGCCGCTGCGGGCGATCCGCAGTCACGTCTCCTCCGCGCTCGACCTCGTGATCCAGCTCGACCGGCTCGACGACGGCTCCCGCCGCGTGGTCGAGATCTCCGAGGTGCAGCGGATGGAGGGCGAGGTGATCACGCTGCAGAAGCTGTTCGAGTTCAAGATCGACCGCTTCGACGCCGAGCGCAGGATCGTCGGCCGGCTCCATCCGACGGGTCTTCGTCCCGGCTTCCTCGGCAAGTTCGAGCGCCACGGGATCCAGCTGCCGCTGAGCCTGTTCGGCGGCACCGCGAACGCGATCTTCGGCGCCGGCGCCGCCGCCTCGACCTCGGCGGAGTGGGCGCAGGGCGGTGACGACCGATGAGGCGCCGCGTGCTGCTCGCGGCCCTCGCGGCCGGTGTCGTTCTCACCGGCGGTGCGGCTGCCGCACCGGTGGCGCCTGCCGCCGGGTCGGCCGTGCAGGCGGCTCCGGTCGCGCGTCTTCCGTTCCCCGAGCGCGGATTCGTCGTCAGCGTCCCCGAGGCGCGCCGGCTCGAGCGGGCCAGGGTCGTCGTACGGGAGAACGGCCTCCGCGTCGGCGGTGTCCGCGTCGACCCGCTGGCGGGGAGCGGGCTTCGCTTCGGCGTCGTCCTCGCGATCGACGCGAGCGAGAGCATGACCGGCGGGCCGGCTGCAGCAGCGCTCGAGGCCGGCCGGACGTTCCTCACGCACCGTACGGCGACCGAGGAGATCGGGATCGTCGCGTTCAACGGCGAGATCTCCGTGCTCAGCGCGCTGACCCGAGACGGGAAGGCGCTGCGGCGCACGCTCGAGACGGCGCCGCCGCTCGCCTACGGCACGCGCATCTACGACGCGCTCTCGCGGTCACTGGCCCTGCTGCGCGACGCCAAGCTCTCGTCCGGCTCGATCGTCGTCCTCTCCGACGGTGCCGACATCGGCAGTCTCCACTCGCTCGACCAGGCGGTCGCCGCGGCCAAGAAGCAGCAGGTACGCATCTTCACCGTCGGGCTCCGGTCGGGTGCCTACGACCCGGCGCCCCTGCGGTCGATCGCGGAACGGACGGGCGGCTCCTACGCCGAGGCACGGTCGTCGGCCGAGCTCGCGACGATCTACCAAGAGCTCGGAGCCCAGCTGGCGGGGGAGTATCTCGTTCGCTACCGCTCCGGCGCCCGTCCGATGACGGACGTCGACGTCGAGATTCAGGTCATCGGAGCGGGGAAGGTGTCGACGGCGTATGTCGCCCCGACGCCCTCGCTGCTGCCTCCGTACCACCGCTCGTTTGCGTCCAAGTTCCTGCTCTCGTCGAGCTCGCCGCTCGTCGTCAGCCTGCTCTTCGCCGGGCTGATCTGCCTGCTCCTCTTTCTGCTCGCCAGGCGACCCGAGACGACGGTCGTCGACCGAGTGCGGGCGTTTGCAACGGGGCCGCGCGCGCCGCGGCGCGATCCTGCGATCGCAGAGGTGCTGCGCGGCCCCGCGCGGAACCGCCAGGCACGCGGCTGGTGGAAGAAGCTGGAGCAGGACCTCGAGCTCGCGAGGATGAAGGTGACGCCGCAGCAGGTGGTGCTGATGTCGTTCGGCGGCGCAGTCGCGGTCGTCCTGCTCGCGGTCGCCCTCTCGGTTCCGTTGCTCGCCCTGCTCGGCCTCGCCGTTCCCCTGTTTGCCAGCGCAGTGGTCCGCCGGAAGCTGAAGGCGGTGCGGAACGAGTTCGCCGACCAGTTCCCTGCCAACCTCCAGGTGCTCGCCTCCGCCCTCCGCTCGGGCAACAGCTTCAACGGCGCCCTCGGCGTCGTGGTCGAGAACGCCCACGAGCCGGCGCGGTCCGAGCTCGCTCGCGTCGTGCAGGACGACCGGCTCGGCGTGCTGCCGGAGGACGCGATCCGCAAGCTCGCGAGCCGGATGGCGAACCGAGACGTGGAACAGGTTGCTCTGCTCGCGGAGCTCCAGCGAACGACGGGCGGCAACTCCGCCGAGATCCTCGACACCGTCGTCGCGACGATTCGCGAGCGCGCCGACCTCCGCCGGCTGGTCATGACGCTGACCGCACAGGGCAGGATGGCGCGCTGGATCCTGACGGCGCTCCCCGTCGGCCGGCGCCACGATCATGTGGGTCATGCCAGCCCCAGGTGATGGTCAACTTCTTCACCAGCAGCGGCGGCCAGGTGGCGCTCGTCGTCGCCGTGGCCCTGGTCGCAGCCGGGTCCCTCGTCATTCAGCGCATCGTCGACATCGAACTCTAGGAGCGTCATGGCCCTCTTCCTCATCCTCGGTCTATCGCTCGCAGCGGCGTCCGGCTTCCTCGCCCTCCGCGCGATCGGGCTCGCCCAGGCCGGTCGGCAGCGGACGCTCGACCAGATCTCCGCCTACGGCTTCCGCTCGGACACGCAGGCCGACACGGAGCCCGCTGATCTCCGGAGCGTGTTCGGCGACCTCGCGACCAAGACTGGTGAGCGGGCGCTGGCGCGCTTCGACGGCCTCAGCGCCGCGGAGGGCGAGACGCGCAAGCTGCTGACCTCCGCGGGCATGTACCAGACGTCAGTGGCGTCCTTCGTCGGCACGAGGATCCTCGGGGCGGGCACCGGCTTGGGGCTGTTCACCCTTCTCGCCGTGACCGGCAAGCTCGGTACGCAGCTCGCCTTCGGCGCGTTGCTGCTGACGGCCATGGGCTGGTTCGGGCCGATGGCGATCGTGAAGCGCCGCGCCCGCCTCCGGCTCGAGCAGATCGACCGTGAGGTGCCGGAGCTCGTCGACCTGCTCGTCACGACGGTCGAAGCCGGTGTCGCGTTCGGGGCCGGATTGCAGCTCGCGTCGCGCAGCATCGTCGGCCCGCTCGGGCAGGAGCTTCGGCTCGTCCTCCGCGAGCAGAGCCTCGGTTTGACGCCGGAGGAGGCGTTGCGCAACCTGTCGGTCCGGGTCGACAGCCCGTCGACGCGCGCGTTCACGCAGGCGCTCGTGCAGGGGGAGTCGCTCGGGGTCTCGATCGGTCAGATCCTGCGCGATCTCGCGATCGACATGCGCAAGCGGCGGCGTCAGGCCGCGGAGGAGCGCGCGCAGAAGACGCCGACGAAGATCCTGTTCCCGTTGATCGCCTTGATCCTGCCGGCACTCTTCATCGTCACGCTCGGCCCAGCCGTGATGGAAGCGACGCGCTTCTTCGCCAACTCGATCTAGATCCACCTCGCGCAGGGCCGCGCGTCGCGCTCACGCTCATTCGTGAATCCGCCGATACCGAGCTAGGATCGGTGCAACTCGGAACGGAGACGCGATGAGCGCGGCGCAACTACTCCTGGCATTCACTCTCGGAACGGCCTTGCTGGCGGTGTGGTCCTTCGTTCGCTGGCCCTCGATTGCGCCGACCAGCCTCAAGAGCGCGATGTTCCGTGTCCTCGTCGCGCTCGTCCTGCTGCAAGTGGGAGGGAGTCTGCTCGGGGCCGGCGTCGATGCCGCACCCACGTGGGGCGCACCGCTGTTCGTCGCCGCCGTCGTTCCGGTGTTGACCTACGCGTTTCTCGCCTCGATCTGGTTCATGAAGGCGCTCGCGGATCAGATCCGTGGCGCGTACTAGGGAGGGTTTGGTGGAAGTAGCGCCCGTGCCGCCGGGCCGCGTCGCAACGCCCGCCGCACCTCGGCGACGAGCGTCATTCCGCCAACGCTCCTAGGCTGCGCTAGCCCGGGAGGAGGTCAGCCCGGAAGCCGGGATGATCCACCGCCCAGGCGCGGACGAAGAAGATCAGCTCGATCGCCGTCTGCTCACGGTCGCCGCCCTCGACCAGCCACGGCGCCAGCACCTCGACGGTGGCGACGCCGGTCTGCGCGGCGAGGCAGTCCGTCTCGTTCAGGGCGCAGACGAGGCCGGGCACGAGCTCCGGCGGGCCGACCAGCAGCTTCATCGCTCGGAGGCGGAGGCGGCGTCGTCGTCCTCGCCGGCGGGTTTCTCGAAGAGCTCCCGCAGCAGCCGTCGGACCCGCTCGAGTGGTGTGCCCGACCGGATCGACGCGTCAGGCGCCGTCGGCGCCCGATCGCCCTGCACGTCCGGTGTGCTCCAGCTCGGCATTGCCCCAGCATCCCGGGCACCCGCGCGCACTGCTTCCGTCATCCGGGCGGGTCGCGGTGCCCACGCGGGTAGGGCTGGCGCGGCCGAGGCGCACCCACCCGAACGGCCTACCCGATCACCTCGTCTGGGTAGGGGGCGGCGGCTGCGGCGTCCCCACGATGAGAGCGGTGATCAATGCGTCCTCCGTGCGTGCTGCGTGCGGACCGAGAAGGAGTGGGTGGATGTTTCCGAACAGCGATACGAGCGAGATTCAGAGCAACGAGACACACGACTGCACAGCTGCCCGACGCACCCGCGTCAGGCGGCTTTCTGTTGCGCTTTTGGCCGCGATCACACTCGTGGTCGGCATCACGGCCGCCGGGCAGCTCTCCGTTGCCGAGGCGGCCGGGACGGTCGTCGCGGTCGACGATGCGGGTGCCGACGACGAGCCGGGCCAGAAGGACCTGAACTGGCTCAGCATCGACTACGGCGCGCCCGGAGCCACGGCGCTCACGGTCAAGTGGGGCTGGGACGACACCGCAACCTCGGGTGCAAACACCCGCGACGCCGGTTCGCTGTTCGACACGGACGGCGACGGGCTCGCCAACTACTCGCTCTACGTGACGGTGGAGACCGATGGCACCTGGACGACGCAGCTCTATTCGTGCACGGCCGACAGTCGCACCGATCGCTGCGGCGGCCCGGCGCTCGTCGGCACGTTCGCCTCGACCGCGACGGTCGGCATGCCCGCCGACTCGGACCCCTTCGGCGTTCCCGCCTCGGCCGACTACGACGCGGCCCACGTGACGGGCAATACGTGTCGCGACACCATCGGCTGCTACACGCAGGACACCGTCGCGACCGCCGACATCCGCCTCGCGGACTTCGGCAACCCGGCCGACGCGTTCCTGCTCAACGTCTGCAGCTACCCCTCGGGGGAGCCGAACTCGGATCCCTCCGACTGTGTCTTTGCCCCCAACAACGGCTTCCTCACGATCGTGAAGGTCGCCAACCCGGACGACGGCACGTCGTTCCCGTTCAACGCCTCCGAGCAGTCGGAGTCGGACAACACCTCCTGGACGATCACAGGTAGCGGCTCCGAGGAGCTGATCTCCTACGGCCCGACAACTACTCTCGACCTGAACGAGGCCGTGCCGGCGGGCTGGGTGCTGGACTCCGCCGCCTGCGTGATCCAGACGGCCACCCCGACCGCAACGGGAACGTCCACCGCGACGGGCATCGACAACCTCGAGATCCGCTCGGGGCTGGAGACCATCTGCACCTTCAACGACTCGCTGGCGCAGGGGACGCTCAGGGTGATCAAGACGGTCGTCAACGACAACGGCGGCACCCTCGCCGCCGGTGCGTTCACGGTGCACGTGAAGAGCGGCGGCAACGACGTCGCCGGCAGCCCGGCTGCGGGCGTCGCCGGCCCGGGCGGCCGCGACTACACGCTGGCGCCCGGCACCTACGTGGTGAGCGAGGACGCGCCTCCCGCCGGGTATGCGCAGACCTCGATCGTCTGCGACGGCGTCGCGACGGACACCGTCGCGGTCGTCGCGAACGCGACGAAGACCTGCACGATCACGAACAACGACGTCTCGGCGAAGCTGATCGTGATCAAGAACGTCCTCAACGACGAGGGCGGCACGAGCGTCGCCTCCGACTTCACGATGTCCGTCACGGGCAGCTCGCCGAGCCCGGCCAGCTTCCCCGGCGCCGGCGCCCCCGGCACCCCGGTGCTGCTCAACCCCGGCTCCTACGAGGTTGCGGAGACAGGCCCGGCCGGCTACACCGGTTCGTTCTCGACCGACTGCTCGGGCTCGATCGCGCTCGGCGAGACGAAGACCTGCACCGTCACGAACTCGGACAACGACACGCCGAGCTCGATCCTCGTCACGAAGACGGCGAACCCGACGTCGCTGCCGGAGCCGGGCGGGAACGCTTCCTTCTCGGTCTCGGTGAAGAACACGTCGGCGGTCGACTCGGTGACGATCACGAGCCTGACCGACAACGTCTACGGCGATCTCGACGGCAAGGGCACCTGTGACGTTCCGCAGACGATCGCAGCCGGCGACACGTACAGCTGCTCCTTCACCGGACCCGTTTCCGGCGGCCCGGGCACGTCGCACACCGACGTGGTGACGGCGGCCGGCAAGGACGACGACGGCAACGACGTCTCCGACAGCGACGACGCAGTCGTCTCGATCACGAACACGCCGAGCTCGATCGAGGTCACGAAGACGGCTGACCCGACCTCGCTCGCCGAGCCCGGGGGGAACGCTTCCTTCTCGGTCTCGGTGAAGAACACCTCGGCAGTCGACTCGGTGACGATCTCGAGCCTGACCGACGACAAGTTCGGCAACCTCGACGGGAAGGGCACCTGCGACGTCAGCCCGGCGGTCGTCCTCGCCCCGGGTGAGAGCTACAGCTGCTCGTTCACGGGTGCCGTCTCCGGCAATGCCGGGGACTCCCACGTCAACGTCGTCACCGCGTCGGGCAAGGACGACGACGGCAACGACGTCTCCGACAGCGACGACGCGACCGTGACGATCACGGACGTCTCCGCGGCGATCCAGGTGACGAAGACGGCCAACCCGACCTCGCTCCCGGAGCCGGGCGGCAATGCCACGTTCGCGGTCGAGATCAAGAACCTGTCGGCGGTCGACTCGGTCACGATCTCGAGCCTCACGGACGACATCTACGGCGACCTGGACGGGAAGGGCACGTGCGACGTGCCGCAGACGATCGCGCCCGGCGGCAGCTACAGCTGCTCGTTCACCGGCGCGGTCAGCGGCAACGCCGGCAGCTCGCACACCGACGTGGTCACGGCCTCTGGGACGGACGACGACGGCAATCCGGTCTCCGATCAGGACGACGCGGTCGTGACGATCACGAACGTCGCCAGCTCGATCCAGGTGACGAAGACGGCGACGCCGACCTCGTTGCCGGAGCCGGGCGGGACCGCGACGTTCGACGTGAAGGTCGAGAACACCTCGGCCGTCGACTCGGTCACGATCTCGAGCCTCACGGACGACATCTACGGCAACCTGGACGGCGAGGGCACGTGCGACGTGCCGCAGACGCTGGCCCCGGGGGCGAGCTACGACTGCTCCTTCACCGGCGCGGTCAGCGGCAACGCCGGCAGCTCGCACACCGACGTGGTCACGGCCTCGGGCACGGACGACGACGGCAACCCGGTCTCGGGCGACGACGACGCGACCGTGACGATCACGAACGTGCCGAGCTCGATCCAGGTGACGAAGTCGGCCGGCCCGGTCTCGATCCAGGAGCCCGGCGGCACGGTCACCTTCGCCGTCTCGGTCAAGAACACGTCCGCGGTCGACTCGGTCACGATCTCGAGCCTCACGGACGACATCTACGGCAACCTCGACGGCAAGGGCACGTGCGACGTGCCGCAGACGCTGGCGCCGGGGGCGAGCTACGACTGCTCCTTCACCGGTGCCGTCAGCGGCACTGCCGGCAGCTCTCACGTCGACGTCGTCACCGCCTCGGGCACCGACGACGACGGCAACGAGGTCTCGGACAGCGACGACGCGACCGTGACGATCACGGCCGGACCGCCGCCGCCCCCGCCGGTGACGCCGGAGCCCCCGATCGCGATCGTGGCGGCGGCACCCGTGATCGACCTGTCGATCATCAAGACCGACCGCCCCGACCCGGTGTTCGTCGGCGCACGGCTGACCTACACGCTGACCGTGCGGAACCTCGGGCCGGACACGGCGACCAACGTCCGTGTGGCCGACGCACTGCCGGC
Source organism: uncultured Gaiellaceae bacterium (assembly GCA_963784895.1). Lineage (GTDB taxonomy): Bacteria > Actinomycetota > Thermoleophilia > Gaiellales > Gaiellaceae > Gaiellasilicea. Next base: position 165,969 of record CAWATM010000002.1, on the reverse strand, counting down.
GACGACGAACTTCGTCTCCGTGGCCAGCAGCCAGGGCACGTGCACCGGCGGGCGCATCGTGCGCTGCAGCCTCGGCACGATGCTGAGCGGCGGGCGGGCGACGATCACGATCGTCGTGCGGCCGACCGAGCCGGGCGCACTGCTCAACACGGCGACGGTGGTCGGCGAGCAGGCCGAGCCGAACACGGCGAACAACCGGTCGAGCGCACCGACCCTCGTGCGGGGGCCGATCGCGCCGCCCGTCGCGAGCTGCCCGACCATGATCGTGCAGCCGCGGTCGCTGTCGGTCGGCAAGCGCGGACTCGTCAGGGTCGCCGTGGTCGAGAACAATCGCGGCGTCAGCGGCGTCCGGATCCTGGTCACGGGGCCTGGTCTCTACAAGGCCGCGACGACGAACGGCCGCGGCCGGGTCGCGATCTCCGTGCGGCCGCCGCGCACCGGCATCGTCGAGATCCGGATGACCAACCAGCCCAGTCGGTGCTCGACCAGGAGGATCGGTGTTGTCGGTGTCTTCCTTCCGCCTCCGGTCACGGGCTAGCCTCGCCGCCTGCCTCGCGCTCGCGCTTCTCGCCATCACGGGAGAAGCGCGGGCCGAGGCGGCACGCGCGAGCGTCCCCGCGGCAGGTCACATCGTCTGGGCGCAGGTCGCCGTACGGACGCAGCCGAGCAAGGCGGCCCCGAGGGCAACCGTGCTCAGCCAGTTCCGGGACGACTTCCGCCCCCGCGTCGTGCTCGCGCTCGGGGTCCGCTACGACGCCACGGGGAAGCCGGCGTGGTACCGGATCAGCCTGCCGGGCCGTCCGAACGGCCGCACCGGCTGGGTGCCCGCGGCCAGCGTCGAGGTGAAGCCGATCCGCAAGGAGATCGTCGTCGACGTCGGCGACCGGACGCTCGAGCTCCGCAACGCCGGGCGCGTCGTGTTGCGCACCCGTGTTGCCGTCGGCGCGTACGGGATGGAAACCCCGCTCGGCCGCTTCTACGTGATGGCGAAGTTCCGTCCGACGGCGCCTGTCCTCGGCGCCTTCGGGTTCGAGACGAGCGCCTACTCGAAGCTGAGCGAGTGGCCCGGCGGCGGCATCGTCGGGATCCACGGCACGAACACGCCCTCGCTGCTCGGCCAGGCGGTCTCGCACGGCTGCATCCGCGTCGCGAACGAGGCGATCCTCCGCCTCAAGGCCCTCGTCCCGGTCGGCACGCCGATCAGGATCAAGGCGTAGCGAGCCACCGCGGCAGCACCGCCCGGACGACCGTCGGCCCGCCGGGGACGCTCTCGAGCTCGAGCCGCCCGCCGAGGAGCCGCAGGCGCTCACGCATCCCGACCACGCCGATCCCGCTCTGCCCGTCGACGTCGGGCTGCACGGCACTGGGGTCGAAGCCGTGACCGTCGTCCTGGATCTCCAGGCAGACGCCGTCGGCCCCTTCGCACAGCGCCACCGCGACCGCGTCAGCGCCGCTGTGCTGGCGGACGTTGCTCAGCGCCTCCTGCAGCACCCGTAGCAGCGCGATCCGCTGTGAGGCCGTGAGCGTGTCGAACGACCCGTCCCGCTCGAGCGAGGTCGTGATGCCGGTCCGTCGGCTCAGCGCCGCCAGCTCCCGCTCCACCGCCTCGGGGAGCGGCTGTTGGAGCAGCGAGCGCGGCTCGAGCGAGTGGGCGAGGTCGCGCAGGTCCTGGTGCAGCTCGGCGAGCTGGGACTCGAGGTCGGCGAAGCGGCCGACGACCGGCTCGCGATGGTCGCGCCCGACCAGGGTGACGACCTGCTCGCGCAGCAGCCGTATGTCCTGGGCAAGAGCGTAGACCTGCTGCAGCGGTCCGTCGTGGAGGTCGAAGCCCAGCCGGACGAGGAGCCGCTCGTTCGCCTCGGCGAGCCCCGGCTCCGCGTCTGCGGCCGCGGACGGCTCCGTGGTGACGCGCATGCGCGACCTAGGCCGACTCGACGGTGAGCGCCGCGACGCGGCCCGTGCGGTAGGCATAGCGCGCCGCCTCCGTCCGGCTCGAGATGCCGAGCTTTCGGTAGACGTTGCGGAGGTGGAACTTGACCGTCTGCTCGCTGATCCAGAGCTGGCGGCCGATCTCGCGGTTCGAGAGCCCGCGCGCGACGGCGTCGAGGACGGCGGTCTCGCGCTCGCTCAGCGCGGTCTCGCCGGCCACCGCAGCAGGAGCCGGCTCGGTCTCAGCTCCCCAGACCGTGAAGGTGCTCCCGGTGAGCGCCGTGCGCAGCACGGCGGCCAGATCGACCGGCTCGACGGTCTTGACCACGTAGCCGCGGGCTCCGCCCTGACGGGCCGCCTCGATCTGCTCCGGGTCGCTGTAGCTCGAGAGGATGACGACCGCCACGTTCGGGTCGTGCTTGCGCAGCCGCTCGAGGCAGGAGAGGCCGTCGAGCTCGGGCATGCGCAGGTCGAGCAGGACGACGTCCGGCGCCGTCTCGCGGACGGCGGGGACGACGTGGCTGCCGACCGAGACCTCGTGGACGATCTCGAAGTCGTCCGCGTCGGCCAGCGCGCGCCGGATCGCGGCCTGCATCAGCCGGTGGTCGTCCGCAACGAGTACGCGAAGAGTCTTCAACCGCAGTCCCTTTCCTCGGCTCCCGCCGCCGGGAGTCGACGCAGCTTGATCCGGCGGAGGCCGAGCCGCGTCCCCCATTCGAGCGATCGACGCTCCGGCGCGCCGCTACGGCTTGACGGCGATGCGCACGGTGTAATCCACCCGCGCCAGGAACAGCGGCCGATCGAGCCGCGCCAGATACTCGTCCGTTGCCTGCTGCGAGCCGTGCCAGTGACCGTAGTCGTCGATGATCAGGATGCCGCCTGAGGCGAGGCGGGGGTAGAGCTGCTCGAGCTCGTGACGCGTGGACTCGTACCAGTCCGTGTCGAGGCGGAGCAAGGCGATCTCGTCCGGCGCGGCGTCGGGAATCGTCTCCTCGACCCGTCCGGGCACGAGGTGTAGCCGGTCGGAGGGATAGCCCGTCCGCAGGACGAGCTCGCGCACGTCGTCCGGCGACGGCGGGGCATGCAGGTTCATCGCCGATGGTTCGCTGCCGCGCTTGCCGTCGTAACGCACGTCCGCGTCAGTCGGCGCCGGCATCCCCGTAAAGGTGTCGAAACCGAAGAGGTCGCGGTCGACCGCCCCGAGCTCGACCAGCGCGCGGGCGACGACGAGCAGGCTCCCGCCCTTCCAGACGCCGCACTCGACGAACGCACCGGGAACGCAGGCTCGGACGACGTGCCGGACGGCGTCGTGGAGCGCCACGATCGCGTCGCTTTGCGTCGTCGTATGCGGGCCGGCTTCGCGAATCGCCTCTCGCAGCTCCGGCGTCAGACCGCGGTCCTCGAGACGCGTGATCTTGTAGCCGAGCCGGTTGGCGAGACGCTGCGCGGCGTACTTCATCGCTTGGTCAGTCTAGAGCGAGCCCGGTCAGCAAACCGCGGCCGCGGTCTTTGCCTGTCCCTGCCGCCGCAGCCGCTCCGGGGTGAGGATCGCCTGGCGCACAGTCGACCGCATCGGGCCGAGCTTCGGAACCGGGTAGTTGCCGGACTGCTGCCGGCCGAAGAAGTAGTCGGGGCCGAAGGTGACCGTCAGCGTCTCGCTCGTATCGACCGAGCTGACGAGGCGGACGAGGGAGGGCAGCCGGTTGAGGGGGATGTCGGTGCGGACGTTCGTCTCGATCGTCTTCGCGAGCGAGCCGAAGTTGCGGATCGCGCGAACCGGGTCGAGCTGGTCCGCCATCGCGCTGAGGAAGCAGCGCTGCCGGGCCATCCGCGTGTAGTCGCTCGAGTCCTTGCGCGAGCGGACGTAGGCGAGCGCCTCGCGGCCGTAGAAACGGCGGCGCTCGCCGGGGCGCACGTCGATTCTCGGCTTCGGCTCGCCCCAGGCCGGCCGCGTCACCTCGTCCCGGAGCCGCTCCTTGACGACGATCTCGACGCCGCCGAGGGCGTCGACGAGGTCGGCGAAGCCCAAGAGGTTCACGAGCGCGTAGTAGTCGACGCGGATCCCGAGCAGGGCCGACACCGCCTGCTTCAGGTTGCGGGTGCCCGTCTCGCCGCCGCCCGAGCGGCCGTAGAGCGCGTTGATCGGCTCCTTGAACGGCGTTCCCTTAGGGCCGAGCGGCACCTGCGCGAGGTTGCGGGGGACGCCGAAGGCGGCGGCCCGGCCGGTGCCGTGCTGGATCGCCGCGAGGATGATCGTGTCCGTCCGCGCACCCAGGTTGCCGGGGCCCTCGTCGGTGCCGAGGAGCAGGATCGTCGTCCACGGCTGCGGTGACGGCTGCTTCGCGTCCGCGAGCACGCGGGCGTCCGCCTCGAGCGGTGCGACCTCACCCGGCCCGAGCCGCTCGACGAGCGCCCACTCCCACGCGTCCTTCGGCACCCACTCCGGCAAGGGCCGGACGACCTTCGCGAGCAGGACCGAGCCGCGGTCACAGGCCGTGCCGCATGGCTCCTCGTCGGCGAAGACGCTCTCGAGCACGTCGTAGCTCCGGACCGTGACCCACGCCGCCGCGACGTGCGGCGCGGCGGTCAAGGCGACGAGGACGGCGACGAGCAGTGGCACGGCTCCCCGAACCGCGTCGACGACCGCGAACAGGCGGAAGGCGAGCAGGGCGAGGTCGACCGCGAGGATCGCCGTTACCATCGAGCGGTCGATGCCGGAGATTGCGTCCAGCGAGGCCCGCGACCCGAGGAACAGGCCGCCGACCAAGATGAAGAGCGTGATCCCGAGCAGGACGAGCCCGCGCCGCGTGGCCCCCCGGTACAGCTGGCCGACGCCCGGCACGAGCAGCGAGAGAAGCCCGGCGACGAGCATCGACTCAGTGTATGCGGGCCGCTGACCCGTCGAAGTGGCTGCTCTGGCTGGGGGCGCTCGCGGCCGTTCGCGCGGCGATCCCTCTGGTTGCGCTCGCATCAGGAGACCTGCTTCCCGGCTTCCCCGCCTACTCCTACGAAGGCCCGCGCGGCGACGCGAGCGGGTACATCGACACCGCGCGCGCTCTCATCTCCGCCGGAGCGAGCTTCGGTCTCCTGCTGCCGGTTCTCCTCGCTGCCGCCGTCGCGGGCGCTCTCACGGCGCGGTGGGCCTGGCGCCGCTACCCGGACGACCGTCACTGGGTGATCGCGGCTTCCGCCGCATTCGTCTCCTGCCTGCTCGCCGCGGTGATCCTGCGAATCGAGTCGCAGGCCCCTGCGGGCGCGGTGGGCTGGCCGCTCCTCCTCAGTCTCCCCCTGCTCCCGTTCCGACTCGTCGGCTGGATCGACGACGAGGTCGCGGTCGGCGTCGGGATCGCGCTGGCGATCATCGCGAACACGGTCACGATCGTCGCGACGGCGTTCATCGGTGAGCGAGCGAGCGGCAGCCGTCAGGTCGGGCTCGGGGCCGCCGCGCTCTTCACCTTCTGGCCGTTCCTCGTCTGGCTGCTGCTCGGCGAGCAGACCTGGGGGAACAGCGCCTGGGCGATCGAGGTGGGCCTCGAGCTCTACACGGAGCCCGTCTCGACGGCGTGCGTCGCCACCGGCCTCGCGCTCGCGCTCGTGCGGGGCCGCCCGCCGTGGGCGCTGGTGGCGGCGGGGATCGCCTTCGGGTACGCGACTGCGGTGCGGCCGACGAACATCGTCTTCGCGGCCGCCGCCGCGATTCTGTTCGCGTCCGAGCGGGACTGGAGAAGTGCGGGCAGGCTTGTCGCCGGCGGCGTCGCGGTGCTGCCGATCATGCTGGCGTTCCTGCCGAAGAAACGCGGGTACGACCTCGCGCTCGAGCGCGATCAGACCGGGCTGCCGCTCTGGTCGAACGACTATCTCGCCTCGTCGTTCACCGATTCCAGCGTCTGGCGGCCGCTCCTGCTGGCCGTGCTGCTGCCGCTCATCGCGATCGGCGTGCTCGCACTGCCCTCACGTCGGGTCGCGCTGATGCTGCTCGGAGGCGCCGTGGCGAACGCTGCGATCTACGCCTTCTTTCGCGCGACGTTCGAGCATCCGCGCTACCTCCACGCGGGCCTGCCTGCCCTGCTCGTCCTCTGGACGGCGGGCGCTGCGTGGCTCGCTCACCAGGCGCGGCGAAGGGCTCCGCTGGAGCAGGTAAGAAGTTCGTAAGCAGGACGGGAACCGCCCGATCGGTCGAGTATCCTGCGCCGGTGCCTACGTCAGTCGTCACGGGCGGTGCCGGCTTTCTCGGCTCTCATCTCTCCGACGCGCTCCTCGAGCGCGGCCACCGCGTCGTCTGCGTCGACAATCTGGAGACGGGCTCGCTCGCGAACATCGAGCACATGCGGACGGACGCGTTCGTCTTCATGCCGCACGACCTGACCGTCCCGATCAGGATCGAGGAGCCGGTCGACTTCGTCTACCACCTCGCGAGCCCGGCCAGCCCGATCGACTACCTGCGGCTGCCGCTGCAGACGCTGAAGGTCGGCTCGCACGGGACGCACAACGCGCTCGGCCTCGCGAAGTTCAAGCGCGCCCGCTTCCTGCTCGCCTCGACGAGCGAGGTCTACGGCGACCCGCAGGTGCACCCGCAGCCGGAGACCTACTGGGGCCACGTCAACCCGATCGGCCCCCGCGGCGTCTACGACGAGGCGAAGCGCTACGCCGAGGCGCTGACGATGGCCTACCACCGCCAGCAGGGCCTGGACACCGCGATCGTCCGGATCTTCAACACGTACGGGCCGCGAATGCGTCCGCACGACGGCCGCGCGATCCCGACGTTCGTGCGCCAGGCGACGGAGCAGAAGCCGATCACCGTCTTCGGCGACGGCTCGCAGACGCGGAGCTTCTGCTACGTCGATGACTTGGTCCGCGGCCTGATCGGCCTGGCTGAGAGCGGCGAGCATCTGCCCGTCAACATCGGCAACCCGCAGGAGTTCACCCTGCTCGAGCTGGCCGAGAAGGTGCTCGAGGTCTGGGGCGGCGGCAGCGAGATCGTCTACGAGGCGCTGCCGGTCGACGATCCGAAGGTGCGCCAGCCCGACATCACCCGGGCTCGCCAGGTACTCGGGTGGGAGCCCGAGGTGGGTCTCGACGAGGGGCTGCGCAAGCTGCACTCGTCGCTGCGGGAAGCACCGGTTGCATAGACAGGCTGTCGTTTCGCTGCTCGTCCTGGCGGCCGTGGCGCTCCTGGCCGTGCCCGCGGCGTCCGCGTCGCGCTTCGTCCAGCTCGGCATCTTCGACGACGCCCAGATCAACTACGGCGACCCGGACAAGGTCTTCCCGCAGCTGAAGCAGCTGCGGACGCAGCTGATCCGGGTCAACCTCGTCTGGGGCGGGCCGACCGGGGTCTCCAAGCGCAAGCCGGTCAACCCGACGAACCCGAACGACCCCGCGTACGACTGGTCGGTGTACGACCGCACCGTCTTCTACGCGCAGCAGCACGGGATCAAGGTCGTCTTCTCGATCCTGGGGACGCCGCCCTGGGCGAACGGCGCCAAGGGCGTCAACGTCGTCCCCAAGAGCTCGCTCGACCTCGAGCGCTTCGCGACCGCCGCCGCTCGCCGCTACAGCGGCTCCTTCCGGACGAAGGAGGGACGGATCCTGCCGCCCGTGCGCCAGTGGCTGGCGTGGAACGAGCCGAACAACCCCGCCTTCCTGCGGCCGCAGTACGTGAAGGTCAAGGGCAAGGACGTGATCCAGAGCGCGATCGACTACGCGAAGATCTGCAACGCGGTCGTCAAGGGCGTCCGCAAGACCACCGTCGGCGCCTCGAAGGTCGCCTGCGGCGTCACCGGGCCGCGCGGCAACAACAACCCGAACTCGGCGCGGCCCGCCACCTCGCCGCTGCCGTTCCTGCGGGCGATGCACAAGGCGGGCGCGAAGGGGTTCGACGCCTACGCCCATCACCCGTACTACGGCGCCCCGCGCGAGACCCCGAGCACGCCGCCGCCGCCCGGGATCCACGGCAACGCGCCGACTGCCGTCACGCTCGGGAACATCAACGTCCTCATTCGCGAGGTGACGCGGCTCTACGGGAACAAGCGGATCTGGGTGACCGAGTACGGCTATCAGACCAACCCGCCCGACCGGATCTTCGGCGTCTCGTTCGCGAACCAGGCGCGTTACCTGACCCAGGCCTACGGGATCGTCAAGCGCAACCCGCGGATCGACATGTTCCTCTGGTTCCTGCTCCGCGACGAGCGCCGCGGCGGCGAGGGCTGGCAGTCCGGCCTGTTGACCGCTCCCGGGGCGAAGAAGCCGTCGTTCGCGGCGTTCCAGAAGCTCCGCGGGTAGCGTCGGCACGGTGCAGGCGTCCGACTGGCCCGGGGAGGAGCGGCGGCATCCACCCCTGACCTCGCCCACGTGGGCCGTCCGCGCGCCGCTCGCCGCGTGGCTGGAGCAGCAGGCACAGATCGGAAACAGCTACCGCGTGCTCGACGTCGGCTGCGGCCCGAAGCCGTACTTCCCCTTCTTCGCGGAGCGCGCCTCCGAGTACGTCGGCGTCGACGTGGTCGACAACCCGGCCGCCGAGCTACGGGGCTCGGTCGAGTCGCTCCCGGTCGAGGACGGCTCTTTCGACCTGGTGCTCTGCACCCAGGTGCTCGAGCATTGTGACGACCCGGCGCAAGCCGTCCGTGAGCTCCGCCGCGTAACGGCCCCCGGCGGGCGGGTGCTCGCATCCACGCACGGCGTCCAGTGGTATCACCCCTCGCCGGTTGACTACTGGCGCTGGACGCACGAGGGGCTGCGGCGGCTGTTCTCGACGAACGCCGAGTGGAGCCAGCTCGAGGTCGAGCCGTCGGGCGGCACCGCAGCCTGCCTGGCGATGCTGATCGGCGCCTACACCGAGCTTGCCTTCCGGCGTGCGCGTGCCCAGTCCTTGGCGCGTGGGCCGGTCTGGGTGCTGAACAGGGCGGCGGCTGCGCTCGACCGCCGCTCGGCACTCCTCGGCGAGTTGCGGCCCGGCTCGTTGACGGCGAACTTCCACGTCGTCGCCGCCGTCGGCGGCTAGCGCAGCACCTCGTTGTAGACCGCCTCGGTCTCCTCGGCCATCCGGGCGACGGAGAACTCTGTGCGGGCGCGGAGTCGTCCCGTCTCGCCGAGCGCGGTCGCGCGCTCGCTGTCTGCAAGGAGCGCTCCCACGGCCTTCGCCAAGGCAGTGTGGTCGCCGGGTTCGACGAGAATGCCGGTCTCGCCGTCCGCCACCACCTCCGGGACGGCGCTGACTCGGGTCGCGACGACGGGAAGGCCGGCGAGCATCGCCTCGAGCAGCACGATCCCGAAACCCTCCCAGCGCGAGGTGTGCACGAAGACGTCGGCGCGTTCGAGCCAGTCGCGGATCTCCGTGCGGCCGGGAAGCGTCACGGCATCCTCCAGCCCGAGCTCGGCGGCGAGCCGTCGTGTCTCGGCCTCGAGTGGGCCGCTGCCGAGGATCGCAAGGCGTGCGTCCGGGACCTCCGCGCGGACGAGCGCGAAGCCGCGAAGCAGCGTCGCGTGATCCTTCTGCTCGATCAGCCGGCCGACCGCGAGCGCGAGCGGCGCTTCGCCCGGGATGCCGGCGGCGGCGGGTGTCGGGTCCGATGGCGCCGCCGGCAGCTCGTCGAGCCCGTACCGGATCGTCACGAGCTTGGCGGGGTCGTGCCCCGCGAGCTCGAGGAAGCGGCGGACCGCGTCCGAGATCGCGATCAGCCGCCGCGCCGGCCGCGCGAAGGCGCGGTCGACGTAGCGGAAGGGGCCGAGCAGGTAGCGGTCGTCGTTGTGGCGGGTCGAGACGGACGGGATCCTGAGCAGGCCCGCGGCCGCGCCGCCGTAGACGTCGGCGTGGACGAGATGGGTGTGGACGAGGTCGGGCCGCTCGGCGCGGACGGCGCGGAGGACGTCCCGCGCCAGCAGCGGGCTCACGTCCGAGCCGCAGCGGACCGAGCGGTGGGGGATCCCGAGCCGGTCGAGGGCGTCGTGGAATACGTGCGCGTCGCTGCCGGGCACGTCGAGCCCGAGGAAGCGAGCGTCGAGCCCGCGCTTGCGCAGGGCCGGGAGCAGCGCGAGCAGGTGGCCCTCCGAGCCGCTGACCCCGGCCAGCTTGTGCACGTGGAGGATCTTCATGCGAGCAGCCGGCGGTAGATCGCCTCGACTTCGTCCGCCATCCGGCCGACGGCGAAGCGCATCCGCACGTCCTCGGCCCCGGCTGCCCCCATCCGCTCCCGCAGCGCCGGATCGCGGGCGAGCGTCGCCAGCCGATCGGCGAGCGCCTGCGTGTCGCCGATCGCCTCGAGGTAGCCGCTTTCGCCGTTCCGCACGACGGTGCCCGTGCCGCCCGCCCGCGTCGCCACGACCGGCCGTGCGGCCGCGAGCGCCTCGATCGCGACCACGGGCGTGCCCTCGTTCGCCGACGTCAGCAGGAGCGCGTCGAAGGAGGCGTACCAGGGCCGGATGCTCTTCTGAAAGCCGACGAGTCGACACCGGTCGGCGACGCCGAGCTCCGCGGCGAGCGCCTCCACCGCCGGGCGATCCTCGCCGTCGCCGACCAGCACGAGGAGCGCGTCGACATCGCGGTCGAGCAGCTCACGCAGCGTGCGGATCAGGTCGAGCGGCCGCTTGATCGCGGTCAGGCGCCCCGCCCAGCCGACGACGAACGTCCCGTCGCCGGCTCCGAGCTCGGCGCGGACCGAGGCTCGCGCCTCGTCGTCCGCCGGCCCCCAGAGTGGCAGATCGAAGCCGTACGGGACGACCGCAAAACGCCGAGCAGGCGCGACGCCGAAGCCGACGAGGTCGTCCCGCACCTCGTTGCTGACGGCGATCAGGGTCCCCGACATCAGCGCGAGCCCGCGCTCGATCCAGCGGAAGACGCGCTCCCAGCGGCGACTGAAGTAACCGCTGAGGACGTGGCCGTGGTAGGTGTGCACGACCGCGCGCGGCTTTGCCCTCCCGCACGAGAGCGCAGCGAGCCGGCCGGTGGCGCCGGCCTTGGCGGTATGGGTGTGGAGGACGTCCGGGCGCCGTTCTTCGATGATCTGGCGCACGGCGAGGATCGCGGCCGGGTCGGCACGGAGCGAGAGCTCGCGCTGCAGGACCGGCAGCCGCAGCAGGGCGACGCCGAGCCCGTCTGCGACGTACTCCATCGACTCCTCACCAGCGGCGAGCGTGCCGGCGACCACGACGACGTCGTGCCCCCGCAGCGCCTGCTCCCGCGCGAGCTGGAGCACGTGCAGCGCCGCCCCGCCCACGTTCAGGCGCGCGATCACGTGCACGATTCTCACGGTGGCTCTGGGGTCGCCGTGGTCGGTGGAGCGAGCGACGGCGCGACTGCGGTCATCCCGATCGTGATCCAGAAGATGGCCGCGAGCGGGATGCCGCCGAAGAGGGCTGCGCCCGTCAGCCCGCCGGCGAGCGCCGCGACCCATGCCGCCGGCAGGTAAGCGGCGGGCGCGTCGGGGTCGCCGCGCGGCCACGCCACAGCCACGCGCGCCGCCGTCCGCACGGTCACGAACGCGAGCACGAGGAAGAGGATCGCGCCGACGATGCCGAGCTCGTAGAGCACCTGGTCGTAGGTCTGCTGCGGGATGAAGTCGTCGTCGGCGGACGGGAAGTAGGTCGCCGGCTGATCGGGAAAGCGCGCGCGCGCGTCGGCGATGAAGCGTGCGAACTCCTCCGGCGGCAGCTCACCGTGCCATCCCGTCCCCAGGATCGGGTTGTCGAGGAAGACACGTCCGCCGATGTAGGCGTCGATCAGGCGCTCGTTCCAGCTGGCGGCGTTGCCGAACGTGTCCTCCTGGCGTTCCCCGATCCCGACCGAGCGGAGGAACGCTCCGAGGTCGCCGGAGCGGAGCGAGAGCACCCCGATCGTGATCGCCGCCGTCACGGCCAGCGTCACCACGACCGCGCGCTTCGTCGCTTCCCGGCGCGCGGCCGCGACCGCGACGATCGCCCCCACGGCCAGGTAGAGGCCGAGCAGCCCGGCGACGGCCGCTCCGAGGACGACGCCGATCGCGCCGGCGACGCCCGCCACGAGTGGCAGCCTGCCCAGGCGGTGGCGGGGCGCGAACACCGCCGCGAGCGCGACGACGAGCGTCATCGTCGACAGGGCTGCGAGATCGTGCTCGCCGAGGAACGAGGGCTGTCGGCGCCCCGGGAAGCGCGACTCGACGAGCGGCGCGTCGAAGAAGGCGAGCAGGCCGTACGCGACGGCGACGACGGTATAGGCGACGAGGACGCCCACGAGCAGCCACAACTGCAGACGCCGGCGCACGAACAGCACGAACCCGAGCGCGAGCACGCCGTACTCGAGCAGCTTGGCGGCGGCGATCACCGCGGTGGCACCGTTCGCCGCCGACGAGAGGAAGAGCCAGGCGGAGAACGCCCCCGCCGCGATCGCGAGCGCGCGGGCGGGTCGGGGCAGGCTGCCGCTGCCGAGCAGCCGGTGCACGCAGAAGCCGGCGAGCACCGCGAGCGCCGCGTCGGCGAGCACGAAGGTGACCTCGCTGTCACCGACCTCGACGGTGAAACTGGGCTGGTCGATCGAGCGGATCAGGCTCAATACGATCGCCGTCGCCAGCACGATCAGGGGCAGGTCCACAGCAGACCGCCACTGCGGCTGAGCCCGGGGGTCTGCCATGCCGCGCCTTATACTACGCGGGTGATCGTGGGCCTCGGGCCGTTACCGAACGCCCAATTCTCCTCCTGATGCGCATCGCTGTCCTCCCCGGAATCTGGCCCCCTGACGTGGGCGGCCCGGCCACGCACGGGCCTGAGCTGGCACGCTTCCTGGTCGCCAGGGGCCACTCCGTGCACGTGGTGACGATGGCGTCGGCGCCGCCGACCGAACTGCCCTGCCCGGTGACGACGGTCGACCGTGGGCGCGCCTTCCCCCTGCGGTACGGCGAGCTGACGGTGCGCGCGACGCGGGCCGCGCGCGAGGCGGATGTCGTCTACGCGTCGTCCACGTACGCGGCCGCCGCGGCGGCCGGCCTCGCGGCGCGCCGGCCGCTCGTGGCCAAGCTCGTCTCCGACCCGGCGTACGAGCGTGCGCGCCGCTGGGGGCTCTTCGACGGCACGCTCGAGGAGTTCCAGACCGCGGGCGGCGGACGCCTGTCGACGCTGAAGCGCGCGCGCACCCGCGCGCTTGGCCGGGCCGTGACGCTGATCGTCCCGAGCCGCTACCTCGCCGAGATTGCGCGCGGGTGGGGCCTCGATCCTGGCCGCCTGCACGTCGTACCGAATCCGGCGCCGCCGGCGCGGTCGGCGACGCCGACGGCGCGCAGCGGCCTCGTCTTCGCGGGGCGCCTCACCCGGCAGAAGGCGATGCACGTCGCCCTCGACGCGCTGGCGTACGTCCCGACCACCGCGCTGACGATCATCGGCGACGGCCCCGACCGTGCCCGTCTCGAGCGCCACGCGCACGACGCCGGCCTGAACGGCCGGGTTCGCTTCGTCGGCTCGCTGCCGCGCGAGCAGGTGCTGGACGCGCTCGCCGGCGCCGAGGCGGCCGTCCTCTCCAGCGACTGGGAGAACTTCCCGCACGCCGCGGTCGAGGCACTGGCGGTCGGGACGCCGCTGGTCGCGACGGCCGTCGGCGGCGTCGGCGAGGTGGTGAGCGACGGGGTCAACGGGCTGCTGGTGCCGCCGGGGTCGCCGGAGGCCTTCGGGCAGGCGCTGCAGCGGCTGCTCGAGTCGCCCGAGCTGCAGACCCGCCTCTCGGACGGTGCGCGCGACTCGGTGCTCGAGCTCGGCGCTGACCGGATCTACGGGCGGATGGAGGAGCTGCTCGAGGCGGCGGTCCGGCCGTGACCGAGCCGACGGCGGAGCCCCGGCGTCCGCGGATCCTGATGGTCGGCCGGATGACGTACCCGCTGCCGCTGCCGGGTTGGCTGACGCGGAAGTTCGACGCGCTCGAGCGCCAGCTCGACCTACGCGTCGTCGCGACGGCCGACCGGAGCAGCACGGGCGCCGACGAGCGTTTCCACCTGCTCCAGCGGAGCCGGATCAAGCTGCTCGACGGCGTCCTTTTCTACCTCCGCCTGCCCTTCCACGTCCGGCGGCAGATCAACGACTTCCGGCCCGAGGCGATCATCGCCGAGAGCCCGTACACCGCCGCGCCCGCCCTCGTCGGTCGCGCGATGGCGCGCGGCAAGCCGCAGATCGTCATCGAGGTGCACGGCGACTGGCGGACTGCGACCCGCCTGTACGGATCGCCGTCGCGCCGTGCCCTCTCGCCCCTGGCCGACGCAGTCGGCCGGATCGCGCTCCGGCGCGGTGACGCCGTCCGCGCGCTCTCGAGTTACACCGAGGGCCTGGTCGAGGACGTGCGCGGAATCCCCGTGACCGCCTCGTTCGAGGCCTACATGGACCTGTCCACGTTCACGGCCAAGCCTCCGGTCCCGCTGCCGGAGCGCCCGACCGCGCTCTTCGTCGGGATGCTCGAGGCCTACAAGAACATCGACGGGCTCGTCGAAGCCTGGCGCCGCGTCGTGCAGAAGCTGCCCGGGGCGCGGCTGGTGCTCGTCGGCAAGGGCACCCGCAAAGACCTCGTCGACGAGCTCGTGGCAGAGCTCCCCGACAACGTCGTGCACATCGAGGAGCTGCTGCCGGACGGCGTCTCGGAACAGATGGACGGGTGCACCGTGCTCGTACTGCCGTCACGCTCGGAGGGTCTCGGCCGGGTGCTGGTCGAGGCGATGGCGCGTGGCCGCGGCATCGTCGCGAGCCGGGTCGGCGGGATCCCCGACGTCGCCCGGGACGGCAGTGAGGCGCTGCTCGTGACGCCCGGCGACGTCGACGAGCTCGCAGCGGCGCTCGTCCGGGCGCTCTCCGACCGGCCGCTCGCGGAGCGGCTCGGAGAGGCGGCATTCGCCCGCTACCAGGAGTGGCACACGACGCCGGCCGAGTATGCGACGCGGGTGCGGTCGCTGGTCGACGCGTCGCTGCGCGAGGCAGGCGCCCTGCCGGGTGAGCGGCCACGTGTCCTGATCGTCTCCGGCGCGCCTCCAGCGACGACGCCGGATCGCCCCGATCCCGCGCTCGACGCGCTCCGCGAGGAAGTCGACTACTGCGTCCTGGCGCCGGCGAGGCGCGGCGTGCCGATTCGGCGACCAGCGATCGGCCCGGGCTCGATCCAGCTCGTGCGCCGCTGGCCCGGCTTCCTGGACGCGTTGTCCTTCTACGGCCTGATGCCGTTCCGCGTGCTCAGGCTCGTGCGCCGCTTCCGCCCCGGCGCCGTCATCGCCGAGTCGCCCTACATCGGCTTCTTCGTCCTGATGGGCATGACCGTGCGGCGCCGGGACCGGCCGTCGATCGTCGTCGAGACGCACGGCGACTGGCGCAGCGCCGCCCGCCTCGGCGGCTCCCGTGTCCGCTTCCTCTTCGCTCCGATCGCCGACTGGGCCGCACGCTACGCGCTACGCCATGCGGACGCGCTCCGTGCGCTCTCGCCGTACACCGCCGAGCTGGCCGGCCGAGAAGCGGGCGTACCGCCGGTGGAGTCGTTCCCCGCGTACATCGACCTCGGCGCGTTCACGAACAGGCCGCCGGCGCCGCTGCCGGCCAAGCCGACGCTCCTGTTCGTGGGCATGCTCGAGCGCTCGAAGGGCGTGACGGCGCTCGCCGACGCCTGGGCGACGGTCGCCGAGCGCGTCCCCGAGTCCCGTCTCGTCGTCGTCGGGCGCGGCGCCCTGGCCGATGTCGTCGACCGGCTTCGGGACGACTATCCGGGGCGTGTCGAGCACCTGGAGGAGCTGCCGCCGTCAGGGCGTCTCCGAACGCATGGACGAGTCGACGTGTCTCGTCCTGCCCTCGCGTTCCGAGGGTCTCGGCCGCGTCATCCTGGAGTCGTTCGCCCGCGGGCGAGGCGTCATCGCGACCAGGGTCGGTGGGATCCCCGACCTCGTCGAGGACGGCGTGAACGGGCTTCTGGTGGAGAACGGAGACGTCGCGGCGCTCGCCGACGCGCTCACCCGGATCCTCACCGAGGAGGGGCTGGCCGACCGCCTCGGCGCCGCGGCCTGCGAGTCCTCGCGGGCGTTCGAGTGGTCGCCCGACGACTACGCGACCCGGGTGCGCTCCCTGGTCGACCGGACGTTGGCGGAAGCGCGGCACTGATGCGCCTGATCTTCGTGACGCAGTCCGTCGACGCGGAGGACCCGATCCTCGGCGCGACCGTCGCCAAGCTGCGCGCGCTCGCCCAGCGCTGCGACGAGCTCGTCGTCATCACCGACCACATCGGGATCCACGACCTGCCCGCGAACTGCACCCTGCGGACGTTCGGCTCGCGGACGAAGCTCGGCCGTGGCCTCCGGTACATGCGCGCGCTCGTGCCGCAGCTGCTCCGACGCCCGCGGCCGGACGCGGTGATCGCGCACATGTGCCCGATCTACCTCGTCCTCGCTGCGCCGCTGGCGAAGCTCGTGCGCGTGCCGCTGGCGCTCTGGTACACGCACTGGACGATCGACCGGACGCTGAAGCTCGCGACCGCGCTCGCGGACGTCGGGCTCAGCGTCGACCGCCGCTCGTATCCGATCGAGGACCCGAAGGTGCTCGGGATCGGCCACGGGATCGACGTGGCGCAGTTCGCCGCGCGGAACGGCGCGCCGGCCGGGAACGGGACGCTGCGCCTGCTCGCGCTCGGGCGGACGTCGCCGTCGAAAGGGTTCGCCACGCTTCTGCGCGCGTGCGGCCGCGCGCGGGCGGATGGCGTCAACCTGACCGTCGAGATCCACGGTGCATCGACCACCGACGAGGAGCGGCGGCACCGCCGCGAGCTCGAGGCGCTGATCGAGCAGGAGGGTCTGACGGAGACGGTCGAGCTGGGCGAGCCCGTGCCGAGGCCGGCGGTGCCCGAGCTCGTGCGCGGGTTCGACGCCGTCGTCAACACCACCCGCGGCCAGACGTCCGGCGGCGCGCTCGACAAGGTCGTCTACGAGTCGGCCGCCTGCGCCGTGCCCATCTTCGCGTGCAATCCGCACTTCGACGAGTTCCTCAGCGACCTCCCGGTCGAGCTCCACTTCGGCAGCGAGGACGACGCCGACCTCGCGCGCGTCCTCCGCGCCTTCGCCGAGGCGGACCCGTCACGCCGTGAGGAGGCGGGTCGAGAGCTGCGGCGGCGCGTCGAGACCGGCCACTCCGTCGACAGCTGGGCGGACGCGGTCGTCGCGACGGTGCGCCGGCTCCACGATTGACCATGCGGCTGCTCCGTCGCAACGTCGTCCTGATCTACGGCGTCTACGCCGCGACGCTCGTCTCCGGGCTCGTGGTCACGCCGATCATCCTCGGCGCGCTCGGCACCGAGCAGTTCGGCATCTGGGCGCTGATCGGCTCGATCCTCGGCTTCATCGGCTTGCTCGACCTCGGGATCGGGCCATCACTGATCCGCTTCGCCGCTGAGCAGCGGGGACGCGACGCGCGCGACGAGACGAGCGAGCTCACCTCGACCGCCCTCGCGATCTACCTCGGCCTGGCGCTCGTGACGATGGTGCTCGCGTTCGGGCTCGCCTTCGTCCTCCCCCACGTGGTCGAGATCTCGGATCAGTACGTGCGCGCGGCGCAGGTGGCACTCGTGATCTCGGTCGGCACCTTCCTGATCCGCTTCCCGGTCGGGCTCTTCAGTTATCTGCTCGCCGGCCAGCAGCGGTACGACGTGCTCAACATCGGCAACCTGCTCGGCTCGCTGCTCTACTTCGGGCTCGCGGTGCTCGTCCTGTACGTGGCCGACGGCGGCCTCGTGGCGCTGGCGGTGATCACGGCGGTCGTCACCGCCTTCAGGTTGTTCTTGCCCCTGCTCTGGCTCCGGCGGGAGCTGCCGGAGCTGCGCCTCCGGCGGAGCCTCGTCACCCGCCGGCAGGCCCGCGAGCTGCTCTCGTTCAGCTCCCGCAACATGCTGATCCAGTTCGCGTCGAAGGTCGTGGTCTCGACCGACGTGATCGTCGTCAGCATCATCTTCGGCAGTGTCGCCGCCGGCGTCTACGGGATCCCGGCCAAGCTCTTCGCCCTTGCCTTCGCGGTCGGCATCGCGTCGACCACGCTCCTGTTCCCGCTGCTCTCCGAGCTCGAGGGCGCCGACGACCGTGCGCGCCAGGAGCGCTACCTGCTCTCCGGGGTGCGTCTCGGCCTCGTCGTGGTCGTCGCAGTCGCGCTGCCGCTCGTCTTCCTGCCGGACCGCTTCCTCGAGGCCTGGCTGACGTCCGACTTCGACGTCACGCAGGGCGCGCAGATCCTCGCCATCCTCATGATCAGCCTGCTCTTCGCGCAGCCCGGCCACCTGCTCGGTCAGTTCCTGGTCGCGCGTGGCCGGCACGGCCGCCTGGCGATTGCGCGGCTCGCGATCGTGGCCGGGAACCTCCTGCTCTCGATCGGCCTCGCGTACGCGGTCGGGCTCTGGGGCGTTGCCGCCGCCACGCTGATCACCGAGGCCGTGTCGATGACGTTGGTGCTGCCGCACTTCCTCCGGCGGGAGTCGTCGGTCTCGCTCTCTGCTCTCGCCGCCGCGTGGGTGAGCCCGGTGGCGCTCGGGGGCCTTGCGGCGCTGCCGAGCCTCGTCCTGCTCGGCCAGGTAGTCGACATCGACACCCTGGCCGAGTTCATCGCCGTCGGCCTCTGGTGGCTGGCGGTCTATGGCGCCCTGATCTGGCTGTTCGCGATGCGTGACCCCGAGCGCCGGACGATCAGGGAGGCTTTCAGTCGCGGCTCTGCCGCGACGAGTGCCGCCGGGGTGCCGGAGTAACATCCTGACGTGGCGATGACGCCCTCGGAGACCGCGTCGCGCGACAGCGACCGCGATGTGCGCGCGCTCCGGCCGTACGTCCTGCAGCGCCGGGCGCTGCGGACGTTCCTGCGCCGCGCGCTCGGCGTCGTCACGCTCGCGGTGCTCGACACGATCGGGCTCGCTCTCGGGATCTACCTCGCGCTCGTGCTGCGCAGCGTGCTCTACGGCGACCCCGTCCTCTGGAGCCTGCTCTGGCAGACCGAGGTGGACGAGTGGCTGCCGTTCCTGATCCCGATCACGCTGCTCGTCTTCTGGCAGGCGGGGCTCTATGCGTCGCGGGAGCGCCGCGCCGGGCTCGGGCGGGTCGCCTCCTCGCTCCTGCTCGTCGCGGCGATCGTCGTCGCCTTCGGCTACGGCACCGGCTACGACTTCAACACGACCGGCTTGATCCCCACCGCCCTCGTGCTCTGCGGCTGCACGATCGGGCTTCTCCGCGCCGCCTACGACTCGTCCGCGCTCGAGGTCGAGCGGCTCTTCCACGCGCGCCGCCGCGCGCTCCTGCTGGGCGACGCGCAGAGCAACGCGACCCTGGAGCGGATGCTCGCAGACCGGCGCACGAGCATCGCCTACGAGTTCGTCGACGCCGGCGCTGCGGCCGGCTCGAGCTTCGCCGAGCAGCTCGCGGCCGCGAGGCCCGACGAGGTGATCCTGAACGAGGGGGACTTCGACGAGACGACGGTGCTAGAGATCGTCGAGGCGGCGCACCGCGCCGGCGTCCGGGTCCGACTGGCGCCGAAGACGACCGAGCTGCTGATCGAGCGCGGCGAGTACGTGCCGGGCCAGGGAATGCCGCTCTTCGAGCTGCGGCCGCCCGTGCTCGCCGGCGCGGACTGGGCGCTGAAGCGGTCGTTCGACCTCATCGTCAGCGCGATCGTCGTCGTGGTCGGCATCCCGTTCTGGGTCCTGATCGCCGCCGCGATCAAGCTCGACTCGCGAGGGCCCGTCCTCTACCGCGACCGGCGCGTCGGTGTCGGCGAGCGGGAGTTCGGGATGCTCAAGTTCCGCACGATGGTGCAGGGCGCCTACGAGCAACAGGATGAGCTCGAGGAGCGGAACGAGGCTGCGGGCGCGCTCTTCAAGATCCGCCGCGACCCGCGCGTGACCCGCGTCGGTCGCCTGCTTCGGAAGCTCTCGCTGGACGAGCTGCCGCAGCTCCTGAACGTCCTCCGCGGCGAGATGAGCCTCGTCGGCCCACGCCCGCTCCCGATTCGCGACTACGCCAGGCTGGACGAGTGGCACCGAAAGCGCTACCTCGTCCTGCCGGGCATCACCGGGCTCTGGCAGATCTCCGGCCGGTCGAACCTGACGTTCGACGACCTCGTGCGGCTCGACTTCTACTACATCGAGAACTGGTCGATCTGGCTCGACATCTCGATCCTGGTCAAGACACCATTCGTGATCCTGAGCGGCAGAGGTGCATACTGAGCGCCGCCGCACTAACCGTTCCTTCATCCCCGCTCCCTATGCTGTCCAGCGTGAAAGCGCCGAAGATCCTCGCCGTCGCGTCCGCGGTCGACCTCGACTTTCGCTACGGCTGCACGCCCGCGTGGTGGCAGCTCTGGAAGGGCCTCTACGAGGTCGGCGCCGACCTGATCGTGACGCCCTACCGGGGCCGGCCCGTCGAGTCGCCGTGGTGGCGGACGGCGCCGAACCCGACCTGGGTGGAGGGCGAGAGCTTCGCCGCGCTCCGCGGCGGGCTGGCGCGGCTGAAGGGGGACAAGTATCTGCGCCGCGCGGAGGAGTCACCCGAGGAGACCGTCTTCGACAAGGCGACGCGCGAGGCGATCTGGCGCTGGGTGACGCCGCGGTGGAAGCGGCACCTCGCGAAGGTGCTCGAAGCCGAGCGCGACGTCGATGCGGTCGTCGTCTTCACCGTCCCGATGGCGCACTTCCGCGGCATCCCGACCTTCCTGCGCGAGCGCTTCGGCGTGCCGGTGATCTTCTACGACGGCGACGTGCCGATGAGCCTGCCCGAGTTCGGCGGTATGGACACGGGCTTCAACTACTACCACGGCGCCGATCCGTCCGAGTACGACCTCGTCGTCTCGAACTCGGAGGGCGGCCTCCAGAGCCTGCTCGAGCTCGGCGCGAGGCGGGCTGAGCCCGTGTTTTGGGGCGCCGATCCGGAGTTCTTCGCTCCGCGGCCGGTCGAGAAGCTGCACGACGTCTTCTTCTACGGCTACGGCGACAAGTTCCGCCGCGACTGGATGGCCGCGATGGTGGGCGAGCCGAGCCGCGCCGCGCCCGAGCTCGAATTCGCGCTCGGCGGCCGCGACTTCCAGGGCGACACCGGCCGCGCCTGGCTCGTCGGCGACGTGCCCTTCAACGCCTTCAACCACGCGATCTCGGCCTCGCGGATCAACCTCAACATCACCCGCCGCTCGCACGCGAGCGTGTACGCGTCCTCCTCCTGCCGCCCATTCGAGCTCGCGAGCGCCGGCGCCGCGATCGTCTCGAACCCGTACGCGGGGATCGAGCGCTGGTTCGAGCCGGGTCAGGAGCTGCTCGTCGTCTCGGACGCCGACGAGGCGCTAACCGCCTACCGGAGCCTCCTCGACGACCCGGCGCAGGCGGAGGCGATGGGCGCCCGCGCCCGCGAGCGGGTGCTCGACGAGCACACCTATGCGCACCGCGCCCGGCAGCTGCTCTCGCTCGTCGGCCTCGGCGTTCCGGCAGGCGCACGTGCCTGACCGCCGCCTCGCGGTCGTGCCGGCCCGAAACGAGGAGGAGGCCGTCACCGGGGTCGTCGAGGAGCTGCGGGCCTTCGATCCAGAGCTCGACGTGGTTGTGATCGACGACGGCTCCGAGGACCTGACGGCCGCGCGTGCGGCGGCCGCCGGCGCCGCCGTCGTCAGCCTCCCCTTCAACCTCGGCATCGGCGGCGCGGTGCAGACCGGCTTCAAGTATGCGCTCGCGCACGGCTACGGCACGGTGATCCGACTCGACGGTGACGGCCAGCACGACCCGCAGCAGATCCCGAACCTGCTCGCGCCGCTCGAGCGCGGCGACGCCGACGTGGTCATCGGCTCGCGCTTCGCCGACGGCGGTGGCGACTACAAGGCGCCCTTCGCCCGGCGCGCCGGGATCCGCTGGTTCGCGCAGCTCGTCTCGCTGCTGACGCGGCAGAAGCTGACCGACACGACCTCCGGCTTCCAGGCCGTCAACGACCGCGCGATCCGCCTCTTTGCGGCCGACTACCCGCACGACTACCCCGAGGTGGAGGCAGCGGTGATGGTCGTCCGCCATCGGCTCCGGATCCTCGAGGTGCCCGCGCAGATGCGCGGCCGCGAGACCGGGCGCTCGTCGATCACGATGCTTCGTTCGCTCTACTACGCGATCAAAGTGACGCTGGCGCTCTTCGTCGGCATCTTCCGCCGCCGCGTCGTCCCGCTGGAAGACCTGTGAGGTGAACCCCGTGACGCCGCTCTACGTCTCGATCGCCGCCACCGTCGCGTCGATCCTGCTCATCCTGGTTGTCCTCGAGCTGATCCGGAGCCGCAGGCTGCGCGAGCGGTATGCACTCCTGTGGCTCGTGACAGGCGCCGTGCTGCTCGTGCTCTCCGTCTGGCGCGGCGGCCTGAACACGATCGCAGGCTGGGTCGGCGTCACGGGCTACCCGCCCGCGGTGCTCTTCGCCGTCGCGACGCTGTTCATCCTGGCGGTGCTGCTCCACTACTCGACCGTGATCTCGAAGCTCGCCGACCAGAACGTGATCCTGGCGCAGCGGCTAGCCCTGCTCGAGCAGCGTGTCCGACCCGACCGCGAGCCGAGTCCCTAGGGAACGCTTGCGGGCCGCGCGAGCGGGCCGAGTCGGGCCGCCAGCGTCGGCACGAGCAGCGGCAGCGCCGCCGTGAGGAGGACGTACGCGGGGAGAGCGGGGAGCAGGAGCCGGAAGAACTCGCCGTTCTCGAATGTCGCAGCGGTACTCGTGAGCCGGAGCGCGACGTAGCCGCCGAGCCAGCCGGCGAGCGCAAGCGCAATCGGCACCGAGCGCCGGGCAACGGCGATCAGACCGGCAAGCGGCAGCCACTGCAGCAGCCGCTGGCTGAAGAAGAACTCGCGCAGCCCGGCCAGATTCACTTGCAGAGCATCGCGAGACAGCCCCTCGACGCCCGGCGCGCGTGCAAGCCAGACGGCAGCGAGCACGAGCAGGACGCCCGCGCCCAGGGCCATCGTCGCGCGGCCTCTGCTGATCAGGAGCGCCAGCGCGGCGAGGATCGCGACGCCCTCGGCGTAGCCGGCGTCGCCGGTGAGGCCCAGGACGAGCGGCAGCACCTCGTCACGCATCGTCGAGTCGTACTTCGACAACGTGAGCACCGGCGCGACCCAGGGCATCGCGACCCACACGAGGAGCGTCCAGGCGCCGAGGGCGACGCCGCCCACGTTTCCGGCGACCCGGAGAGCAGCGACGATCGCGAGCGGCCCGAGGACGACGACGTTGAGCAGTCCCAGCGCCCCGATGTCGACGGTGTCGGCGCGCAGCGCAACGACCACCGTCGTCAGCCACTGGAGCGCGATCGCGCCGGCGAGGAGAACGAGCGGCCGAGCGAGGAGCTGCTCGAGCCGCTCAGCCGGCTGCATGCGCCGGCGCGGTCGAGCGGTACCACGCAACCGTGCGCTCGAGTCCCTCGCGCAGTGGCGTCCGCGCCCGGAAGCCGAACAGCTCCGCGGCCCGCGAGGCGTCGAGCGAGCGGCGCGGCTGCCCGTTGGGCATCGACGTGTCCCAGACGAGCTCGCCCTCGAACCCGGTCAGGTCTGCGATCGTCTCCGCGAGCTCGCGGATCGTCGTCTCGACGCCGGTGCCCAGGTTGACGGGCTCGGCGCCGTCGTAGCGCTCCGCCGCCAGCACGAGCCCTTCGACGCAGTCGTCGACGTAGAGGAACTCGCGGCTCGGCGAGCCGTCGCCCCAGAGCACGACCTCGGCCTTCGAGTCGAGCCATCTTCCGGATCAGTGCGGGGATCACGTGCGAGCGTCTCGAGGTCGAAGTTGTCGCCGGGGCCGTAGAGGTTCGCCGGGAGCAGGTACGCCGTCCGCAGGCCGTATTGCTCGCGGTAGGCCTGCGCGCCCACGAGCACGGCCTTCTTGGCGACGCCGTACGGGGCGTTCGTCTCCTCCGGATAGCCGTTCCAGAGCTCGGCCTCGCTGAAGGGGACGGGCGTGAACTTCGGGTAGGAGCAGACCGTCCCCGCGATCACGAGCTTCTCGAGCTCGTGCAGGCGCGCCTGCTCGAGCACGTGCGCGCCCATGATCAGGTTCGCGTACCAGTAGCGGCCGGGGTTGGCGCGGTTCGCACCGATGCCGCCGACCTCGGCCGCGAGGTGGAAGACGAGCTCCGGCCGCGCGTCGTCGAACAGCCGCGCCGCGGCGTCGACCGACGTCAGGTCGTAATCGCGCCGCCGGGCGGCGAACACCTCGTGACCGTCGGCCTCGAGCCGCTCGACGAGACGCGAGCCGAGGAAGCCGCCGCCGCCGGTGACGAGGGCCCTCATCCGACGATCCCGGGGCTGTAGACGGTGTATGTCAGTGTGCTCAGGCCGTGCAGCCGGGAGGGGAGCCGCTCCGCGAGCCGGTTCGCCTGACGGGCGAGCGGCACCGGCAGCGGCCCGAGCCGTCGCGGCAGGACCTCGTGCGCTCCGGCGACGAGCTCGAGTGGGCCGGTCCTCGCGGTCAGGCCGCTCGACTCGAGCAGCGACTCGACCTCACGCCTCGTCCAGAACTTCATGTAGTTCGGCGGCCGCAGGCGCTTCGGCTTCGCCTGCAGGAGCAGGTTGGACGGGTTGCGGGCGTTTGGAAAGGACGCGTCGAAGACGATCTGGCCGCCCGGCCGCAGCACGCGCGCGATCTCCGCGACGGCGCGCGCCACGAAGCTCTTGCCCATGTGCAGGAAGACGACGCTCGAGAGCACCGTGTCGACGCTGCCGTCCTGGAGCGGGAGCTCGTCGGCGGAGGCGCAGACGAGGTAGAGCGGGGTCTCCCCGGGAGCGAACTCGTCGCGGTATTCCACGAGCCGGTGCAGCATCGTCTCGGAGATGTCGAGCGCGATGTACGCGGCCCACTCGACGCCGCGCTCGCGCGCGAGGTAGAGCGGGATGCGGCCGTAGCCGGCGCCGATCTCGAGCACGGTGCCAAGGTCGGCACCGCGTGGGATCCGGTCCCAGACGGGAGCGATCTTCCCGGTCAGCGAGGCGTACTCGACCTTCGCAGTCGCGCCCGCGGCGATCGCCGAGCGCACGTGATCCTCTTCCGCCTCGTCCTCCCAGCGCCGCCGGTAGTCCGACACCCGATCGCTCCCGGCCCGGTGGTAGACGCCGTTCCGGACGACGAGCTCCCCAGCCTGCAGGAGCCACGGCCGGTCGGAGATCGCGGTCACCGGCGGGCGGGCGTGCCGGTGGACAGCCAGTCGATGCGGCCGATCCAGCGCTCGCGGTTCTCGGCGTACCACTGGATCGTCCGCAGGACGCCCTCCTCCCACGAGACCTTCGGTTCCCAGCCGGTCTCGCGGTTCAGCTTCTCGTAGCCGACGCGGAGCGCCATCACGTCGGTGACGCCGGGGCGCAGCCGGCCCTCGTCGATGACGATGTGCCGGTCGTCCGGCCAGAAGCCGTGCTCGACGCCGGTGCGCAGGATCAAGTCGGCCCAGTCGGCCATCGAGATGTTCGAGCCCTGGCCGTAGACGTAGACGTCGCCGGGGACGCCTTTCGCGGCCACGGTGAGGTGGCCGCGGACGCCGTCCGTGCAGAAGCAGAAGTCGCGCAGCGGCTCGAGCGCGCCCAGCTCGACCTCGGGCCGGGCGAGCGCCTGGGTGATGATCGTGCCGGTGACGTAGCGCGGATTCTGGCGCGGGCCGTAGTTGTTGAACATCCGCGTGACGACGCCGGGCACGCCGAAGGCGTCGTGATAGTTCATCGTCAGGAAGTCGGCCGCCACCTTCGCGGTCGCATAGATCGACTTCGGGTTGATCGGCGAGCGCTCGTGCAGGATCAGCCCGCCCGCGTCGTCGAAGTCGTGGTGGTGCGCGACGCTCTCGCGCACGTTGCCGTACTCCTCCGAGGTGCCGGCGGTGTCGAACTTCTCCAGCTCGAGGCCCCAGTCGACGACCGACTGGAGCAGGTTCAGCGTCCCGACCGTGTTCGCCATCACCGTCTCGTACGGCCGGTGCCACGATTCGCCGACGTGCGCCTGCGCGCCGAGGTGGAAGATGTACGGCTTGTCCGGAGCCGTGTCGCGCAGCTCCTTGACGAGGTAGTCGATCGACGTCTTGTCGGTCAGGTCGGCGAACTTCACCTTCAGCCGGTTGCGCAGATGCGAGATGTTGTTGAGCGCGCCGCTCGACGTCGCGCGGACGAAGGCATGCACGTCGGCGCCGATCTCGACGAGCGCGTCGGTCAGATGCGAGCCCATGAACCCGTCGGCGCCGGTGACGAGCACGGTGCGGCCGCCGTAGGCGTCGCCGAAGTCGCGCCGAAGGTCGGCGCGGGCGTTCTCGGTCCAGATCGGGTCGTTGGCCATAGGGCGTACGCTTTCTCGCGCCGTGCGCAAGCCTAGCGCCTCCCCCCGTCGAAGCGCCCTCGCGAGCGGCGTGCTGACGGCGCTCTCGATCGCGGTGGTGACGGGCCTGTCAGCTGCCGTCGGCGTGGTCATCGCCAGGAAGATCGGCCGCGGCGTCGAGACAGATGGCTTCTTCGCCGCCTACGGCGTCTTCCTCGTCCTCGTCCTGGCGGCAAGTGCCGTCCGGGCGGCCGTCCTGCCGAAGCTCGCGCG
This sequence comes from uncultured Gaiellaceae bacterium, assembly GCA_963784895.1. Classification (GTDB taxonomy): domain Bacteria; phylum Actinomycetota; class Thermoleophilia; order Gaiellales; family Gaiellaceae; genus Gaiellasilicea. The sequence goes on along the minus strand of CAWATM010000002.1, from coordinate 139,543 downwards.
GGCGCGCGTGGACGGCACGTTCGGGAGCCTGTTCGTGTCGTACGCGCTGGCGATCTGGATCGTCGCGGCGCCGGCGCTCCTGCTCGCCACGCTGGCGAGCGACTGGTCGGCGCGGCAGCTCGCGGCCGGCCTGCCGCCGACCGCACAACGCGTCGCCGCGGAGTCGCTCGTCTTCCTCGTCCCGGCCGCGGTCGCCCATATCTTCGCGGCCCTCGCGGCGAGCGCGCTGGCCGCACACGACAGCTACGGCACGGCCGCGGCGGGCTACGCGCTCGGAAGCGTGCTCGGGCTCGCGCTGATCCTCTGGCGAATCGACGAGGACGGGATCGTCGCCTGCGCCTGGGGGACGCTGCTGAACGGGGTCGTCACGCTCGCGATCACGCTCACCGCCCTGCTGGTTCGCGCGGACTGGGGGCGCCGCGAGTCGTTCCCCGTTGCCGGCCGGCTCGGCGAGTTGGCGCGCGCCTCCTCGCTGGCAATCGCCCTGCAGGCGCTGTTCGTCGTCTGCCTTCGGTTCGCGAGCGGGCTCGGGACGGGCGCGGTCACCAGCTTCACGTACGCCTACTTCGTCGCAGCGGCACTCGTCTCCGTCACGGCGACGTCGCTCGGCGTCGTCTCCACCGTTCCGCTCACCCGGGCTGCACTCTCGCCGGCCCGGGCGAGCCGTCACGTGATCAGCATGTCCCTCGTGTCGTTTGCCGCCGTCGCCGCCGCCGCTGGTGTTTTCGCGCTCGTCGGCGACGACATCGTGCGCGGCGCGCTCGGGCCTGCCTACGAGGGCACCGCCGGCAGCGAGATCGGCAGGCTGATCGTCCTGCTGGGCCCGTTCATGGCGGCGTCGGTCGGGGTCACGATCACGTTTCCGATGATCTTCGTGGCGGGACGCGAGCGGCGCCTGCCCGTGCTCGCAGGTCTCTGCCTCGCTCTTCACGTCCCCGTGACGGCCGTCGCCGTCGATGCGTTCGAGCTCGCCGGAGCGGCGCTCGCGCTGACGATCTCGACCGGGCTCGTGCTCGTGGCGCTGCTCCTGCTCCTCTCACCGCAGGTCCTGCAGACCGGGGCGCGGGGCCTGCTCGTCGGCGCAGCCGTGATCGGCGGGCTCGCGCTCGTCAGCTTCGGCGCGGCGGGCGCCGTGTTGCCCGCCGAGCCGGCGGCTGTCGTCGGCGCGGCTGCCTTCTGCGGGATGCTGGTGGTGGCGCGCGGCCTCGGCCTCCGGCAGGCCTGGGGCTACCTGAGGGCGCTCGAATAGCGGTCCGCGTCTAGACTGCCGCCCGTGCTGCGCGACCTCGTAAAGCGCGCGCTCGGCGCCGCAGGGCGGACGGGGGTCGGCAAGAACCTCGTCAACGCCGCCGTGCAGGCCGATCCGGGGCTGACGGCGGTACAGCAGCGTTGAGCGCTGGCCGGCGTCGCTCGACGGCTTCGAGGACCTCGCGTTCCTCTTCTCGTCGAACCAGCTCAGCCACGGGATCGCGTCGCTCCAGCTCGACGAGGCGGCGCTCCTCTACGGGCTCGCCCGCCGCGTGGCGCCCGGCGCGGCCGTGACCGAGATCGGGCGCTTCAAGGGCGGCACGACGCTGATGCTCGCGAGCGCGCTCCCCGACGGCGCCGAGCTCTGGTCGTACGACCTCCACGTCGCCATCCGCGCCGACATGAGCGGCCCACAGCTCGACGCCGAGCTGCGGACGGCGCTCGACCGCTACGGCCTCTCGGATCGCGTCCACCTCGTCGTCGGCGACTCGCGCACCGCCGAGCCGCCCCCGCGCGCCTCCTCGCTCGTCTTCGTCGACGGCGACCACACCTACGAGGGCGCCCGAGCTGACTTCGAGCGCTGGCGCGGGCTCGTCGCGCCCGGTGGGCACATGCTCTTCCACGACGCGGTCGACGCCGGCGGCTACGGGAACCACTATCCCGGGATCGAGCGGCTCGTCGGCGAGATCGAGCGGGACGACGCCGAGTTCGAACGGCGCCCGGACGCCGGCTCGATCGCCCACTTCACGCGCCGCGTCTGATGAACCTCGTCGCTGTCGTCCTCTCGTACAACGGGCGCGAGGACACGCTAGCGGCGCTCGAGTCGCTGCATGGGATCGAGACCGTCGTCGTCGACAACGGCTCGACGGACGGCTCGGCGGACGCCGTTGCGGAACGCTTCCCGGACGTCGCCCTCGTCCGGGCCGGCGTCAACCTCGGCTTCGCGGGCGGCAACAACGTCGGGATCAGGCGCGCACTCGACCGCGGCGCCGACTGGGTGCTGCTCATCAACAACGACGCCGAGGTCGAACCCGGACTGATCGACGCGCTCGCGGCAGCAGCGGTGGCGCGGCCGGACGCGGGCGTGCTCGCGTGCAAGGTTCTGTTCGCCGATTCGGAGCGCCTCTGGTACGCCGGCGCCGGCTTCGACCCGCTCCTTGGGCGCAGCCGTCACGAGGGCTTCGGCGACCAGGATGCGCCCGGTCGGCTCGGGGAGACGGTTCGCGCCACCGGAGCGGCGATGGCCGTCTCGCGGGCGGCAATCGAGGCCGCAGGCCTGCTCGACGAGGAGCTCTTCCTCTATGCCGAGGATCTCGAGTGGAGCCTCCGAATCCGCAAGGCCGGGTTCGCGGTCGTCTACGTGCCGGCGGCGAGGGTCCGTCACCGCGTCTCCAGCGCCGCAGGCGGCGCCGGCTCGCCGACGACGAGCTACTACGAGACGCGCAACATGCTCGCGGTCGTCGAGCGCTACCGGCCGCTCCCGCGCGGGTTGAGCGGAGCACGTCGCGGGCTCGTCGTCGCCCCGCGGGTCTTGCTGGCGGCGCGCCGGCCCGCCTCGGCCTGGGCGGCCCTGCGCGGCTGGCGTGACTACCGCCGCGGACGAATGGGCCGCCGGGGCTGATGACCGGAGCCCGTGGACTCGGTCATCTAGCCTTGCGGCGTGGCGAACGAGCGCAGCAGCTTCTACCGCCGCGTCCTCGAGCAGCTGCTGGAGGAGGGTGTCTTCCGCCGCGACATGTCCGTCCTGGTCGTCGCGGGCGGCCCGGCCGACCGTGACGCCTTCCACGCGCTCGGTTTCGAGCACGTGACCATCTCCAACGTGGACGAGTCCGTGGCCGCCGAGGAGGTCGCCCCGTACGAGTGGAGCTATCAGGACGCGGAGAACCTGGACTATCCGGACGGGAGCTTCGACGTCACGGTTGTCGCGGCGGGCCTCCACCACTGCCGCTCGCCCCATCGCGCGCTGCTGGAGCTCTACCGGGTGGCGCGCGTGGCGGCACTCGCCCTCGAGAGCCGGGACAGCTCGTTGATGCGCGTTGCGGTCAAGCTGGGCGCGGTCGACGACTACGAGCTCGCCGCCGTCGCCGCCCACAGCTTCCGCTCCGGCGGTGTCGCGAACACGAGCACGCCGAACTACGTCTACCGCTGGACCGAGCGCGAGGTGGAGAAGACGGTCGCCTCGTTCGCACCGCATGCCCGCCACCGGATTCGCTTCTTCCGTCAATTCGAGCTGCCGGAGGCGGTCGTGGAGATCGACCGGGGGGCCCGCGCGGGGGTGCTTCGTCTCGCCCGCCCGGTCGTGACGCTGATTACGCGCGTGCTGCCGCGGCAGGCGAATCTCTTCGCGTTCCTCGTCGAGAAGCCGCGCCTCCCACACGACCTCCAGGCGTGGATGCAGGTCGAGGAGGGTGAGCTGCGTCCTGATCCCGACGTCGTCGGGCGCCGGTACGAGGTCTCGGAGTGAGCCTCGAGCGGCATCGGCAGGACTGGGAGCACCTGGCCGAGACAGACCCGCTCTGGGCGGTGCTGACGCGCCCGGGTCGCAAGGGCGGACGCTGGGACGTCGATGAGTTCTTCGCCACGGGCGAAGCCGAGATCGCGCACGTCTTCTCCGTCGCCGATGCGCTCGGCCGGCCGGAACACCGCGGCCGTGCGCTCGACTTCGGCTGCGGCGTCGGCCGGCTCACTCGGGCCCTCTGCGTCCGCTTCGAGCACACGCTCGGCGTCGACATCTCGGCTGTGATGGTCGATCAGGCGCGGCGCCTGAACCAGGGCTTCGCCGGCTGCGAGTTCCGGGTCAACGCGGCCCCCGACCTTCGCCGGCTGGAGTCGGCGTCGTTCGACTTCGTCTATTCGAGCATCGCGCTGCAGCACATTCCGACCGTGCGCGAGATCGAGGGTTACGTGACGGAGCTGCTCCGCGTCGCCCGTCCGGACGGGCTCGTCGCTTTCGGGCTGCCGTATCACATCCCGTCGCTCTGGACGATTCAGCCCCGCCGCCGGGTGTACGCGCTGCTGCGACGCCTCGGCGTCTCGGAGCAGTGGATGCTGCGGCGGACGCCGCTCACCCCGATGCGGATGACGCCGATGCGGGAGGAGAACGTCCGGTCGCTGCTCGAACGAACGGGCGCCGCCGTGCTGCAGACGGAGCGGATCGACGAAGGCATGGTGCGTGCGCTGCGCTACTACGTCAGACCGGCATAGACGACCTCGTGCCGGCGGGCCGTCTCGGCCCAGGTGAAGCGGCCGGCCTGCTCCGGCCCTGCGAGGGCGAAGCGTTCCGGTGCGTCGAGCACGCCCGAGACGACTGCAGCGATGTCCTCCGGTTGTTCCGGGTCGAAGAGCGCCGCCGCGTCTCCGGCGACTTCGGCGATGGCAGGGATGCTCGACGCGGCAACCGGCGCCGCCGCCGCCATCGCCTCGAGCGGCGGCTGGCCGAAGCCCTCGTACAGGCTCGGGAAGACGAGACACGCCGTCCGGCGGTAGAGCGACGCGAGCTCGTCGCCGGGGACGAGACCGCGTACGTCGACGCCCGCCGGGACGGGACGGCCCTCGTGGCCACCGCCCGTGAGCACGAGCCGGAGTTCGGGCCGCTCCTGGCGCAGCAGCGCGAACGCCTCGAAGAGCCGGGCGTGGTTCTTGTGCGGCCACGGCCGAGCGGGGTAGAGCAGGAACGGCTCACGCTGCTCGGCGCCGGGGCGGAAGCGCGCGTGGTCGACGCCCCAGGGAATCGCATGGATGCGCTCGGGCGGGATCCCGAGCAACTCGATCGCGCGGCGGCGGACGAACTGGCTGGGCACGATCACGGCGTGGGCGTTGCGGGCGGAGCGCTCGTGTGTGCGCGCCCGGAAGATCCGCTCCGCGCGCGAAAAGAGCTCCGGATGGTCGAGATGTTGCAGGTCGTGAACCGTCACGACGGTGGGGAGGTCGAGCGGCGGCAGGACGATCGTGAGCGGGTAGTGGACGACATCGAGGCCCGCGAAGCGCGCGCGCAGGCGACCGGGCCTGATCGCGGCGACGGCCATCGCGAGCGCCCGCTCCGGGATCGTGCAGGCGTTCCGGTATTCAGGCACGGGCCTCTCCGGCAGGCCCTCGCCGGCCCCGGGGGCGGCGGGCGGCGTGAACGCGACGTAGTCGAGCGTGCCCACCTCCGCGAGGCCGCGGGCGAGGCCGCGCGCCGACGTTTCCGCACCGCCGATCTCGCCGGGGACGAGCGTGAGGAGGCTGAGCCCGACCCGCATCGCACGGAGCGTATCCCGGCAGGCCGGTACAATCGTCCGATGCCCGACGCCCCTGCCGAAAATAGCGATCTTGCAGGGATTTCCTCCTCGGGAGAACCGAATCTCTCGGCGCTCTTCGAGCAGCTGAAGGAGGAGGTGCGTCGTTCCGGCGCCGCGCCGGGTGCGGCCGGCGCCGCGGACGACCGCAGCGCTGCTCGCGCCGAGGCCGAACGACTCTGGCCGGTGTCCGCCGACCGCAACCTGCGCCTCCGCCCGGGCGTGCGCGGCGGCCTCGGCACGCCCGCGAAGGCGGTGCTCCGCAAGCTGATGCGCTGGTACGTGGAGCCGCTCGCGTACGACCAGCGCTCCTTCAACGCGGCCGCACTGCGGCTGATCGACGACCTCGAGGCGCGGGTTGCGCAGCTCGAGGCCGAGTTGAAGCAGCGGTCATGAGGATTGCCGTGTGTGCGCCCCAAGTGCCCTTTGTGCGCGGCGGGGCCGAGATCATGGCGGAGACGCTCGTGGACGAGCTCCGCGAGCGCGAGCACGAGGCGGAGCTCGTCACCGTCCCGTTCAAGTGGTACCCGGGCGCGCGCGTGCTCGACCAGGCCTTCCTCTGGCGGCTGCTCGACCTGACCGAGTCGGATGGGCGGCCGATCGACCTCGTGCTCGCGACGAAGTTCCCCTCCTACGTCGTCCGGCACCCGAACAAGCGCGTCTGGGTGCTGCACCAGTTCCGCCAGGCGTACGAGCTCGACCGAACCGATCTGGGGCAGTTCTCCGAAGAACCGCACGACCGGGCGTTGCGGCGCTCGGTCCAGAACCTGGACCGAGTTGCGCTGGGCGAGGCGAAGCGGCTGTTCGCGACCTCGCGGAACGTCGCCGACCGGATCGAGCGCTCGACCGGGCTCGCCGCGGAGGTGCTGCCGCACCCGCCGCAGGAACTGCCCTACCGAAACGACGGCTACGGCGACTTCGTGCTCTCGGTCGGCCGGCTCGACCGCGCGAAGCGAAACGACCTCCTGCTCGAGGCAGCCGCGCTCGATCCCGGCCTGCGCGTCGTCATCGCCGGCGAGGGCCCCGACCGCGAGCGGCTCGAGTCGCTCGCCGCCGAGCGCGGGCTGAACGGCCGCGCCGAGTTCCCGGGCCGGGTCGACGAGGCCGAGCTCACCTCGCTCTACGCCCGCTGCCTCGCCGTCTACTACGCGCCCGTGGACGAGGACTTCGGCATGGTCCCCTACGAGGCGTTTCTCTCCGAGAAGCCGGTGCTGACGACGACCGACGCCGGCGGTCCGCTCGAGGTGGTCACGGACGGCCGTACCGGCTACGTCACCTCGCCCGATCCCGCCGAGCTGGCCCGCGCCGCCGGGCGCCTGCGCGATTCCCCCGACGACGCACGCGCGTACGGCCTGGCCGGCAAGGAGCTCGCCGCGCGGGTCACCTGGGACAGCTGCATCGAGAGGCTGCTGTCGTGATCCGTCCGACGACAATTAGTGCGCCTCTGGAACGCGATCTGCGGCGCGATGCGTCGTCCTCAGTCGCGGCCATACCAACCGGTATGGCCGCTCCCTGCGTCCTAGCCTCGCATGCAGCTCGCGTCCCAGAGACGCGAAATCGTCATCGGACGGATCACGCATGAGAGTCGCCTACTACAGCCCGATGCCGCCCGAGCGATCGGGGATCGCCGACTACAGTGCCCACCTGCTGCCGGCGCTGGGCGAGCGGCTCGACCTCGTGGTCGCACAGCGCCGCCGCCGAGCGCCGAGGGCGGACGTGGCGCTCTACCACCTCGGCAACAACCCGGACGCGCACGGCTGGATCGTCGACGCGCTCCGCAAGCGTCCCGGCGTCGTCGTCCTGCACGACTTCGTCCTCCATCACCTCGTCGCGGGACTGACGATCGGCCGGCGCGACGGCCACGGCTACCTCGACGCGATGGAGCGCGAGGGCGGCGTCGTCGGCCGCCTGCTCGCGCACGGCGTCCTCGACAAGCGGATCCCGCCGCTCTGGGAGAGCCGCCCGGAGGAGTACCACCTCGCCGGCGAGGTGCTCGACCTCGCGACCGGGCTGATCGTCCACTCCCGCTACGTCGAGCAGCGGGCTCGGTCAGCGGGCTACCAAGGGCCGATCTGGCGGATCGCGCATCCCGCCTGGGAGCACCCGCCCGTCACGGCGGCGCAGCTCGAGGGCGCCCCTCTGATCGGCTCGTTCGGGAACGTGAACGCGAGCAAGCGAATCCCGCAGCTGCTCGAGGCGTTCGCCCGCTTGCGCCGCGACCGGCCGGAGGCGCGACTGCTGCTCGTCGGCGCCGTCTCGCCGGGCTTCGACCTCGACCGGCGGCTGCAGCGTCTCGGCCTGTCCGATCAGGGCATCCTCCGGGAGGAGTACGTCGAGGAGGAGCGGCTCTGGGCGCTGATGGCCGCCTGCGACGTGTGCGTCAACCTGCGCTCGCCGACGATGGGCGAGACGTCGGGCAGCGTCATCCGCCAGCTCTCGCTCGGCAAGCCGGTCGTCGTCAGCGACGTCGGCTGGTTCGCGGAGCTTCCCGGCGACGTCGCGCTGAAGGTGCCCGTCGACGACGGCGAGACCGACACTCTCTACGCGGCACTCGAGCTGCTGGCGCGCGAGGAGGGAGCCCGCACGGCGATGTCGGCCGCTGCGCTCGAGCTCGTCCGCCGCGAGCACGATCTCGGCCGCGCCGCCGACCTCTACGTGTCGGCGCTCGAGCAGGCCGCGGGCGGGGAGGCGGTGGCGGACGCAGTGCTCGGGGACGTCGCGGCCGCGGCCACGGAGGTCGGGATCGAGCCCGGCTCGCCCGAGGCCTCGGAGCTCGCGCGGCGCCTCGCCGAGGTCGAGCTTGGCAGATCCCTTGGTCGATAGGGTGCGCCGCGTCCCGGTGTGGGCGTGGCTCGCACTCATCGTCGTAGGGTCGATCGCGTTCCGCACCTGGCTCGGCAGCCGCATGCCGGCGCCGTTCATCTTCACCGACGAGCTCACCTACCAGGAGAACGCGCGCAGTCTCGCGGCCGGCGCCGGCATCCAGGTGCGGGAAGAGCCGTTCGGGGTCGTCAGCGTGCTCTACCCGCTGCTGCTCGCGCCGGCGTACCTGCTCTTCGACTCGCTGCCCGACGCCTACGCGGCGGCGCGGACGATCAACGCGATCGTGATGTCGCTTGCCGCAATCCCCGCCTACGTGATCGCGCGCCGGCTGCTCCCGGCCGGCTTGTCGCTGCTCGCGGCGCTGCTCGCGGTCGCACTGCCTTCGCTCGCGTACACGGGCACGCTGATGTCCGAGAACGCGTTCTACCCCGCATTCCTGCTCGCGGCGTGGACGCTGCTGCGGGCGCTCGACGAGCCGACGTGGCGGCGCCAGGCCCTGCTGCTCGGTGCGTGCGGACTCGTCACGCTCGTGCGCGTGCAGGGCCTCGCCGTCGTCTTGGCGGCTCTGACCGCGCCGCTCCTGCTCCGCCTCGTCGCCCGGCGGCCGCTGCGGCCGTGGCTGCCGTTCTTCGGCGTCGTCAGCGGCGGTGCGATGCTCGTCCTGGCGGGTCAGCTGGCACGCGGTGCCTCGATCTCGAGCCTCTTCGGCGCGTACCAGGTCGTCGGCGAGGAGAGCTACGACGTCGTCGACGTGCTCAGGTACGTCTTCTGGCACCTCGCCGAGCTCGATCTCTACGTCGGCGTGATTCCGTTCGCGGCGTTCCTGCTGCTGGCGGCGCGGATCCGCTCGCTCGAGCCGCAGGTGCAGGCGTTCGTCACCGCCACGACCGCGCTCACCGTCTGGACGCTCGTCATCGTCGCCGCCTTCGCCTCGCGCTTCGCCGCGGCGATCGTCGAGCGGAACATGTTCGTCGTCGCGCCTCTCCTCCTCACCGGGCTGCTCGTCTGGATCGACCGCGGCGTGCCGAGGCCGCGCGTCTACGCGCTCGCCGCGGCCGGAATCGCGGCTGTGTTGCCCGCGCTGATCCCGTACGAGCGCTTCCTGCAGCTGAAGGTGCGCTCCGACACGCTGATGATCGTCCCGCTCTGGAACGTCCAGGACGCGGTCGGCCTGCCGCGGCTCGACGAGGTCGTGCTGGTCGGCTGCATCCTCGCGGCGGCGCTGTTCTTCTTCGTTCCGCGCCGCTACGCGCTTGCGCTGCCCGCGTTCGTGCTCGCCTACTTCGCGGTGGCGGTCCAGCCGATCCACGCGGGCCCGCATGGGATGGAGCAAGCGGCTGCCGGCGCGCTCTTCGAGGGGATCCGGACCGGGCCGCGCGACTGGATCGACCGCGCCGTCGAAGACGATCAGGTGGCGGTGCTCTGGACCGGCAAGACGAACCGGTTCACCGTGCTGATGAACGAGTTCTTCAACCGCTCGGTCGGCCCGGTCTACACGCTCGGCGGGCCGATGGCGGGCGGTCTCCCCGAGACCGCTGTCCGCGTCGACCCCGAGTCCGGTGAGATCCGCCGCGTCGCCGACGGCAGCGTCGTCGAGGAGGGATACGTGCTCACCGACGGAACGGTCGCGCTGGACGGCGATGCGCGTCGCTGCCGACGAGCTGCTCGGGATCACCGTTTACGGCGTCGGCGGGCCACTGGTCTCGACGACGAGCGTGACGGGAGTCGACAACGACTTTTGGTCAGGGCCGACGGCCACCTACCGGCGCGTCCGCTGCCGCGGCGGCACGCTCGAGGTCACGCTCGGCAGCGACCCGGGCACGTTCAAGGAGGAGCAGACGGTCGTCGCAACCGACTCGGACGGGAACCGGCTCTCGTCGATCACGTTCCGGCCTCATGAGACCGTGGATGCTTCGGGTGCCGCTCGTGCCGGTGAACGACGTCTGCACGGTGCAGTTCGAGATCTCGCCGACGGCCGTGCCCGGCGGCGGCGACCTGCGGGAGCTGGGCGCGCGCTTTCTCGCGTTCGAGTACCAGAAACCGTGAGGATCGTCTTCGACGTCAGCCCGCTGTCACATCCACTGACTGGGATCGGCAACTACGTCCGCGGGTCGCTCGGCGGGCTCGTCGAGGCCGCGGGCGGACAGCACGAGATCGTCGCGTTCGCGCCGACGAGCCCGGCCGGCCGGAAGGCGATTCCGCGCGCGCTGGACGGGCTCGACGTCGAGCTCCAGCTGGTGCCGCTGCCGCTCTCGCAGCGTTGGCGCGATGCGTGGAGCCGGCTCGGGCGGCCCGCGCTCGAGCGCTTTCTCGGCGGCTTCGACGTCTTCCACTACTCCGACTGGATGTATCCGCCGCAGGCCGGCGGCGTCCGCGCGACGACCGTGCACGACCTCGTCCCGCTGCGCTTCCCGGAGTGGGTGACGCGCAGGACGGCCGCCATGCACGGCGCGAAGTACGCGCACACCGCCCGCACGGCCGATCTGGTCTTCGTCAACTCCGAGTACACGGGACGCGACGTCGTCGAGCGGCTCGGCGTCGGCGCCGCGCGAGTGAAGGTCGCCTATCCGGGCGTGAAGGACGTGTTCGTTCCGGAGGGCGAGCACGCCGACCTCGGCCGGCCGTACGTGCTGACCGTGGCGACGCTGGAGCCGCGCAAGAACCTCGGGACGTTGATCGCGGCGCAGCGCCTGCTCGGCGACGAGCTCCTGCTCGCGGTCGCCGGCGGCAGCGGGTGGGGCGACCAGCCGGAGCTCCGTGGGGCGAACATCGTTCGGCTCGGCTTCGTCTCCGACGACGAGCTGGCGCGGCTCTACCGCGGCGCCGCCGCAGCTGTCTATCCCTCGCGCTTCGAGGGGTTCGGGATGCCGATCACCGAGGCGATGGCGTGCGGGGCGCCGACGGTGGCGTCGGCGCACGCATCGATGGACGAGGCGTCGGGAGCCGTAGCGGTGCGGGCGGACCCCGACGACGCGGAGGCGATCGCAGCCGCTGTCCACGAGGCAATCGGGCGCCGCGACGAGCTCGTTCCCGTCGGACTCGAGCACGTGCGCCGGTTCACGTGGCGGGCGGCGGGCGAAACGCTCCTCGCCGGCTACGAGGAGGCGGCCCGGTGATCAAGGCGGCGCTCGACACCTCGCCGCTCGTGCAGACGCGCGCGGGGACGGCGCGGCACGTGCGTGGGTTGCTCGGCGCGCTGGCCGGGCGGGAGGGAGTCGACGTGACCCCGCGCTCCTTCGGCGGGACGGGGAAGCTCGCATCGCTCGCGCGCGACACGTGGTGGTACTACGCGGGCCTGCCTCGCTCCGCCCGTGGGCTCGACCTCCTCCACTGCACCACCTTCCGCGGACCACTGCGGTCGCCGGTGCCGTTCGCGGTCACCCTGCACGACCTCGCGCTCGTTCGGCACCCCGAGCTCTTCCCGCGCTGGCACCGGCATTCGGGCCGAGCCGGGATTGGGCCGGTCGCACGAGCCGCCGACCGCGTCTTCGCGGTCTCCGAGTTCACGAAGCGCGAGGCAGTTGAGCTGCTCGGCGCGCCGGCGGAGCGCGTCGTCGTGATCGGCAACGCAGTCGAGCCGGTCTTCTCGCCGGAGGGGCCGGCGGGCGCCGGCGACTACGTGCTCGCGGTCGCGACGCTCGAGCCGCGCAAGAACCTGCGCCGGATCGCAGAGGCAGCGACGCGGATCGGTGCGGAGCTGCGCGTCGTCGGCGCGCGCGGCTGGGGCGGCGTCGAGACGCCCGGCTGGGTCGGCGAGGTCTCCGATCACGAGCTCGCGGCGCTCTATCGCGGCGCTCGCGCCTTCGCATTTCCATCGCTCTACGAGGGGTTCGGCATCCCCGTGCTCGAGGCGATGGCATGCGGCGCGCCCGTCGTGACGAGCCGCGGCGGCGCGACCGAGGAGGTCGCCGGCGGCGCGGCCGTCCTCGTCGACCCGCTCGACACCGCAGCGATCGCGGCCGGGATCGAGGAGGCGGCGGCGCGGCGCGAGGAGCTGCGCGCGCTCGGGCTCGCCCGGGCGCGGGCCTATTCGTGGGCTGCGGTCGCGGATGCGGTAGCGGCGACCTGGCTGGAGCTGGCGTGACGCCGCTCGTCGTCGTCGACGCCGACGTGCTCGGCCGCCGCCGCACCGGCGACGAGACGTACGTCCGCAACCTCCTGCGCGAGCTTGCTCCGCTTGCACCCGCGGCCGGCATTCGCATCGCCGCGGTCACGCGGCAGCCCGGGCTCGTCCCCGTTGGGATCGAGCCGGTCGAGCTCGCGACGCCCTCGCAGGAGCTGCGGATGACGCTGATGCTCCCACGGCTCCTTCGCGGCCTCGGCGCAGCGCTGGCGCACTTCCAGTATGCGCTGCCGCTCGTGCTCCCCTGCCCGGCAGTTGTCACGATCCACGACCTGTCGTTCGAGCGTCAGCCGTCGCTGATGGGCCGCAAGGACCGGCTCGTCTTCCGCAAGGCCGTGCCGCGGGCGGCGCGCAAGTCCGTTCGCGTGCTCACCGTCTCCGAGCGCACCCGCCGCGACCTGCGCGAGCTCTACGGCGTCCCGGACGAGAAGATCGTCGTGACGCCGAACGGCGTCGACCCCGTCTTCACGCCCGAGGACGGCGGCCCGCACGACTATGTCCTTCTCGTCGGCGCCGTGCAGGAGCGGAAGAACCCGCTCGCCGCTCTGGCCGGCGCCGAAGCAGCCGGGCTGCCGCTCGTCGTCGCGGGGCCGGCCAAGGACGAGGCGCTCGCGCGCGAGCTCGAGCGGCGGGGAGCACGCGTGACCGGCTACGTCGAGCAGGCCGAGCTCGTCGAGCTCTACCGCGGCGCTGCCTGCCTCGTCCAGCCGTCGCGCTACGAGGGCTTCGGCCTCCCGGTGCTCGAGGCGATGGCGTGCGGGACGCCGGTTGTCGCCGTGCCGGAGCCGGCGCTGCGGGAGGTTGCGGGGGACGCCGCGATCTGGGCCGGGGAGCACGCGCTCGGAGACGGGATCCGCCGCGCAGTGGCGGAGCGCGAGCGCCTCGTCGCGGCCGGGCTCGAGCGGGCACGGCTCTTCTCCTGGCGCGAGACGGCGAGGCGCACCCTCGAGGTCTACCGCGAGGCGCTGGGACGGTGAGGGTCGCCGCCGTCGTCGTCTCGCACGGACACGCGCGCGAGCTCGGGCGTTCGCTACCTGCGTTGGCGCCGCAGGTGGACGAGCTCGTCGTGATCGCCAACCTGCCCGGCAGTGTCGGCGCCGACCGACACGGCGCCCGCGTGCTCGAGAACGCGCGGCCGCTCTCGTTCGCCGCCAATGTCAACCGCGGCGTCGCAGAGACCGCCGGCGAGCTCGTCCTGGTCTCGAACCCCGACGCCTACCCCGAGCCGGACGCCGTCGCCGAGCTGGCGCGCTTTGCCGAGGAGCACCCGCGCGCCGGTCTGGTCGGCCCGCTCGTCTTCTGGCCCGACGGCACCTGGCAGCCAACGCTGCGCCGGTTTCCGACCGTGCTCGGGACGATCTGGCGGCGAACGCCGCTGCGGCGGCTTCGCGACCCCTACCGCCACCAGATCTCCCACTACGGGACCAGGCCGGCCGAGCCGGTGCAGGGTGACTGGCTGCTCGCCGGCGCCTGTCTGCTGATGCGGCGGACGATGCTCGAGGAGATCGGCGGCTGGGACGCCGGATTCCGGCATTACGTCGAGGACATCGACGTCGCCTACCGTGCCGCGCAGGTCGGCTGGGAGCGCTGGCTCGTTCCGGCGGCGGTCGCCCACCACGACTACGCCGCGGTGATCGACAAGCGCTTCCTCGACCGGCACACGCTCTGGCATCTGCGCGGGATGGCGCGTTTCCTGCGCAAGCATCCCGAGCGGCTGCTCGCGCTGCGCTAGCGCTCCGAGCCGCCGAGCGGGAGGAAGTCGAAGCCGACCTGCGCGCCGAGCTCGCGGGTGTCGCCGCTCGAGCTGTCGACCTCGGCCGGGATGAAGGTGGGCGACACGGTCACCTCGACGTGGTACGGCACCGTGGCGCGGGTGACGACCTGCGTCAGGCCGCAGGGCTCGAGCCGACGCCGCTCGACGGTATCGATCCGCTCGAAGCCGGGCTGCTCGTCGCGGACGGCGACCGGGCCGACGCGGACGGTGACGCCCGCCGTCGGGATGACGCCGCACGCGCCCTGCCGCGAGACGACAACCTTCGAGAATCCGCGTGAGACGCCGTTCTCCGGCGCGTACTGCGAGTAGGTTGCGCGTGAGCTCATCCAGCCGTCCGGGAAGACGCCGTTCTGGGCGTAGCGGAACCGGACCGGCGGCGCGACCCGGAAGAGCGTCATCCCGCCTCGTGGCTCGCCGACCTGCTCGCCGACGACCTCGACGCCGTTGCCGACGACGACCCAGCGGACGCCGGGGTCGGGGTCGAGGCGCCCGTCCGATGCGCCGAGGTTGGGCGAGAGCGACGGCAGCGGGGCGGTGCCGTCGAGGCTCCAGATCTTGTCGATCGAGTAGTTCCAGAACTCGAGCAGCCAGATCGGGTTGGTGTCCTTGCCGAGCTGCTGGCCGAGGAAGAGGGTCGGCTCGCCGCCGGTGGCCCGGTCGACCCAGTCGACCGGCTTCGGCGTCGCCTGGTGTAGGCGCTCCGCGAACACGTTCAGGCCGCGGGCCGCGTAGATCTCGGCGGTCAGCGCCCACGCCGTGACGCCGCAGGCCGCGACGACGGCGATCGCCAGCCCGACTGCACGCGAGCCGACGAGCGTCCGCGCCGCCAGGAGCGCGACCGAGACGACCGCAGTCACGACGAGCGCGCGCTCGACGGCGTCCGCATCCCAGATGAAGTTGCGGTTCGCGAGGTGGCCGATCGCCAGGCTGGGTGCCTCGAAATACGGGTACTGGTCGAGCCGCAGCTCTGCCTTCAGCACGAGGAAGAGCGCCACGGCGAAGCCGACGGCGAGTGCCGGCAGGCTCGCCAGCGGGCGCGCGAGTACCGCAGCCGTTGCGGCGAACACGATCGGCACGAGGTAGATCACGTTCCGCTCGACGATCAGCAGCGAGAACACCGTCGAGAGATAGGCGCCCTTGACGGCGGCGTAGGCGACGAAGGCCCCGAACGCCGAAACGCCGACGGCGACGAACGCTCGGCCTTCCGGAGTCGAGCGGACGCGGCGGGAGCAGAACGCCGCGATGGTGGCCACGAGTGGCAGGACGGCAAGACCGAGCGTCATCGCGGCGAGCGACCAGACGCCGTGGTCGAAGAGTCGCTGCTTCTGGAAGCCCGTCGCGACGTACCAGGCGTCGGACTTGTGGCCGGCGGCCGCGCCGAGGACGATCGCTGCGCCGACGACGAGCACCCCTGCCCCGATCCAGTCGCCGGTGCTCCAGGCCGAGCGCCAGCGCGTGAAGGCCTGGCTTCGCCAGAGCAGGAAGAAGAGCCCGGCGCCGAAGATCGCGAGCAGCACAGCGAGCTCGCCGCGGACGAACGGCGCCACGAGACAAAGGGCTGCGGCCAGCACGAGCCGTCCGCGGGTCGGGCGAGCGATCGCCGCGGTGATCGCCCACAACGTGGTGGTCGAGTACGGATAGGCAAGCGGCTCTTCGAGCAGGTACGGCGCGTACGCGAGCGGCGGCGCCGCCACCGCGCCGACGGCGGCCGCGATCGCCCATGGGCGCGAGACGACGAACCGGGCAAGCCCGTACGCCGGCAGGAGCGTCGCCGTCATCACGAGCGCGCCGATCAGCTTGGCCGCCTCCCACGCCGAGGTCGGGTCGAGCCACCAGGCCGGCGCGACGAGGTAGGTGTAGAGCGACCCGAAGCCGCTTGGTTCGCCCAGCCGCGAGGGTCGACCCGTCTCGGCGATCCCACGCGAGATCTGCGTGAACTCGATCTCGTCCGAGAAGATCGACGGCGACACCCGTTGCGACGCCTGCCACGCGAAGAGCGACGCGAGGCAGAGGTACGCGATGCCGAGCAGCCAGCGGGCTGCTCCCGGCGTGAGCGGCTCGTCCTCCGGCTGGGCGTCAGGCGTCACTCGGCGGGCACGCGGGCCAGAAACGGCGGCGGCGCGATCTCGCGGACGACGAAGCGGCAGTCGACCCCTGCTTCCGCGCAGGACGCGACGAGCGGCTCGAGGCGCTCGGACGCCGCTGCGGGAATCGTCACGAGCACCTCGTCGACCCTCAGCTCGCCCAGCAGCCGCTCGACGTCGTCGAGTCTGCCGTGAACGGTGACGCCGTGAATCCGGCGTCGTCGCAAGGCCGGGTTGTCGTCGAGGAAGCCGACGACGCGTGCGTCGGGTGTCTCGGCCAGCTCGCGCACGAGCGCCCGCCCGGAGCGGCCGGCGCCGGCGACGAGGACGCGCCTCTGCGGGACGCGGGCGGTGCCGAGGCCCGGCAGCAGCCGCAACGCCAGGCGTGAGGCGGCGACGAGCGTCATGCAGAGGAGCGCGTCGACGAGAAAGATCTCGAGCGGGAAGTCGGTGAGCGGGCGGGTCGCTCTGACAATCCCGATCGTGATCGGCGCGGAGAGCACGACCGCAGCGCCGATCGCCAGCAGGTCGCGCGCCGACGCGAAGCGCCAGATCCGCCGGTAGATCCCGAAGAGGACGAAGAGGACGTAGCGGACGCCGAGCAGTATCGGCAAGGTCGCGAGGAAGATCCCGCGCTGGACGTACGTGCCGCCGCCGTCGACGAAGAGGAGGTACGCCGCGAGGAACGAGACGCAGACGATTGCGAAGTCCGTCAGCACCTCGACGAGGCGGCGCGGGTTGGAGAGGAACGCGCGCCAGAGCGGCGGCGTCGGCCCGGGATCGTCGCGGCGCGAGCGCTCCTGCAGGTCGCCGAGGAAGCTCGCGAACTGGACGAGGACGACGAACGAGATCAGCAGGCCGATCGCGGTCACGCGCGCGTTCGCGAGCACGTTGTATGCGAGCGCGGTCGCACCGAGCAGCGCCGCCAAGAGCGTCAGCGCCGCCACCGCCTGCTGCTCGGAGAGGCCGTAGTAGACCAGCCGGTGCGAGGAGTGGTCGGTGCCGCCCTGGGTGACGGGCCGGCGCTCGAGCGTTCGTCGAACGGTCACGAGCGTCGTGTCCAGGATCGGGATCGCCAGCACGAGCAGCGGCAGCACGATGCTCGTCAGCGTCGCGCCGGCCGTCGTCCAGCTCGAGGCCAGCGCGAGCGAGGCGAGGCCGAAGCCGATCACCTGGCTGCCGGAGTCGCCCATGAAGACCCGGGCGCTGCGGCCCGGCCGCAGGTTGAAGGGCAGGAAGCCGAGGCAGGCGCCGCCGAGCGCGAGCGCGACCACGAGCGGGAGCTCGCCGGCGTCCTGGTCGAGCGCGGCGACCGCGAAGACGGCGCAGGAGACGGCGGCGAGCGAGGCCGCGAGGCCGTCCATGTTGTCGAGCAGGTTGAAGGCGTTCGTGATCCCGACGAGCCAGACGAGGCCGACCACCGTGGCGAGCACGTCGTTGCCGAAGATCTCCACGGTCAGCCCGGAGGCGAGGACGACGCCCGCCGCGGCGAACTGCGCCGCCAGTTTCGCGATCGGCTTCAGCGTGTAGACGTCGTCGACGAAGCCGGCGACGAAGAGGATCGTGCAACCGCCGAGGATGCCGAGCAGCTCGCTGCTCGCATCGGCCGCGCCGACGGCGACGGCGGCGGCGACGCCCGCGACGAGGCCGAGGAAGATCCCGACGCCGCCGAAGGTGGGCGTCGAGTGCGTGTGCCAGCGCTCACCCGACGGGTCGGCCACGAGTCGTCCGCCGACCCCTGCGCGCAGGAGCACCCAGAGCGTCAGGGCCGCGACCGAGAGCGCGGCGACCGCGGCGATCGCGTTCACGAGACGACAGGGTAAAGCAGGTCTGTTAGGCCGAGATGAGCCGGCACGCGGCCTACACTAGACCCCGCCCGTGACGGTCTACGATCGATCTCATCCGCTACCGCGAGCTGTTCAGCAGCCTCTTCCGGCGCGACCTGCGCGCGAAGTACAAGGGCTCGGTGCTCGGGCTCGCCTGGTCGCTCGCGCACCCGGTCGTGCTGATGCTCGTCTACCTGCTCGTCTTCAGCGTGCTGCTGAAGATCCAGACGGCCGACTACGAGCACTACTGGCTCTTCCTGCTCGCCGGCCTCCCGGTCTGGGTCTTCTTCTCCACCTCGCTCCAGTCCGCCGCCCGCAGCCTGCTCGAGAATGCAAATCTGATCCGGAAGGTGCGCTTTCCGCGCCAGCTGGTGCCTCTCTCGATGGTCGCGACGCAGCTCGTCGGCTTCGCCGTCATGACCGCGATCGTCGTGGTGCTCAGCCTCGTCTACCTGCCGGACTCGCGTGCAACGGTCTGGCTCTCGCTGCCGCTGGCGGTGTTGATCGTCGGCTTCGTCGCCGGCCTCTCGCTTGCGGTGGCGTCCCTGAACGCGATCTACCGGGACGTCGAGCACATCGTCGCGGCGCTGCTCCTGCCCTGGTTCTTCCTGACGCCGGTGCTCTACTCGCTGGACGAGATCCCGGGCGCGGACGCCAATCCCTGGCTCGTCGACCTCGTCCACTGGGGCAACCCGGTCACGCCGGCAGTCGAGTCGTTCCGTGACCCGATCTTCTTCGGTGAGCTGCCCGCTGCGGGCGACGTGATCTACTTGGCGGTCGCGACCGTCGTCTCGCTCGCGCTCGGTGCGCTCGTCTTCACGCGCGTCGACGACCGCGTGGCAGTCGAAGTCTGATCCGGCCGTCGAAGATCGCGGGCTCGCCGTCGGGGGCGTAGGCGGGCAGGCCGTCGTGCTCGCCGGGCTCGAGGCCGGTGAGGAGCGACGGGAGCAGCAGTGGGTGCGAGAAGGCGGGATTGCGGCCGCCGCCCGGAGCCCAGGGACGCAGCGAGCGCTCGCGGGCCTCGATCGAGCCACCGACGGCGACGTAGCCGTCGGCGTGGGCGTCGAGGATCCGCGCCGACCAGTCGGGGGCGGGGAGCGCGCCGGTGACGAGGTAGGCGGTCGCGACAGCGTCCGCCTCGACGAGCGGCTCCTCCAGCGCCTGAAGCGCCGCCGCCGTCTCCTCGTCGACGCCGCCCCGGACGACGACGGCGAGCCGGCGCTCAGCGATTCGAGGCAGCACCTCGGCATCGAGCTCGAGCGGGACCGAGCCGACCTCGGCGAACCAGAAGCGCAGCTCCTCGACCAGGTCGAACGCGAGCCGGTAGCGACCGGGCGGCTGCGGCGCCCGCACGCGTAGTGCCACCTCGACCTCGTCTCCGGGGGCGACCGGCTCGCCGAAGTCGACGCGCGGCCCGTCCCAGACGATCGCGTTGCCGCGGTCGTCGAGCCAGTGGTAGGAGAGCTTGACGCCTGTGTTGCCGCGAGCGCGCCAGGTCGCCGTCCCCGCGTTCTGGAGCACGACCTCGACATCGCCCTCGGCGCCGGCGCGGAAGTCCGGCAGATCGTAGGCGAGCCACCGCACCGCAAGCGGGCCGGCCGGGACAGGGTGCTCGCCGACTCGCTGCACTAGCTGGCGCAAGCGGAGCATCCGCGGGAGCGGATGCTCCGCGCGCGAAGACCCCTGAAGGGGCCGCTTCGCGGCCCAAGTCCTGAGTGTGCGCGTGGCATGGCTAGCTAGCCTACTCCGGATGAGCGAGCCCCTTCTCGTCCGCGCCGCCCGGCTGGAGCCGACCGAGCGCACGCCGGTGTGGTTCATGCGCCAGGCGGGCAGGTCGCTGCCGGAGTACCGCGAGATTCGCAAGACGCACACGCTCTTCGAGGTCTGCTACGAGCCCGAGCTCTGCGCCGAGGTGACGCTCCAGCCAGTGCGCCGCCACGACGTCGACGCGGCCGTGATGTTCGCCGACATCATGCTGCCGCTGCTCGGGATGGGCGTGAACGTCGAGCTCGTCGAGAACGTCGGCCCCGTGATCGAGCAGCCGGTGCGGTCGCGCGCCGACGTCGACCGCCTGACGGTGCCGGAGCCTGAAGAGTCCGTCCCGTTCATCCTCGAGGCCGTCGCGATCGTGCGGCGCGAGCTGCGCCCCGACCAGGCCGTGATCGGCTTCTGCGGCGGTCCCTTCACCGTCGCCGGCTACCTGATCGAGGGCAAGCCGAGCCGCGAGTTCCTGAACGTGAAGCGGCTGATGTACACCCAGCCGCAGACCTGGCACGCGCTGATGGAGAAGTTGACGCAGGCGTTCTCCCTCTACGTCGCCGCAAAGGTGCGCGCGGGCGCGGACGTGATCCAGCTCTTCGACTCGTGGGTCGGCGCGCTCTCACCGCAGGACTACGAGGAGTTCGTGCAGCCGTACTCGGCGCGCATCCTCGCCGCAGTCGACTGCCCGACGATCCACTTCGGCACCGGCACGGCGACGCTGCTCGAGCAGATGCGCGACGCGGGCGGCGACGTGATCGGGCTCGACTGGCGGATCCCGCTCGACTGGGGCTGGCAGCAGGTCGGCGGCGAGCGCGGCGTCCAGGGCAACCTCGACGGCGCCGCCCTCTTCGGCCCGTGGGAGCGGATCGAGGCGGCGACGCTCGACGTGCTCGCCCGCGCGGCCGGCCGCCCGGGCCACATCTTCAACCTCGGCCACGGCGTCATGCCCGACACCGATCCCGACGTGCTCGGCCGCCTGCGCGCGTTCGTGCACGAGCAGACCGCCCGCGTCCCGGCATGAGCGGCGTCGGCTCGACGGAGCCGCCCAGAGACACCGGCTTTGCCGGTCTCGGAGCGGGGCGGAGCACGGCGGTCGTGCTGATGGCCTACGGGTCGCCGGACCGGCTCGAGGACGTTCCGGCCTACTACGCCGACATCCGCGGCGGCCGCCCGATCCGGCCCGAGCTGCTCGAGGACCTCGTCGATCGCTACCGGCGGCTCGGGATCGAGGACTCGAACCCGCTGAACGAGATCACCGAGGCGACGCGAGCCGCGCTCGAGGCCGAGCTCGGCCTCCCCGTCTACACCGGCATGCGCCACTGGCAGCCCCGGATCGCGGCTGCGGTCGAGCAGGCGCTCGCGGGCGGAGCCGAGGAGCTCGTCGGCCTGGTGCTGGCGCCGCACTACTCGGGGATGTCGATCGGCAAGTACCGCGCGCAGCTGGAAGACGCCGTCGCCGGCCGCGTGCCGGTCCGCTTCGTCGAGCGCTGGGGCAGCGACCAGGGCTTCGTCGACCTGCTCGCAGAGAAGCTCGCCCCGGATCGACACAAGCACGTCGTCTTCACGGCGCATTCGCTGCCGACCCGGATCCTCGAGGAGGGCGACCCCTACCGCGACGAGCTGCTCCTGACCTCGAAGCTCGTCGCCGAGCGCGCGGGTGTGGGCGAGTGGACGTTCGCCTTTCAGAGCGAGTCGCCGACCGGCGAGCCCTGGCTCGGCCCCGACATCCTCGTGCACCTGAACGAGCTCGCGGCGAACGACGTGCGCGACGTCCTGCTCTGCCCGGTCGGCTTCGTGGCCGACCACCTCGAGATCCGCTGGGACCTCGACGTCGAGGCAGTCGACCGCGCCCGCGAGCTCGGGATCCGGCTCGACCGGATCGAGCTGCCGAACGCCGAGCCGGCGTTCATCCACGTGCTCGCCGGGCTCGTCCGGCGGCACTCCGCTGTACCGTTGCAGAGGTGAACACGGGCCAGATCCGGGTCGACGGGGTCTCGCGCCGCTTCCGCGTCCACGCACACGAGGCCCGCAGCCTCAAGGAGCTGTTCGTCCTCCGCGGTCGCACCGAACCCCAGGACGTCCAGGCGCTCGACGACGTCTCGCTCGCGATCGAGCCCGGCGAGGCGGTCGGGCTCGTCGGCCGCAACGGCTCCGGCAAGTCGACGTTGCTGCGCCTGATCGCGGGGATCATCAAGCCGACGTCGGGGCGCGTCGCCGTCGGCGGCCGGATCGGTTCGCTGCTCGAGCTGGGCGCCGGCTTCCACCCCGACTTCAGCGGCCGCGAGAACGTCTTCCTCAACGGCGCCATCTACGGGCTCAAGCGGGCGCAGATCCGCGAGCGTTTCGACGAGATCGTCTCCTTCGCCGAGCTCGAGCAGGCGATCGACCGTCCCGTCCGCACCTACTCCTCGGGGATGTACATGCGGCTCGGCTTCGCGATCGCCGCGCACCTCGATGCCGACATCCTCCTGCTCGACGAAGTCTTCGCCGTCGGCGACGAGGCGTTTCAGCGCAAGTGCTTCGGCAAGGTCTTCGAGTTCAAGCAGCGCGGCGGGACGATCGTCTTCGTCTCGCACGACGCCACGCAGGTCGAGCGCCTCTGCGAGCGCGCGGTGCTGCTGCGCGAGGGCCGGCTCGAGTTCGACGGTCCGACGCACGAGGCGATCGTCCGCTACCGCCGCGTGCTGGCGTCCGAGGCCGACCCGGCCGAGCGCGCCGCCGGGCTGCGCGAGTGGGGCACCGGCGAGGCGACGATCGCCGCCGCGCGGCTCGTCGGCCACGAGGGGCAGGAGCGGCAGCAGTTCCTCGCGGGCGAGCCCTTCTCGCTCCGGCTTCGAATCGAGGCGGAGAACGGGATCGCGCCGCCGCAGCTCCAGCTCGAGCTGCGCGACGAGGCGGGGCTGCTCGTCGCGTCGGACGTGCTCGACACGGCCCGCGTCGGCTGGGCCGACGGGACCCGCGAGCTGCGCTACGACGTCGATCCGCTGCCGCTCTCGGACGGCCGCTTCCAGCTGCGGCTCGGGCTCGCAGACGCGAGCGGCGACCGGGTTCTGCACTGGCTCGACGACGCGCTCACCTTCCTCGTCTATCCCGCCGGCGAGGAACGCGGCGTCGTCCGTCTGGAAGGGAGCTGGGCAGCCGAGCAGAACTCCGTCGAGCGATGAGCTCTCGCACGTGCCCCGACTGGCCGGTCCTGATGGAGCTCGCTCCGGATCTGCAGTTCATGCACTACACGGTCGCCGAGGCGCAGCTGCCGGTCGAGGTGTTGACGGCGATCACGCACGTCTCGCTCGGCGACGTCGCGATCTGCTGCGACCTCGAGCACCACGTCTTCTACGCCGGGCACACCGATCCCGAGGTGGCCGAGGCGCTCCGCAGTACGCACTGGTACGAGGTGCACGAGTACGCGGAGCGCGGCCCCGGCTCGGGCCAGTCAGCGGCCTAGGAGCTTCGCCAGCGAGAGTGTGTTGAGGACCGAGCCGCGCGGGGCACCGCCGCGGCGGGCGGTCGCGACCGAGAGCGCCATGTTGCCGAGCCCGCGCACCGAGTGCGCGTCCGTGGAGCAGACGATCGGGACACCGGCTGCGAGCGCCTCCCGGACGTGGGCGCCGGAGAGATCGAGTCGGTCGGGGAGGCCGTTCACCTCCACGGCGACGCCCGTCTCGCGCGCGACCTCGAAGACGCGCTCGAGGTCGAGCGCGTTCTCCGGCCGGTGGTTCAGGATCCGGCCCTTCGGATGCGAGAGGCACGACGCCGCGCCTTTGCACATGGCTGCATGGTGCATCGCCTCGACGACGCGGTCGGTGATCGCCCCGCGCGGCGCCCGCTGGCCGGCGTGGAGGCTGATCTGCACCCACTCGAGCCCGGCGAGGACGTCGTCGGGAAGGTCGAGCGAGCCGTCGGGGAGGATGTCGCATTCGCTGCCCCGGAGGATCCGGAACGGCGCCAGCACCTCGTTCGCCGCCGCGATCTCCTCGGCCTGACGACGGATGTCGTCGGCGTCGAGCCCTGGCACGACCCGCACGTTGCGCGTGTGGTCGCAGATCGCCAGGTACTCGTAGCCGAGCGCCTGGGCCCCGCGGCCCATCTCCTCGACGGTCGCCTTGCCGTCGGAGGCGGTCGTATGGACGTGGAGGTCGCCGCGGACCTGGTCGAGCTCGAGCAGGTCGGGCGGCGGCGTCGGCGCGTCGAGCTCGCGCAGCTCCGGCGGCGGCAGCGCGGCGCCGCGACGGTCTCCGTGCGCGGCGACCCACTCCGGCGAGCCGATCGCGCGCACGAGCTCCGCCTCCCAGGTGTCCGCCGTCGCACCGACCACCTCGATCGGGTAGCCGTCCGCCGTGACCCCGACGACGCGCCGCTCGTCCCGCTCCAGCACCGCGACCAGCTGCGGCAGCGCCTCGGCGTCTGCCAGGCGGTTCTGCGGTACGACGACGGCGAAGTAGGTCGAAAGCTCGCAGGCGCGCCGCGGATCGCCGGCGGGCTCGCCGCCGAGCGCCTCGGCCACTTCGCCGACGAGCGCGAGCGCGCGGTTCAGGGTCATCCCTCGTCTCGGCCTGGCGGCGCCGAGCCCGGCGAGCCCCTGCTCGATCCTCGCGGTCGTCTTCGGCCCGATTCCCGGGACGCTCGCGAGCCGCCCCTCGGCCGCTGCCGCGCGCAGCTCCGGCAGCGTCCTGATCCCCAGCGCGTGCCCGAGCTCGCGCATCCGCTTCGTCGAGACGCCGAGCAACGCGGCGACGCCGACGAGCTCCGGTAGCGCCTGCGCCTCCAGCTCGTCCAGCTCGGCGATGCGGCCGGTGTCGACCAGCTCGCGCAGCCTCGCCTCGATCCCGGGGCCGACACCGGCCAGCTCACGCACCCGCCCGGCGCGCACGAGTGCCGACACGTCCGCAGGCGTGGTGCGGATCAGATCGGCCGCGCGGCGGTACGCGCGCACCGTGTAGCGGCCGGAGCCGTTGAGGTCGAGCAGAGCGGCGAAGGCGTCCAGGCGTTCGGCGAGCGCGGCGTTGGTCACGACTAGAGTCTGGCCCGATGACGCAGATCGTGATCCCGTTCCGCGGCGAGCACGGGAAGCAGCGGCTCGACGCGCCGGACGAGGTCCGCGCGCGGCTCGGGCTGGCGATGCTCGGCGACGTGCTGGCGGCCGCCACCGCCACCGGGCGCACGCTCGTCGTCACCGGCGACAAGGACGGCCGTGCGCTCGCGGCGGAGCTCGGCGCCGAGCCGGTCGCCGACGTCCGCGGCGGCCAGGGTGCCGCCGTCGCCGCCGCGTTGGAACAGCTCGACGGCGGGACGGTGCTCGTCGTCAACGCCGACCTGCCGTGCGCCGTCCCGCACGACCTGCGCACGCTCGCGGGAGCCGCCGATCTCGGCGCGATCGGCTATGTCGAGGCCGAGGACGGGACGACGAACGCCCTCGCGCTGCCGGGCAAGGAGCACTTCGCGCCGCTCTACGGCGGCGGCAGCGCCGCGCGCTTTCGGAACCATGCGGACGGGCTCGGCGTTCCGGCGATCTCCTGCGCGATCCCGAATCTCAGCGACGACGTCGACACGCTCGACGATCTGCGCCGGATCGGGCTGCGCGCGGGCCCGCGGACGCAGGCGGCGATCGGCCGCGTCCTCCAGCCGTGAAGGTGGCACTCCTCTCGGGCGGCGTCGGCGGCGCCCGCTTCGCTCGAGGTCTTGTCGACGCGGCGGGCGGTGCCAACCTGACGATCGTCGGCAACGTCGGCGACGACCTCGAGGTGCTCGGGATGTCGGTCTCGCCCGATCTCGACAGCATCCTCTACGCCCTCGCGGGCCTCAACGACGAGGAGCGTGGCTGGGGCCGCGCCGGCGAGACCTGGGAGGCGCTCGGCACGGTCTCCGCGCTGGGCGGGGAGGACTGGTTCCGGCTCGGCGACCGCGATCTCGGCCTCCACCTCGTCCGGACGCAGGCGCTCGGTGCCGGCGAGCGGCTCTCCGCGGTCACCGCGCGCCTCGCGCGCGCGCTCGGGATCGGGGCGGAGGTCCTGCCGGCGACCGACGATCGGCTCCGCACCTGGATCGACACCCCGGCCGGGAGCTTCCCCTTTCAGGAGTGGTTCGTCGCGCGCGGCCACCGCGATGAGGTCGACGGCGTCCGCTTCGAGGGCGACGCCCGTCCCGCGCCGGGCGTGCTCGAGGCGCTCGAGGCGGCCGACGCGATTCTGATCGCGCCCTCGAACCCCTACGTCAGCATCTGGCCGATTCTCGCTGTGCCGGAGATCCGGGCGGCGCTCGCGGACAGGCGCGTCCCCGCGGTCGCCGTCAGCCCGCTCGTCGGCGGCCGCGCGGTCAAAGGGCCGGCAGACCGTATGCTCGCGCGGATGGCGGGCGGCACGACACCTGAGCATGTCGCGGGCTGCTACGCCGGTCTGATCGACGCGCTCGTCGTCGACGAGTCTGACCGCACCGGCCCCGCTGCGGTGCGCCGCGTCGTCGCGAAGACGCTGATGACCGACCTCGCCGCATCGCGCCGGCTCGCCGAGACCGCGCTCGAGGCGGCAGCGTGAGCTCGCTCTCGTTCCAGAGGCGGCCAGGGACGTGAAAGTGGCCGTCGTCGGCGGGACGGGCAGCTTCGGCCAGGCCGTCGCAAAGCGTCTGGTCGATGCCGGCTTCGACGTCGTGATCGGCTCCCGCGACGCCGAGCGGGCGCGCGAGGCGGCTGCGACGGTAGGGGCGCAGGGCGCGAACAACGACGACGCCGTCCGCGGCGTCGAGCTCGTGGTCTTCGCGGTCAAGGCTGATGCGGCGGTCGACACCGCGCGTGACCTGCGCCAGTCGATCGGCTCGACGCCGGTGCTCTCGGTCTGCGCCGAGCTGAGCTTCGGGCCCGGCGGCGTCAAGCCGACCGGCGAGGCGACGTCGATCGCGAAGCGGATCGAGGACGAGCTCGACGCGCCCGTGGTCGCGGGCCTGCACTCGCTCGCCGCTGCCAACCTCGCCGACGCGCCGCCGGACGAGGACGCCCTCGTCTGCGGCGACGACGAGACCGCGAAGGCGCTCGCGCTCGAGCTCGCCGGCAGGCTCGTGTCCGGGAGGGCGGTCGACTGTGGCCCGCTCGCGAGCTCACGGGCGCTCGAGGGAATGACGGCCGTGATCGTGAACGTGAACAAGCGCTACAAGGCGCACGCGGGCCTGCGCGTCTCCGGCCTGACGTGACGGCCAGCGGCGTCGGCTCGACGGAGCCGCCAGGAGCGGAGATGCCGGCTTTGCCGGCGTCGGAGCGGGGAATTCGGGTCATCCCGCTCGAGGGCATCCCGGAGATCGACGACGGCGACGACCTCGCGGCGCTGCTCCTCGACGCGGCCGAGCGTGTGGGCGGGCTCGAGGACGCGGACGTCCTCGTCGTCGCACAGAAGGCGGTCTCGAAGGCAGAGGGCCGGGTCGTCCGCCTGGACGACGTCGAGCCGTCGCCGCGCGCGCTCGAGCTCGCCGACGACCGGGATCCCCGTCACGTCGAATGGATCCTGCGCGAGAGCGCCCACGTCGTCCGCGTGCGCCCGCCGCTGATCATCGCCGAGACGAGGCACGGCTTCGTCTGCGCCTCGGCGGGGGTCGATGCCTCGAATGCGAAAGGGGAGGGGACGCTGATCCTGCTCCCGCTCGATCCGGACGCCTCGGCCACCCGCCTTCGCGAGCGGGTCCGCGAGCGGACCGGCCGAGACGTGGGCGTGATCGTCAGCGACTCGTTCGGGCGTCCGTTTCGCCAGGGGACGACCGACGTCGCGCTCGGCGTCGCCGGCCTGACGCCGCTGCTCGACCTCCGCGGCGTCCGCGACCGCTTCGGCTACGAGCTGCAGGCGACGCAGATCGCCGTCGCCGACGAGCTCGCGGGCGCGGCCGAGCTCGTGCTGGGAAAGGTCGGCGGGATCCCGGCGGCCGTGATCCGCGGCGTCGACTTCCGGGGCGAAGGCACCGGCGCCGACATTCCGATCCCGGAGGAGCGTGACCTCTTCCGGTAGAGCGTCTAGAGCGCTTCCAGCGCCAGCGCCGCCAGCCGCTGACCGATTACCGGCGCGAACTTGAAGCCGTGGCCGCTGCAGGCAGAGCCGACGACGACCCGGCCGCGCCGCTCGAGCAGGAACTCGTCGTTGTCCCGGGTCGTGTACAGGCACGTCTCCGTCCGGGTCGGCGCGCCTGCGCCACGGAACCGGCGTTCGACCCAGGCTGCGGTTCGTGCCGCGAGCTCGCGGTCGGGGACGCCGGCCTCGTTCGGGTCGGTCGGGCGGCCCGACTGGTGCAGGCCCGCCTTCAGCGCCCCGCCCGGAGAGACGAGCGCGTAGCCGGAGGAGGGGCCTGCCGTCGTGTCTATCAGCGACGGCACCGGCCGGCCAAGGTCGAAGTAGGAGACGGTTTCCATGGTCGGAGTCGCGTCGACGCCCGCCAGAGCCGGCGCCCACGCACCTGCCGTCACGACGGCGACCCGCGCCCGCAGGTCGCCGGCAGCGACGCCATCGACGTCCTCGTCGATCGAGTCCACCCGGACGCGTTCGCGCACCTCGGCGCCGTCGGCGAGCGCCGCGAGCGCCTCGTCCGCCCGGATGATCCCACCCTCCGCCTGAAAGAGCCCGTGGTCGCCCGGGTCGGCCCGGATCCCGAACCGGTGCTCGATCTGGCCCGCGTCGAGCACGTCGAACGGCGCCCCGCACGCCGTGAGCGCGTCGCGGTTCGGGCCCCAGTCGCCGAGATCGAGCGTGCCGTAGAGGTCGAGGAGCTTTCGGCCGGACTCGGCTTCGAGCTCCCGCCAGAGCGGAAAGCTCTCCTGCGCGAGCTGGACCCAGCCCGCATCCGGGTAGGACACGCGGACGATCCGCGCGCTGCCGTGGCTCGAGCCGCGGTCGTGGCCGAGGTGGAACTGCTCGCAGACGACGACGTCCCGCCCAGCCTGCGACAGCGCTCGGGCGGCGGCGAGGCCCATCACTCCTGCGCCGACGACCACGACCTCGGTGTCGAAGGCAGTCACGGGCCGGAGCCTAGCGCCGCGAGGCTCGGTGGCCTGATGCGTGCGCGAGCGCGATCGCGAGCGTCTGCTCGACCGTGCCGGTCCCTGCCGCGCGCCGGATCGCGAGCACGTCGTCGAAGGAGTCGAAGAAGAGGTCGAGCAGATCGGCGTCGAACTGCGTCCCGCGGCCGTCGGCCATCAGCGCGCGTGCCTCGTCCGGCTGGTACGCCGGCCGGTAGACGCGGTCGGAGGTGAGCGCGTCGAAGACGTCGGCGATCGCGCAGATCCGGCCCTCGATCGGAATCGACGTGCCGGCGGTGCCGGCCGGGTAACCAGCGCCGTCGATCCGTTCGTGATGCGTGAGCGCCATCACCGCCGCGAGCTCGAGCAGTTCGACGTCGGAGCCGGCGAGAATCCGGTGGCCCATCTCGGTGTGCGCCTCCATCACCCTGCGCTCGTCGGAGGAGAGGCGCCCCGGCTTGAGCAGGATCCGGTCGGGGATCCCGATCTTGCCGACGTCGTGCATCGGGCTCGCGATCCTGATCAGCTCGGCCCGCTCGCCATCGAGGCCGGCGAGCCGGGCGAGCAAGGCGCTGTAGAGGCTCATCCGGATGATGTGCTCGCCCGTCTCCTGGTTGCGGAACTCCGCAGCCCACGAGAGCCGGCGGATCGTCTCCTCGCGGAGGCGGCGCAGCTCGGTGTCCGAGCGCTCCAGCTGGGCGATCGTGTCGCGGAGCGCAGCGGTCCGGTCGAGCACGGTCTGCTCCAGGCGCTCGCGGTGGTTGCGGTTCTCGATCTCGAGCGTGCGGCGCCTCAGGGCGTTGCCGACGTTGATGATCAGCTCGTTCGGCTTGAACGGCTTCAGCACGTAGCCGTAGGCGCCGAGCTCGATGGCGGCGTCGGCATAGCCGCGGTCGTCCATGCCGGTGACCATGACGACGGCCGTGTCCGGGAAGTGGGCGAGGACCTCGCGGGTGAAGTCGATCCCCGACTCGCCCGGCATGTTGACGTCGCAGAGCACGAGCGCGACGTCTGACTCCTTGAGCACTCGACGCGCCGCGGCGGCCGACTCGGCCGTGACGCACTCGTAGCCGTGCGCTCCCAGCAGCCGGCCGAGCAAGGCGCGGATCTGATCCTCGTCGTCGACGATCAGGATCCGTTCGTGGGGCTGCGGCGTGCTCACAACATCCGTTATCGGCAGCTAGGCGTCGTTCTCAACCGCGACCAGCTCGATCCGGTTCCCCCAGGGATCGTCGACGAAGCAGCGGCGAACGCCGGGGATCGACGCGTCGTCGGCCACCGGTGCACCGGCTGATCGGAGCCTGCTCACGAGCTCGTCGTAGCGGGAGACAGCGAAGGCGGGATGCGCCTTGCGCGCCGCCGCGAACTCCTGCTCGACGCCGACGTGGAGCTGCTGCCTCCCGACGCGGAACCACACACCCCCGCGCGCCCGCAGCGATTCCGGCTTCTCGAGCTCCGCGAGGCCCAGCAGCTCGCCGAAGAACCGTCGCGCAGCGGTCTCGCAGCCGGGCGGCCCGGCGAGCTGGACGTGGTCGATGCCGTCGAGCACAGGCGCAGGATAGAGTCGCGCGAATGCACTCCGAGGGTCTCGCCGAGCTGCACACCCATCTCGGCGGCTCGGTCGCCTCCGACATCCTCTGGTCGCTCGCGCACGAGCAGGGGATCGCATTGCCGGTGAAGGACTACTGGGAGTTCGACGCGCTTGTCACCGTCTCCGACCCTCGCGGGGTCGAGAACCTCGATGCGCTCGACCGGATCTACCACTGGACGGAGCTGATCCAGAGCTCGCCGCTCGCGGTCGAGCAGTCCGTCCACGGCGCGATCGGCGGCGCCTACCGCAGCCAGGGGATCACCACCCTCGAGCTCCGCTTCAACCCGATGAAGCGGAACCGCGGCGGCGAGCGCGACCTCGATCACATCATCCTCGCTGCGATCCGCGGGCTCGACCGCGCCTCGCTCGAGTACCCGCAGGTGCGCGCCGGGCTGATCCTGATGATGGATCGCACCTTCGACGCGCGCCAGAACGAGGTCGTCGTCGAGAAGGCGATCCGCTGGGCCTCGCGCGGCGTGGTCGGAATCGACATCGCCGGCCCACGCCCGGGCGGCGGTCGCTACGACTACACGCAGATCACGCCGATGGTCGAGACCGCACGCGCGGCCGGGCTCGGGATCACGATCCACGTCGGCGAGGAGGGGGAGACCGGCGGCGAGGAGCTCGGCGAGGTCGTCGAGCACCTGCGTCCCGACCGGATCGGCCACGGCATCCTCGCCGCGCGGGATCCGGAGCTGATGCGGCTCCTGCGCCAGGCGGAGATCGTGCTCGAGATCTGCCCGACCTCGAACCTGCTCACGAAGGCGCTCGCCGACGAGGACGCCGTGCGCGAGACCTTCGCCGCGTTCAAGGGGCACGGCGTCGCGTTCACGATCGCGACCGACGGCCCCGAGATGATGCGCACCCACCTCCGCGACGAGCTCGAGCTGCTCGAGCGGATCGGCGCGCTGAGCGCCGACGAGGTCGCCGCCGCGAACGTGCGCGGTCACGAGGCCAGCTTCATCAAGTCGCCACGCTGATCGTTTCGATCAGCGATCCGAGCCTGGCCGAGGAATCTCACGCGGAGCCGCCGCGTTCGGTTTGAGTAGACATGGCCGCGCCTGCCCGCTGGAAGCTCCTGATCGCCCTCTGGACCGTCTATCTCGTCTGGGGCTCGACCTACCTCGCGATCAAGCTCTCGGTCGAGACGCTGCCGGCCTTTCTCTCGGCCGGGACGCGCTTCCTGCTCGCCGGCGGGCTGCTCGCGCTGATCCTGACGCTGACCGGCCGCAGCATCCGCGTCACGCGCCGCGAGCTCGCCTCGTCCGCGCTGCTCGGGCTCTCGCTGCTCGCGCTCGGCGTCGGCATGGTCACGATCGCCGAGACGCGGATCGATTCGAGCGTCGCTGCGATGATCGCCGGCTCGGTGCCGCTGCAGGTGATCCTGCTGCGCACGCTGACGCGCGACCGGGTCGCGCTCGCAACTCGGCTCAGCGTCCTCGTCGGCCTGGCCGGGCTGGGGCTGGTCGTGATTCCCGGCGGCGAGGGCGCGTCGAGCGCCGTCGGGCTCGCGATGGCGCTCGCGGCGAGCATCTCCTGGTCGCTCGGCTCCTTCTTCGCGCATCGCCTGTCGCTGCCGAAGGACGGCTTCGTCGCGACCACCTGGGAGATGCTGAGCGCCGGCGGCTTCCTGCTCCTCTTCGGCGTCGCGACCGGCGAGCTCTGGTCGATGCACCCCGCCGGGTTCACGCTCGAGTCGATCGCCGCCTGGCTCTACCTCGCCGTCTTCGGGTCGCTGATCGGCTTCACCGCCTACGCGTGGCTGCTGCGGAACGCGCCGATCTCGAAGGTGGTCACGCACCAGTACGTGAACCCACTGGTCGCGATCCTGCTCGGCGCGCTCGTCCTCGACGAGCGGCTGACACCGGCCGTCGGCCTCGGCGCGGCGCTGATCGTCGGCTCGGTCTTCGTCGCCGTGCGCTCGGAGAACGCGGCGGCTAGGCGCCGTTCACCTGGGATCGCTGATGTGCGAGGTACTCCAGCAGATCGGACCGTGTGAGGATCGCCGCGGGCCGGCCGGCCGCGGCGACGACGACCGCCGCGTTCGGGCCGGAGAGGTCGGCGAAGACCTGATCGAGTGAGTCGGCGACGTCGACCGCCGCCAGCGGCGGCTGCATCATCACGGCTACGTCCTCGTTCATCGCGTCCGGGTTCTTGAAGACCCGGTCGAGCACGCCGCGCTCCTGCAGCGAGCCGACGACGTCCGCGAGCGACTCCACCGGCTCGCTGCGGACGACCGGCAGCTGCGAGATCGAGTAGCGCTGCATCAGGTCGATTGCGGCGCCGACTTTTGCGTGCGACTCGATCGTGACGAGGTCGGGGACCTCGTGCTCCTCGCCGCGCTTGAAGCGCAACACCTCGTCGATCGTGGGCGCGGGCGCCTTCCGCTCGAGGAACCCGTACTGGAGCATCCAGTTGTCGTCGTAGAACTTGGACAGGTAGGAGCGGCCGGAGTCGGGCAGGATCGTCAGGATCCGCGCGTCCGGGCCGAAGTCCTTCGCCACCTCGAGCGCGGCCCAGATCGTCGTCCCCGCGGAGCCGCCGGCGAGGATCCCCTCCTCTCGCGAGAGCCGCCGCGCGGTCACGAACGAGTCGCGGTCGGAGACGCGCACCCAGCGATCGACGACGTCGCGGGACATCGTCTCGGGCCACGTATCCTTGCCGATGCCCTCGACGAGATATGGATGCGTCTCCTCGGACGTGTAGACCGAGCCCTCCGGGTCGGCGCCGACGATCTGGATCTTCGGGTTGCGCTCCTTCAGGTAGCGGCCGGCGCCCGAGATCGTCCCGCCCGTGCCGACCGAGATCACGAGTGCGTCGATCTCGCCGCCGGTCTGCTCCCAGATCTCCGGCCCCGTCGTTTCGTAGTGGGCCTGCGGGTTCGCCATGTTCGAGTACTGGTCGGGCTTGAAGCCGCCCGGGATCTCCTCCGCGAGCCGGTCGGAGACCGAGTAGTAGCTCTCGGGTGAGTCGTGCTCCACCGCGGTCGGCGTGATCACGACCTCGGCGCCGTAGGCCCGCAGCATCGAGATCTTCTCCTGGCTCATCTTGTCGGGCATGACGAAGATGCAGCGGTAGCCGCGTGCGGCGGCCGCGATCGCCAGGCCGACGCCGGTGTTGCCCGAAGTCGGCTCGACGATCGTCCCGCCTGGACGCAGCTTGCCCTCCCGTTCGGCGGCCTCGATCATTGCCATCCCGATCCGGTCCTTGTTCGAGCCGCCCGGGTTCAGGTACTCGAGCTTCGCGAGCAGCGTCGGCTCGACGTCCCGCGCGATCCGGTCGAGCCGAACGATCGGGGTGCCGCCGACGAGGTCGAGCAGCGTGGGGTACTCGCGGGGCATCGGCGGGTAAGCCTACGCAATCCGTACTCTGCCGCAGCCGCGATCAGCAACCTCGCCGATGTGCCGGAGCGGGCACCCCGCGCACCATCGCGGCATGACCTCGCGAGTGACCCCGAAGCGGTGCAGTCTCCGGGAGGCGGTCGGCGAGCACGAGCTCTGTCCCGGTGTCGGGTGCGCCTTCTGGGAGGAGGGCGGCGCCGTGGTCGAACCGGGATGCGCGATCGAGCGGCTCGGGGTGCCGGTTCAGCAGCACCGCGACCTCGCGCGCCACCTGCTCGAGCTCCGTCTGCGCCTTGACGAGGCCCGGACCGGCGCCGAGCGCAGGAACGCGCATCGCCGCTTCTCCGAGCTGCTGAACCTGAATCGAGAGTAACGCTCAGGCCAGGCGCCAAAACGCGCCGACGAGCCCGAGCTCGTCCAGGATCGCCTGGGACTCCGCCGGCGTCCGCGGCCGCCAGTCGGCGTCGAGGCGCGTCCACCACCAGCGCCGCGCGAGCTCGTTCAGCGTGCTCGCGCGCATGCTCGCGCCGGGATCCCAGCCGTGTGCATCCAGCCACCGCTCGAGGTGCTCCTCCGACCGGAGGAAGACCATCGTGCTTCAGGTGAACGCGATCTCGTCCCACCAGTGCCGCGCGGGGACGAGAAAGTGGACGAGCAGGTCGGCGCCGCGCGCGAGCTGACCGGCGCGTACCTCGAGCTCGAGGGGCTCGTCGCAGTCGGGGCACGCCGAGCGCACGGCTCCGTCCGTCTGGAGCACGGCCGGGATCCCGAGCGCGTCCCAGGCGCAGTTCGCGAACCACGAGCGATCGTCCGCCTCGACGCGATGGGGCGTCTCGACGGCGGAGAACGGGTTCAGCATCCGGATCGCGGTCGTGCCCCGATGGAGCACGAGCGCATGCGCGTCGTGCAGGCGCCGGTAGGCGTCCGCGACGTCGTCCGGCGCGAGATCGAGTGCACGGGCGATCTCGGACGGCGCCGGCGCCTTGCCGGTCCGAACGAAGGACGAATAGATCTCGTTGCGAATACGCAGGTCCGGCTCGTGCACGCGAGCGAGTATTCCTTCTCAAGGAGAGTTCATGAATCTCGGTGTACGCACCATCCTGCTCCTGGTGGCCGTCGTCCTGTTCGTGCTCGGCATCTTCATGGACGTGAACAACTTCGACGAGATGCTGTTCCTCGGCCTCGCCGCCTTCGCGGGCGCCTTCCTCAGCGACGCGCTCGGCTACGCCGACCGCACCTTCGGCACGCGCGACAACAACCCGAGCACCTAGGCGCTAATGACGGAAATGCCGGCGCCCGGTGAAGACCATCGCGGCGCCGGCACGTTCGACGGCTTCGATCACCTCGAGGTCGCGCTTGGAGCCGCCCGGCTGGATGAAGGCGTCGACGCCGGCATCGAGCGCGAGCTGCGGGCCGTCGGCGAAGGGAAAGAACGCGTCCGACGCAAGTGACGCTCCGGTGAGCGAGTGGCCGTGCTCAAGAGCTTTCTCGATCGCGATCCGGACGGCGTCGACGCGACTCATCTGGCCGGCGCCGATGCCGATCGTCTGCAGGTCCTTGGCGATCACGATCGCGTTCGAGGCGACGTGCTTGCAGACGCGGGCGGCGAAGAGCAAGTCGCCCCACTGCGCCTCGGTCGGCTCGCCGGTTGCGACCTCCATCCCCTCGCGATCCTCGACATCCCAGTCTCGGTCCTGGACGAGCAGGCCGCCGAGGACGCGCTTGTAATCGCGCTGCCATGCCTCCGAGGTGCGACGCTCGGTGTCGTTGAGGATCCTGATCGACTGCTTGTGGACGAGGGCGTCGAGCGCGACCTCGTCGTAGCCGGGCGCGAACAGCACCTCGACGAACTGCTGCGCGAGCTGCTCGCCGAGTGTGGCGCTGACGGCGCGGTTGAGGACGACGACGCCACCGTAGGCCGAGACCGGATCGGCGGCGAGCGCGATCTCGTACGCCTCCTCGATCGACGCGCCCACGGCGACGCCGCAGGGGTTCGCATGCTTCACGATCACGCAGGCCGGAAGCGTGAACTCGCGCACGAGCAGCCGCGCCGCGTCGAGGTCGTTGAGGTTGTTGAACGAGAGCTCGCGGCCGTGGAGCTGCTCGACCCGCGCCAGCAGGTGCGTGCGGACGCCGCGCTCGGCGTAATACGCGGCGCCCTGGTGGGGGTTCTCGCCGTACGCGAGGTCGAATTGCTTGTCGAACACGGGCGTGAAGACGGGCGGAAACGACTCGCGTCCCGCAAACCACGACGCGATTGTCGCCTCGTACGCGGCGGAGGTCGCGAAGGCCGTCGCCGCCAGCCGCCGTCGCGACTCCAGCGAGAGCTCGCCGGAGTCGCGCAGCTCGGTCAGTACGGGCTCGTAGTCGTCGGGCCGGCAGAGCGGCGTCACGTGGGCGAAGTTCTTTGCCGCCCCGCGGAGCATCGAGGGCCCGCCGACATCGATCATCTCGACGGCCTCTTCCTCGCGAACGCCGTGCTCGCGCGCGACCTGCTCGAACGGGTACAGGTTGACGCAGACGAGGTCGAACAGCTCGATCCCGTGCTCGGCGAGCGCGGTCAGGTCGGACTCGACCTCGCGGCGGGCCAGGATGCCGGCGTGGATGCGCGGGTGGAGCGTCTTGACCCGGCCGCCGAGCATCTCCGGGAACTCGGTCAGGTCCTCGACGTTCGTCACCGGCAGCCCGAGCGCGCGGATCGAGTCGGCTGTGCCGCCGCTCGCGACGAGCTCCCAGTCGAGCGAGGCGAGCCCCTTCGCGAGCGTATCCAGCCCCTGCTTGTCAAACACCGAGATCAGCGCACGCATAGGTCACTCACGACCTCCGGCAGCAGCCGGTGCTCGACGGCGCGGATCCGCTGGATCAGCGTCTCCCGCGGTTGGACGCGGACGGGCTCCTGGCGGATGACGGGGCCGGTGTCGAGCCCCTCGTCGACGAGGTGAACGGTGACGCCGGTCGTCTCCACGCCGGCGGCGAGGGCGTCGTCGATCGCGCGTGCGCCCGGGAACTCCGGCAGCAGCGAGGGATGGATGTTGACGACCCGCTCCGGGAAGCGCCGCAGAAACTGGGGCGTGAGCAGGTGCATGTAGCCGGCGCAGACGATGAAGCGCACGCCCTGCTCCTGGAGCCAGTTCGCCATCGTCGCGTCGCGTTGCTCGCGGTCAGCGTAGTCCGCCAGCTCGAAGGCGGCCGCCGGAACGCCTGCCGCGCCCGCCCGCTCGAGCGCCCGCGCGCACGCGCGGCTCGAGGCGACGGCGGAGACGGGCAACCCCGCGTCGAGCAGCGCCTGCAGGTTCGAGCCCTCACCGCTCACCAGGACGCCGATCACGTGTCGACGATCCGGCCGATGACAAGGCCGTCCCCCGGCTCGGCCAGCACGGCGCAGTAGCCGATGCCGAGGTTGAAGACACGCCGAGCCTCCTCCTCCTCGAGGTGGCGGCCGAGCCACTCGAACACGGGCGGCCGCTCCCAGGCCTCCCAGTCGATCTCGGCTCGCAGCCCCTCTGGAACAACCCGGCCGAGATTGCCCTCGATCCCGCCGCCGGTGACGTGGGCGAAGGCGTGCGCTCGGTTGCGCAGGCGCCGGACATCGTCGAGGTAGAGCCGAGTCGGTGCGAGCAGGTCGGGGCCGTCGTAGTCCTCGACCTCGAGCACCGAGCGGACGAGGGTGAAGCCGTTCGCGTGCACGCCCGCCGACGGCAGCCCGACGACGTAGTCGCCCTCGGCGACGGCCGAGCCGTCGATCACGCGCTCGCGTTCGACGATCCCGACGCACGTGGCGGCGAAATCGAGCTCGCCGTCGTGGTAGACACCCGGGAGCTCGGCTGTCTCGCCGCCGATCAGCGCGACTCCGGCCGTGCGGCAAACCTCGGCCGCGCCCTCGACGAGCTCGGCCACCTGCTCGAGCTCGAGGTGGGCGGCGGCAACGTAGTCGAGCAGGATCAGCGGGTCGGCGCCGCACGTGATCACGTCGTTGATGCAATGCGCCGCCATATCCGCGCCGCAGGCGCGCAGCGCCCCGCGCTGGCGGGCGACGACTGGCTTCGTCCCGATCGAGTCGGTCGAGGCCGCCAGCAGGCGGCGATCGTCCAGCGGGTGCAGCCCGGCGAAGGCGCCGAAGTCACGCGTGCCCGTCGACTCGACTGCGGCGCGGAGCCGCTCGACGATCCCCTCCGCGGTCGCGAGCGAGACCCCGGCGGCGGCGTACGTCCGTTCGTCGCTCACGCTCGCACTCTACGAGGTCGGTCGGGCATCAGGTGAGCAGCTCGCCGTGCAGTTGCGGGCGTCCTTGCGGGCCGCCGGGGATGAAGCTGACGACCGAGTCGCCGACCATCACGCTGGCCCCGTCCAGCTCGGTGTCGAGCAGCTCAGCCAGCACGGTGGCCTTCGCCTCGGGATCGTCGGCGAGGAGCTGGAGCTCGGTCAGCTGTAGCACGTCGCTCGCCTCCAGCAGCTCGTCCAGCCACTCGCGCGGCGGGTGCACCTCGAGCCGGTAGCCGGCGTTCGTGGCGATGAACGTCCTGCGGCCACCGTGCGCCTGAACGCGCAGCTCTTTCTCGACGGCGCGGTCGACGACGTCCGCGAACTCGTCCTCGTCGAGCGCAAGGCCGAGATGGTCGATCCGCGGCAGCTCCCACTGCCCGGGCTGGACGACGACGTTGACCGAGCCGCGCTCGAGCTCGGTCAGCCTGAGCTTGAAGCCGATCCTGTCGAGCTCCTCCCACGAGACCCCGGGCTCGAACGACTGGTACTCCTCGCCGATCCGGCCGTGCCGAGCGACGAGGTCGAACGCCAGCTTGC
This sequence comes from uncultured Gaiellaceae bacterium, assembly GCA_963784895.1. GTDB lineage: Bacteria > Actinomycetota > Thermoleophilia > Gaiellales > Gaiellaceae > Gaiellasilicea. Next base: position 100,912 of record CAWATM010000002.1, on the reverse strand, counting down.
CGAGGTACCGCGCCTCCACCTCGCGGACACGCGAGGTGACGAGGTGGTAGTGGAAGAGCTTCACCGCGCGCGAGTCTAGTGTGGACGGCGTGCTGAACGACTGGACGCTCGACCCGCTGCAGTTGGCCCCGGTCGCGCTCGCGGCGTTCGCCTACGCCACCCGGGCACGCACGCTGAGCCGGCGGGGGGCGCCGATGCCACGCTGGCGCGTCGTCCTGTTCGGCACCGGGATCCTGCTGCTCGTGCTCGCCTTCGCCTCGCCGATCGCTGCCATCGGCGAGGAGGAGCTCTTCAGCTTCCACATGCTCCAGCACGTCGTCATCGGAGATCTCGCGCCGCTCGCCCTGCTGGCCGGTCTCAACGGCCCGATGCTGCGGCCGCTACTGGCGTTCAGACCCGTCGAGCGCCTGCGCGTGCTTGCGAACCCGCTCGTGGCGCTGCCGATCTGGGCCGCGAACCTCTACCTCTGGCACGTCCCCTTCCTCTACGAGGCCGCGGTCGAGCACTCGGCCGTGCATGCGCTCGAGCACATCTGCTTCTTCAGCGCCGGGCTGATCGCGTGGCTGCCCGTGCTCGAGACGCTGCCGGCGCCGGAGTGGTTCGGCACCGGCCCGAAGCTCGCCTACATCGCGGTCGTCCGGCTCGTCGAGACGCTGCTCGGCAACGTCTTCGTCTGGTCCGGCGCCGTCTTCTACGGCGTCTACGACCGCGGTGAGGAGCTCTGGGGGATTTCGCCCCTGCAGGACCAGGGGCTTGCCGGCGCGGTGATGATGATCGAGGGCTCGCTCGTCACGATCGTCGCGCTCGCCTGGCTCTTCCTCCGGCTGGCACAGGAGGGCGAGCTACGCCAGGAGCTGCTCGAACGCGGCCTCGACCCGCGGGCCGTCCGTCGCGCTGTCCGCTACGGGCGGGCGCAGGAGCTGGCCGAGCGCCGCTGAACTCGAAGGGCGATGCCCACGGGCGGCGTCCACCATCTCGACCTGGTCGTCTCCTCGATCGAGCGCAGCCTGCCCTTCTACCGGGAGCTGCTCGGGCCGCTCGGCTACACCAGGGTCGGGGAGGTGGAGGGCGAGCGCGGCGAGACGATCTGGTACCTCGGCGGCGCCGGTTGCGCCGTCGGGCTCCGGCAGGCCCAGAGCGTGGGCGACAGCGACCGCTACCGGATCGGCCTCCACCACGTCGCCTTCAACGCGTCCTCCCGCGAGCTTGTCGACGAGCGTCACGAGTGGCTGCTCGAAGTCGGCGCGACGATCGAGTCGCCGCCACAGGAGTACGGCTACATCCCCGGCTACTACGCCGTCTTCTTCTACGACCTGGACGGGATCAAGCTCGAGATCGTCAACGTGCCGCCGCCCGGGCCTGCAGCCGCCTAGCTGCGTGGGTCGGTTTCGGCGGCGATCACCGCCGCCTCGCCGCGTTTTCGGACGACGAGCCACCCGTTCCGCTCGACGACATCCTCGATTTCCGGCCGCTCGTGGCCCGGCACGACGATGAACTGCGCCTCGTCGCTCCGCACCGCCTCGTAGTCGCGCGGCGTCAGTCGAATCGCGTCCGTGCAGTCCTCGTCGCCGCACTCGCAGACGAGGTCGAGCGTGCCCTCGCCCGGCCCCCAGGTGCCGCTGCTCTCCCGCAACCGTTCGTTCAGGCTGCGGAATCGGGCTTCGTTCTCGGCCAACTGGCGTTCGCGGGCCTGCACGGGCCGGACTCTATGCCGATAGAGAACGCGCGCGATGGGTATGACCGCCGCATGTCCGCCGGAGTCGACCATCGGAGGCTCGAGCTCTACCTGCCCTCGGCCGAGAGCGCGATCGGCCAGGCGCGGGCGGCGGTCGACCGGCTCGATGCGCTCGACGCGCATCCCGAGGCGCGCTTCGCCGTCAGGCTCCTGGTCAGCGAGCTGTTCACGAACGCAGTCAAGTACGGCCGGCACAGCGAAACCGCCCGCGTCCGTTTCGCCGTCGACGTCGGTGATTCGCGCGTCCGCGTCGAGGTCGGTGACCGCGGCCGCGGCTTCGTCGCGGACACGGCCTCGATGCCGGGGCACGAGAGCGACTCCGGCCGCGGGCTCGCGTTCCTGGACGCGCTTGCAAGCCGCTGGGGCGTCAGCCGCGGCGGCGAAAGCTGCGTCTGGTTCGAGCTGGACATCTAGCGGGGCGCTTCGCGGCTCACGAGCTCCTAGCCCGCGACGCGCGCGAGCTTGCTCTCGACGTTTGCGCGTGCGCGCTCGGCGAGCGGCGAGGCGAGCAGCCGCTCGAGTAGCTCCGGGTCCGGGTCGGGGTCGTACCAGACGTCCATCAGGTCGACGACGGTCGGATGGCGGTCGCCGCCGCCGAGCCGCTCGACCGGGTCACCGGCTGCGACCTCGCCCGGCTCGAGGACGCGGACGTAGAGCCCAGGCCGACGCGCAGCGGCGAACCGCTTGACCCACTCCGGCTCGCCCATCCGCGTCGCGAACACGGAGCAGGGGATCCGCGGCGCCGTCACCTCGACGACCGTCGCGCGAACTCGGAAGCGGTCGCCGATCCGCACCGGCTCGTCCCCGAAGCTCGAGAGGGTCAGGTTCTCGCCGAACGTGCCCGGCTCCGGGACGCCGCCGAGCTGCTTCCCCCAGAACCGGTAGTCGTCGGAGCTGTAGAGGTAGAGCGCCTGGTCGAGCCCGCCGTGGTTCTCCACGTCCGCGACGACGTCGCCCGCGAGGCCGAGTGCGTGCACGTGGCCACGCTCGATCGGCCCCTTTCGAATCCCGGTCGAGACCGTGCGGGCGCCGATCCTCATCAGCCCCGCGCGGCCGGCATTGACGGAGACGAGCTTCAACGCGCTGCCGGCTCGAACCGCAGCTTCGCCAGGTTCCGCTGCTCGGGAACGCGGGTCGGGTAGTCGCGGGTGAAGCAGGCGCGGCACACCGACGCCTCGGGCAGCCGCGTCGCCGCCTGCATTCCCTCGAGCGAGAGATAGTGAAGCGACGTTGCGCTGATCAGCTCGCGCATCTGCTCGACGGAACGGTGGGCGGCCGCGAGTTGCTCCTCGTCGGCCATGTCGATCCCGTAGAAGCACGGTGCCACGATCGGCGGCGAGGAGATCCGCACGTGCACCTCCGCGGCGCCCGCCTCGAAGAGCATCCCCACCAGCTGTTGCATCGTCGAGCCGCGGACGATCGAGTCGTCGACGATCACGAGCCGCTTGCCGTCGACCTCCGCCAGCGGGTTGAACTTCATCCGGATCCCCTGCCGGCGCAGGTCGTCGTCGGGCTGGATGAAGGTGCGGCCGACGTAGCGGTTCTTGATCAGTCCCTCGCTGTAGGGGATCCCGGACGCTCGCGTGAAGCCGACGGCGGCGGGCGTCCCCGAGTCGGGGATCGGCAGCACGAGGTCGGCCTCGACCGGCGCCTCCTGCGCGAGCCGCTCGCCCATCCGGACGCGGACGCCGTGCACCTCGGCGCCGGCGAGCGTCGAGTCCGGCCGCGCGAAGTAGACGTGCTCGAAGATGCAGAGCGCCTGACGTCCTTCGGGCACGGCCTGAGTCGCCCCGACGCCGCCCTCGTCGATGACCACGAGCTCGCCGGGGCGGACGTCCCGCTCGTAGGTGGCGCCGATCAGGTCGAACGCGCACGTCTCAGAGGCGACGACCCAGTCGTCGCCGAGGCGGCCGAGGGCGAGCGGCCTGATCCCATGCGGATCGCGGAACGCGAGCAGCTTGCCCTCCGAGAGCGCCACCACCGAGTAGGCGCCCTCGAGCCGGGGCAGCGCACGCACGGCTGCCTGCGCGAGCGGAGCCGGGTCGTTCGCGATCAGCGCCGCGATCACCTCGGTGTCGGAGGTGGCGCCGAGCGTGATCCCGCCGGCGGCGAGTTCCGCCCGCAGCTCCGTCGTGTTCGTCAGGTTGCCGTTGTGGCCGATCGCGACCGTACGGGCGCGCCCGTGGTGGACGAGCGGCTGCGCGTTCGCCCACGCGTTCGAGCCGGTCGTCGAGTAGCGCGTGTGGCCGATCGCGACGTCGCCGGGAAGAGCCTGCAGCTTCTCCTCGTCGAAGACCTGCGCGACGAGACCCATGTCGCGGAGCACGGTCAGCCGGCCGCGGTCCGAGACAGCGATCCCCGCCGCCTCCTGGCCGCGGTGCTGAAGTGCGAAGAGGCCGAAGTAGGAGAGCCGCGCGACGTCACGGTCGGCGGAGCGGATGCCGAAGACGCCGCACATCTAGCCGTGCGCCTCCTTCAACTCGTTCAGCTCGACCCCGAGCACGGTCTCGCCGCCGGCGACACCAAGCCTCCGAACCGGCACGCCGCCGAGCTGCTTGGCCTCGTCGGGCGCGCAGGCGAGCACCGCCTGGCCGCCGCCTTCGCCGAACCAGGCGCGCGGATCGTCTGGCAGCGTCACCTCGGCGCCGATCCCGGAGTGGAGCGCTGCCTTCGCGAGCGCGACTGCGAGCCCGCCGAGCGCCACGTCGTGCACGAGCGAGCAGCCTGGGGCAGCGCGCCAGAGGAACTCGACGAGCGCGGCCTCTGCTGCGAGGTCGAGCCGGGCCGGGCGGCCGCCGACCTCGCCGAAGCGCGCCTGATATTCGGAGCCGGCCAGCGCCACGGGCGAGGCGCCGGCCAGCAGGATCACGTCCCCCTCGCGCCAGCGAGACGGGACGTCGCGCACGTCCTCGAGCAGGCCGACGCAGCCGACGACCGGGGTCGGGTCGATCGCCCGCCCGTCGGTCTCGTTGTAGAGCGAGACGTTGCCGGAGACGATCGGGATCCGCAGCGCCTCGCAGGCCTCGGCCATCCCCTCGATCGATTCGACGAGCTCCCACGCGATCGCGCCCTTCTCGGGGTTGCCGAAGTTGAGGCAGTCGGTGAGCCCGAGCGGCTCGGCGCCGGTGCAGGCGACGTTCCTCGCCGCCTCGAGCACGGCGAGCCGGCCGCCGGTGCGCGGGTCGAGCCGCCCCATCCGGCCGGTGCCGTCGAGCGAGACCGCGAGGCCGCGGTAGCCGGGCCGCAGCCGCAGCACGGACGCGTCGAGGCCAGGCCGGCGCACCGTGCGGGAGCCGACGAGATGGTCGTAGCGTCGGTAGATCGAGGCCCGGCTGCGGACGTTCTCGGATCCGAGCAGCTCGACGAGCGCTTCGGCGTGCGGGGGCGCGTCGAGGGGACGTTGTGTTTCCGAAGCACGATCCTCGCGCCGCTTCGGCTCGACGCGGTAGCGCGGGCACTCGTCCGTGAGGAACCGCGCCGGGATCTCGCCGACGACCTCGTCCTCCCAGAGTGCGCGCAGGAGACCGGTGTCCGTCACCTCACCGACGACGGCGTGGTGGAGCTCCCAGCGCTCGCAGACCGCGAGCACGTGCTCGAGCATCTGTGGGCGGACGACCGCAACCATTCGCTCCTGGCTCTCGGAGATCATCACCTCCCACGGCTCCATCGCGTCCTCGCGCAGCGGCACCCGGTCGAGCCGGAGGTCGATCCCGCACTCGCGCGCCATCTCGGAGAGCGAGGACGCGAGGCCGGCGGCGCCGCAGTCCTGCAGTGACTCGACCAGCCCGGACTCGACGAGCTCGACCGAGACCTCGATCAGCTTCTTGCCCAGGAACGGATCGCCGACCTGGACCGTCGGCCGCTTGTCGGCGTCGTCCTCGCCGAGCTCCTGGCTCGCGAGCACCGAGGCGCCGCCGATCCCGTCACGCCCGGTCGTGGCGCCGTAGACGACGACGAGGTTGCCGGGACCTGTCGCACCCGCCCGCGCGATCCGGTCGGCCGGCAGCAGACCGACGCACATCGCGTTCACGAGCACGTTGTCGCGATAGGCCTCGTCGAAGACCGCTTCGCCGCCGACGGTGGGGACGCCGACCGAGTTGCCGTAGGCGCCGATCCCGGCGACGGCACGGTCGAAGCGCGGGTCGCCGGGCGCGAAGCGGAGTCCGTCCAGCAGCGCAATTGGCCGCGCGCCCATCGCGATGATGTCGCGGAGGATCCCGCCGACGCCGGTCGCCGCGCCCTGGAACGGCTCGACCGCGGACGGGTGGTTGTGGCTCTCGACCTTGAAGCAGACCGCCTCGCCCTCGCCGAGGTCGAGCACGCCCGCGTTCTCACCGGGGCCCTGCAGGACGCGTTTCCCTTCCGAGGGGAGCCGTTTCAGGAGGAGGGCCGAATGCTTGTAGCCGCAGTGCTCCGACCACAGCAGCGAGAAGACCGCCAGCTCGAAGTGGTTCGGCTCGCGCGCGAGCAGCTCCACGATCCGGTCGAGCTCCCCGTCCGTGAGGCCGAGTGCGCGGTGAATGGGCTGAGCGGCGACCTCGGTCAGGTGGTTCAGTGTAGATGGGAAGCCCGACGGAGGCCGCCGCGTTGGAAGGGGTCATGGGCCGGCGCCACCTGATCATGCTGCTGGCGCTGGCGGCGATCTGGGGCTCATCGTTCATGTTCATCGAGATCGCTCTCCGCGATCTCGAGCCGTCGACCCTGATCCTGCTGCGGATGGCCTCGGGCGCCGCCGCCCTGGCCGTCTACATCGCCGCCACCGGCCGGCGGCTCTCGCCGCTGCGGCCCGTGCTCTGGCCGCTTGCCCTGCTCGGCCTCGCGAACACGGCCGTGCCGTTCTTCCTGATCGCCTGGGGCCAGCAGTACATCGACTCGGGGCTCGCGTCGATCCTGAACGCCTCCGCGCCGCTCTTCACCGCCCTCTTCGCAATCGCCTACGACCACAGCCAGCGCGCGACCGGGCTCCGCCTCGTCGGAATCGTGGTCGGCTTCACCGGCGTCGTTCTGCTCGTCGGCTTCGAGCTCTCGGGCGGCGAGCGGGCGGTCGTCGGCGGGCTCGCGGTCGTCGCCGCATCCGCCTGCTACGGCATCGGCGGGCTCTACGCGGGACGCCGCTTCGCCGGGCTGCCGCCCTCCCTCGTCGCCTTCGGCGCGCTCGTCTGGTCGACGGCCTTCGTGCTCCCGCCCGGGCTCGCGCAGGCGAGCTCGTTCGGCTGGGAGGCGACGCTGGCGGTGCTCTACCTCGGCGTCGCGGCCACCGGCGTCGGCTACCTCCTCTACTTCGGGCTGATCGCCGGCGCGGGCGCCTCGAAGGCGGTGCTGGTCACCTATCTCGTGCCCTCGCTGGCGCTCGTCTACGGCGCCGTCTTCCTCGACGAGCAGGTGACCGTGCTCGCGCTCGCGGGGTTGGTGCTGGTGCTGGCGGGGGTCGCCATGGGCACGGGTACGGTGAAGCGATGAACCGCTACTGGCCGATGCTGCTGACACTGGCTGCCGTCTGGGGCGCCTCGTACCTCTTCATCAAGGTTGCGGTCGACGAGGTCGAGCCCGCGCCGATGATGGCGTTCCGGACGCTGCTCGCCGCCGCCGTGCTGCTCGGCTACATCGTCTGGCGGCTGGGCCGCGAGAGTGCGTTCGCCGAGCTGCGCGCCGCGTGGCGGCACTGCCTCGTGCTCGGCGTCCTCAACGCGGCGCTTCCCTTCTGGCTGATCGCGTGGGGCGAGCAGTACATCGACTCCGGGCTCGCGGCCGTCGTGCAGGCGTCGGTGCCGATCTTCAACGCGCTCCTGATCCTGCGCTTCCTGCCGCACGAGCGGCTGACGCGGGTGCGGGCGCTCGGCCTCGCGATCGGGATTGTCGGCGTCGCCGTCGTCACCGGGATCCACCCCGAGGGCGGCAACCTGGCGATCCTCGGCGCCTTTGCCGTCGTCCTCTCGTCGCTGTCGTACGCGTCCGCCGGCATCTACGGCCAGCGGGCTGTCTCCGGGACCGCCGGGCCGGTGCTGGCGGCAGGCTCGATGCTCGCCGGCGGTCTGATCCTGACGCCGTTCGCGCTCTTCCAGCTGCCCGGCTCGGTGCCGTCGCTCGAGGCGACCGCGTCGATTCTCGCACTCGCGCTGCTCGGGACCGCGCTCGCACAGTTGATCCTCTTCCGCATGCTCGCCCTGCACGGCTCGTCGCGGCTCTCGCTCGTCACCTATCTGATGCCGGGCTTCGCGCTCCTCTACGGCGCGCTGATCCTCGACGAGCAGATCACCGCGGCGACGCTCGGCGGGTTGGCGCTGATCCTCGCCGGCGTCGCGCTCGCCTCCGGCGCCGTCCGGCTGCCGCGGCGCGAAGCCGCCACTGCCGGCTCGCGCCCATGACCGTTTCGATCCGGCCGGCCGGCACTGCAGACGTCGACTTCCTCGTCGCGCTCTACGCCGACGAGGACGTGCGGCCCTACCTCGCCGCCGGCGGCTCGTACGACCGCGAGGGTGTGATCGCGAAGGTGGAGCGCGATCCCGAGCGGGGCGGCGTCATGGTGGTGGAGCTCGACGGTCGTCCCGCCGGTGCGATGGCCTGGGAGCTCCAGAATCGCCGCAGCGCGATCGTCCATGTCGGCGGGCTGGCTGTCCACCCGGACTTCCGCGGCCGCCGCCTGGCCGACGAGGCCGCCCGGCTCTTCCAACGGCATCTGATCCACGAGCGCGGTTTCCACCGGATCGAGCTCGAGGTCTACGGATTCAACGAACGCGCGCAGCGCCACGCCGAGCGGGCGGGCTTCGTGCGCGAGGGCGTCAAGCGGCGGGCGTACCGCCACGGCGACGGCTGGGTCGACGGCGTCCTCTACGCGGTCGTCGCGGAGGACCTCGAGCCGCCGAGGTAGGCGGTCAGCAGGTCGCCCGTCTGCGGCAGGTCGAGGCGCAGGCTGTAGACGTTCTCGTCCTCGTCCCGGATCGTCACGAAACCGGCCTGGCGCAGGATCGCGAGGTGGTGGTGCGCCGTCGACTTGGCGACGCCGAGCTCGGCCGCCGCCTCGCTCAGCTTCATCGGCCCGTCGTTGAGCCGCCGCAGCAGCTTCAGCCGCCCCTCGTCGCCGAGCGCCTTGTAGACCCGTGCGACCTCGGCAGGGGCAGCGCCCTCCTCGGCCGCCGGCGCGATCGGGTAGCAGAAGATCTTCGTGCTCTTGTGCTCCCAGAGGATCACCCACGGGCGCATGAACCAGCTGGGGAAGAAGGCGATCGTGCGGATCGCGGCGGGCGGCGTGTACTGGTAGCCGCGGGTGGCGAGCTCGACGAGCTGCTCCGGCGAGTGGCGCTTCGCGAGCGCGCGTTTCGCCTCCGCGTCCCGTTCCGCCGCCTCGCGCCACTCCTGCTCGCACGGCGCGAAGACGTGCTCGTACCAGCGCGGCAGCACGTCGACGAGCCTCGTCTTCACCTCGGAGCCGTCCATCTGCAGCAGGCTGCGGTAGAGCTCAGCCTTGTCCGACCACTCCGCGAGCTCCTCGAGCACCCGCTCGATCGCGGCCGCGTCGCCCCCGGCCGCCGCCTCGACGAGGTCAGGTGCGACGTGGGTCGTGGAGGTGTCGTAGTGCCCGAAGAGGTGCAGCTTCAGCTCGACCGGGTCGATCGCCTCGAGCCGCTCCATGAAGGCTGCGAACGACCGCGGCTTCGGCGTCTCGTAGACGATCCCGAGCAGGTGTGCGGCCACCTTCATGTCGCCGAGCCGCATCCCCAGGACGCCCTCGCGGAGGTCGTCCGGCACCGACTCGAGCCGCTCCTGCAGCCACTCTGCCCCGAGGTCGAACGTGTCGTGGTCGGAGACGTCGGCCACGGCGCAGATGCTCATCAGCACCTCCGCCGCCTCGGCGACCTCGATCTCGATCGCGACCGCCGTCGGGCGGGAGAGATCGAGCACCGGAGCGCGCTTGTTCCGTTCGACAGCCATGGAACGACTCCAGCGTACTCGCAAAGAGAAGGCTTGACAAGGGCGATCGGTGTTCGATAACTTTCGAACAGATCAAGCATGTCGAACACGTCTGGAGCCCGCCATGTACCCCGCTCCCACGCTTTCCCAACTGACTCACGATCGGCAGCAGGACCGGCTGGCCGCCGCTGCCGTGCACCGGCTCGTCCCGTCGAGCCCGGCCCGCACACGACTTGCGCGCACCCTCCGGCGCACCGCGGACCGGCTCGACGCGGCGACCGCCTCGCCCTCGAAGGTGAGAAGCGCACTGTCGTAAATCGGCAGATGGGCATCCGCGAAAGCGGATGCCCATCGCGCAGACCCCTGAAGGGACGCCTGCGGCGTCCGGTCTAGTGTCCTTTGAGGAAGCGCTCGACGAGTGCCTTCGCCCGCGGTGAGCTCGCCATCAGGCCGATGCCGTGCGCGGCGCCCGGCAGCAGCTCGAGCCGCTTGTCCTTCGCGGCCGTCTTCGCGAACATCGCCTCGGCGTCCTTCGAGAAGTCGTAGCCGCCGTTGTCGTCCGCGGTCGCCGCGAGGTAGAGCACGGGGACGCGGAGCCGCGGGCCTGCCTTGACGCCGTCCATCCCGCGGTAGCGCGCCGGTGAGGAGATGCTGACGACGCCGGCGAGCGGCGGCGACACGTTCGCGCCGGCGACGACGGCGGCGATCCCGCCCATCGAGGCGCCGACGACGAAGATCTTGCGCTTGCCGAGCTTCCGCAGCGCCTTCGTTGCGGCCGCGATGTCCTGTGCGTACCGGTACGGCCCCGCAGCGGGCACGTCGGAGAAGCCATAGCCGCGGAAGTCGATCGGGAAGACGAAGTACCCGCGCGCCGCCAGCCGCTTCGCGTATGGGAGCCAGTCGCAGAGGTCGCCCTCGGACTGGTGCGTGAGGATCACGGCAGTCGTCCCCTTGCCGAAGCGGTGGCCGACGAGCTTCGTCCCGTCAGCGGCGTCGAAGAAGAGCTCGCCGCCGCGCACGCAGTCGTGCTCCGCCGGCTGCGGCGCAGCGCCCGCCGAGGAGGCCGCGACCGCGACCAGGGCCGCGAGGAGCAGGAGGCGTCTCATCGCACAACGTCTACCAGGGCTGCTATGACATGTCAACTTTGACACGTACGCTCGCCCACGCGCTGCTCGGCGTGCTCGCGGAAGGACCGCGCACCGGCTACGCGCTCGTCAAGCACCTCGCGCAGTCGATCGCGTACACCTGGCCGGCGAGCCACAGCCAGGTCTATCCCGAGCTGGCCAAGCTTCGCGAGGCGGGTCTGATCAGCGAGAGCGCGGCGGCCCCGCGCGGCGGCCGCGTCTACGAGATCACCGACACCGGCCTCGAGGAGGTGCGCCGCTGGCTGCGGGAGACGGCACCGTCGCGGACGGTTCGGGACGAGGCGTCGCTGCGGCTCTTCTTCCTCTGGCTCCTCGAGCCGGAGGAGGGCGAGGCGTACCTGCGCGGCGAGGCCGAGCGCGCGCGAGCGACGCTGGTGGAGTTCGAGCAGATCGCGGCGCAGGAGGATCCGGACAACCCGAAGACGCGGGCCTACCGGATCGCGCTCGAGCTCGGCCTGCGCACGACGCGGGCACGGCTGGAGTGGGCCGAGTGGGCGTCGGGCGCCGTCAGCGCCGAGCGACGACGCGCCTGATCGTCTCCGCCACGCACCCAACCGCGACTCCCGCGGCGCCCAAGAGCGCGATCGCGCCGGCGCGCGCAATCGCCTCCGACTCGGCGAGCACGCCGAGCGCGAGTACCTGCGCGCCGAGCGCGAACACGAGTGTCTCCGCCTGCCAGCCGCGGCGCGGGTAGAGCGCCTCCTGGCGCGGTCTCGGCCCCGGCGGCCACGAGCCCCAGCCCGAGAGCGAGATCAGCTTGCCCAGGTGCCCGACGATGACACCGACGGCCCAGCCGAGCCCGAGCAGGAGTACCGCCGTCACCGCAGCGCGCCGGTCGGAGATCGAGCCGGCGGCGGCGGCGAGAGCGACGGCGGCCGCTTCGTACACGAACACGAGCCCGACCGCGACGTGCGCGACCGGCCCCTCCCGCACGCCGATCTTCCCGGAGCGGGCGACGCGGAGGAAGCTGCGGGCGGGCACCGCGAGCGCGGTGGCCATCGCGAGGACGCCGGCAGCAAGGAGGAGATCGGACTCGGCGACGACGCCGGCGACGAAGACCCAGAGCCCGCCCGCGAGCCCGAGCTCGGGTAACGGTGCGGTCCGTGGCCGCTCGGCCGCGGCCAGGCCGAGCATCGGCACGAGCGTCCGTCCGACCGCGGCGATCAGCACCGTCAGCCAGCCGACCAGCGCCAGCGCGAGGTGGACGAGCAACAGCCGCTCGTAGGGGACACCGATCGGCTCCGGCCCGCTGTCGACGAGCACGACGACGCCGAGCGCGAACGCCGTGGCGGCGTGTGCGGCCGCGAGGACGACCGCCGGCCTGCTGACGACCAGAGTCCGGCCGCGCGGCGCGCCGCGGACGAGCGAGGCGACCTCGAGCAGGAGCACCACCAGGCCCGCGCCGAGCACGACTGCGGCCACGGATGCGAGCCGATCCCGATCGGTCGCGACTGCGACTGCGAGTGGTGCGCCTGCCGTGAGCAAGCCGAGCGCGAGCCACCGGCGTTCCGGCCGCGGCGGATCGTTCCTCAGCATCACCGGCAGCAGCTGCCAGACGGCTGCGGCGACGGCGAACGGGAAGAAGACGAGCCCGACGGCGTGTGCGGCGCCGACGGCGGCTGCTCCGGAGACGGACGTGCGCGCGAGCTCCGGCGCCGCCGCGACGAGCAGGGCCGATGCGGCCAACCAGCCGGCGAGCGCCGCGAGGTAGGCCGGCGCTCCGAGCCGGAACGGTGCCGGCCGGCCGACCGCCGCCTGTGGCAACTCCCGGAGGCTCCGCGCAGCTGGCACTACAGGTGCCGGCCGCCGCCTTCTCCGACGACGATCACGTCCTCGACGCGAACGCCGAAGCGGCCGTCGAGGAGGATCGACGGCTCGTCCGTGAACGTCATCCCGGCCTCGAGCGGCGTCCCGTCCTCGACGGACAGGAACGGGCGCTCGTGCACGTCGAGGCCGATCCCGTGTCCCATCCTGTGGCGGAAGCCCTCGCCCAGCCCGGCCGCCTCGATCGGCGCGCGGCAGGCGGCGTTGACGTCGCGGGCGAGCGCGGCCGGTACCGCCGCCGCGCGCCCGGCCTCCTGCGCCTCGAGCAGCACACCGGTCACGCGCTCGTACCCCGCGGGCGGCTCGCCGCACGGAACCGTCCGGCCGAAGTCCGAGCAGTAGCCCTCGTGCACGGCGCCGAAGTCGAAGAGGACGACCTCGCCCTCGCGCAGGTTCTCGTGGGCGCCGGGGCCGTCCGAGTCCAGCCGGCGCTCGCCCCACGTGAAGATGTGGGTCGGGAAGGAGGGGCCGCGCGAGCCGCGTGCACGCAACTCGTGCTCGACCGCCTCGACGAGGTCGACCATCGAGATGCCGGCGACGACGAGCGGCGCGACGGCGTCCATCGTCTCGCGGGCGATCCGGCACGCCTGCGCCATCAGCTCGAGCTCCGGTTGCGACTTGACCCGGCGGAGCTCGTTGACGAGCGACGAGCCCTCGACCAGCTCGACGTCCGGCACGATCCCGAGCAGCTCGATTGCAGTCTCCGCCCAGGCGCGCTGGCCGATCGCGATCCGGTCCGGTGACCCGATCTCGCGGACGGCCTCCGCGAACGCCGCGCGCCCGTCGCTGCCATCCTCGACCACGATCGCTCCCGCCGGCGCATCGCCGTCGAGGTGGAAGCGGACGAACATGCGCGGCAGGACGTAGACCGGCTCCCGGCCGGGCGCGAGGAAGGCGCCCGTGACCCAGCCGTGGGCATACGAGATGTTCCCGAACGTCGGCAGGTCGCGCTCGATCCCGGTCAGGTATTCCAGGTCGGCCGACGGCGGCACGAAGAGCGCGTCGAGGCCGCGACGGGCGAGCAGCTCTCCGAGCCGCTCGCGCCGTCGCGTGTACTCGTTCGTGTCGATGCCTATCCGGCGTCCACCCAGTACGCGGCCGAGCCGAGGGCGGGCCACTCGCGCTCGGGGTCGGCGCGGTAGAGCGGGTTGAACGCGAACGCGGTCAGCCGGGGAGCGCCGGCCGTCGTACTCGTGCCGTGCGCGATCATCGGGGCACCGGGCGCCGACGCCGACGCGGCGTCGATCAACCAAAGCCCCGCGGCGAAGAAGCCCGCGATCGGGAGGTTGGCGTCGATCGACCAGCCGGACGGGACGCCCGTGAACCAGGTCGGCGGGTCGACGATGGCCGTGTCCCTGGATGGGTACGCGCCCGTGATCGGGCTCGCGGTGCCGCCCGTGTTGTCCCAGAAGACGATGCCGCTGCGGCCGTTGCCGGACCGGGTGCCGGTGGTCAGCCCGGTCGCGAGGCCGCCGCTGACGATGAACTGTGCGCCGCCCGCACCGCCGCCGACGTACCCACCGCCTGCGGCGAAGAACGCCGCCAGCCGCGCCTGGGCGACTGGGTTGGCCGTCGACGGGTAGTTGGCGGTGCTGAAGACGACGTCGTAGTTCACGAGCGGGTCGGACGCGCCGTTCAGCGCGGTCGTGCCGACCGGATCGGCGGTGAAGCCGAGATTCCGCAGCGACCAGACGCTCTGGTCGACAGCGTTCGTGAACACCGCGATCCGGGGCGAGCGGTCGACGTCCTCCAGCTGCGCCGGCGCCGTCGCGACCCGACGGAGCGTCAGGCCGGCGGCCTGCGCGGCCGGGCCGATCACCGCGGCCGTCGTGTCGTCCAAGAGCACGGTGCCCGCCGGGAAGCTGGCGCCGCCTGACGTGAACGGGGCAGTCGCGAGCTTCGCGGTCAGACCGCCCTTCAGCAACGTGTTCAGCGTCCGCACCGCGGTCGCCGAGTCGATCTCGAGCGCGTAGTAGTCGGCCGCGCCGCTCTCGACGCCACCGCCGAGGACGACGGGCTTCACGATCGGTTGCGTCGTCTTGGCCGTGAGCGGCACGCCGTTCGGCACTTGCAGCACGTCTGCGCCCCAGAGGTAGCCGTGGCTCCACGCCGCGGGTGGCGCGTAGAGGATGCCGATCCGGCTGGAGACGTCGACGCCGATCCCGAGCGCCGTCTCGGCGAGACCCCGGTGGGCCTGTGCCATGTCGACGACATAGGAGCCCTCCTCGACCTGCTGGCCGATGATGACGGCGTCCGAGCGGAGTTGCCGCACCTCGATGCCGTTGAAGAGCAGCCAGTCGACGAGGCGGTTCGCCTCGGGGTTGCTGCGCTGGCCCTCGCCGAGCGGGATCACGTATGCGGTCGGGAACTCGTGCATCCAGTTGTTGTCGACGTCGAACGGCGCCGGGCAGCACGCCGGGCGCGCCTCCCGGGCGAGGCCGCGCCGGTAGATCTCCAGCTCGTCGTGCAGGAGCTCGCTCCGGTTCGCGGTGTCGTAGACGAGGGTCGACCACGTCACCGTCATGTGCGCGAGCAGCGCCGCGTTGCGGCCGACCGGGTTCTTGGCCGGGTCGGGATCCGCGTTCAGGTAGCAGCGGCTGCCCGGGTTGGTCGACGTCGAGGTGCTGAAGCACGCCTCGACGGTGGAGCCGTTCAGGCCGACCAGCTGCGAGTACATCGGCGTGTAGAAGGGGCCCCAGTCGTCCCAGCCCTCGGCGACCGCGGGGCCGGGCGGGCGGCCGTCCGGGCAGACGCCGCTCTGCGGCGCCGGGTTGCCGTTCGCGCACCAGTCGTTGATCGGCCGCGTCAGCCCGAGGTTCGCAGTTGCGAGCGCCGCCTCGTTCGCGTCGATGCGCGACTGGTTCCATTTCAGCCAGAGGTCGTAGTCGATGCCGGGGTTGTGCGGCTTCGTCGTCGCCTCGACGAGCGTTGGCGTGAAGCTCAGATGCAGGTCGATCGTCTCGGGCGGCAGCCACTCCTGCATGATCCGCACCGACGCCTTCGTCTCCGACTGCGACTGCGTCAGGTAGTCGCGGTTGAGGTCGAAGCCGTTGCCGTTCGCTCGAGTGCCGACGACGCGACCGTCCGGGTTCTGGATCACGTTGAAGATGACGATGGCGCCGTCGAGGATCGCGTCCACCTCGGGGTCGGCGCCGTACGGCGTCGTCGCCAGGCGCTCGATGATCCGCATGTTCGAGTCGACGCCCTCGTACTCGTTCCCGTGGATGCTGCCCTGGATGAAGAGCGGCACCTTGACCCGGTCGCGCCAGGCCTCGAGCTGCCGCTGTCCCGCTGCGGGGTTGCTCAGCGCCTGCCGGCGCAGGGTCGTCCAGTGGTCGAAGGAGGCTTGCTGCGCGTCGGTCTGCAGCTGGTTGATCACGACCTTGTAGAGCGGGCGGCCGGTCGCGGACGTGCCGTGCACCTCGACGCTCATGCGGCCGTCGAGGCTGCGCGACTGGATCTCCGCGAGCGTGCAGCCAATCGCGTAGACCGGGATGTGCGGGAAGCTCGTACCGGTCGAGGGCAGTGCCTCCGCGGCGTCCGGTTCGGGTGTTCCGCACCAGGGCGGAGCGATCTCGGCGGCGGCGGGGCGCGCGAAGCCGACGAGCGCGGCGAGCAGCGCCAGCAGGAGCAGGGACGGGAAGCTGACGCGGCGCACCATGGGATCCTCCAAGCGTGGGCGGGTGCGGTCTTATAGAACGTCCGGGCTACCGCTGTCAAAAAGAAGGGACGCCACGCATGGAGCTCATCCACACCTGTTACCGGATCACCGACATCGACCGGTCGGTCGCGTTCTACTCGGCGCTCGGCTTCGAGGAGCGGGCTCGGATGCCGATCCGCGAGGAGGCGATCAACGTCTTCATGGGCCTGCCCGGCGACGGCGACCGGCTCGAGCTGACCTACAACTTCGGCGTCGACTCCTACGAGGTCGGCACCGGCTACGGCCACATCGCGATCACCGTCGACGACATGGACGGCACGCTCGCCGCGCTCGCCGAGCAGGGGATCGAGCCCGAGCGGCCCAAGTATCAGGTCCGCGAGGGCGGCTCATTCATCGCGTTCGTGCGCGACCCGGACGGCTATCGGGTGGAGCTGATCGAGCGCAGCCAGGAGGTAGTCCGAACGGGGTGATGCGCGCACGGTGACTGCGCATCACTCTCGCAGAGTGGTCGGAGCGAGACGGCTGCTGCGCTACATCTGGCCTGCGCTGCTGGGGCTGCTCGCCGCGCTCGCGCTCGGCTCGTGCGGCGGCGACGGCGAGGCGATCGGGACCGGGACGATCACGCGCTCGCTGCCGACTGTGCCCGCGGTGACGCAGTCCGTGACGCTGACCGAGGCGGGCCCGGCCGTGACGGAGACGGTGACGGTGACCGAGACGGCGCCGGCCGCGACGGAGACGGAGCCGGGTACGGGCGGAGACGGTCACCGTGACGGAGACGGCGCCCGCCGAGACAGAGACCGTGACGCTGACCGAAACCGCCCCCGCAGCCGCGACGACCACGCCGCCCGTAACCGTCACCGCCACGCTGACGGTCACGACGACGACGGGCGTGAGCCCGGTGGGTGCGGCGGCGGCCGGCGCCGCCGCTGCCTCGGCTGACGACGAGGCGCTCACCTCGAGCGAATGGGGCTGGGTCTTCTTCGGGGTGCTCGCCGCCGCGGTCCTCGTCACCGGCGCCGTCCTCCTCGTGCGGCGGCGCCGCTCGGCGAAGCCCGCCTGAGCTAGCGCGGCTCGACCACGACGACCGGGATCTCGCGGTCGGTGCGGGTCGCGTACGTGTCGTAGTGCGGCCAGATCTCGGCCATCTGCCGCCAGAGCCGCTCGCGCTCGTCGCCCTCGGCGTCCGCGCCCGGCCGCGGATCCGATCGCCCTTCACCTGCAGCTCGACCTCCGGTGCCTTGACGAGGTTGCGGTACCAGCCCGGATGCTCCGGCTTGCCGCCCTGGGAGGCGACGATGACGTAGTCGGTGCCGTCGCGGCCGAAGATGAGCGGCGTCGTCGTCGGCTCACCGGTCCGGCGGCCGGTCGTCGTCAGGAGCAGCGTCGGCGCGCCGTTCCAGATGTAGCCGACCTCGCCGTCCGTCTCGCGGTACCTGCGCACGTGCTCTTGGCCGTAGAGCGAGCGGTCGATCACGGACGCAGCGTACCGACGGCCTCGTGATAGAAGACAGCTGATGGCCACCGATGTCGCGCGCCACCTGACGACGGAGGAGCTCGAAGCCGGGCTCGAAGAGATCCAGCGCGCCCCGCGCGACGCCGGCACCGTTGCGCTGATCGTCCGGCGGCCCGCCGAGGGAGAGCGTGAGGTGCTCGCAGAGGGCGTGCTCGATCTGCGCGAAGGACTCGTCGGCGACATGTGGATTCGCCGC
The DNA here is from genome assembly GCA_963784895.1 of uncultured Gaiellaceae bacterium. Taxonomy (GTDB): domain Bacteria; phylum Actinomycetota; class Thermoleophilia; order Gaiellales; family Gaiellaceae; genus Gaiellasilicea. Next base: position 82,930 of record CAWATM010000002.1, on the reverse strand, counting down.
GGCAGCAAGCGGACGCCCGACGGCTCCTCGCACCCGGACATGCAGCTGACGCTGATGAGCGCTCGTGTCGTCGACCTCGTCGCGGCAGGCGACAAGGAGCGCTGGGCGCTCGCAGGCGACCAGCTCTACGTCGACTTCGATATCTCGGCCGCGAACCTGCCGCCGGGCACGCAGCTCGCGCTCGGCTCGGCCGTGATCGAGGTGACGCCGGAGCCGCACACCGGCTGCGCGAAGTTCCATGCACGCTTCGGCGGCGACGCGCACCGATTCGTGAACACGAAGGCGCACCGGCATCTGCGCCTGCGCGGACTGAACGCGAAGGTGATCGAGCCCGGCGCCGTCGCGACCGGCGACACGATCCGCAAGCTCTGACGCGCCAGGTCGCCTTCCTCCGCGGCATCAACCTCGCCAGGCGCCGCCGCGTCGCGATGGCCGATCTCCGCACAGTGCTCGAGGAGGCCGGCTACGAGGACGTGCGCACACACCTGCAGAGCGGCAACGTCGTCCTCTCGAGCCCCCTCTCGCCGCGCAAGCTCGAGGCGAAGCTCGAGCAGCAGCTGGCGGCCGGGCTCGGGATGGACGTGCAGGTGCTCGTGCGGACACGCGCCGAGCTGGCCAAGATCGTCGCGCTCGATCCGCTCGGGAAGGTTGCGACGAACCCGTCCCGCTACCTCGTCGTCTTTCTCGCCGAAGAAGCTGCCGGCGAAGGTCGCGCGCGAGCTCGAGGCGGCCGGCGTCGTCGTCAACGGGCGCGAGCTCTATGCCTGGCACCCGGACGGCGTCCAGCGCTCGCCGCTCGCGAAGCTCCTCGACGACAAGAAGCTCGGTGTCGTCTCGACTGCGCGCAACTGGAACACGGTCACGCGGCTGCTCGAGCTGCTCGACGAATAGATTCGTGTCATGCGCTCGCGGCGGATGATCACCGTCGTCGGCTGCCACGCCGGCGGCGAGATCGGCAACGTCGTCGTCGGCGGCGTCCTCCCGCCCGCGGGCGCGACCGTGTTCGAGCAGATGCAGACGCTCGCGCGCGAGGGTGACGCGCTCCGGAAGCTGCTCCTGCGCGAGCCGCGCGGCAGCGTCGCCTGTCACGCGAACCTCGTCGTCCCTGCGACGCGCCCGGACTGCGACGCCGGCTTCATCATCATGGAACCGACCGAGTATCCGGCCATGTCCGGCTCGAACACGATCTGCACGACAACCGTCCTGCTCGAGACGGGCATGGTCGAGTTGACCGAGCCGGAGACCGTCGTGCGGCTCGAAGCCCCCGGCGGCGTCATCGAAGCGCGGGCGGCGTGCCGCGACGGCCGCGTCGAGAGCGTCGAGTTCACGAACGTCCCGTGCTTCGCAGACCGGCTCGACGCGCCGCTCGAGGTGGAGGGGCTCGGCACGATCGCCGTCGACGTCGCGTACGGCGGCATGTGGTACGCGATCGCCGACGCCCACGCGCTCGGCTTCGCGATCGAGCCGCAGGAGGCGCGCGACCTGTCGCTCGCCGGCGAGCGGATCCGCGCCGCCGCGCGCGAGCAGCTTTCGTGCGTCCATCCCGAGAATCCTGCGATCGCGGGAGTCAGCATCGTCCAGCTGGCCGAACCGTGGCAGGGCGTCGGCAAGGTGAGCCGCAACGCTGTCGTCGTCGCGCCCGGCCGACTCGACCGCTCGGCGACCGGCACCGGTCTTTCGGCGCGGCTCGCCGTGCTGCACGCGCGCGGGCTGATGGGCGTCGGCGACGGGATGACGCACGCGTCGGCGATCGGCTCCACCTTCGACGGCAGGATTGTCGGCGAGACCCGCGTCGGCCACCGCCCGGCGGTCGTGCCCGCGATTCGCGGCAGCGCCTGGATCACCGGCGTGACGCAACTCTTCGTCGACGCGGACGACCCGTTTCCCGAGGGCTACCTGCTTTCGGACACGTGGGGCGTCAGCGGAGTCGACAGCCAGGCCTGAAGCGGGTCAGCGCTTCGAGCGCTTCTTCCGAGCCGCCGGCTTCTTGCGTCCCTGCGGACGCTTTGCGCGGACGGAGCCGCGGCCCTTCTTTGCCGCCTCGACCGACGCCTTCAGCGCGGCGAGCAGGTCGGCCGGCTCCTCGTCCTCTGCCGCAGGAACGGCGGTGATGGTCTCACCCTTCTGCTTCGCCTTGATCACCTCGAGGAGCGCGTCGCGGTATGTGTCCTCGTAGCGCTCGGGCTCGAAGCTGCCCTTGAATTGGCCGATCAGGGCGGTCGCCATCTTCAGCTCCGCGTCGGGCACCTTGGTCTTCTTCGGCGCGATCTCCTTCGCCGGCCTGATCTCGTCGTGGAAGAAGAGCTTCTCGAGCGTGATCACGCCTTCCCGGATTCGCAGGCAGCCGAGCTGCTGCTTGTCGCGCATCACGTACTTGCCAATCGCCGCGAGCCCCGTCTTCTCCATCGCCTGGCGCAGGAGCGAGTAGACCTTCTCGCTCCCGTCCTGCGGGCCGAGGAAGTAGGTGCGCTCGAAGTAGATCGGGTCGATCTCCTCGTAGGGCACGAAGTCGGAGATCTCGATCGTCTTCACGCCCTCCGACTTGGCGGCGTCGAAGTCCTCGTCGCTGAGGATGACGAGCTCGTCCTCTTTCACCTCGTACGCCTTCACGATCTCGTCGTCGGGGACGGGCTCGTTCTCGGCCTTGCAGACCTTCTGGTAGCCGATCCGGCCTCCGTCCGGCTCGTGGACGAGGTGGAAGTGGAGGTCGGACTCGGCGATCGCGCTGTACATCCGCACCGGGACACTGACGAGCCCGAACGAGATCGTGCCGCTCCAGATCGCTCTCGGCATATGGAGTCAACGGTGGAGCGATTGATTCGGTTTCGGCACGAACGCGTTGCGATCTCGTCGCAGGCGGCCGCGTAGCGTGGCGGCTATGGCCGGCGAGACGAAAGCCGCGACACCCTGGGGCCCTGCAACGCTGGTCGAGGAGCTGCGGCTGCCCCAGCAGGCGGGCGGCAAGCGCTTCGCTTCGCTCGTGCAGCTGCTCGAGGACGCGAAGGGGGAGCGGCTCGTCCGCTTCGCCTACGCGACCGACGGGGTGGCGCGCCGCGGGCCGGTGACACTGCGACTCCGCGACCTGGAGAAGTTGCGCGAAGCGCTCTCCAAGCATCCGGGCCTGGAGGAGGCGTTGCGGCTCTGAGCGCCCGCCGTTGCGGGTCGGGCGGTTGCGGGTCAGGCAGCCGCGAGCGTTCGCCCGCCCGCGGCGTCGACCAGCGACGCGAGCAGCAGTGCGCCGTCGCCCGAGCCCAGGAGCGGATCGACCGCGTGCTCGGGATGCGGCATCAGCCCGAAGACGTTGCGCGCCTCGTTGCAGACGCCGGCGACGTCGCCGACCGAGCCGTTGCAGTCCTCCGCGTAGCGCAGCACCAGCTGACCCGACCCTTCGAGTGCGCCGTACAGTTCCTCGTCCGCGTACCAGCTGCCCTCGCCGTGCTTCACCGGGATCGTCAGTTCCTGGCCCGGGTCGCAGCGCGCCGTGAACGGGGTGTCGACCTGGTCGACGCGGACGCGGACATCCCGGCAGACGAATTCGAGGTCGCGATTCCGACGCAGCACGCCGGGCAACAGACCGGCCTCGCAGAGGATCTGAAAGCCGTTGCAGATCCCGAGCACGGGTCCGCCTGCGGCCGCGAACTCGCGCACTGCGTCCAGTACCGGGGCGAAACGGGCGATCGCGCCGCAGCGCAGGTAGTCCCCGTAGGAGAAGCCGCCCGGAAGGACGACCGCTCCCGTGCCTTCCGGAAGCTCGGTCTCGGCATGCCAGACGAGCTCGGCGTCGGCGCCGAGTGCGCCGAGCGCCCACGCCGCGTCCCGGTCGTCGTTCGAGCCAGGGAAGACGAGAACCGCGACTCTCGGCCGGTCGCTCATGTCCCGTCGACTTCGATCTCGAAGGTCTCGATCAGGGGGTTGGCGAGCAGTTCCTGGCACATGCTCTCGACCTGGGCCATCGCGTCCTGCGAGCTCGGGGCGTCGACCTCCAGGTCGACGAGCCGGCCGACGCGCGCGCCGCCGACGGCGAAGCCGAGCTTGCGCAGCGACTCCTCCACTGCCTCGCCTTGCGGATCGAGGATGCCCTGCTTCGGGCGCACCAGCACGGTCACCTTCACCGCAGCACGACCTCCGGGTCGGCGAGATAGGTGTCGAACGCGCATCCCGTCAACAATTCGAATGCCTCCACATAGCGGGCGCGCGTCCCTGCGACGACGTCGGCGGGCACCTCCGGGCCGGGATCGGTCTTGTCCCAGCCCAGGCTCTCGCAGTAGTCGCGGACATACTGCTTGTCGTAGGACGGCTGCGGGCCGCCGGGTGCGTACGCGTCGGCGGGCCAGAAGCGAGACGAGTCGGGCGTCAGCGCCTCGTCCCCGAGGACAAGCGTCCCCGCCCGGTCGAGTCCGAACTCGAACTTCGTGTCGGCGACGATGATCCCGCGCGCTTCCGCGTGCGTGGATGCGAAGTGGTAGAGCGCGAGCGCCACGGCCTCCACCTCGGCCCAGCGCTCCGCACCGACGAGGTCCGCCGCCGCAGCTGCGTCGATGTTCTCGTCGTGCCCGGACGTGGCCTTCGTCGCCGGCGTGACGATCGGCTGGGGCAACCGGCTCGCCTCGACGAGCCCTGGCGGGAGCGCGTGACCGCAGACCGATCCGGTCTCGCGGTAGTCCTTCCAGCCGGAGCCGGACAGGTAGCCGCGCACGACCACTTCGATCGGCAGCATCGCGAGGCGCCTGCACTCGAGCGAGCGGCCGTCGTCACGGAGCGCCAGCAGGTGATTGGGGACGAGGTCGCGGGTCAGGCCGAACCAGTACGCCGAGAGGCCGGTGAGGACCCGCCCCTTGTCGGGGATCTCGGTCGGCAGGATCACGTCGAACGTGGAAATCCGGTCCGAAGCCACGAGCAGCAGACGCTCGTCGTCGAGCGCGTACAGCTCGCGCACCTTCCCGCTCGCGAGGTGGACGGCGGTCTCAGGCATGGACGTGCTCCTCGCGTAGCGCCCGCAGACGGTCGAAGACGACGCCGGCGTTCCGGGTGTACGAACCGAGATCGAAGACGGCGTTGAGGTCGACAGCGCCGGCGAGCTCCGCGTCCGCCCGCGCTAGCTCGGGAAAGTCGAGGCCCTCGTCCCACGCCCGCATCGCATGGCGCTGCACGACTCGGTACGCATCATCCCTCGAGCGCCCCGACGCGACGAGCGCTAGCAGGAGACGCTGGCTGAAGTAGAGGCGGTGGCTCGCGTCGAGATTCTCGCGCATCCGCTCGGTGCGGACGACGAGCCCCTCGAGCAGCCACGCGAAGCGGTCGAGCATGTAATCGAGGGCGAGAAATGCATCGGGCAGGACGACCCGCTCCGCCGAGGAGTGCGAGATGTCGCGCTCGTGCCAGAGCGCGACGTTCTCGAGGCCGACCACCGCGTGCCCGCGGACGACGCGCGCAAGGCCGCAGATCCGCTCCGAGACGATCGGGTTGCGCTTGTGCGGCATCGCGGACGAGCCCTTCTGGCCCTTGCCGAATGGCTCCTCCACCTCCCGTACCTCGGTGCGGGCGAGATGCCTCAGCTCGAGGGCGAAGCGCTCCAGCGAGGCTGCGAGCAGCGCCAGCGCGTTCAGCACCTCGGCGTGCCGGTCGCGCTGGAGGATCTGCGTCGAGCTCGGCGCCGGCTCGAGCCCGAGTCGCTCGCACGCGACGCGCTCGACCTCGGGGTCGGCGGCCGAGTAGGTGCCGACGGCGCCCGAGAGCTTGCCGACGCGCATCCCCTCGAGTGCCTGCGCGACCCGCGCCCGGTCGCGTTCGAGTGCGAACGCCCAGCCGGCGAGCTTCAGGCCGAACGTGGTCGGCTCGGCGTGGACGCCGTGCGTGCGCCCGATCGTGATCGTCTCGCGATGCTCCTCCGCCCTCGCGACCACCGCGGTGAACGCACGCTCGATCCCCTCGAGCACGAGCGCTCCGGCCTCGCGGATCTGGAGCGAGAGCGCCGTATCGAGGACGTCCGACGAGGTGAGGCCGTAGTGGAACCAACGTCCCTCGTCGCCCAGCTGCTCCGCGACCGCATCGACGAATGCGGCGACGTCATGGTGCGTGCGCGCCTCGAGCTCCGCCACCTGCCCCGGGCTCGGCGGCACCGCCCGCGCCCGGATCGCGTGGACTGCCTCGGGCGGGACCACACCCACCTCGACCCAGCCGTCGAGCGCGGCCAGCTCGACCTCGAGCCAGCGGCGCAGCTTCGCCTCGTCCGACCAGATCGCCGACATGGCCGGGCGGGAGTAGCGCGAAATCACTCGAGCGAGTCTAGCGCCCGGCTCGGCCGATCGACCCGCGGTCAGCCCGGCGCGGCGGCGGCGTCCAGGGCGATGTCGCGGCGGTACCGCATCCCCTCGAACCGGATCCGTCCACAGCCCGCGTACGCCCGCTCGCGCGCGACGGCGACCGTCGGCCCCGTCCCGGTGACGCCGAGGATGCGGCCGCCGTTCGTCACCAGCCGGTCCCCGTGTAGCGCCGTCCCTGCGTGGAAGACGACCGCGCCGGCGGCCTCGGCTTCCGCGATCCCTTCGATCGACGTTCCCGCGTCGGCGCTGTCGGGGTAGCCGGCGGCTGCGAGGACGACGGTCACCGCGGCCTCGTCCGAGATCGCCAGCTCGACGCCGGCGAGGTCGCCACCAGCGGCCGCGGTGAGGGCACCGAGCAGGTCTCCGTCGAGCAGCGGCAGGATCGACTGTGTCTCCGGATCGCCGAAGCGGGCGTTGAACTCGAGTACCTTCGGCCCGCCTTCCGTCAGCATCAGGCCGGCGAAGAGGACACCGACGAAGGGAGCGCCGCGTCGTGCGAGCTCCTCGACGACCGGCCCGTGGATCTGCTCGACGAGCTCCGCAATCTCGGCCGGCCCGAAGCCGGGAACGGGGGAGAACGACCCCATCCCGCCCGTGTTCGGCCCCGTGTCGCCGTCGCCGATCCGCTTGAAGTCCTGGGCGGGCGCAAGCGGCAGGACGCGATGCCCGTCCGCGAGCGCAAAGATCGAGATCTCGTCGCCCGCGAGCAGCTCCTCGATCACGATCGGGCCGTCGAACGCGGACGCCGCGCGGAGACCCTCGTCGAGCGCCTCGGCGGTCTCGCAGATGAACACGCCCTTGCCGGCTGCGAGCCCATCCACCTTGACGACGCAGGGAGGCCGTGCGACCGCCAACGTCTCGGCGGTCGGGACGCCCGCCGCCGCCATCACCTCCTTCGCGAAGCTCTTCGACCCTTCGATCCGTGCTGCGGCGCGGCCGGGGCCGAAGACCGGGACCCCGTTTCGCCGCAAGGCGTCGCCGACGCCCTCGACGAGCGGCGCCTCCGGCCCGATCACTGCAAGGTCGACGTCGAGGCTCCGCGCAAGCCCGAGGAGCGCTTCGGCATCGTCTGCGCGCACCGGATGGCAGTCGCCGAGCGCGGCGATCCCCGGATTGCCCGGTGCAGCGTGCAGGCTCGTCAGGCCCGGCGCACCTGCCAGCTTCCACGCGAGCGCGTGCTCGCGACCGCCCGATCCGACGAGGAGCACCTTCACGGCGGCCGAGTCTACTCCCCGCCGCAGTAGCCTCAGCCGATGCTCGCCGAGAGCCTGCTGCTCCTCCTCTTCCTGCTCGTCGGGTTTGCCGTCCAGCTCGCAGGTGCACCGGCGCAGCTGCGGGACGTCGTCTGGGTTCTCTTCTTCTGGACGTTCTCACCCGTGCTCGTGTTCGTCACGTTCTTCACCGTCGACCTCGACGGGAGCCTCGGCCGCGCGCTCGGAGCGGCGATCCTCGCCAGCTGGCTCGTCGCCCTCGGCGGCTACGGCTACGCCCGCCTCGTCTCACGGGAGCGCGACGAGCGTGGAGCGCTCACGCTCGCGGCGGGGTTCGGGAACACGGGGTTCGTCGGTTTCCCGCTGGCACAGCTCGCCTACGGCGCCGACGGGCTCGCGCTCGCGGTGCTCTACGACCGGCTGTCGTGGCTCGTGCCCGCCTCCTCGGTCTCGACGGCGATCGCACGGCTCCACGGGCGCCGCGAGGTGGAGGTCTCGCGGCGGCACCGGCTGCGCGCAGTGCTCGCGAACCCGCCGCTGCACGCCTTCTGGCTCGCACTCGTGCTGCGCGCGGCCGGCGTGGACGTCCCCGGCACGGAGACCGCGCAGCACGCCGTCGGCGCGGTGATCGGGCCGTACGGCTTCTTCTTGCTCGGGCTGTCGCTCACGTTCGCGCGCGTGCCCCGGCCCCCGGAAGAGCTGCGCCGGGCGGCCGGCGCGGTCGCGATCCGCCTTGCCGGCGGGCCGCTCGCGCTCCTCGCGACAGACACGGTGCTCGGCGCGGACGTACCCCGTGTCTTCTACCTCCTCGCCGGGATGCCGAGCGCGTTCCACCTGCTGGTACTGGCGCGCGTCTACGAGGTGCGGCCGGCGTTGATGAACCGGATCGTCGTCGGCACGACGATCCCGGCCGTCGCCGCCGTCGTCCTCGTGATCGGCTTGGCGCGCTGAGGCCACGCGCGCGAGCGCCGCTCGCCGGACGGGGGATCCGGCGACGTAGCCGCTCGATCACCCCTGCGGGGGATTGTCCGGGAGCGGCCCGCGACCATACTGCGAGAGCGGCGGCAACAAGGGAGAGGGCGAGCAGAGAGCTGTGGGCACGAGAGGGCAGACGGCAACGACCGGTGATCGCGGGGACTCGCCGTCCTCGCGGGGGCGAGTGCATCACCGGTGCGCGCGGGCGACGTTCGTTGCGCCCGGGCGCGGCTAGAGCCGGCGCACCCGTTCCGACAGTCGCTCGACCCTCTCCCGTCTACCTCGACGCTCGTGCGAGCACCTGCTCGCGCGCGGCGCCGGTGCCGACGAGCTCGACGGTGACCTCCAGCTCCCGCTCGATCAGCTCGACGTAGCCCCGGGCCGGCTTCGGCAGGTCGTCCAGGGTTGCGCAGTCGTCGAGCGGCTCGGCCCAGCCGGGCACGGTCTCGAAGACGGGGGCCGCGTGGTGGAAATCGCTCTGGTGGGCGGGGAAGTCGCGAGTCTCGGTCCCGTCGGGGAGCCGGTAGGCGACGCAGACCTCGAGCTCGTCGAAGGCGGAGAGAATGTCGAGCTTGGTGAGCGCCAGCGACGCGATTCCGTTCAGACGCACCGCATAGCGGAGCGCGACGAGGTCGAGCCAGCCGGGCCGACGGTCGCGTCCGGTGACGGTTCCGTATTCCTGGCCCAGCTCGCGCACTTCGGCCGCCAGCTCTGGCTCCATCTCGCTCGGGAACGGGCCTGCGCCGACGCGCGTCACGTATGCCTTCGAGACGCCGATCACCCGGTCGATCCGCGTCGGGCCGATCCCAATCCCCGTCGCCGCCGCCCCGGCGATCGGGTTCGAGGACGTGACGAACGGATACGTGCCGTGGTCGAGGTCGAGCAGCGTCCCCTGGGCGCCCTCGAGCAGGACCTCCTTGCCGTCGCGGATCGCCTCGTCGACGAGCAGCGACGTGTCGGCGACGAACGGCCGCAGCCGCTGCGCGAAGCCCTCGTGCCGCGACGCGACCTCTTCGAGGTCGAACGGCTCGAGTTCGTAGACCCGTTCGAGCCAGATGTTCTTCTCGGGGAGCGCCGTCTCGATCTTCTGGCGCAGGATCTTCGGGTCGAGCAGATCCTGAACGCGGATCCCGAGCCGCGCGGCCTTGTCGGCGTAGGCGGGACCGATTCCGCGGCGGGTCGTCCCGATCTGGAGCTTGCCGAGCCGCTTCTCGCCGGCGCCGTCGATCGCGATGTGCCAGGGCATGATCAGGTGCGCATTGCCGGAAATCTTCAGCGGCTCGGACGAGATTCCACGCTGCTCGAGCCCGTCGAGTTCCTCCAGCAGGACCTCCGGATCGACAACGCAGCCGGCGCCGAGGACGCTGACCTTGCCGGAGAGGATCCCAGACGGCAGGTGGCGGAACCTGAACGTCTCGCCGTCGACGATGACGGTGTGGCCCGCATTCGGGCCGCCCTGGTAGCGGCAGACGAGGTCGCTCGACTGCGCGAGCAGGTCGACGATCTTGCCTTTGCCCTCGTCGCCCCACTGGGCGCCGACGATGACGGTGGCTGGCACCCCGCGATCATGCCCGAAGGAGGGCTTCCACGAAGCCCTCCTCAGTGCAGTCGCATGCCCACCGGCTCGTCGAACGTGCGGATGACGCTGATCGGATGCCCACGCCGGCAGCAGGTGGCGGTGTGCTCGCGCTCGAGCTCGAGGCGACCTTCCACCCGTGCGCCGAGATACCCGTGCTCGGCTGCGCACTCTTCGCAGACGATGGTGTACGACGTCGCCCGCGCGGCCAGCCAGACCGTCTGATCGATCATGCTCGTGCTCCTTTCGGACCCCTCATTCTCATGCAGCCCCTAGTGCCCGGTAGTCGTTGGTCGGAGTCAGCCTCACCTCCTGACAGAGGCGACGCAGGCGGCTCGCAATCGGCTTACCGACGCGGTCGTCGAGCTCGCCGAGGGTGAGGTTCGTGGTCACGATCGTCAGCGAGCGGGACGACTCGCGCTCGTTGACGAGGCTGTAGAGCCGGCCGCGCGACCACTCGTCCGGCTTCTCGTTGCCGAGATCGTCGAGGACGACGATCTTGAACCCGCGCGGGAAGCTCCAGTGCAACTCCTCGCCGTCGAGTTGCTGGCTCCGCAGGTCGCGCAGGCGCTGCAGCCAGGTCGGCACGTTGATGAAGAGGCTCGCCGACTCCTGCATGTATGCGGCCTCGCGCAGGACCGCGATCGCGAGGTGCGTCTTCCCGGCGCCGGGCGGCCCGTGGAGGAGCAGGCCGCGGCTCGGCCGGCGGCCCTGACGCACCTCCTTCGAGAGGTGCATCGCCTGGGCGAGCGCGTCGCCGGTGCCGGGGACGCGCTGGAAGGTCGCGAACGAGCAGTCGCGGTAGGCGAGCGGCACGCCGGTGCGCGCGAACCGAGCCGCCGCCTGGCTCTCGGCCTGCTCGACCTCCTCCGCCTGGCGGCACACCTCGCAGTAGCGGCTGCCCGGGAAGGTGAAGCGCAGCACTTTCACCTCGATCGTCTCGAAGGCGCCGCCACACTTGAGGCAGGTCGCTTTCACGCGGCGCGGTGGTCGGAGAACTTCGCGTAGCGCTTGACGAAGTTGAGCTTGATCGTCTCGGTCGGCCCGTTGCGGTGCTTGGCGACGTGCACCTCGGCCAGGCCCTGCTGCTCCGACTCCTCGCCGTTGTAGTACTCGTCGCGGTAGATGAACATGACGAGGTCGGCGTCCTGCTCGATGCTGCCGCTCTCGCGCAGGTCGGAGAGCACGGGCCGCTTGTCTGTGCGCTGCTCGACCGCGCGGGAGAGCTGCGAGAGCGCGATGATCGGCACGTCGAGATCCTTGGCGAGCGCCTTCAGGCCGCGGGAGAGGGACGAGACCTCCTGCAGCCGGCTCTCGACGCTGCCGCCCATCGCCATCAGCTGCAGGTAGTCGACGACGATCAGGCCGAGCTCCGGCTGGCGCCGCTTCAGCGTCTGTGCGCGGGAGCGGAGCTCGAAGAGGGTCAGGCCGGGGGTGTCGTCGAGGAAAAGCGGCACCTGCTCGAGCGAGGCGCACGCCTTCGACAGCCGCGACCAGTCCTCCTCGGCGAGCTTCCCGGTCCGGATCTTGTGCGAGTCGATCTTCCCCTCGAGGCAGATCAGCCGCTGGGTCACCTCCTGCTTCGACATCTCGAGCGTGAAGAAGGCGCAGGGCGTCCCGGAGCGGACGACGTTGGCGGCGATGCTGATCCCGAGGGCGCTCTTGCCCATCGAGGGCCGGGCGGCGAGGATGATCAGGTTGCCCGGCTGGAAGCCGGCGGTGACCGCGTCGAGCTCGGAGAAGCCGCTCGAGACGCCCGTGACCGAGGCGCCCTGCTCGTAGAGATGGCTGACGCGCTCGAAGGTCTCGACGAGCGCCTCCTGGAGCGAGCGCAGCTCGCCCGGGCTGCCGGCCTGGCTGACCTCGAACAGGAGCTGCTCCGCCCTCGAGATCAGGTGGCTGGTCTCGTCGCCTCGGTCGACGGCGAGCCTCGTGATCTCCCGTCCGGCGTCGGAGAGGCGGCGGATCAGGGAGTGGTCGCGGACGATCAGCGCGTAGTGGCCGACGTTGCCGGTCGCGGACGCCCAGGCCGCGATCTCATGGATCTTCGCGCGCCCGCCGACGAGGTCGAGCTTGCCCAGCTCCTCGAGTTTCGCCGCGACCGTGATCGCGTCGACCGGCTCGCCGCCCTCGTAGAGCTTGCGGGCGACGTCGAAGATGACGCCGTGCGTGGGCCGGTAGAAGTCGGACGACTTCAGATGCTCGCTCACGGCCGCGATCGCAGTCGGGGAGAGCAGCATCGCGCTCAGCACCGACATCTCGGCATCGAGGTCGTGCGAGGGCACGTGCGGCGAAAGGCCCCCGGCCGGGGGCACGCTGGCGGTGTGGACAGGCGCGACCTGGGCCATGGACGTCCCATTAGAGCGGCAGCGGCGGACGGCCTCAACGGCTGGGGATTCACAGACGGCTGTGGGAAGCAGAAGGCGCGGCTCTGCAGGGGAAAGAGAACCCGTGTTCGCGACGTTCTCCACCGAAATCCGGCCGCCGCGCCAGCCCTGTCCACAACAGCCGTGGCCGCTTAGAGCGGGAAGTTCACAGAGCGCTCCACAGGCCTGTGGAGCGCTCTGTGGATTGCGCTACTGCTGCGTCGTGTCCGCGGTGTCCGCGGCGGGCTCGGACTCGCCTTCGGCGGCGAAAGGCTCCGCGTCCGGAGCGGCGGCAACCGTCTCGGCGGCCTCCTCCTCGACGGCGAGCTCGGCCTCGAGGATCTCCGCAGCCTCGGCGCGGTGCGCCTCCGCCTCGGCCTCCTTCGCCGCCTCGGCCTCGGCCTCGGCGGCCTCCATCGCGGCCAGCTCCTCCTCGGGCGGCAGCTCGCCGCCCTCGGGGACGACGAGCGTCTTCACGTCCACGGTGACGTCCTCGAAGATCTGGATCGGGATCGCATAGCGGCCGATCCGACGGATCGAGTCGGTGCCGATCTTCTTCCGGTCGACGCGGATCTTGCGCGTGCGCCACAGCTCGTCGGCGATGTCGGTCGTCGTCACGGAGCCGAAGAGCGCACCGGTCGGACCCGCCTTGACGTCGAAGCTGAGCACGGTCTTGCGGAGCACGTCGGCGATCTCGCTCGCCTGCTCGACCGAGCGGGCTTCGTGCCGGGCGCGCTGGTCGTCGAGCCGCTTCAGCTCGGCGACGCGGCCCGCGGTGGCCGGCTCCGCCAGCTTGCGTGGGAGCAGGAAGTTGCGCGCGTAGCCGCGGGCGACGTTGACCACCTCGCCCCGCAGCCCCACCTTGTCGACGTCCGAGAGGAGGATGACCTCCATCAGCGCGGCTCCACGTAGGGCAGGAGCGCCATCTCGCGCGCCCGCTTGACGGCGACCGCGACCTGCCGCTGGTGCCGGCGGCAGGCGCCGGTGATGCGGCGGTTGCGAATCTTCCCCTTCTCCGAGATGTAGCGCCGAAGCTGGTTCAGGTTCTTGTAGTCGACCTCTTCGACCTTGTCCTTGCAGAAGAGGCAGCTCTTGCGGCGCCCGGGGGCGAGCGACGAGCCGGGACGCTTGCGCGACTGCTGGGTTTTCGGCTGTGCCATCTGTGCCTCTCCTAGAACGGAATGTCGTCGTCGGCCGCAGCCGCGGGGAAGTCGGCTGCTGAGCTCTGCGCGGCGCCGGCCGGCACGAACTGCTGCCCGCCGCCCTCGCCGCCGTCGCGGCCGCCGAGGAACTGGACGTTGTCGGCGACGACCTCGACGGACTGCCGCTTCGTCCCGTCCTGGGCGTCCCACTCGCGCCACGTCAGCTTGCCCTGCACGCCGACGGGGCGGCCTTTGGCGAGGTACTGGGCGCAGTTCTCCGCAGTTCGGCCCCAGACGGTGACGTCGAAGTAGTAGGCGGCGTCCTGCCAGTCCTCGCCGCGCTTGACGCGGTCGTTGACGGCGATGCGGAGCGTCGTCACGGCAGTACCGGACGGCGTGTGCCGCAGCTCGGGATCCCGCGTCAGGTTGCCGACGAGGACGACGCTGTTGATGTTCTGGGCCATTACTCCTCCTCCAACGAGCTGTCGATCGGGTCGGCGACATCCTCGCGTGTAGGCCCGCCCACCGCTACTGGCTGAGTCGAACCAGGCTTGTACCGACGGGTGGCCAGGTGACGCATCACGTCGTCGTCGATCTTGAGCACGCGCGAGATCTCGTCGAGCGTGTCGCCGTCGGCGCTGAACGAGAGCAGGTGATAGGTGCCGTCGCCCTTCTTGTCGATCTCGTAGGCGAGCTTGCGGCGGCCCCAGACGTCCTGGCCGTCCCACGTCCCCCCGGCCTTCTCGACGAGGTTGCGTGTGCGCTTGACGATCTCCTCCTGCCGCTCCTCGGGCAGGTCGGGGTCCAGCATGAGCAGAATCTCGTAGTCGATCACGTTCCCGGTCTCCTTCCGTCGGGCTTCCCCTGGTCTTAGGCGGCCTCGCCGGCAAGCGTGAGCGGGAACGGCGCACGCGAAGACGAGGCAGGAAGCGGCCGACAGAGTAGCATCGGCAGCATGGGACGGCTGCTGACGGGGATCGCCGGCGCCCTCGGGCTTGCCTGGCTCTGGCGCCACCTCCGCAAAGAGCACGCCGGGGAGCAGCCTCCTCCGAACGCCGGTCCCGACCCGGCCGCAGAGCTGCGCGAGAAGCTCGCGCAGGCGCGGGAGACCGCCGATGACCGCGACGAATTCGACGCGGCCGAGGGCCAGCCGGTCGACGAGATCGAGCGCCCGCGGCCGGCGGCCGAGGCGGCGCAGGAAGTTGAGTCCCAGGAGGCCGAGTCCCAGGAGGCCACACTCTCGCTCGACGAGCGCCGTCGCGCGATCCACGAGAAGGCCCAGCAGGCGCTCGGGGAGATGAACCGCCCCGGCCAGGACGACTAGCAGGCGCTCGTTCCGGGCACACGGCCCGGATGCGGGTCGTCGTCGTCGGAGCCACCGGGAACGTCGGTACGAGCGTGCTCGAGGCGCTCGGCCGCGACGACGGAGTCGATTCGATCGTCGGCCTCGCCCGCCGTTCGACGACCGCGAGCTACGCGAAGACCGAGTTCGCCGCCGCCGACATCACACGCGACGACCTCGTCGCGCACTTCCGCGGCGCCGACTGCGTCATCCACCTCGCCTGGCTGATCCAGCCCTCGCGCGATCAGCGGACGCTCTGGCAGACCAACGTCGAGGGCTCCTCGCGCGTGCTTGCGGCGGTGGCCGAGGCCGGCGTCCCGGCACTCGTCGTCGCCTCCTCGATCGGCGTCTACTCGGCCGGCCCGAAGGAGCGGGTCGACGAGAGCTGGCCGCGCGAGGGGATCCGGGCCAGCTGGTACTCGCGGCACAAGGCAGAGCTGGAGCGGCGCCTGGACCGCTTCGAGTCCGAGCACACGACGCGCGTCGTCCGCCTTCGCCCGGCGCTGATCATGAAGCGCGAGAGCGCCGAGAGCGTCCGCCGCCTCTTCACCGGCCCGCTCTTCCCGAGCCCGCTCGTCAAGCCCGGCCGGCTCCCGATCTTCCCGTACGTCCCCGGAGCGGTCGTCCAACTCGTCCACTCGCTCGACGTGGGCGAGGCCTACCGGCTCGCCGCGACCGAGAACGTTCGCGGCGCCTTCAACATCGCCGCCGAGCCTGAGGTCGATGGGCGGACGATCGCCGAAGCGATCGGTGCTCGGACGCTGACGATCCCGGCGAGGGTCGCGCGTGCGTTCGCCGCGGCGACATGGCATGCCCGGCTGCAACCGACGTCGCCCGACTGGCTCGATCTTGCACTCGGAGCGCCGCTCCTCGATTCCACGCGCGCCCGCAGGGAGCTCGGCTGGGCGCCCACACGGGATGCCCTCGAGACGGTCCGCGAGCTCCTGCACGGGCTGGCCGATCGCGCAGGCGGGCGGACACCGCCGCTTCGCGTCGGCGACCGCGCCGCGGAGCTCAGAGCGGGAGTGGGTGGAAAATCCGTCTGAGCAGGCTTCTTCGCTCCGGCGGCATACTTCAGGGAGATGAGCAAGCTGCCGCAGACGGATGAGCTGCCGCGGACCGGCCAGGGGTACGACGCCGTCCGCGTCGAGGAAGCGTTCAGCGCCTTCGCCGACCGCGTGCGCGAACTGGAGGAAGTCGCGGGGGAGCTGCGCGCCGAGCTGCATTCGCTGCGCGCGGAGCGGCAGGCACCGGCGCGCCTCGACGACGAGCGCTGGCCGGTCGAGCCCGGCGCCCACCCGTCGCCCGACTGGGTCGCCGCGGTTCCGCCGCCACTCCAGCGCGGATTCACGGTGCCGCGGCTCGTGGTCGAGGGTGCCTTCCTGCTTCTCGTCGCCCTCTTCGCGGGCCTCGCCGACCTCTCGACCGCGTGGATCGTGCTCGTGATGGCCGCGGCCTGGACGCTCGTCGTCCTCTCGGAGTGGGCCGCGGCCGCGAAGCGCGCTCGCTGGCACCTCGACGAGATCGCGCCGCCGCTCGCGGCCGACGCCGCCGAGGCGACCGGGCCATGGGACATGCCCGTCGTCCAGGCGACGGTGGTCGAGGCCGCACCGGATCCGGAGTCGAAGACGATCGTGACGAAGCTGCCCGCCGATCCCGGCGCGGACGAGCCGGAAGCGGCCGCTCCTGCGCCAGCGCCCAAGCGCCGCCGCGGCCTGCGGCGACGGCAGCGGACCGCCGAGGCGGGCGCCGCCGATCCCTGGGAGGCGTGAGCTCCTCGCGGCCGCTGTTGCGGTCGCCGCGCTCTTCGCCGTCCCGGGTGCAGCCGCGCTCCGACCGGCGCCTGCGCTGGAGGTCTGCTGCGGCCTGACGGCAGAGCTCTACGCAACGGGCCTGCAGCGGCCGACCGCGCTCGCGTTCGGCCCCGACGGCCTCCTCTATGCGACGCAGGAGACCGGCGAGATCGTCGCGGTCGGCCCCGGCTCGTCCAAGCCGCGCGTGCTCGCCCGCGGCTTCGAGACACCGCTCGGGCTGGCGTGGGTCGGCCGGAACCTGTTCGTCTCCGCGCAGGGCTACGTCAGCCGTCTCGCCGTCCGTGGCCGGCAAGTCCTCTCGCGGCAGAAGATCCTGACCAGGCTGCCCTTCGACCGGCACCAGCAGGACACGATCGTGCTCGGACCCGACGACCGGCTCTATCTCGGCAGCGGCTCGACGTGCGACGTCTGCAAGGAGAAGGACGCCCGCAGCGGCGCGATCCTCTCCTTCCGCCAGGACGGCACGGGCCTGCGCATCGTCGCCCGCGGCCTCCGCAACCCGTTCGGGCTCGTCTTCGACGGCGAGGCGCTCTACGTCTCGGACAACGCCCGCGACGACCTCGGTGAGAACGAGCCGGCGGAGACGATCGTCCGGATCCGGCCCGGCGCCGACTACGGCTGGCCGCGCTGCTGGGCCAGCTGGCGGCTGCGCAAGCTGCAGGGCTCCTGCCGGGGCGTCATGCCGCCGATCGCCTACCTCGAGCCTCACTCCTCCGCGAACACGCTTGCGCTCTGGGGCGGCAGGCTGATCGTCGCCGAGTGGGGGCAGTACCTGAGCGAACGCTGGGGGCGGAAGCTCGTGCAGGTGAATCTCCGCACGGGCCGCTCGTCGACGTTCGCCGACGGTTTCGAGCATCCGCTCGGGCTCGCGGTCGAGCCACGTGGCGGCGGCCTCCTCGCCGCCGACTGGGGCCGCGGCGTCGTCTACCGACTCAGGAAGCGCTGAACGCCGCGGGCCAGCGCACCCGCAAGCTGCTGCTGGTAGCCGGCGCTGCGGAGGAGCCCGGCCTCGCGGCGGTTCGACATGAAGCCGGTCTCGACGAGCACGACGGGGACGTCGGCCCAGTTGAAGCCGGTCAGGTCGGCGCGCTCGACGACTCCGAGGTTGCGTGCGCCGGTGGCGGCGACCAGTTCTCGCTGTAGGAGTGCTCCCGCGCGGCGGCTCGCGCCGTAGACGTCGCCCGTCCAGCCGGGCCGCAGCGCCGGTACGAGCGTCGAGATTCCCCGGACGGCGGGGTCGGCCGACCCGTCGGCGTGGATGCGGAGCATCAGCCCGGCGCCGCGCGCGTTGCAGAAGCCTGCCCGCTCGCGGTTGCCGCCGCGGTAGCCGGTCCCGTCGCGTGTCATCGCGACCCGGTAGCGGCTGGCGCGCAGGAGCGTTCGCGTCTTGCGCGCGATCGAGAGGGCGACGGGCGCCTCGCCGGCAGCGCCGCCCGGGTCCTTCAGCTTCAGCTGCGCGGAACCGGGGCCGATCGGCTCGAGCTGCCGGCCCACGTCCGGCGCGGTGCCGTGGCCGGGATCGAGGCAGACGAGGGCTGCTGCTGCGGCGACCTCCGCGAGCACGGTCAGAGCGCGCGCAGCTCTGCGAGCTGCTCCCCGCTCGGCTCCCACGAGCCGGCGGCCGCGTTCGCGCGCACCTGCTCCGGCTTCGTCGCGCCCGCGATCACCGAGGCGACGCCGGGTACGGCTGCGAGCCCGCCGATCGCGACGTCGAGCAGCGAGGCGCCGTTCCGCTCCCCGAACGCGCGCAGCCGCTCGACTGCGTCCAGGTCGTCCTCCGCGAGCTCGCGGCCCGACAGGCGCGTCCCCTCCGGCGGCGGCTCGCCCTTTGCGTACTTGCCCGTCAGCAGGCCGCTCGCGAGCGGGAAGTAGGGGATGAAGCCGACGCCGAGCCGCTCGCTCGCGGGCAGCAGCTCCTCCTCGGCGCCGCGCCGCAGCCACGAGTACTGGCTCTGCTCGGAGGCGAAGGGCGTCAGGCCGCGCTCGGCCGCGATCGCGGCGGCTTCCTCGACCATCGCCGGTGTGAAGTTGGACGAGCCGATCGCGCGCACCGTCCCCTCCTGGACGAGCTCGTGCAGAGCCTCGAGCGTGTCGGCGAGCGGCGTGACGCCGTCCGGGCGGTGGTACTGGTAGAGGTCGATCCGGTCGGTCTGGAGGCGGCGGAGCGACGCCTCGATCGCCTTGCGGATGTAGGGTCGCGCACCGCGGGCGGTCTCGCCGTCGCCGAGGTCGTGGCCGAACTTGGTCGCCAGCACGACCTCGTCGCGCCGGCCGTCGAGGGCGCGGCCGATGATCTCCTCGCTGCCGCCGCGGTTGCCGTAGACATCGGCGGTGTCGAAGAAGGTGACGCCGGCGTCGATCGCCGCGTCGATCACCGGGCGCGACTCCGCCTCGTCGATCCGGCCGCCGAAGTTGTTGCAGCCGAGCCCCACGACCGTCACCTCGAGGACGGAGCTGCCCAGGCGGCGAGTGCGCATCCGGGCACACTAGTCGGACGATGAGCCGAGGAGCCGGAAAGAAGTCGCTGCACGACGTGCTGCGGGCACGCCGGGAGGCGCCCTCGCTGCTCACGCCTGCCGAAGCGGCGAAGCGGGAGGCGGCGCGCCGCCGCGAGGAGGTCGAGGCGGAGGCGGCGGCCGCACTTGAGCGCTGGCGCGACCGCCGCTCCCCGGACGCGGGCGGCAAGCTATCGAGCGAGGCGTACCGCGCTCTCTTCCGGCTCAGCCCGGCGGCGTACGCGGCGAGCGGCCACTGGCAGCGGCGCGCGAGAGCGCAGCTGGCGACTGCGCCCGCGTGCGAGGTCGAGGGCTGTGAATCCGCGATCGAACCCAGTGCTCGGCACCTGACGTATGCGACGCTCGGTGCGGAGGAGCCCGGCCGCGACCTGATCACGCTCTGCGACGGCTGCCATCGGCGCGCGGAGAAGCTCGGCCGCGAGCTCGGCCGCGTGCCGCGCCGCGACGAGATCGTCGGCCTCGACCCGGGCCGGCCGCTCTACGAGCCCGCCGATATCGCCGCGCTGAAGGCGAAGTACGCCCGCGAGGCCTGACCTGGAGAGAGAAGAGTGGGGGTGGCGGCCACCCCCACTGCTTCGGAAGGAGCTCGACATGGACAGCTGCGGCACGGCCCACGGAACTCGCTAGTTCTCACCTCATCGGCGCGTAGGACCCATCGCTTGAGCGTCTAGGTCCCGTCGACGTCCCTCGATCGAGTGATCTTCGGCGGAGCAACGGCCCACTCCATCGCGGGAGCTGGACGCGGCCGAGCCGGAACGGAGCGGCCCCGGAGTCGAACCGAGCAAGCCGTGGGTTGCACGACCGGGCCGATTTTGAAGACCGGCTGGGCCACCGGGCCCGTGCCGCTCCGCCCCGAACCCTAGGTGCAGAAGCCACTGAAAGCGAGATGCAATCAGCCTGTACGGATTCCGTAAAACCGCACCGTTGTGCGCTTGGCGCCCTGCGGCACGGGGAGGCTGCGCTCATGCGACGCACACTCCTCACCCTCGTCTCGCTCGTCGTCGGCCTGCTGCTCGCCGGTCCTGCAGCCGCCGCGACCACGAAGACCGTCTCGATCAAGCGGGCGGCGTTCTCCCCCGCCTCCGTCAACATCGTCGCCGGCGACTCGATCCGGTGGCGCAACGACGACACGCAGAGCCATCAGATCGTCTCGACGACCGGCGCCTTTGCCTCGCCGGTGCTTGCGCGCGGCCGGAGCTTCACCTTCAGGTTCGACGTCGCGGGCACCTACCGCTATCGCGACGCGCTCAACCCGTCTGTCACCGGCACCGTCCGGGTGGCCGGGCCGCCAGCCGCAGTCACTCTCGCCACCTCGCAGCCGCAGATCGCGTACGGGGACAAGGTGACGCTCACCGGCCAGGTCAACAACAAGAAGCCGGGCGAGAACGTCCAACTCAGCTTCCAGCCCTACGGGCAGGCATCTGAGGTCGTGCTCGCCACCGTGATCACCGGCACGGACGGCACGTTCTCCTACGCCGTCTCGCCGAAGATCCTCACCACCTACCGGGCCAGGTGGAAGACCGCCTCGAGCCTCGTGATCAGCACGGCCGTGGCGCCGTCGATCTCGTTTGGCCGCATGAACGGGTTCATCGCGCGCGTCTACGCCGGCCGCAGCATGGCCCGCAAGCAGATCCAGCTGCAGCGGCTCTCCGCGTTCGGGCAGTGGGTGACGATCAAGCGCATTTCGCTCGACTTGAACTCGCGCACGCGTTTCCAGGCGACGCTCCCGTGTGGGGCAAACCGGCTGCGGATCGCGATGTCGGTCAACCAGGCGGGCGCGGGCTACCTCGGCGCGTTCAGCCGCGAGATCACGTGGCGGCGCGCTTGCTAGTGACGGAAAAACGACACGAAAGGGGTCCGAAGATGAAACGACGCACCATTCTCACGGCGACGCTCGCGGGCACGCTGGTCGTGCTCGCCGCGGTCGCCGGTCTCGCGGAGGTCGCCGACTCGGCGCCTCAGGCGGCGCCGTCGAACCAGTCGCCGCCGGCAGTCTCCGGCACGCCCGAGGAGGGCAAGACGCTGACGACGAGCAACGGCACCTGGACCGGCACGGCGCCGATCACCTACTCGTACTCGTGGCGGCGCTGCGACGAGAACGGCGGCAGCTGCTCCCAGATCGGCGGAGCGACCGACAGGACGTACGTCCTCAAGAAGGTCGACGTCGGCAACACGATCCGATCCCGCGTGACCGCGCGGAACGCCGACGGCTCGGTTGCCGCGACGTCGGTCCCGTCGGCCGTGGTCAGGACGGCACCCGCGCCCGTGACCGGCTGTAACGGCAACGCGCCGATCCCGATCGCGAACGTCTCGCTGCCGGACCGGCTGCTGATCGACGGCCAGTCGATCGCTCCGTCTGTCGTCGGCCGCTCGACGACCTCGATCTCGGTTCGCTTCCGCGTCACCTGCAAGGGCAAGCCCGTGCAGGGCGCACTGCTCTACGCCGAACCGGTCCCGTTCAACCAGTTCTCCGCTCCGGCGGAGCAGCAGACTGGGGCGGACGGTTTCGCGACGCTGACGATGAACCGTGCAGCCGGCTACCCGGCGACCAGTCGCCAGGAGCTGCTGGTGGTCTTCGCCCGCGCGCGCAAGGCGGGTGAGGACGTGCTCGGCGGTGTCTCGACCCGCCGGCTCGTCTCGTTCCCGGTCGACCTGAGCAGGTAGAGGGGGAGAGAGGAGAGGCACCCGGGGAGCTCTGCTCCCCCGGGGCCTTGTCCGCCCGGCTCTTTCTGCGAGGATCGCGGCGTGGCTCACCTGCGCCTGACCGACGTCGACGACGCGACCGGACCGCTGAAGCAGGAGTACGACGCCGCGATCGAGCGCGCCGGGAAGGTCTTCAACATCGTCAAGGCGATGAGCCTCCGGCCGGGCGTGCTGCGCCGTTCGATGGACCTCTACCTCGGGATCATGAAGGGCCCGTCGCGGCTCTCCCGCCAGGAGCGGGAGCTGCTCGCCACCGTCGTCTCGCGCGAGAACGACTGCCATTACTGAACGCGTGCGCATGCAGACGACCTCCGTGCCGAGGGCGCAGACGACGAGCTCGTGGAGCGGTGCGCCCACGACTACCGCAGCGCGGGACTGCCCCCGCGCGTGGAGGCGCTCTGCGACTACGCCATCAAGCTCACCCGGACGCCGGCGGCGATGAGCGCCGCGGACGTCGAGGTGCTGCGGGGACACGGCTGGGACGACGAGGCGATCCACGACGCGATCCAGGTTGTCGCCTACTTCAACTACATCAACCGGGTCGCCGAGGGCGTCGGGATCGGCCCGGAACCGGACTGGGAGGAGCGATGAGCGGCTTCACGATCGTGCACATGGACGACTTCGAGCGTCCGTTCCCGAAGTGGGCGCTAGCGCGCAAATCGCTCGGGTTGCAGTCGTTCGGGATGAACGTCCTCGAGCTGCCGCCGGGCGAGACGATCCCCGAGCACGACGAGACGGGCAGCGACCAGGAGGAGGTCTTCATCGTCCTCGCCGGCGACGCGACGATGGTGATCGACGGCGAGGACCATCCCGCGCCGGCGGGGACGTTCGTGCGGCTCGACCCGGAGCCGAAGCGGACGGTCGTGAACAAGAGCGACACGGACGCGACGCTCCTGATCGTCTCGGCGCCGCGGACGAGCGGCTACACGCCACTGGAGTGGGCGTGAAGGAGATCGTCACCGCCGCCTGCGTCCAGGTCGAGCCCGCGATCTTCGACCGCTCCGGCACGATCGACCGCGTCGCGGAACGGACGGCGGAAGCGGCAGCGGCGGGTGCGCAGCTCGTCGTCTTCCCGGAGACGTTCGTTCCCGCCTACCCGTCGTCGATCTGGGCAAAGGCACTCGCCGGCTGGGCGGAGCCCGGTGCGAAGGAGGCGTTCGCGCTCCTCCACCGCGAGTCGCTGGAGGTGCCGAGCGCCGACGCCGACCGGCTCGCCGCGATCGCCCACGAGCACGGCGTCTGGCTCGTCGTCGGCGTCAACGAGGCCGATCCGGGGCGCCCAGGAACGCTCTACAACTCGCTCCTCTACTGGTCGCCTGCCGGGGAGCTCGCCCTCCACCACCGCAAGCTCGTGCCGACGAACCACGAACGGCTCGTCTGGGGCCAGGGCGACGGGCGTGGCCTGCGCGCGCTCGAGACGCCGCTCGGGCGGATCGGCGGCCTGATCTGCTGGGAGAACTACATGCCGCTGGCCCGCTTCTCGCTCTACGAGTCCGGGGTCGAGATCTACGTCGCCTCGACCGCGGACGACGGCGACCGCTGGCAGGCGACGCTGATGCACCTCGCGCTCGAGTCGCGTGCGTTCGTGATCGCACCCTGCCATTTCCAGCGCGCCGGCTCGTATCCCGAGGACTTCCCGCTGCGGCCCTTGCTCGAGGGGCGCGATCTGCTCGGCCGTGGCGGCTCGGCCATCCTCGCCCCGGATGGGAGCTATCTTGCCGGGCCGCTCTACGACGAGGAGGGGATCCTCTATGCCGAGCTCGATCCGGACGTCCTCCTGCAGGCGCGTCAGCGCTTCGACCCTGCCGGCCACTATCACCGGCCGGACGTGTTCAAGCTGACCGTCAGCCCGAACGAGTAGAACCCCTCACGCGGAGCCGGTCGCCCACACGGACGCCCCAGCGCCGGAACGAGCCGGCGTTGACCTCGAGCGCGGTGCGATAGGCGACCTTCGGGTCGTAGATTCGGCAGGGATCGCGCCGGCACGGTTGCATCGTCAGGATTCGCAGGATCCTCCCGCGCGCATCCGCGAAGGCGATGTCGAGCGGGATCAGCGTGTTCCTCATCCAGAAAGGGCTGCGGTGGTCGGCCGGGTAGAGGAAGACCATCCCGGCCCTGGCGCCGAGGCTGCGGCGGTTCATCAGGCCCTGCTGCCGCGCCGCGGCGGTGCGTGCGAGCTCGACGTTGAGGGTCATCTTCGCGCCGTCCCGGGTCGTGATCGTGGCCGTGCCGCGCTCGACGCCTGCCCCGGCGAGCGCCGCGGTGGGCAGGGCGAGCAGGACGGCGAGCAGGGCGACGCGCATGCCACCAGTGTCGCATGCAGTCGGCTTGTGACATTCGGCGCGATTCCCTACTCTGGTGGGAGACGAACGGGAGTCGTGCGGCCGGCTCGGGGAGGTGGTTCCGGATGGCCGAAATCGCACACCCGTACGAGGAGACCGCGAAGACCGACGCCGCCCCGGCCGTGCCGTCGACCCGCCGCGTCTCCTTCTCCGAGCTCGTCGACGCCTGGGCGCTCCGCGAGAACGGGCCGGCGCAGGAGGAGCGCTACCAGGAGCTGCGCGCGGCCTTCGTCCGCGACCACGGCGAGATCACCGACGGCTACATCTGCGAGAGCGGGCCGATGGCGGTCGCGCTGACCGCGGTGCGGCCGAGGCCGCTCGAGCGGAAGCTGCTGCGCTACCACGACAAGATCGAGATGTACAGCGAGACCGAGCGGCTCGTGCGGATGCACCCGGAGGTCGCGCAGATCCTCCACCGCGCCGAGGTGCAGTACGTCTCGGTGCGGAACGCGCTCCGTGGGCTCAGCCAGCGGCTGCTCGTGAACTGGCTCTTCGTCTGGACGCGTGACCTGATGCTCGTCTCGATCCCGAATCCGGACGGCACCGTCGTCCCGCTGAGCGTCGAGGAGATCGACAACCAGGGTAAGGAGCTCGACCGGATCGACGTGCACTACCAGCAGGCGGCGTCGCGCGAGGCGCAGATCGTCTACCTGGGCGGGATGCTGATCGGCGTGCTCGCGCTCTGTGCGATCACGATTCCAGTGGGGCTCCTGCTCGCGGCAGGCGACACCCCCGTCAACCTGACCACCTTCTTCGGTTGCCTGATCGCGGGCGCGCTCGGGGCGCTCGTCAGCGTCGTCACGCGGATGAGCGCGGACAAGTTCCACGTCCGGCACGAGGTCGGGCGCTCGTACGTGCAGCGGGTGGCGGCGTTCCGGCCGTTCATCGGCGGCGTCTTCGGCCTGCTCGTCTACTTCGCGCTCCAGGGCGGCGTGATCCGGCAGCTGGACGTGCCGACCGACGAGCGCGACCGCTTCGCCTTCTTCCTCGTGCTCGCCTTCGCTGCCGGCTTCAGCGAGCGGCTGGTGAAGGAGGTGCTGCGCTCGACGAACGAGGACGACATGTCCGCTACGGCGCCTGCGCCGAAGCCCGACGGCGCAGCACCCGCGCCTCCCCAACCCGGCGGGTGATGCCGTCCGCGTCGAGCCGCTCGAGCAGGAGCTGGGCGTCGCGGCGGCCGCAGCCGGCGAGGTCGCGGAAGCGCGCGAGCGTGATCTGGCCGGCCGCCGCGCACTCCTCGAGCACAATCGCTCGGGCCCGTTCGTAGGCACCCGCTGAGACCGCCCAGCCGTCGCCGAGCCTGACGAGCCTGCCCGCGCGCTCGAGGAAGCGGGCGAGCTCGGCGTCGTCGGCTTTGGCGGCTCCCGGCTCGGCAGCCGTGAGCGCGGCCGCCAGCTGCTCGGCCGCGGCGGTGCGCGCACCGAGCGCGCCGGTCGTCCCCGGTCGATAGAGGAGGGAGCCGCGCCGCTCGAACGGAAGGCGCGCGAGCACATCCTTCGCCCATGGCTCCGTCGGGGCGGGAGCGCCGGGATCGAGGGGATCAGCCTGGTCGATGGCGCGCTCGACGTTCGCCTGCAGCTCGGCCAGCCACTCGTCGGACCAGTGCCACTCGCCCCCGACGAGCGCCGGCGCGTGGACGCGTGTCTCGCCCCGTTCGGCCCGCTCGAAGCGAGCGAGGTCGGCATGCCGGGCGGGAGCGGGGTCGAGCACCGTGCCGCCGCCCACGGTCGTCGCGTCGCGGAGCACGAACCGATCGCCCCGTGCCGCCACGACCGGCGCCGCGAGCCTCAGCTGTGCGTAGCCGCCGGCCCTGGCGACGCGTGCGGGAACGGCGGCGGTGCCATGGTGGACGTGCAGCCGGGCTCCGTCTGCGATCGGCCCAAGCTCCTCGAGCGCCACGTCGAGGCGGTAGCTCGGCCGCAGGCTGCCCGGCGCGACGAGCGCGTCGCCGCGGCGGAGCTCTTTCCGCTCGACGCCGGGGAGCGCGAGCGCCACTCGCTGGCCCGGCTCGGCGCGCTCGACCGGGCGATCGTGCACCTGGACGCTCCGCACCCGCACGTCCCGTCCGGCCGGCTCGGCGCGGAGCACGTCGCCCTCGCCGACGGTCCCCGACCAGAGCGTCCCGGTCGCGACCGTCCCGATCCCGCGCAGCGAGAAGACGCGGTCGACGTGGAGGCGGGCCGGCGCGCCGTCGACCTTGTGTGTCTGAAGCACAAGCTCCGCGGCACGCCCGAGCGCATCGCGCAGCACATCGAGGCCCGCGCCCGTCTTCGCGCTCACCGCGACCGCCTCGGCCTCCGGAACCAGCTCGCGTGCTTCCGCGAGCGCCAGCTCGAGCGTCTCGGCGTCGACGGCGTCGGCCTTCGTCACCGCGACGACGCCGTGCTCGATCCCGAGCAGGCGGACGATCGCGAGGTGCTCGTACGTCTGCGGCCGCGCACCCTCGCCGGCGTCGATCACGAGCAGAAAGAGGTCGATCCCGGTCGCCCCGGCGACCATGTTGCGGACGAAGCGCTCGTGCCCGGGGACGTCGATCAGCGACAGCTGCCGTCCCTCCCGCAGGTCGAGCGGCGCGTAGCCGAGGTCGATCGAGATCCCGCGCCGCTGCTCCTCGGGCAGCCGGTCCGTGTCCTTGCCGGTCAGCGCCCGGACGAGCCACGTCTTCCCGTGGTCGATGTGGCCCGCGGTGCCTACCGTCAGCGGCACCGCGCCTCGACCAAGCCGTCCTCGACGCCAAGCAGCTCGAACCCGTTCCCTTCCAGGAGCGCGCGCCACTGCGCCTCGTCGCGCTCGCGGGCGCCGCCGCCGACGTCGACGACGAGCTCGTCCCCTCGCCACTCGGCGCTCGCGACTCGATCGACCTTCCACTCCCAGCTTCCGGACAGCGCACGATCGAACGCGGCGCGCTCGTCTGGGCGCTCGCCGAGCCAGCTCCAGAAGTCGGTGCCGTGGATGGGCTCGAAGGTTGGCTCACCGGCCGCGGTGAGCTCACCGAGCGCGGGGAGGATGTGGTGCACCGCGTCCGGATCGGCGCCCACCTCGCGAGCGAGCTCGTCTACCGGTCGAGGCCCGTCAGCCAGGGCGTCCGCCACCCCCAGGTCGGCGGCGATCGCGAGCAACCTCGTGACGAGCGCTCCCCAGAAGAGCCGCCAGAGGTCTCCCTCCGTGCGTCTCGCCGTCATCGCCGCCACCGGACGGCCGCGACAGCTGCGGCGACTTCGTCGGCCTCGGCGTCGGAAAGGGTGCGGCAGTCGAGCAGCGTGCGCCCGTCGCGGACGACCGCGATCACGGGTGGCTCGTGCGCGCGCAGCGCCGCCGCGAGCTCCTCCTCGATGGCGCACGCGAAGCTTGGCAGCTCGGCGAGCGGGAGGGCGCCGCCGCCGACGCGCGCGACCGTCGCCTCGACGACGCCGCCGGCCGCCTGCGCCAAAAACTCCGCACGTCCGCGAACGTCCTCGACCGGCTCGCGCAGCATCCGCAGCACCGGGACCTCCTCCGGCCGGTCGAGGTAGAGCGCCAGCGTGCCCTCGAGCGCCGCCAGCGTCAGCTTGTCCGAGCGGAGGGCGCGGTGGAGTGGGTGTCGCCGCAGCCGCTCGACCAGGTCGGCGCGGCCGGCGACGATCCCGGCCTGCGGCCCGCCGAGCAGCTTGTCGCCGGAGAAGCAGACAAGGTCGGCGCCTGCGGCGAGCGCCGCCGCCGGCGTCGGCTCGCCCTCGACGTCGACGAGCGCCCCGGAGCCGAGGTCGTCGAGGAGCGGCAGCTCGTGCCGGCGGGCGACCGCCGCGAGCTCCTCGAGCCGAGGCTGCTCGGTGAAGCCGACGACACGGAAGTTCGACTGGTGCACGCGCAGGAGCAGCGCCGTCTCCGGCCCGATCGCGCGTTCGTAGTCGGCCGCCCGCGTCCGGTTCGTCGTCCCCACCTCGACGAGCCGCGCGCCGGAGCGGGCGAGCACGTCCGGGATCCGGAAGCCGTCGCCGATCTCGATCAGCTCGCCGCGCGAGACGACGACCTCGCAGTCCTCGGCGAGCGCGGCAAGCGCGAGCAGCATCGCCGCCGCGTTGTTGTTGACGACGATCGCCGCCTCGGCACCGGTGAGCCGGCGCAGCAGCGGCGCCGCGTGATCCTGCCGCGAGCCGCGTGTACCGGACAAGAGGTCGTACTCGAGGTTCGAATAGCCGGCGGCATCGCGGACGCGGTCGAGCGCCGCCTCGGCGAGGGGCGCGCGGCCCAGATTGGTGTGCACGAGCACACCCGTCGCGTTCAGGACGCGGCGGAGCGCAGGCCGTCGGGCAGCGGCGAGCTCCTCGTCGAGCCGGGCGCGCAGGTCGCCCGGCGCCGAGCCGGCCCGGATCTCCTCGCGTGCGCGTTCGAGCACCTCCCGCGCGGCGGCGACCGCGAGCGGGTCATCGAGGCCGCGCACGAGCTCATCCACCGACGGAAGATCCTGCAATCGCACGGAAACCGAGTGTAGTCCGGCCGGAGCGGCTACCTTCCAAATCGTGAGACGACCCGGCGTGATCGCAGCTTCCGTGTTCGGCGTCCTGGCTCTCGCGGCCGTGGTCGCGGTGGCTGCGCGCGACGCCTACTACTGGGACCGGCCGCTGCCGGGCGTCGAGCTCCGCGAGGCGCGGCTGCAGACGCCGGTGCGCCTCGTCGTCGGCGACCGCGATTACCACGTCAGACCGGGCGAGGCTCTTCGGCTCGACGGCACGGCGACCGAGCAGGCGCTCTGGGATGCCGGCCGCACGAGCTTCGCCGGCCGGATCAGGCAGCTCGTCGACCCGAGCCCGCCGACGCTTGTCGTCGACCCGGTGCTCGTCGCGCGGCCGCAAGCCGAGCAGATCGCGGAGGAGGTCTCCGCTGCGCTGCCGAAGCCCCGGCGCGCGCAGGTCGTCGCCCGCAGCAGCTTCCGCGTCATCCCCGCGCGTCCCGGCGACGCCGTCGACCCGGCGCAGCTCGCCGCCTCGCTCGCACAGGCGTCGCTGGCCGGCGTGCGGACGCTGACGCCCGCGCTGACGCACGTCGAGCCGGAGCTGACGACGGTCGCCGCCGAGGCCGCTGTCGCCGAGGCGCAGGAGCTGGTCGACGAGCCAGTGACGCTCGAATTCAAGGGGGAGGACGTCGGCACCCTGGCTCCCGCCCGGCTCGCGAAGCTGCTCCGCTTCCGGCCCGACCGCGACCGCTTCGACGTCTCCTTCCATCCGGGGCGCCTGGCGAAGGCCGTCGAGCCGATGCTGGCGCCGTGGCGCACGCGCGCCGTCAACGCCCGCTTCGCCGTCGCCGGGAAGAAGGTGCGGATCCGGCCCTCGCGCCCGGGTCTCACGGTCGACGGCCGCTGGGCCGCCGACTCGGTCGCGGCCGCAGCGGCTGCGCCGACGCACCGGGCGTCACTGAGGTTGAAGCAGATCCGGGCCGACCTGACGACGCGGGAGGCGGAGCAGCTCGGCATCCGCGAACAGATCTCCACCTTTACGACCGACATGGGCACGTCCTCCTCGAACCGGATCCACAACGTGCAGCTGATGGCGAACTACATCGACGGCACCGTGATCGAGCCCGGCGACACGTTCTCCTTCAACGACCGTGTCGGGCCGCGGACCGTCGAGCGCGGCTTCCGCGAGGGCCAGATGATCATCGGCTCGCTGCTCCTGCCCGCGATCGGCGGCGGGGTCTGCCAGACCGCGACGACGCTCTTCAACAACGCGTTCGAGCTCGGGCTGCCGATCGTCGAGCGCCACAACCACAGCTTCTACATCTCGCACTATCCGATGGGCCGCGACGCGACCGTCTCGTGGGGCGGACCAGACTTCGTCTTCAAGAACGACCTGAAGACCGGGATCCTGATCAAGACGCGCTACACGAGCACGACGCTCACGTTCTCGTTCTACGGCACCGACCCGGGGCGACGCGTCGTCGCGTCGACCGGCGAGCGGACGAACTGGCGCGCGCCGCAGACGACGTATGCGCTCGACCCGTACGCGCCGCCCGGCTCCGTCCGGACGGTCGCCGGCTCGAACCAGTCCGGCTTCGACGTCACCGTGACGCGCAAGGTCTTCGAGCGCGGGGAGCTGGTGCGCCAGGACGCGACGACGAGCAACTACATCGCCGTCGGCCCGACCGCGATCTACGGCCCGGGCCGCTCCATTCCCGGCCCGTACTTCGTGCTGCCGCGCGTCTAGCTACTGCGCGTCCGCCTTCTCCGGCTCGGCCGGGGACTCGACGGAGTTGCGCTCGTCATAGCTCTCGACGACGATCCGCACTGCCTCGGCCGGGTCGTCCGTGACGTGCAGGAGCTCGACGTCCTCGGGCGAGATCATCCCGTCGGCGAGCAACTCGCTGTCGACCCAGTCGAGCAGCTCCCGCCAGTAGTTCGAGTCGAAGAGGACGACCGGAAAGTTCAGCACCTTGCCGGTCTGGATCAGCGTCAGCGCCTCGAACGCCTCGTCGAGCGTGCCGAAGCCGCCGGGGAAGATGACGAAGCCCTCCGCGGCCTTCACGAACATCGTCTTGCGCGCGTAGAAGTGCTTGAAGGTCATCTCGATGTCGCAGTACGGGTTCAGCCCCTGCTCGTGCGGGAGCGCGATGTTGAAGCCGACCGAGAGGCCGCCACCTTCCCTGCAGCCGCGGTTCGCCGCCTCCATCACACCGGGGCCGCCGCCGGTGACGACGGCGAAGTGCGCCTCGGCGAAGAGCTGCGCCGTCGCGCGCGCGAGCTCGTACGGGCGGCTGTCCTCGCCGACGCGCGCGGAGCCGAAGATCGAGACGGCCGGCCGGTCGATCTCGAGGACCTTCTGGAAGCCTCCGAGGAACTCGGACGCGATCACGGCGACGTCGTTCTGGAGGTCGTCGTGGGTGCGCTCGAGCATCCGCCGCTCGTTCGAGGCCACTCAGATCTCCCGTTCGATGTAGCTGCCGCTCATCCCCAGCGTCAGCAGCGCTGCGAGCGCGATGTACGCGACGCCGGTGATCACCCGCCGCTGCGGCGTGACGCGGTAGTACGCCTCGTTCTGGGGCTGATTGCGGTGCTGCCAGCGCCGCCACGACTCGAGCCCGCCGAGGACGAGGATCAGGAGCAGGATCGGGTTCGGCGCCAGGATCGTCAGGCCGAGCAGCAGCACGAGGCCGACGACCCAGAGCGCGGGGTGGATCGCGGCGACGATGCGGCCGCCGTCGAGCGGCGAGATCGGCGCCAGGTTGAAGAGGTTGAGGAAGAAGCCGGTGAACGCCAGCGCGACGAGCAAGTCGGAGTCGAGCCAGACGCCGAGCCCCCACGTCGCCGCCGCGCCGAGGCCGCCGATGATCGGGCCGGCGATGGCGACCTTCGCTTCGTTCCAGGCGTCGTCGGGCAGCTCCTTGAGCGTGATCAGCGCACCGAGGAAGGGGATGAACATCGGCGCCGACACGGGCAGGCCCTGCCGCTTCGCCTCCCAGACGTGCCCCATTTCGTGGATCAGGAGCAGCACCACGAAACCGACCGCGAACTGCCAGCCCCAGAGGAGTGCGTAGGCACCGATCGAGACCACCATCGAGGCGGCGACGGTGAAGAGCTTGAACTTGAAGATCGCGACGAAGACGAACTTCAGCTTCCAGATCAGGAACCCGACCGCGGCGATCGGCGCCCAGAGCTTGCGCAGGACGTCCCCGAGCGTCGTCGGGCGCTTGATCGGCGAGTACTCGTGCGGCGGGTCCTCGACCTCGCGCGGTGCGTATGGGTCGTAACTCACGCGCTCAGAGTAGTTACGAACGGGCTCTTGGCTATGACCCTTGTCCGATCCACTCCTCACCGCCCTCGTAGCCCTCCTTCTTCAGGAGGTCGCCTTCAGGGCGATCATGGGACTCCTCGCATATACCTCCTGCTCAACGAGCGCCCGGTCCTCGCACAGCGCTCGACGGCGGCTCGACACTCCGCGACCACGCTCGGACGCAGCAGGCGCGACGTGTCTCGGTGTGTACCAGCGACGTTTCGCGGAAGGATCCCACGGAGGAGTCTGCGTCGTTCCGCCTCCTCACGCGCCGCGCGAGAGGAGCCTGTGCAGGCGATGATCTCTTCACCCAGAGCAGGCTCGTCAGACGAGAGCGCCCTCGCCAAGGCGAGAACGCCCGCCGGCTGTTAGTACGCTTGGTCGATCAGCGCCTGAAGCTCAGCCGTGATCGCGGCTCGTAGCTCGCCGTGTTTCGCATCCGAATACTCGAACTGCGGATCGTTCCGAACCTCGTCCGGATAGCGCCAGACCGGGCCTGTGATCCGTTCTGCCGGTTCCCACTCGTATCGGGCATGCACGTGGCCGTGGAGCACCTGAAGGGTATTCCCGAGAACCTCGTAGTTGACCCTGCGAAGGTCACTGTCCCGACATGCCCGCCACACCGCCTCGCCGATCAACGACAGGTCGAAGAGAAACTGCTGGCGCGGCCGCCAAGCGAGGTCTGTCAAGTGGTCGACCGAGGCGTCGTCGGTAAGTAGCAGCGAGTAACCCGGCAGGTGCTGCGTGTCTCCGATGACGGCGAATCCACTGCGCATCCGTGCCATCACGAGCGGGTTGTCGCCACGATGAGCTGCGTCGATCCTGTCCTTGCGCCAATCCGTACCCATGCTTCGAGACTATCGGCGGGGAGCGGGCACTCGACGCTATAGAGGCGAAATCGCGCATGCAGCAGCTGCTCGCCGAGCGCGACTAGGGCTCGGCGAGGAACGCCTCCAGACGCCCTGCCTCGTCCTCGATCTCGCGCCGCGCCGCGGCTGAAAGAGGCTCGAACGGCTCCAGCACGACACGGCCGTCGTCGACGCGCCAGATCCCGGCGACGAAGCCGTCGACGAGGAACGTCTGTGCGACGTCGCCGTTCATCTTGATCACCGTCTTCCGGTGGGCCTCCGCGAGCACGCGCGTGCGGTCGGCCCACGCGAGCAGGACGTTGTCCCACTTCGGCAGGAAGCGCACGGGCACTGGGGTCTCGGCGTCCGGCAGCGGCGCTCGTGGGACGTCGAGGAGCTCGCGGCCCTGCTCGTCGCGGAAGCGGCGCAGCGGCTCGAGCAGCTCCAGCGCAGCGTCGATCTCCGCGACGCGCATCCTGCTCCAGGCCCCGATGTCGCGGCGCGTCGAAGGGCCGAAGGCCGCGAGGTAGCGGCGGAAGATCTCGGCGCGCGCCTCGACCGGGACGTGCGGCTGCGGCTCGGCGATCGCGACGAACCGGCCGTCGTTGCGCGGCTGCCAGAGCGCCGTCTCGTGGTGGCGGACGATGAGCG
Source organism: uncultured Gaiellaceae bacterium (assembly GCA_963784895.1). Classification (GTDB taxonomy): domain Bacteria; phylum Actinomycetota; class Thermoleophilia; order Gaiellales; family Gaiellaceae; genus Gaiellasilicea. The sequence goes on along the minus strand of CAWATM010000002.1, from coordinate 49,379 downwards.
CGGCGACACGCGCCAGCCGCCAGGCGCGGCGCGCGTCGACGCCGGCGAGGCCGTACTCGCTCTCAAGTTGGGCGATCGCTTCCGTCGACGTCACGGGTCGGTCCGCCGCGAGCGCGTGCACCGACAGCGCGAGCTGCTTCGCCCGCTCCGTCTCCCAGGGGAAGTTCGTCTCGCTCATCGCCGCCCAGATGAGCGCGTAGTCGCGCGGGGTGACCAGGTGCAGCGTCTGCCGCGTCGCCGTCGCCCTGACGATCGCGGACTGCCGGAGAAGTCGCTCGAGCGACCCGCGCCGGAACCCCGTCGTGCGCGTCCAGATACCGACGTACGGCGCCTGCGGCGACTGCGCCTGCATCCCGACGAGGCGCTCGATCACCGCCGTCGGCGACAGTCGCGCGCGCTGGATGAGGAGCTGCCGCGCAAGGGTCGCGCGGTTCAGCTCGCGCAGCGTGAGGACTCGTTCGGCCACAGGTCGCGACACTCTAATCCGCCGACGGAGCGGCGAATCCGGTCGCGCGGATCGTTCGTAGTCCCGAGGGGCATTGCCGCCAAAACCTCAGGGACACTCGCGAACACCGGCGCACCGGAGCGCCGTCACCGCGCGCGCGTCAGTCGAGCAGCCTGAGGTACCTCACGCCTGGCAGCGCGGTGTAGCCAAGCGCCTCGTACAGAGCACGCGCCGGGCCGTGTCCCGGGTCGCCGCCGGTTCCGACGGCTGCGATGTCCATCCCCTGCCCGCGCATGTGCTCGGCCGCGCGGTCCATCAGCTGCCGCGCGATTCCGCGCCGCTGGTAGTCAGGATCGACGGCGATGATGTCGACGACGCCCATTCGCTCGTGAAATGCGTTGAGTGCGACGGCGGCGAACCCCACGGGCAGCCCATCAGCGACAGCAACGAAGACGTCCCGCTCATCGCTCGTGCAACTCGACCGGACCGCCTCCGCCTGAACCGCTGTCCACTCCGGTTGGTGGAGGCGCATGAAGATCGCGTCGCCTAGAACCTGCCGCAGCGACTCGAACACCGGCTGCCACGCCCGAAGGGAAAACTCGACGATCGCCTCCAGGTCCGACTGTTCGTATTGACGAATCTCAACCCCGGCGCTCACGGCGGGAACCTAGCGGCGCGCGACCTCAGGCGTCATTCCCGAACACTGGCCCAAGCCACGAAGGCGTATCCTCGACTGCTGTGAGCGAGATCGCGTCCAGGATCGTGGCGCGTTTCCGATGGGTTCACGGTCATGCCGACGTGTGGGCGCTCTTCACCGATCCGCTCCTGTTCCGAGACCTCGTCCGTGCTCTGGCCGAACCGTTCCAGGATTCAGGGGTCACGAAGGTCGCCGGCGTCGAGGCGCGTGGATTCCTGGTTGGCGGTGCAGTCGCCGCCGAGCTTCGGGCCGGCTTCGTTGCCATCCGGAAGCAAGCTGGTCTGTTTCCAGGCGAAAAGCTGATCAGAGCGACGTCCGCGGACTATCGAGGGAGCCGCTCACAGCTGCGACTCCAGCGAGCTTCGGTCACGCCAACCGATCGTGTGCTCCTCGTTGACGATTGGTTCGAGACCGGAAGCCAAGCTTTCGCGGCGAAGGCTCTGATCGAAGAGGCCGGTGCGACCTTCGTGGGCGCATCGGTGATCGTGGATCAACTGCCACTCGACGCACGACGAGAGCTAGGCACCTTCGCCGCCTTAGTTCACGGCGATTCGCTTGGCTCGAGCCTCCAGCCTCAAGCCTGACCGGCGCCGTTAGGCGTCACTCCCGAAGACTGGCCCGTGCGACTGCGCTGAGGGAAGACCAGGACGCGGTCTGATCCGCCTGCACGAATGTGGAACGGGACGTGTTCGTCGCAGCGATGGACGGACGACCGATCGGATCGTCTCGGTTGCCCTGAACGCCTTTCACGAGGGGATGGGCGTGATCGACATCATCGGCGTCGATCCCCACCAACGGCGCGGTGTCAGCTCGCGGCTCACCGAGGTTGCGAGTGAGCACATGCGCAGCCGTGGCACATCCCCTGATGCACGCGACTCGGGCGTCCTAGACCTTAGATGGTGCGGGGTCGCCATGGCTCGTGCTCGTGCGCGAGCCAGACCAGCTCGGGGTCGAGCGCAAGGACACGCCGCCGGCCTTCGGTGGGCGGCTCGTCGAACTCGCCGAACCACACCGCCACGTCGCCGCCAACGATGACCGGGCGCCCGCCAGTCTCGACGACGACGATCTGCATGCCGCGTGTGTGGCCCGGCGCCGGGACGAGTCGGAGCCCCGGCAGCAGCTCGTGCTCGCCGTCGACCGGCACGTACTGCACGCCGGGCGCCTCGACCCACTCGCGAATCGTGTAGTCGTCCTCGCTGCGCGCGTCGTCGAGCTCCCGACGCTGGACATAGATCGGCTTGCCGGCGAAGAGGTGGTTGCCGCCGCAGTGGTCGGCGTGCAGGTGTGTGTTGACGACGATGTCGATGCCGGCGAGATCGAAGTCCTGCTCGCTCAGCGGCTGCAGGCGGGGATCCATGTCGGCCATCGCCGGGTGCAGCTCCGTCATCCCGGTGTCGACCAGCACGCGCGCATCGGGGTGGTCGATGACGTGCACGTAGACCGGCATCCGCTCGCCCTCGACGGAAAGGTCGGCAACGAAGACTGGCGTGATGGTGATCGAGGCGGGGGCGTTCATCGTGTACCGACCGCCAGGAGCGCCTCGACGTGCTTCTCCACCGCATCCATTCCGGTCATCTCATGACTCCTCGTCCGACTGCCGCTCCGGCCGTATCGCCGTAGAGATCGACAATCCACCGAGAACTCATCGGCGCGGCAAGATCCAGCCGCACCCTCCACCCGTCTCAGTCGGCGCGAGCGATGTACCAGAGCAGCAGTCCCGGAGCTCAGTGAACGTTCTCCCGCCTCGTCCCGCACCTGTCAGCCGGCCTCGCTCAGGAGCCCTGCCCGATCCACTCCTCGCCGCCCTCGTAGACCTCCTTCTTCCAGAGCGGCACCGTCCCCTTGAGCGTGTCGATCGCCTCCTTGCAGGCGGCGAGCGCAGCAGCGCGGTGCGCCGAGGAGACGGCGATCGCGACGCTCGGCTCGCCGATCTCGACCCGGCCGACGCGGTGATGGATCGCGACGGCGAGCAGGTCGTGGCGTTCGGTCAGCTCGCGGGCGAGCTCGGCCATCATCTGCTCCGCCATCCCCTCGTAGGCCTCGTACTCGAGGTAGCGCACGGTGCGGTCGCGGGAGCGGTTACGGACGGTGCCGAGGAAGGTCGCGATCGCGCCCGCGTCGTCGCGCTCGACCTCGCGCACGACGGCGTCGAGCGCGAGCGGCTCGGCGGTGAGACGGAAGTCCCCGCCGGAGACGGGCGGGATCAGCGCCACCTCGTCGCCGTCGGTGAGTGCGGCTTCCCGGTTCGCATAGCGCTTGTTGACCGCATAGAGGAGGCCAGCGGGCTCCTCACCGAGGCCGAGTGCGGGCCAGACATCGTCGAGCCTCGCCCCGTCGGCGAGCTCGAGCGTGCTGGCGCCTGTGCCGGCGCGCTCGCGCAGGCCGGCGAAGAGGCGGATGCGCACCTGCATCGGGTGGAGCGTAGCCGCGCCTCCGCAGGTTGCTCCGGCGCACGTGTCATGTTACGTATGCCTCATGTCGGTCTCCGCCCCGGCGAGGACGAATCTGAACGACCGCGTCTACGAGACGCTGAAGACGCGGCTCGTCCGCCGGGAGCTCGGCCCGGGCGAGAAGGTCAGCCTGCACGAGCTGGCGGCGTCGCTCGGCGTCTCGCGTAGCCCCGTCCACCACGCCTTGACGAGGCTCGTCGCCGAAGGCCTACTGACCGTGAAGTCGCGTCGCGGCTACTACGTGACGGCGCTGACCGTGGCTGCGATTGCGGAGGGGTACGACGTGCGGCTCGCGCTCGAGCTGCAGGCGGCCGAGTCCGCTGTCGGCCGTGTCTCGCTCGACGAGCTGCGCCGTTTCCGCGAGCTGCACAGGGCGACGGCGGCGGCCGTCTCGCACGCCGAATGGGATTCGGCCAACGCGGCGTTTCACGAGTACCAGGTCGACCTCGCCGGCAACGGGCTCCTGTCGCGCTTCTACCGCGACCTCTCGATCAACCTGATGATGCAGGTGATCCGCGGCGGCAGGCTCGAGGGCGGCTCGTACCTGCCCACCGAGCATGGGGCGATCGTCGACGCGTACGACGCCGGCGACCTCGACGGTGCGCGCAGGGCCATCCGAGCGCACATCGCCACCGGCCGTCGGATCGCGCTCGAGGCAATCGAGAGCAGCGGCGGCGTCCTCTAGACCTCCCGTAGCATCCGCTCCGTGGAGCGGGAGACCGAGTCGGGGATCGAGATCGCGCCGGTCTACGGCGACGGCGAGCGTCCCGGCGAGTTTCCGTACACGCGGGGGCCGTATCCGGACATGTACCGCGGCCGGCCATGGACGATCCGCCAGTACGCGGGCTTCGGCTCGGCGGAGGAGACGAACGCCCGTTTCCGCTACCTGCTCGACCGTGGCCAGACCGGCCTCTCGGTCGCCTTCGACCTGCCGACGCAGCTCGGCTACGACTCTGACGACCCGCACGCGCTCGGCGAGGTCGGCCGCACCGGCGTCGCGATCGACTCCCTCGAGGACATGCGGCTGCTCCTCGACGGGATCCCGCTCGGCGACGTCTCGACCTCGATGACGATCAACGCGCCGGCCTCGCTCCTGCTGCTCCTCTACGAGCTCGTCGCCGAGGAGCAGGGCGTGCCGGGCACGGCACTGCGCGGCACCGCTCAGAACGACATCCTCAAGGAGTACATCGCGCGCGGGAACTACATCTATCCACCGCGGCCGTCGATGCGGCTGACGACCGACCTGTTCGCCTACGCGGCCGAGCGGATCCCGAGCTGGAACACGATCTCGATCAGCGGCTACCACATCCGCGAGGCCGGCTCGACCGCCGTGCAAGAGCTCGCGTTCACGCTCGCGAACGGGATCGCCTACGCGCAGGCCGCCGTCGAGGCCGGCCTCTCGCCCGATGACTTCGGTGCCCGACTCTCCTTCTTCTTCAACGCCCATAACCACTTCTTCCAGGAGGTGGCGAAGTTCCGGGCGGCGCGGCGGCTGTGGGCGTCGATCATGCGTGACCGCTTCGGCGCGACGAATCCGAAGGCGCTCGCGCTCCGCTTCCACGCGCAGACGGGCGGCTCCACGCTGACCGCGCAGCAGCCGGAGAACAACATCGTCCGGGTTGCGATCCAGGCGCTCTCGGCCGTCGCCGGCGGCGCGCAGAGCCTGCACACGAACGGCTTCGACGAGGCGCTCGCGCTCCCGACCGAGCACTCGGCTCGGATCGCGCTGCGCACCCAGCAGATCCTCGCGGCCGAGGCGGGGGCGACCGACACGGCCGACCCGCTCGGCGGCTCCTACTTCATCGAGTCGCTCACCGACGAGCTCGAGGAGCGAGCGCGGGAGCTGATCGAGCGGATCGACGAGCTCGGCGGCGCGGTCGCGGCGGTCGAGCAGGGTTTCGTCCAGCGCGAGATCGAGGACGCAGCCTTCCGCTGGAACGAGCAGGTCGAGTCGGGCGAGCGCGTGATCGTCGGCGTCAACCGCTTCGCCGAGGCAGAGGACGAGCAGGTCGAGCTGCACCGCCTCGATCCCGACGCGGAACAGCGGCAGCTCGAGCGGACGGCCCGCGTTCGGGCCGAACGGGACGCGGAGGAGGCGGAGCGGGCGCTCGCCGGCGTGCGGCAGGCTGCGCGGGGCACGGAGAACATGCTGCCGCCGATGCGCGAGGCTCTTCGCTCCCTGGTCACGGTCGGCGAGATCTCGGACGTGCTCCGCGAGGAATGGGGCACCTTCGACGCGTCGCGCGCCTAGCGGCTCACGCGGACGCGCCCGAGTAGCGGCGCAGGCCGAAGCCCCACCACCAGCGCGTCAGGGCGAAGAGGACGACGCAGAAGCCGCCCGCCAGCGCGACCGTCGGCCAGTCGAGCCGCCCTGTCGCGGCCTCCGCGGGGACGGTGATCGCGAACGCGATCGGGATCAGGAAGGTAACGCCGAGCCGCAGCCAGATCGGGTAGATCGAGACCGGCCAGCGGCCCGTTTGGTAGACGCCGTCGAAGAGCTCCATGATGCTCCAGACGTTGACGATCCAGAACGCCAGCGTCGCGATCACGAGCCAGAAGCAGTAGATCGTGACCGCACCCACGGCGAGCATGACGAGGAAGAGGAGCCCGTCACCGGCGCTGACCGCGTGGTCGAGCCCGGAGAGCCCGTAGCCGACCACGATCGCGCCGGCGACGATGTCGACCGAGCGCCAGATCTGGACATCGCGGATGCTGACGAGCACCTGCGAGTCTTCCGGTTTCGTCAGGGCGAAGTCGAGCTTCCCGTCGCGCACCTCCTCCATCAGCCGCTGCATGTTCGGCTGGATCGTCGTCCGGATCACGCCGCCGAGCAGGATCTGGATCCCCATCACGACGAGCAGCTCCGACTCGCTCCACCCGTTCAGCGCGTCCGTTTGCGCGTAGACGAGCTTCAGCACCACGATCGCGGTCACGACCGAGACCGCCGACTGGAGCAGCTGGATGAAGAAGTTCGCCCGGTACTGGAGCTCGTTCATCGAGCCGACGCGGAAGAAGAGCCACCCGAGGCGCAGGGCTCTCAATTCCCCACCGCCGAGTAGCGCCGGACGGCGAAGCGCCAGACGACCATTGTCATCCCGGTCAGGATCGCGATCCAGAGCGCCTGCATCGCGAGCCCGCCGAGCAGCTCGCTCGTCGAGTAGTCACCGACGAGGGACTGGATCGGGAAGTAGAACGACCACTGGAAGGGCAGGAAAGCGGCGACGTCCTGCGCCCACTGCGGCATGAACTCGAGCGGCACGAGCCTCCCGGAGAGGAGCAGCTCGAGCGCGATCGCAAGCTCGAAGATCGCGCTCACGCGGGTCGTCCAGAAGGTGATCATCCCGAGCGACGAGAGGAACATCGTCCGGATCAGGTAGGCGCCCCAGATCGCGACCGAGAAGACGCCGACCTCGAGCAGCGTCGGGTCGAGCGTCGGATCGAAGACGAGCCAGAGCACGCCCGCGATCGGGAGCCAGAAGATGATCGTCGGGATCTTCCAGCCCGCGAAGCCGGCGATGTCGTCGTGGAGCGGGTGGATCGGCCGCAGCAGCGCCGCCGAGAGCTGGCCCTCGCGGATCCGCCACTCCCAGCCGAACGGCGTGAAGACGATGTTCATGTTCCGGACGAGCGTCCAGACGATGTAGTAGGCGGCGATCTCGCCGGTCGTGATCCCCTCGACCGCGCCGCCCTGCTGCTCGGCGATCGTCGTCCAGACGACGAGATAGACGATCGGCTCGGCCAGCATCCCGATCAGCCAGAAGTACGTGGCGGTGCGGTACTGGAACTCGCTCTGGATCTGCGTGCGGCCGCGTGTGACGTAGAAGTCGAGGTAGGAGCGGAAGCGGCCCGCCTCCGAGGTGACTGTGCTCACGGCTGCTCCTGCGCGAAGACGAGCTCGATCACGTCCTCGATCGGCGGATCCTCGACCGTCAGGTCGGCGACGTCCTGCTCCGCGAGCAGCCGCGCCGTCACGCGCGCGGTCTCGGCCCGAGGCACGCGCAGCTTGACGCGGCCGACGTCGCTCTCGACCACCTCGCCGTAGGCGGAGAGGTCGGCGGCGCCGTCCTGCAGCTCGACGTCGATCGTCTTCCACGCGGCGAGGCTGTCGCCGAGCCGCGCCAGCGGGCCGTCGAAGAGGATCTTGCCGTGGTGGATGACGATCACGCGCTTGCACAGCGCCTCGACGTCGGCCATGTAGTGGCTCGTCAACAGCACCGTCGCCTCGTAGCGCCGGTTGTACTCGGCGACGAATGAGCGGATCCGCTTCTGCATCGTCACGTCGAGCCCGATCGTCGGCTCGTCCAGGAAGAGCACCTGCGGCCGGTGCAAGAGCGAGCCGACGACCTCGACCTTCATCCGCTCGCCGAGCGAGAGGTTGCGCACCGGCTTGCGGACGAGGTCGCCCACGTCCAGCAGCTCGATCAGCTCGTCGCGGAGCGGGGTGAAGTCGGCGCGCTGGATCCGGTAGATCGCCCGGTTCAGCTCGAACGAGTCGAGCGCCGGCAGGTCCCACTGCAGCTGGTTCCGATTCCCCATCACGAGCGTGATCCGGCGCAGGAAGTCGCGCTCGCGCTTCGAGGGGACGTGGCCGAGCACGCGCGCCTCGCCCGACGTGGGGTAGAGCAGCCCCGAGAGCATCTTCAACGTCGTCGTCTTGCCGGCGCCGTTCGGGCCGAGGAAGCCGACGATCTCGCCTTGGCCGACCTCGAAGTCGATCGCGTCGACCGCGCGCACCTCGCGGTGCTGGCGGCGGAAGAGGCTCCGGATCGACGCGCGCAGCCCCGCCTCCCGCTCGGGGACGAGGAAGGTCTTGTTCAGCTCCGAGACTCTGACAGCGGGTTCGGCCACCGAGAGAACCTAGATGATGCGCTGGTGCGCATCCTGCTCGTCTCGCAGATGTACCCGTCCGCATCTGCCCCCGACTTCGGCGTCTTCGTCCAGGGGTTGGAGCGTGCGCTTGCGGCGCGCGGGCACGAGCTCGAGCGGGTCGTGCTCGACCGCCGCGGCGGCGGCAAGCTCCGGCACGCGAAGCTGGCGGCTCACGCAGTGCGGGCGGCGAGGCGCTTTCGGCCCGACGTCGTCTACGCCCACTTTCTCTTCCCGACCGGCCTCGGCGCCCTGCTCGCCGCCCGCGCAGCGAAGGCGCCCCTCGTCGTCACCGCGCACGGGCAGGACGTCGCCAACCTGACCGAGTATCCCTTCGTCCGTCCGCCCGCACGACGGGTCGTGAAGCGGGCGGCGGCCGTGATCGCCGTCTCCGACTGGCTGCGCGCTCGGCTCGTCGCGTCGATCCCCGACGCTGCGTCGAAGACCGAGGTCGTCAACTGCGGCGTCGACCTGCAGCGGTTCCGGCTGCTCGAGCGAGCGCCCGGGCCGAGCCCTTCGTTCCTCTGCGTCGGCTCGCTGATCGAGCGGAAGAACGTCGTTCGGCTCGCGGACGCTTTCGGGCGGTTCGGCGAAGGGACGCTGACGTTCGTCGGCGACGGCACGCTGCGGCCGCAGCTCGAAGGGAGGCCGGGCGTCACCGTCACCGGCTACCTCCCGCACGACGCAGTGCCGCTCCACCTCGCGGCAGCGGACGTGCTCTGCCAGCCGAGCCTCGTTGAGCCGTTCGGCCAGGCCGCTCTCGAGGCACTCGCGTGCGGGCGCAGCGTGCTCGGGACCACCGTCGGGGGCCAGCCGGAGTTCGTCCCCGGCGGCGCAGGGGTGCTGGTCGATCCGCTCGACGAGGACGCGCTCGCCGCCGCGCTCCGCGACGCCGCCGCGCTTCCCGTCCCCAACCCCGCCGCGCGCGAGGCGGCCGAGCTGCACGACGTCAGGCTGCAGGCGGCCCGGGTTGAAGCGATTCTGGTGGAGGCGATTCTCGAGCGAGCTTCTCGAGATCGGCGAGCCTGATCTCGACGAGCGGCTTGACCGCCTCCTCGATCCCTGCCTCCCGCGCCAGCGCGAGCGCCTGCTCGTAGCTCTCGCGCGCCTTCTCGGGCGCGACTCCCTGCTTCAGCCGGTTGTCCCCTGTGACGAGCAGGCGCTGGATCTTGGCCCGCGTCTCGTCGCCCGGAGGAGTCATGTCCCGTAGCCTAACGAGGCACCAACTCGTTTGAACTCTGATGCCGCCGCCTGTTCGAATCCTGATCGCCGACGACCATCGCCTCTTTGCCGAGGCGCTCGAAGCCGTGCTCGCGACCGAGGAGCGAATCGAGGTCGTCGGCCGCGCCGCAGACGGAGAGGAAGCGGTGGCGCTCGCCCGAAGCCTGCGGCCGGACGTGGTCGCGCTCGACATCAGCATGCCCGTGATGGACGGCTTCGAGGCCGCCGCCATGCTCGAGACGTTCGAGCAGCCGCCGGCGGTGCTGATGCTCACCGGCTCGAACGCGCCCGAGGACGTCGACCGCGCCCGCCTGGTCGGTGCCCGGGGCTACATCACGAAGGACGCAATCGCAGCGAGCCTCGTCGACGCGATCCTCGCCGCTGCGCGTTAGCTACCCTTCCCGCCGTGCTTCCCGTCGCAGCCGTCTTCCAGGTGCTCGTCTCCGTGGCGCTCCTCGCGCTGATCCTGATGCACTCCGGCCGCGACGCCGGCCTCGGCGGCATGGGCTTCACGCCCGCCTCGCAGGGCGGCACGCACATCGTCGAGCGGAACCTGACGCGGCTGACGGTCGTCGTCGCGACGGTGTTCTTCCTCAACAGCGTGTTGCTCTACCGCCTGCTCGCCTAGGGCTACACTGCACCACCCCGCGCTGGTGGCGGAATTGGTAGACGCGCAAGGTTGAGGGCCTTGTGCCCTTCGGGGCGTGGAGGTTCAAGTCCTCTCCAGCGCACTGGGTTGGCTGCGCAAGATGGGGATCCGCAGAAGCGGATCCCCATCGCGCCAAACCCCTGAAGGAGCCGCTTCGCGGCTCCGACCACATCGCGCCTCAGCGGTAGAGATCAGCGATCTGTGCGGGGCTGATGTTGCCGCCGCTCGCGACGAGCGCGATCCGCTTTCCGCGCACGCGGTCGGCGAGCTTCAGCGCCGCCGCGAGCGGCGCCGCGCCGGCCGGCTCGACGAGGTTGCGCGTGTGCTCGATCATCAACCGCGTCGCGTCCCGGATCTCGTCCTCGGAGACGAGGACGAAGTCGTCCAGGTGCTCCCAGAGGATCTGCTGGGGCAGCTCGAACGGGACGCGCGTGGCGAGGCCCTCGGCGTGCGTGGACGTCTCGCCTTCGAGCAGCGCCCGCGCCTGCCAGGAGCGGAAGGCGGCCGGCGCCGCGTCCGACTGGACGCCGATCACCTCGACCTCCGGCCGCACCGCCTTCGCCACCACGCACGCGCCCGCGGCGCCGCTGCCGCCGCCGATCGGGACGATGATCGCGTCGACGTCGGGGCGGGCCTCCAGGATCTCGAGCGTCTCGGTGCCGACTCCCGCGACCAGGTGCGGCTCGTTCCCCGAGTGGACGTAGCGGTAGCCGTGCTCGGCCGCCAGTCGCTCGCAGTGCTCTCGGGCCGCGTCGAAGTCCTGCCCGTGCTCGATCAGCTCCGCTCCCTGCGCCCGCATCGCCGCGAGCTTCACCGGGTTGGCGTTCTCCGGCACGCAGACGCGGGCGGTGACACCGAAGAGGCGCGCAGCGTAGGCGACCGACTGGCCGTGGTTGCCCGTCGAGGCGGCGATCAGGCCGCGCCGTCGTTCGTCCTCCCCGAGCTGCGAGACGAGGTTGATGCCGCCGCGGACCTTGAAGGCGCCGACCGGCTGGTGGTTCTCGTGCTTGACCCAGACCTCGGCGCCGAGCAGCTCGTCGAGCCCGGCGTACGGATAGAGCGGTGTCGGCCGCAGGTGCGGCGCGATCCGCCGCTTCGCCTCGAGGACGTCCGCGAGCGTGATCGCCGGCCACTCCACCGCCCGAGTCTCTCAAGCTTGACGTCGTCCGGAAGGATCTCTACTCTCAAGAGCGAACACACGTTCGACAACCACTTCCGGAGGCGCGATGTCTTCTGCACCCCAGCTCACGGCACGGCAACAGGAGATCTGGCAGTTCCTCGTCGACTACGTCGACCGGCACGGCTATCCCCCGACCGTGCGCGAGATCGGGGAGGCAGTCGGCCTCGCGTCGCCCTCGACGGTGCACGCCCACCTCGCGAATCTCGAGCGCGCCGGCCTGCTCCGGCGCGACCCGACGAAGCCGCGGGCGCTCGACCTGATCGGCCACCGGCGCGAGTCGCGGGCCGAGGAGCCGGCCGCGCCGGAGTTGCAGAAGCTGCCTCTGCTCGGGCAGATCGCGGCCGGCGGACCGCTGCTCGCAGAGGAGAACGTCGAGGACGAGCTGGCCGTCCCCGAGCCGCTGGGGCGGCGCGCCGACTTCCTGCTCCGGGTCAAGGGCGAGTCGATGATCGACGCCGGCATCCTCGACGGCGACATCCTCGTCGTCCAGCGCGCCCAGGACGCCCGCAACGGCGAGATCGTCGTCGCGCTCGCTGGCGACGACGAGTCGGCCGACGAGGCGACGGTGAAGACGTTCTACCGCGAAGGCGGCCGCGTCCGACTGCAGCCCGAGAACGACGCCCTCGAACCGATCTACGCCGACCACGTCCAGATCCTGGGCAAGGTGACGGGGGTCTTCCGGAGCCTCTGATGGGCGTCGCCTCCTTCAGCCGCACCCTCGACCAGGAGCTGGCCGCGATCGCGCGCGGTGCGAGCTACGAGTGCCTCGTCTGCGGCGAGTTCCTGCTCCGCAGGCCGGTCGCGCACGCCTGCCTCGAGTGCGGCACGCTCCTCTGCGACGGCCTGCAGATCCCGGAATCCGAGCTAGAATTCATCGCGCAGGCCGGGTGACCGCGTCGCCTCCGCGAGGAGGTGCCGAGGAAAGTCCGGACACCGCAGGGCAGGACGCTGGGGAAACCCCAGGCGGCGAAAGCCGACGGAAAGTGGAACAGAAAGGAAACCGCCGCCGAGGCGTTCTCCGGAGGTCTCGGCGGTAAGGGTGAAACGGTGGGGTAAGAGCCCACCAGCGTCGTGGCGACACGGCGGCTGGCCAAACCCCGTCCGGTGCAAGGTGAAGCAGATCCCGTTGACGCGGCCCGCCGAGGGATCGGGTACACCGCTCGAGCCGTGAGGCAACTCCCGGCCTAGAGGGATGGTCACCCTCGACAGAATCCGGCTTACAGGCCTGCTAAGGAAAACCCTGCAAATGCGGGGGTTTTCTATTTGGGCAGGCATCACCTGGGCATCACGCGGGCGCGGTATGGAGCTCAGGGAGGGCGCGAAAACGAGAAGCGCGGTCGGCCGAGCCGCTTGATTGAGCGAAAGCTGCGGCCGGCCGCGCCGGTGTCGGGTAGCTCGGAAAGGCTTCTGCTGACACGCTCTGACACGGGTGCGCTGAGTCAGCTTCCGGCGCGCATGACGACGGCCGGCCGAGGTACGCCGACGAGCTGACCTCCGGGGCAATCTTCCGCCCGGACGCGCCGGCGAGGGTTCTCGATCCAGAGCGCAGCGACGATTCCGCCGGTGGCGACGAGTGCCGCGCAGACGGCGACGGCCGTGTGGAATGCGTCCACGGACTCGGGATTGGGCGCGAACGTGCCGCCTGGCAGCCTCGAGGCGACGAGCGCTCCGATCGCCGAGATGCCGACCAGGCCGGCGACGCGGGCGATCGCGTTGTTGATCGCCGACGCGATCCCCGCGTCGGTCTCGTCGGCATCAGCAAGCACGGTGGCGGTCAGCGGCGCGACCGTGGCGGCGAGCCCGAGGGTGAAGACGACCTGCGCAGGCAGGAGGTCGAGCGCGTATGACACCTCGGTCCCGACTCTGAGGAAGAGCAGGATTCCGGCTGCGGCGACCAGAGGCCCGCCCCCCAGGAAGAGCCGGGGGCCGAACCGGTCCGCAAGCGCTCCCAGCCGGCTCGAGAGCGCAAACATGATCAGCGTCGTCGGGACCGTCGTCAGTCCCGCCCGCACGGCCGAGTAGCCCGCGACCTGCTGCAGGAAGATGAAGAGGAAGAAGACCATCACCCCCAGGCCTGCATAGATCGTGAGCGTCTGCAGGTTCGCGATTGAGAAGTTCCGGCGGCGGAACAGGTCGAGCCGCAGCATCGGGTGGGACGCGCGCCGCTCGTAGACCACGAACGACGTCAGCGCGAGGGAGCCGCCGGCGAGCGAGCCGATCACCGCTGGGCTGCCCCAGCCGAAGCGGGGCTGTTCGACCAGGGCGAAGACGATTCCCGCCAGGCCGAGCGCGCAGAGCGTCGCGCCGAGGATGTCGATGCGTCGCCGCACGGCCGGCCCGTCCGGCTCCGCGGCGCGCACGAGCAGCAGCGTGACAAGGACGACTGGGACGTTGATCGCGAATATCCAGCGCCAGGAGGCCTGGTCGACGATCAGACCGCCGGCGAGCGGGCCGAGGAGGACCGCGATCCCGCCCCAGGCGGTCCACGAGCCGATCGCCGCGCCGCGCGCGCGTTCGTTGAACGCCGCCGCGATGATCGCCAGCGAGTTCGGCGTCAGCAGCGCCCCGGCGACGCCCTGCAGAGCGCGGGCCGCGATCAGTGTCTCCGTGCTCGGCGCGACCGCGCAGGCTAGCGAGAGGACGCCGAAGGAACCGACCCCGAGGGCGAACACGCGACGCCTGCCGTAGATGTCCCCCAGTGAACCGCCGATGAGGATCAGCGAGCCGAGGGTGAGCAGGTAGGCGTTCGCGATCCACTGTTGGGTCTGCAGGCCGCCGCCGAGATCGGCTTGGATCGCCGGCAGCGCGACGTTGACGATCGTGCCGTCGATCGCGGCCACACTCGAGCCCAGTGTCGCTGCGAGCAGGGTGAAGCGCTGACTTCGCGTCATCTCGCGCCTAGCTCGACTCGGCACGGGTGTCAAAGATGACGGGCGACGTCACATACCCCCGGGGGCTCCGGGGCCCGGAGAGACGCCGTAGCGGACACGGAACCTCTCGTCCCGCGCGAGGCGGCTTCCGCGATACACGCGTCGGGTGTAGTCGACGGTGAAGCTGCCCCCGCCGTGCCCGTACGGGACACTCGTTTCGGTCTCGACTCTGCGGCCGAGGCGGGTCGAGAAGAAGCGGACGGTGATCGAGGTGTCAGTCGCATCGAGCTTGATCAGGACGCTCGCGGGCCAGTCGTTGCGGAAGATCAGCTCGGGGCCACCCCAGGAGATCGTCGCTTCGCGGCCGAGCGGGTACCGGTCGATGTAGAGCGAGTGCGGCTGATGCTCGATCAACTCGAGCCCGGCGAAGAAGGCGCCGTTGTAGAGCATCGTCGCGACCTGGCTGATGCCGCCTCCGACGGAGTCCACGAACGAGTTGCCGGCGATCTGCGGAGCAGGGACGTATCCCTTGGCGATCGTTCGTTCGCCGAGAGCCTCGTTCATCGAGAACGTGGCTCCGGGACGGAGGATCGTTCCGTCGATCACGGCGGCGGCCCGTTGGATGTTGACGACGCGCGGCTGGCCCGGCGGGTAGTGCGTCGTGAACTCCGAGACACGGTCGCGGATCCCGAGCGAGGCGAGTTCCGCCGTGGTCACGTTCGGTTGCACCAGGGTCACGGCCGCTTCGACCGGCGACTGTTCTGACGCGGCGAGCCGGCGGGCAGTGGCGGCTACGTCGAGAACGCGGCCCTGCACCGCGGGCACGATCTCGACGTTCGCGCCCCGGAAGCGGAACTCGGCGTCACGCGCTGAGACCGAGGCTGGGAGCAGGCTTGCGAGCCCGGCCTCGTCGAACGCGATCGACAGCCTGCTCGCACTCCGCTGCACATGGACGAGAGCGCGTAACGTCTGCGGCTGGAGCGTGGTCTCGACGGTGCCGAGAAGGATCGTCCGGCGAGTTCCGGTGAGACGTTCGACCCGCTGCGCCGTCGCGCGGGCCTCGGTGGTCGTGACCTGCGGGTCGATGCGAATCGTCGGCGCCCGGACGAGGCGCGGCAGCGACTCCAGACGAGACCTCAACGCGTCGACGTCGATGACGTAGCCGACTCGACCTTCGCGAACCTCGACACCGCCGGCACTGACGACAACCGCCGCCTCCGACGGCCGCACCGTCCGCACCAACCGTCGCGCCAACGCCCGCACCTCCCGACCGCCGACCTCCCAGGACAGCGGCACGTTGCGCGTCTCGGCGCTGTCGAGCCAGTCTCGTGCGCGGCCGAACCGGTGGAGGCCCGCCGCGGTGACGGCCGCCGCGACGCGGGGCCTTGCACGAAGCGTGACACCGCTCGTGCGGACACTGCCCTGGTGACCCACCACAACAACCGGCCGCATCGCCAGCTCCCGCGCACGCGCCGACACGAGTTCCTCCGCCTCAGCCGCCGACTCTCCACCCACAACTACACCTGCAATCGTGGTCCCTTCGGGAACCCGGGCCGGCGCATCGGCGACGACAACGGCGATAACGGCCACCGCAACGACCAACACAGCCACCGCCCCTACCGCAACCCGGCGGCTGCGCGGTTGATTCAGGCCGAGGGTCGGCCCGGTTGTCTGATGCACGGTCACGCGACTTCGTTTGCGGTCGGTGTGGGAGCCGCGGCAAGTGTGCGCGGGTCTGTGGCGGCAGGCGGCTCGGCGCTGCCGGGGTCGAGGCGAAACGGTGGGTACGTGGACGCGGGTGCGTCCGCGGGTCGACGGACCCCAAGGGCCTCCAGGCGGTCAAGGAGTTCTTCGGCGGCGTGGGACCCGTCGATGTCGAGGTGCGCCGCGTGATCGCCGAGCGCCATCCGCCCTCACGAGTCCTTCTGGGCGCGCGTCCACGCGGCTGTGTTGCCGCGACGCTCTGCTCGACCGAAGCCCGAGCGATCATCAGGCCACCGGTGACGATGATCTCTGCACCGGCGAAGACACCGATCGCCCACTCTCCGCTGAGCGGCCAATCGAGCACGATTAGCACTGCACCGGTGTGGGCGGCGATGGCCGCTCCGAGCGCCAGCCAGCGTCTTGGTTCCGCTATCCAGACGATCAGCCAGCGCACGTTGGAGGCGAACAGATAGATGGCGACGAGGGCGCTGAGTGAGGTCACCGCTGCCCAAGGGTTGAGGAGGATGAGAAGCGATAGTGCGAGCGGTAACGCCGTGGCGAGAGCTGCTGACCATCGTGCTGTTCGTGTCTGGTCCGACTTGAAGATCGAGCCAGCGCTCGAGCCGGCAGCGACGGCGAGCCCGATGCCGACGGCGATGGCGAGGCCCACGCCGGTGACCGCCGGGGCCAAGATGCAGAAGATGCCGCCGAGCACGAACAGGACTCCGAGGCTCGTTGGCGCTGGGGATCCGCTGTCGCTTGTAGGCGTGACTGCGCGTGGAACCGCTGACATCACGGCACCTCCGCCCATGCGATCGCGACTTCGGCGCGCGCATAGCGCGGCGGTACCTGACGTTCGTCACGCGCTCGTGCACTTGCTTGCCAACGAGGGCCGGAGCTGGCGCGCTTTCCCAGCTCCCTAAGCCTGCCGACGATTCCCAGGCGAGGAACGTGGACTCACCGCCGCTGTTGCGGTGGCGGCGATAGAGAAGTGTGTCCATCGCGAGTGTCGTCCGCGCTCGCTCATGATGCTATCTCGGCGTAACGGATCCTCAGATGCCCTCGATCGTCCGGAACTGCGGCTCGAGTCGATGTCCTCGTAGTCAACGCTGCTTGAAGGCCCGGTATGCGAAGGGGTGGTGGTAGACGTCAAGCGCGAGGTACGGCTCGGTCGGGATCTCGAAGTACGCGCCCTCCAGCCAGTCGCAGACGCAGACGAGAGTTCTTGTCCGCGCCTGCCTCCTGCACCCACACGAGCGTCACGTCGATGCCGGCGCCCGATCGTTGTGCGAGCTCCGTTCGGGTAGTTGTCGGAAGCCTGGTCATCGGGCAAGCCCTCCGTTGTTGCGGGCCTCGATCGCCCTGATGCTGTTCGCGAACACCTTGCCGAGGACGCCCCTCCCGACGGTCCCGAGGGATGCCGAGGATCCGCCCCTTCGCGTTCTTGCCCTCGCGAACGATGCGGACGTCGACATCGGTGAGGTCGTTCGGCAGCCGGGTGAGGGTGTAGGTGTAGCCCGACGCGCCGCCCCAGACCTTGGAGTCGGTGGTCCTCAGGACGACACGGTTGAGGATTCGACCAGTCGTACTGCAGTGAGCTCCCAAACCCCGCCGGAGCCTTCCGTGACATCTGCCTCAGCCTGGCCTAGGCGGTGCACCTCGAGATAGTCGTCGGCACTCTTGCTGAAGACCTTCGAGCGCCCCGGCCCGAAGTCGGTGAGCCCAGCGACGAGCTGCTCCGACGAGAGGGCCATGAGGCTGGTTGAAGTGAACGGTGGACATCTGTGTTCCATGCGATGCTCGGGACTCCTGATCACAAAGGGTGGGCGTGCGACAGCCTGCGGGGTCATCCGGTGACCAGAACGCGCAGTGGTGTGCGGCGCGAAGTCGGCTCGACCTGTGGCTGGGGCGGCGCGAGCGACAGCACGTCCGAACCGTGCTGAACGACGGCCACTGCAGTGCGGCCGAGGAGGGTCACCGCCCGCGGCGAAATTCGCCCATGCTGCTGCATTCCCGCGGCGAGCGCCGCCTGCTCGGCGTTCAAGGCGGCGGGAACGGCGCGTTTGGCAGACCGAAGAGGTACGGGAGCTCGGACGAGTGGGTGGCGAACGGCGGAAGCCGGGTCCGCGAACAATGGGGCGCGGTGTCGTCATTGAACTGGTACGCGAACGTCGGCACGCGCGCGGATCCAGCGGTCGACCTGCAAGGCCGGACAGGCGAAGTTCGCGTCCGAGACCAGCGTGCTGAGAGCCACGATCGGGCGTGGGTACGCGGCGAGCGGGTACTCGGCGGCGATCGCCGACGCCCGGACGCGGATACGCCTAGCACCGAGGCGATCACGCTCTCGTAGTTTTCGGCGCGGTTCGGGCGCTGGCACGAACGTGCCGCCGCTCACGGCCAAGTTGAGGGCGGCGACGAAGAGGAGCTCCTCATCGTGGTTGATGCCGTTGAGGATCGGGACGCGGGCAAACCGTCCGCCCGGCCAGCGCTGTCCCGATCGACTCGGTGAGGACCTCGCCGTCGACGACGCCCGGGATCGCTGCGCCCGGGAAGTTGTCGACGAGGTCGGCGACCGGCACCTTGCGCAGGCACGCTGCGGTCTGATCCTGGCAGCCCACATGGTCGCGGCGAACGTCTGCCCCGCAGCCTTCGCGTCGGCGAGGGACTGCTGGGTCAGTGCGAACGCACCGCTCTGGACGATCGCCCGGTGGAAGAGCCCGCGCGAGCCGCGCGAGATCAGGTGGGCGAGCACGGAGAGGCCGCCGGCTGACTGGCCCGCGATCGTCACGTTGCGCGGGTCGCCACCGAACGCGCGATGTTGTGCGCACCCAGCGCAGCGCCGCCTGCTGATCCATCAGGCCGTAGTTGCCGGCCGGACCGCCGCGCCCGCGAGGCGAGCGCAGGATGCGCGAGGAAGCCGAGCGCCCCGAGCCGGTAGTTGATCGTGACGACGACGGTTCCCTCCGCGGCGAGCTCGGAGCCGTCGTAGTTGCGGGCGGCGTCTTGCGTGAGTCCGCCCCCGTGGATCCAGACGAGCACCGGCCGACCCCCTCCGTGGCCTGCAGCCGGTGTGGAGACGTTGAGGTAGAGGCAGTCCTCGTCGGGGGGCCGGGCGGCACGAACGGGTCTCGGCTGCTGGGGGCAGCTCGGCGCGAATTGGGTGGCGTCGCGGACGCCCTTCCACTTCGCCGGAGCATGCGGGGCCTGCCAGCGCAGGTCCCCGGTCGGGGCGGCGGCGTAGGGGAGGCCGCGGAAGGCGTAGCCGCCGGCGACGGCGACTCCGCGGACGGCGTCGCCCTCGATGTTGACGATCGGGGCATCTACGGGTCCCCGGGCGGCGACGGGGCCGTCGGCGGCGGTCGCGGCGGGTGCGGCGGTGCGCTCAAGGACGGTCAGGGCCGCGCAGATCGCGGCCGGCAGTGCACGCCGTGAGTGGGTCGTGTTCATGAGCTGGACTCCTTGGTTCGAGGCTGTTGCATGCCACGGTGACGTCTGGCCTGTGCGGTCGCGCCCGTGCAAGTCCCTGGTGTGCGCGCGTCGCACACCAGGGACTTGCACTGGCGCGAAGAGTCGCCCGAGGCGCGACTGTGGACGCGGAAGCACTCCCACAAAAAGAAAGGTGGAAACTCCGATGTTCGATTGGGAACGCAACTGGCGCGGTAGCGGCGTCTTCTTCGCCGTTGCCTCCATCATCGGCTGGGTCATCTACGGCAGTCAGCCGCACGTGGGATCGTCGGCAGCCGAGCTCATCTCGTTCTACGACGGCGACCGCACACGGGTCCTGATCGGCTCCGCGCTGCTCGCGCTCAACGTCCTCAATCTGCTCTGGTTCGCGGCGGCGCTCACGAGCGTGCTGCGCGACGCTGGAAGGGGCGGTTGGGGATCGGCGGTGACGGCTGCCAGCGCAGCCCTGGGCACAGTCCTGTTCGTGCTCTACACGTTGAGCCTCGCGCTCGCATACTCGATCGCGGGCTCGGGCAACACGCAGGTCGTCTCAGGACTTAACGATCTGTCCTGGGTCCTGACTGTCGTCGTGTCGTTCCCGACCGCGATGCTGATCATGGCGGGTTCGTTCGGCCTCTGGCGGTCCGGGATCATTTCCAACACCGCCTTCACGGTCGGGGTGACGGCCATGCTGCTCGTGCTCGCCGGTGCATCGGCGTGGGCCGGCGGCGGCGTCTGGGCGCCCGACGGTGCGTACCTCCAGTACTTCACGCCGTTCGTCTTCCTGGCGTGGATCGCAGTGGTCAGCGCCTTCCTCAGGCGGATGTCAGCCCCGGTGAGCAGCCCGCAGCGCGCGGCGATTCCGGCGTAACTCGGATCGGAGCGCGGCGTCTCGGCGTCGCGCTCCGGCCACCCCACATTTCGAGAACGGAGGAGATCAGGATGAGTGTCACCACAGAAACCCCCACAGAGACCAACGCGATCCGGCGCTTCACGATCGAGATTTCCGACGCGGAGATCGAGGATCTGCGGCGTCGCATCGCTGCGACGCGCTGGCCCGAAAAGGAAACCGTGGCCGACGAGTCGCAAGGCGTGCCGCTGGCGACGATGCAGGCGCTCGCGGCGTACTGGGAGCACGGAGTACGACTTCGGGAGGCTCGAGGCGAGGCTGAACGCCTTCCCACACTTCATCACCGAGATCGACGGCCTCGACATCCACTTCATCCACGTCAAGTCCCCGAACGAGAACGCGTTGCCCGTGATCATCACCCACGGCTGGCCAGGATCGATCGTCGAGATGCTCAACGTCGTCGGCCCGCTGACGGACCCAACGGCGTACGGCGGTGACGCAAGCGACGCGTTCGACGTGGTGATTCCGTCGATGCCGGGCTACGCGTTCTCCGGCAAGCCGACCGGTACCGGATGGGGTCCCGTCCGTATCGCGGACGCCTGGTTCGTCCTGATGAAGCGACTCGGGTATGGGCGCTTCGTGGCGCAAGGCGGAGACTGGGGAGCTCAGATCACCGACACGATGGGTGCGAAGGCACCGCCGGAGCTGATCGGAATCCACTCCAGCATGCCCGGCACCGTTCCGGCCGCCCTCGCCAAGGCGCTCGCGTTGAACGTCATGGGCGCGGACCCCCCCGTCCGGGTTGTCGGCCGACGAGCAGCGCGCATATGACCGGCTGAACTTCCTCTACACCAAGGGCCTCGGCTACGCGCTCGAGATGGGGAATCGGCCGCAGACCCTCTACGGGCTCGCCGACTCCCCCGTCGCACTCGCGGCCTGGATGCTCGACCACGACGCGTACAGCCTCGAGGACATCGCCAGCGCGTTCAGAGGCGAGCCGGTCGGCAACCTGACCCGAGACGAGGTCCTGGACAACATCACGCTCACCTGGGTGACGAACACCGGGGTGTCCTCGGGCCGCCTGTATTGGGAGAACACGCTCGACTTCTTCGCCGCCAAGGGCGTCACCGTTCCCGCGGCCGTGAGCGTCTTCCCCCGCGAGCTGTACCAGGCGCCGCGGAGCTGACCGAAGCGGCGTATCCGAACCTCATCTACTTCAACGAGCTCGACAAGGGCAACCACTTCGCGGCCTGGCAGGAGCCTGACCTCTTCACGACCGAGGTACGGGCGGCCTTCCGGTCGCTGCGCTGACCCGCAGAAAGGAGCACTCATGTCCGAGACAGCGAACACCGACACCGCGACCGTCGTGCTGGTCCACGGCGCGTTCGCCGATGCGTCGAGCTGGAACGGTGTGGTCGCGCGGCTGCAGGCCAAGGGCGTGCCGGTAACCGCGCCCGCGAATCCGCTACGTGGAGTCGCCGCCGACTCCGCGTACCTCCCAGCGGTCCTCGAGCAGATCGAAGGGCCGGTGATCGCCGTCGGTCACTCCTACGGGGGCGCGGTGATCACGAATGCCGCGACCATCGCGAAGAACGTTGTCGGCCTGTCTTCGTCGCTGCGTTCGCACCGACGAGGGCGAAAGCCTGGCGAGGCGACGGCCGCCTCGAAGGACGCCGTCCTCGGCACCGTGCTCGTGCCGCTTTACTACCCGTCTGCAGACGGCGATTCGGCGGTGGAGTTCGCGATCGACCGCGCCGGCTTCCTCGACGCGTTCGCGCCGACCTTGCGGAGGAGCAGACGGCGTTGATGGCTGCGACCCAACGTCCGATAGCGGAGCTCGCGTTTTCCGAGCGGACGGGAGCGCCCGCATGGAAGCACCTACCGTCCTGGGCGATCATCCCCACTCCGGACAAGGCCGCCGGTACGGATGTGCTCCGCTCGATGGCCGAGCGAGCCGGTGCGCGGATCACCGAGGTCGAAGGCTCGCACGTGGTCATGGTCTCGCAGCCCGAACTCGTCACGAACGTCATTCTCGAGGCGGTCGCCGCGGCGGACCGGCAAACGGTGGGGATCGTCTAGATGTCCCAGGCCGCCGCTCCACCGGCCACTGCGCTTTCCGACAGCGCCTTCGGGCCTCTGAGGCAGGTCCACGCGGGATTACTGGACGTCGGCTACGTCGACGCCGGCCCGGCAGATGGCCCCGCGGTCGTGCTCCTGCACGGCTGGCCGTACGACATCCACAGCTACGTCGACGTGGTGCCGCTGCTCACGGCGGCCGGCTACCGGGCGCTCGTCCCGTACCTGCGCGGCTACGGCGCCACGCGGTTCCTCTCCGACGAGACTTCCGCAACGGAGAACAGGCGGCGCTCGCGGTCGACGTCATCGACTTCATGGACGCGCTGGAGCTCGACGGTGCGATCGTGGCGGGTTTCGACTGGGGAGCTCGGACAGCCGACATCGTCGCTGCGGCCTGGCCGAGTCGCGTCAGGGGGCTCGTCGCGGTGAGCGGGTACCTGATCGGTAGCCAGGCGGCGGGGAAGCTTCCCCTACCTCCCGACGCCGAGCTGCAGTGGTGGTACCAGTACTACTTCGCGACGGAGCGCGGCCGGGCGGGATACGAGAAGTACCGGTGGGAGTTCGCGAAGCTCATCTGGCGGATCGCGTCGCCCGAATGGGACTTCGACGACGCGACGTTCGCGCGCAGCGCAGCATCGCTCGACAACCCGGATCACGTCGCAATCGCGATCCACAACTACCGCTGGCGCCTGGGTCTCGCAGATGGCGAAGCGCGATACGCCGAACTGGAGCAGCAACTCGCCGAAGCCCGGTCATCACCGTGCCGACGATCACGCTCGAAGGTGACGCGAACGGCGCGCCTCATCCCGACCCGAGCGCATACGCCGCGAAGTTCACGGGCCGGTACCCGCACCGGACGCTCGAGGGCGGGATCGGCCACAACCTGCCGCAGGAAGCGCCGGAGGCGTTCGCCGAGGCAATCCTCGAGCTCGGGGGCTTGCGATGAGCCTGTTCCGTGCGGCGTCACGCCCGCCTCCCGGCGGAAGGCCACCTCCCGGGATTCGATGGCGACGGGCTGGCTCAACTCGCCGCCCTCACGACAGATGACTTGCGCGGCAAGTCGTGCTCGTCGACTTCTGGGCGTACGTGCATCAGCTGGCCTCTCCGCGGACGACTGCCCGACTCTGTGCGGCGGACACATCGGCGACGAGCTGGTCGAGCGTCTCACACTCGGCGCTGCGACCGAGCAGCGTCGCAGCACCCCTTTCAGCATCAGACACCAACGCTGTCCGACCTCCGATCAGCTAGGAGTGAGGACGGCGTGCAGCTCTTTGCGGGAGCTGACGCCGAGCTTCGGATACACCCTCCGCAGATGCCACTCGACGGTGCGCGGGCTGAGGAAGAGCTTGGCACCGATCTCGGGGTTCGTGAGGCCCTCGGATGCGAGATGTGCGATCTGCGACTCCTGCGCGGTCAGATCGCCCCGCGTGTCGTCCGTGCGCTTGCGGGCCGTCTCGCCGGTTGCGGCCAGCTCGCGTCGTGCCCGCTCGGCGAACCCGGGGATGCCCATCTCGCTGAACATGCCGTGTGCCATTCGAAGATGCTCTCGTGCGTCGAGCCGGCGGCCTTCCCGTCTCAGCCACTCCCCGTACAAGAGATGCGCCCGCGCGAGGTCAGGACGAGTCCGCGCACGGCCGAGGCGCTCGACCGCTTCCAGGTAGAAGGGCTCGGCGCGCGCTGGATCGTCGCTCAAGAGTCCGGCCGAGCGCGCCTCCACCCCGAGCGCCCACTCGGTCGAGGCGAGCGTGGTCCGAGCGGCGAGCCGCTCGAAGGCAACGGCGGCCCGTTCCTGTTGACCGCAGCGCACGGCTGCCTCGACGAGCTCGACGAGAGCCCAGGTGTACGTACCGGTCGGGTTGCGATCGCACGACCGCTGTGCGGCTTCCAGGGCAGGCTCGTATCGTCCCGCCGCGTTGTAGACGAGCGCACGGGCGTACTCGAGGTAAGAGTCGCTCCCGATCCCGCTTCTGCGCGCGCTCAGGTCAATGCGTCGGAGCGCGTCGGCCTCGTCGAGTTGCCAGGCATAGGTCGAGTTGAACTCGTTGCTCGTACGGGTCGCGTCGGCGATCGCCTCGGCTTCTGCCAAGGCGATCGCGGCTGCAGGAAACTCACCCAACGCGACCTTGGCGTTGGCCCAGCAGCTCAAGACCCTGGACAGCATCGACAGGGCGCCTGCGTCGCGGGCGAACTGAACACCGCGTCGGCTTAGCGTCTCCCAGCTGTCGACGTCCCACGTCGAGCGCGCGATCCCTTCGCTAAAGCAGACGTGCGGGAGGTCCGACACCTCGAGCTGTGGCTTCTCGCGGAGTGCGAGGACCGCCTCGCGAAGCAGATCCGTCCCCGCCGGGTAGCCCTGCTCCAGCATCTGCGCCCATCCCCGCACGATCAGTTCGACGATCGCGCCGGACTCCGGAGCGGGCGAGCGGTTCAGCGCGTCCGCGACAGCGCTGAGGACATCGGGGTTCGGAACGTGGAACGCCCAGCGCAGTGCTTCCAGGTGAGCCGCGTTCGCGAGTTCGGAATTGAAGTGGGTAAGCCGTTCGCCCGCGGCGAGGAGCCGGAGGATCGCGTCTCCCGTGTCGCGGCCGATGGACAAGGCGATCTGCGCGGAGAGGCTCTCGGCACGCGCGGCCTGGAACTCGTCGAGGTGCATGCCTTCAAGGGCACGGAGAAGGTTCTCGACTGCGTCGAGAACCCCGGCTTCGTGCAACACCTCCCCCGCTGCGAGGGCGCGCTCGGCGCGCTTACCCGCATCGGGCGTGAGCATCGCAGCGCGCTCCAGGAACGCTCCCGCCGCGGCCAGACCGCCACGCGCCTTGGCGCGCGCGGCTGTTCGCTCGAGCTCGGTCGCGACCTCCTCGTCGGGAGCCGGCGTTGCCTGAGCGCGATGCCACGCCCTCCGATCCGCGTCGAGCTTCGGGTCGGTCGCCTCGGCGATCGCGCCGTGGGCCGCCCGTCGCTCGCCCGGCGTCGCTGCCCCGTACACAGCTGAGCGAACAAGCGGATGCCGGAAGGAGGACCGCTCCCGGATCTGGAAGAGGCCTGCCTCCTCGGCAGGATCGGCAGACTCGACGCTCAGGCCCAACTGCTCTGCAGCGTTGACGAGCAGGAGCGGATCGCCCAACGGATCGGCCGCAGCGAGCAGCAGCAGCCGGCGCGTCTCGGCGGGGAGCGGCTCGAGCTGACGCCTGAAGCTCTCCTCGATCCGGGCGGAAAGTGAATCGTGCGATTGACGAACGATCCCCGTCGCAGCCTCGGCGGGCGTCACCGCTCGGGGGAGCTCGAGCAGCGCCAACGGGTTACCGTGCGTCTCGGCGAGAAAGCGCTCACGGACGGTGCCGTCGACGTGCCCGACGAGCACCGAGTCGAGCAGGGCGCGCGAGTCGGACAAGCTCAGCCCACCGAGCTGCAGCTCCGGGACGCCGTCGAACTCCTCGACGATGCTCCGGCTCGCAAAGACGAGCCCGACAGAGTCGGCCCCGAGACGGCGTGCGACAAACGCCAACGCACGCGTTGTCTCCGGATCGAGCCACTGCGCGTCGTCGACGACGCATAGGACAGGCTGCGCCGCGGCGACCTCGGACATGAGCCCAAGGGTCGCGAGTCCGACCATGTATCGGTCGGGAGCGTTGCCGGACGAGAGGCCGAACGCGACGCCCAACGCATCGGACTGCGGTTGCGGCAATGCGCTGATCGTGTTCGTCATCGACCTGCACAACTGCTGAAGTCCCGCGTAGGGGAGGTCGACCTCGCCCTCGACGCCCTCTGCGCGGACGATCCGGAACCCGGACGCCGAGGCGATCAGCTGCTCGAGCAGCGCAGACTTGCCGACGCCTGGCTCGCCTCGTACGACAAGCGCCGCGCTTCCACCGTCCCCGACGGCCGCCAGCAGCTCGCCGAGCGTCTCGAGCTCGGCATCTCTGCCCACGAGCAAACGCAGACCGGAGCTGGGCGGCCGCGCCGCCGCCCCGCGTTGACCGCGCTGGGTGGTCGATAGGTCGCGCGTCTCGTGCCTCCGCAACAAGTCTCCCAGAAGGGAGCCACGCCGCCAAGCAACCGCGGCGCTGGTGCCACTGGCGTCGACATCTCCGGCTACCCGAAGGTAAACGCGTACGCCTCGGCGCCTGGTTCGCGGAAGGCGATCTCGAGCGTCCGCTCGCGGACCGTGCCTTGCTGGCGGACTAGTTGGTACATGCGGCTCTCCCGAAGGACGCCGTTCCCCGCCTCGTCGACGTCGACGCCATGCGAGCGACCCGGTGCCTCGCCGTCGAGGAGCACGCGGAACGGGATTGGCTCGCGCCTCTCGGTGGACAGCACGAGGTGAGCGTCGCGTGCGTCGAAGCGGCAGGCGATGCTCCCGTCCGTCTGTTCGAGCACGATCTTCTCGCGCGCGATCGTCCACTCGCCGGCGAGGGCCCACCCGTTGGAACGCAGCCGATCGGGCAACTCGTACAGCCGCGGTTCATCGAACGCCTGGCCGTTCGCCGACGCGAGCCCGCTCCCGCGGCCGTAGCCGAGATACGTCTCGGGCGTCCGCAGGTGCTCCCAATCAGCCTCCGCCTCCACACCGACGCCTTCAACGGAGACGAGCTCGCGCTCGACTCCGAGCAGCTCCTGGATGACGCGTTCGCACTCCTCGTAGCGCCCTTCGCCGAACTGATGGTGGCGGATGACGCCTTCCGCATCCACGAAGTAGAGCGCGGGCCAGTAGTGGTTGTCGAAGGCCGTCCAGATTGCATAGTCGTTGTCGACGACCACCGGATAGTCGATCTCGCGCCGCTCGATCGCTTGCCGGACGCCCGCGATCTGGTGCTCGAACGAAAACTCCGGCGTGTGGACACCGACGACGGTCAGCCCGTCGTCTCGGTAGGCCCGCGACCACGCGCGCACGTACGGCTCCTGACGCAGCCAGTTGATGCATGTCCACGTCCAGAAGTTCACGAGGACGACGCGGCCGCGCAACTCGGCGGGACCGAGTGGCTCGGAGTCGAGCCACTCGGTCGCCCCACCAAACGGGGGCATCTGCGGGCGGTCGAACATGGTCATCTAGCGCAGTGAGCGGAATGCAGCTCGCACCTCGGTGGAGAAGCGCTCCGGCTCCTCCCAAGCGGCAAAGTCACCGCCCCTGTCGACCTCGTTGAAGTACGCCAGGCCCGGGTAGACCGCCTCGACCCAGCTGCGCGGGAACGGCGGGAGCGCGTTCAGCCTCGTCTCGGTCCTGCTGAAGTCGTACTCGGTCCTCCAGTAGCGTGCGAGCTCCTGAATCGTCGCCGGCTGCACGCCCTGTGACCGATCCTCGACGAGCTCCTTGCTTGGAAAGCGCGTCGCCTCGATGCGGCGGCGCAAGTCCGCGATCTGCTCCTCTGAAACCTCGATCCGGAACGGCCGAATCTCGGTCGCCCTGTCGACGATGGTGCTCATGTACGCCCTTCTTATTCCTGAGCCCTGATGGGCATCGATTGGTGACCACGCAGCCTGATCGGCTTGGTGGAACGTCGCACCAGGGCAAGGCACTGGTCTGCTCCCTGGTCTGCCCCGGATCCGATTGACACGCGGGGCGCATCAGGTCCGAGGGAGACCTTCGAGGCGCCACCAGTGACTCGACCAGGTGTCCGACGGACGCGACGGGCCGTCCCGCACGCGAAGCTCCTCCGAACGACGCGAAAGGGAGGCGGGACTCATGGCCATCCCTAAGGGCCAGGGGATCAACCGTCGGTCGGTGAGCGTTGCTGGCAACGGCAACAGCGGCTGTGCATCACCCGGGCATCACCGGGACGTCACTTGGCGGCTCCCGACGGAATCGCGGGGCCGACGCGATCGGCATGGTTAAGCCAAATCTGGCGATGCGACGAGGCCTGGGATGAAGAATCCGGCTTACAGGCCTGCTAAGGAAAACCCTGCAAATGCAGGGGTTTCTGTTGGAGCGGGCATCACCTGGGCATCACGCGCCTCGGCGTGGAGCTCGGGGAAGGGGTCTGAAAGGAGGGGCGCGTTGGCCCGAGCTGCTTGGTTAACAGAAGCTGCGGCCGGCCGCGCCTGTCTCAGGCAGCTCAGAAAGGCGCTTGCTTATGCGTGACGAGAGGTCGTGAGGACCGCGGGCTGAGGAGCGCCCACAAATTAGCCGCAGGGCACTGCTCTGCTGAAGACCGCTCGGCAATGATCAGGACCGCCACTCGAACGCCAGCGCTGGCGAGCAGCACCGCACAGGCCGCAAGGCGAGGTGCAGGGCGTCGACAGAGGTGGCGTTCGGGCGAAGGCTCCTCCGGGCCACCTTGACACGACGAGCACGCCGATAACGAGATCCCGACCAGCCCGGCAGTACGGGCGATCGCGTTGTTGATCGCTGACGCGATGCCCGTGTCGTCCTGGTCAGCCTCGGCGACCACCGTCGCCGTCAGCGGCGCAACAGTGGCGGCGAGCCCGAGTAAAGACGATCAGCGCTGGGAGCAGGTCGACGACGGTGGAGCCGGAAGGTCGACTCGTAGCGGCAGAGCAACTGCAGTCGCGGCGAGGAGAGGTCCGCTGGTGAGGAAGATCCGTGGGCCGTATCGGTCTGCAAGCCGCCCAACCCGGCGCGAGAGGATGAACATCGTGATGCTGACCGGGACCATGATCAGCCCCGCGCGCACTGCCGACCAGCCCGCCGACTGCTGGAGGAAGATCGACAGGAAGAAGAAGAGAACAGCGAGACCGGCGCAACCGACAGCGTCTGCAGGTTGGCGATTGTGAAGTTGCGGCGTCGGAACAGCTCCAGCGGCAGCATCGGCTGGTGTGCGTGACGCTGGTCGTGGACGAACGCCGCGAGGCGAGACCACCGCTGTCAGCGAGGCGAGCACGAACGCGCTGCTCCAGCCGTGCCGCGGCTGTTCGGTCAGGCCGATGACGATTCCCGCCAGCCCGAGCGCGCCCAGTCCCGCCGACCAGGTCGACGCGCCGCCCGACAGGCGACGTCCGCCTCGACGGCACGGAGCAGGGCAAGGGTGAGCAGCGTCGTCGGGAGGTTCAGCGCGAAGATCCAGCGCCACGAGAGCCGGTCGACGACGAGACCGCCCACCAGCGGGCCGATGGCAGCGCGATCCCGCCCCACGCCGTCCAGGAGCCGACAGCGGCTGCTCGTTCTCGCTCGGAAACGCTGCAGCAATGACCGCGAGCGAGCTCGGTGCGAGTGGCACGGCAGCTCCCTGCAGCGCGCGACCGAGGATCGACACCTCGCTCGATGGAGCCAGAGCGCAGACCAGGGAAGCGAGGCCGAAGCCGCCGACGCCGATCGCAAAGATGCGGCGGCGGCCGAAGATGTCCCCGAGTGATCCGCCGGTCAGATCAAAGCACCCAGGTGAGGGGTGTGCGTTCGAGATCCACTGCTGCGTTTGGAGGCCGCCTCCGAGCTCGTCGCGGGTCGTGCGGCGCCGCGTGACGGGCCGAGTCGTCGAGCGCATCGACGCTGGACCCGAGGATCACCGCCGCGAGGTCGACGCTGAGTGCAAGTCATCGCTCGGCGGGCAGAGGCACAACCGCCTCGCCCTGCCGCAGCGTTCCGACGCGAGCATCGCGAGGGGAACCATGGCGGCGAGCGCCAGCGCCACACCGAGCCACGGGGGCGCAGGACGTCCGCCGACTCGAGTACCTGCCCGCCGGCGAATGACGCGGCTGCGATCCCGACGTTGAAGGCCGAGACGTTGAGGCCGCCGGCCACCTTGACGAGCTCGGTGTCATAGTCCTCGGCGGTGCGCATGACCGCGGTCTGGACGGCCGGCGCGATCATGAACGCCAGGAAGCCCCAGATAACAAGGTTCACGACGACCGCGACCGAGTTGCTCGCGGTGACCGTGAGCGAGGCGAGCGCAACAGCAACACCAACGAGCGCGACCGCGGTCGGCGAAGCGTTCCAATCCCGTCCGCAAGGCGGCCGCCGACAAGATTGCCAGCCACAGTCGCAGCGCCGAAGAGTGCCAGCAGCCACGTGATTCCGGTCGCGTCGAACCCGGCGTAGTCGTGGAGCAGCGGCTCGAGGTACGGAAAGACGGCGAAGCTCGAGCCGAAGCGAGGGCGGTGACCGCGTAGCTGAGCAGGAGCGATCTGTGGCGGAGCGCGGAGAGCTGCGTCTTCAGCGGCAGCGCGTGGCCTGTCGCCGGCGACGAGGGCAACGCTGCGAGCGCAACCGTGGCGACCAGGCCCAGCCCGGTGAGGGCACCGAAGGTGCCCCGCCAGCCGAACGCGGAACCGAGCGCGTTCCCGATCGGACGCCCAGCACCATTGCCGCCGTGAGCCCCAGCAGCACCCTCGCGACCGCGCGTCCTTCGCGTTCCTTCGCCACGAGCGACGCTGCGACGGAAGCGCCGATCGCCACGACTGCACCGTGGGCCGCGCCGGAAACGACGCGGCCCACGATCAGTCCACCGAAGCTGGGCGCAACCGCCACGAGCAGGTTCCCCAACGTGAACATGCCCATCAGCCCGATCAGCGCCGAGCGAGCGTCGAAGCGGCCTACCCACGCGACGATGAGCGGAGAGCCAATGGCGATGGCGAGCGCGTACGTCGTCACCAGCAGGCCGGCGTTGCCAACGGACACACCGACGTCTTCGGCGACGCTGGGAGCAGCCCGACGAGCACGAACTCGGCCACGCCGATCGCGAAGACGCTCAGGCTCAGCGCGTAGAGGCGGAGGTTGATCCGGCCGCTGCCGCCTCGACGAGCTCAACGACGGCTCCGGATGCGACACGGCGACGCATGCGAGCTCTCGATCTCCTCGATCGTCGCTCCCGCTCGCTTCGCCATGAACCGCTGCGCCTCGGGTGTGATCGCCTTGTCCTGCCGACCGAGCAAGTACCAGGATGGGATCGTCTTCCAGGCGGCTGCGGTCGTCGGACCGGCCGCCGCTGCGAACGCGATGGGGCGTTGCGCGACCGCCATCGCGGCGGCGTCCTTCGTAGACACGTCTTCTCCGAAGACCTCGCGGAAGACGTCGCGGCCTCTGTAGATGTCGGCGTCCGTTGACCAAAGAGCAGGAAGCCCTTGAGCTCGATCGCACTCAGCATCCGCTGCCAGCACCGCCCAAGTCCAGGATGTCTTCAGCCGACGTCTGGTGCGAAGCCGTTCACGTAGACGAGTACCTCCACGTTCTCGTTGCCCGCTGCCGCATTCGTGATC
Organism: uncultured Gaiellaceae bacterium; assembly: GCA_963784895.1. Taxonomy (GTDB): domain Bacteria; phylum Actinomycetota; class Thermoleophilia; order Gaiellales; family Gaiellaceae; genus Gaiellasilicea. Next base: position 17,780 of record CAWATM010000002.1, on the reverse strand, counting down.
ACGGCGCCGCCATAGAGTGGCCGACGAGGACGAACGGTCCTGCTCTTGCGCGAGGACGCTCTCGAGGTAGGCGCTGTCGCCTGCGAGCCAGCCGAGCGGGTTCGCCGGCGCGAGCACGCGGTAGCCCTTCTTCTCCAGGCGCTCGCCCACGTCCCTCCACCCCGACGCGTCGGCGCAGGCGCCGTGGACGAGCACAACGGTCGGCTTGGGACTGTGGTACTTGAGTCCGCTGCCTGCGTCGATGCAGTCCAGCAGCGTTGGACGAAGCCGCGGCCACAACGACGAGCAGTACGTGACGGGCGCGCAAGAACTCCGTCGCCTTGACATCACTCCTCCATTCCGTGTGGCGCTCTGATGGAGCTCGTAGGCAAGGACTGCCCAGCGCAGATCGGCGCCGCCACCACGACGAGCGCGAGGGGGCCGATCACGTAGGCGAGCGACTTCGTGGCTCGATCCGGCAGCGACACTCTCAGCGCTCTCGGGGAGCCGCCGTGTGCAGTGCCGGGCATGCCGATGCTGCCGCGTTCGTCGTCGCCCACGTGAGGGCGTAGTCGGCGACTTCTTCCCAGCCGGGCGCGGCGGGGAAGTGCGGCCGTCCCGCGAACTCCTTGAAGGCAGTCGTCGCCTTCGACTTGGCGTATTTCTCGGCGTTGTGCCGGATCGGCTTCGGCGGGACGACATGGTCTTCGCCGAACGCGATCAGCAGCATCGGCGCCCGGCGGTCGCGGCCGAAGTCGACCTGCACGGGCGTCTTCCGGCTGAGGTTCGCGAATGCGACCTCGAACAGCACCCTGTTCGCCGCGGGGACGTGATAGCCGCTGTCGAGGGCATCTGAGGCTTCGCGCGAGAGTGTGTTTCCGAACGCGTAGTGGAACTGCTTCGCGCTCAGCGGAGTCGCCTTGCCTCGGTTGAACGGGTTGCCGAGCACCGGACGGCTCGCGCGCAGCGTCAGAGCGGCAGTCACCACGCCCTTCACCGCAGCGGAGGCGACGCCGACGCCGGCCGCACCGAGGCCGCGGTCGAGTAGAAGCTGCATCATCGTGCCTCCGAGCGAGTGTCCGACGATGATCGGCGGGCTCTCGAGCTCAGAGATGATCCGAGCGTAGTGGTCGACGACCGTCCGACGTCGAGCTTGGTCAGCGGTGACGGATCGCGGGTCAACGCCTCGACCTCGACCTCGAGTCCGGGCCAGGCCGGCGCCAGCACCCTGTAGCCGCGGCTCTCGTAGTGCGGAGCCCACTGCTCCCAGCTCCGCGGGGTCATCCAGAGCCCGTGGATGAAGACGATCGTGTCCGGGGTCTTCGTCATCGCCGCTCCTCCTGTTCCTCGCCTCAACGGCGCCCGACGAGACGACTCGACTATCTCCGGCAGCTCGTCCTCTGTCGCTGGGGCCAACTGGCAACTCGATGTCCTGCTGGCGGGCGTGTTCATCCTGGTGCTGGCTGCATTGCGCGCGCGACGGCCGGCGACGAAGCTAGCTGGCTATGCGCTGCCTGATCGTCGATGACAGCACGGATCCTCGAGTCCGCGTCACTCCTACTCGAATCACAGGGGATGACGATCGTCGGGTGCGCGTCCTGCCGGGCCGACGCGCTACAGCTCGCGCGAAGGAACGAAGCCGACATGTTCCTGGTCGACGTCGAGCTCGGCGACGAAGACGGGCTCGCGGTCGCGCAGGAGCTGGGCGCTCTTTCCCCGCGTGTACGGGTGGTGCTGATCTCCGCGCACGAGCTCGACGATCTTGACGGGCTGATCGCGGGCAGCGGCGCGCGGGTTTCCTGCACAAGCGCGCCCTGGCCGCAGCGGCGATCCGCTCTCTCGCTGGTTAGCGGGCTTCGAGGAAGGTCAGGACGGCGAGCACACGCCGGTGGCCGTCGTCGCCGACCGGCAGGTCGAACTTGGCGAGGATGTTGCGTACGTGCTTTTCGACGGCGCCCTCGGTGACGACGAGCCGCGTTGCGATGCCGTGGTTGGAGCGACCCTCCGCCATCAGCGCGAGCACCTCCCGCTCGCGTGCGGTGAGCGCGCCGAGTGGATCGTTGCGACAACGCTGCTCCACTAGCTCTTGCACGAGCGCGGGATCGACAACCGTGCCGCCGGCGGCGATTCGCTCCAGCGCGTCGACGACGTCCTCCACCTTCACGATCCTGCTCTTGAGGAGGTAGCCGATGCGCTCGCCGCTCCCGACCAGGTCGATCGCAGTCTCGATCTCGGCGTGCGCGGACAGAACGAGGATCCCGACCTGCGGGAGCTCGGCCCGGATCGCGCGAGCGGCGTCGAGCCCCTCCCAGGTGTGGCTCGGAGGCATCCGAATGTCGATGACCGCGAGATCGAGCAGAAGCTCGCGCACTGATTCCAACAGCGTCTCGGGATCGCCCACCTGGCCGACCACGCTGTAGCCCGCCCTCTGCAGGAGACTGGCGATCCCCTCCCGCAGCAGGACATCGTCGTCCGCCACCACCACTCGGCGCCCCGGCATGACGCCGATCCTACGCCCGCAGGAACGAAAGCCGATCGCTGGACAGGGAACGCTGTTGGTGACGTAATTGGGCGTGAGATCACGTCGCACGTCGATCATGGCGCCGAACGCCCACACGCTCTGCTCGAAGAGCAGGCGGCACTCCGGCGGGTGGCGACGCTCGTTGCCGCAGGCGCAACCACGACGGAGCTCTTCGACGCGGTCGCGTCCGAGGTCGCGCAGATCCTCGACCCCGACGCGGTGCTCATCTGCCGCTACGGCCCCGGACCATCCTTCACCGTCGTCGCGTCCGCTCTTAAGGACCCGGGCCTCGATGTCTTCCCCGTCGGCTCCGTCTGGCCACTCGACGGCCCCGCAGTCTCAGCCCGGTATTCGCCACCGGTAAGCCCGCACAGATCGACGACTACGCGGAACTGCCCGGCACGGTCGCCAGTCGCATCCGGGCCAGCGTCGGCCGCTCATCGGTCGGTGCGCCGATCGTCGTCGACGGAGCTGTCTGGGGAGTAATCAACGTCGGCGCCGCCGCGCGAACCACTTCCCGCCGACACAAGTCCAGCTGCACAACTTCACAGAGCTGATCGCCATTGCGATCTCGAACGCCGAGGCGCGTGACGACCTGCGCCAGATCGCCGCGAGCCGGCGCTTCGCCGCGTGGCCACGCTTGCCACCGAGGGAGCGGACCCGCAGGCGGTTTTTGAGCGGATGTACGGAGGCGGGACATCTCTTCGGTGCCCAGATAGCCGCGCTTGCGCACTTCCTCCCCGACGGGATGAACGAGTCCGTCGCTGCCTTCAACAGCAACCAACCGCTCATCCCCTCGGTCACACGACTCCCACTGGACGGGCTGTCCGTCAACGCGCTAATCAGGAACGCCGGCGAGCCCGCCCGCCTCGACAGCTACAACAACGCACCCGGAGTCCTCGCCGCAGCTCCGGGCAATAGGTGTCCGCTCCGCAGTAGGCGCCCCCGTGATCGTCGACGGCAAGCTCTGGGGGGCGCTGATTCTCTCCTCGGAAACACCGGAGCCCCTGCCGCCCGACACCGAGTTCCGCCTGGCGGGCTTCTCGGAGCTGGTCGCAACGGCAATATCCACCACCGCGGCACGGCAGGCGCTGGAGGAGCTTGCTGCAGAGCAAGCCGCGCTCCGCCGCGTGGCCACGCTCGCCGCCGAAGGCGCGGAGTCGCGTACCGTCGTGGCCTCGGTCTGCGAGGAGATAGCGCAGCTCCTCGGCGCCAGCAACGCCGCCCTCGCACGCTTCACGCCCGACGGGATGTTCAAAGCGGTCTCAGCTTGGAGCCTGCGCGTTCAACCGATTCCCGAGGGCGAACGAGTGCCTCTCGACGGACACTCCGTCAGCGCGCGCATCTACCGGACGGGACAGCCCGCCCGCATCGACAGTTTCGAGGGAGTCCCCGGAACGCTCGCCCAACGGATGCGCGAGCTCGGTATCCGGTCCACTGTCAGAGCGCCGGTCATCGTCGACGGCGCGATCTGGGGAGCGCTGATCCTGGCATCGGACACTGCCGATCCGTTCACCCCCGACGCCGAGCAACGCGCAGGCCGCTTCGCGGAGCTCGTCGGCACGGCCATCTCGAACAGCGCCAACCGCGCGGAGCTCCTCGCCTCCCGCGCCCGCATCGTCGCCGCGGGCGACGAGGCCGCGCCGAATCGAGCGCAACTTGCACGACGGAACGCAGCAGCGCCTCATCGCGCTGGGCCTCGATCTCCAGCGCGTCAAGGCCACGATCCCCGCCAACCAGCGAGATCAGCACGCGGCGCTCGAACGGGTCGGGCACGATCTCGAGGCTGCCCTCGAGGATGTCCGGGAGGTGTCACGCGGCCTCCACCCAGCCCTGCTATCCCGCGGCGGCCTCGGCCGCACACTCAAGGCCCTCGCACGGCCATCTCCCATCCCGGTCCACCTGTTCGTCGATCTCGCCAAGCGACACCAGCCCCGATCGAGACCGCCCTCTACTACGTCGTCGCCGAAGCACTGACGAACGCGATCAGGCACTCCGAGGCAAACGAGGTCTCGATCACGATCGGCGGCAAACACGACCCCCGCGAACCCCGGCCTGCGCGCGACGATTTCCGACGACGGCATCGGAGAAACCGCCGAGCGACGGGTCAGGACTCATCGGCGCAGTCGACCGGATCGAAGCCCTCGGCGGCCACCTCACACTCGAGAGCGAGCCCGGTGCGGGCACAGTGATCTCGATCGCCCTACCGCTCCGCGGCTGAGAACTGTGATCGGCTGCGGCCACTTCGCCCGATGAAGTAGGACGGCGCTCGAAGGCTCACTAGTCACGGAATGTAGAAGTGTGCCCGGATGGATCGGCGTCACCACTGCCGATCCACCACTGTCTGACGATGCTGCAACGACCGGAAGGAGTACGGCTGGGTCTGGTCGGAAGATGCGCGCCACTCATCCGTTGGCGTTGCTGGCAACGGCAACAGCGGCTGTGCATCACCGGGGCATCGCCGGGGCGGCATTTGGCGGCTCCCGACGGAATCGCGGACCGCCGCGAACCGGCATGGCTAAGCCAAATCTGGCGATTCGACGAGGCCTGGGACGAAGAATCCGGCTTACAGGCCTGCTACGGAAAAGCCCTGCACATGCAGGGCTTTTCTATTTCGATCCCGGAGGGGCGTGCATCACCGGTGCAGCACCATCAGCAGCGTTGGCTCGCCTGCTTGCCGGAGACGGCCACTAGGCGGGCACGCCGGCCGCGAGTGCCTTGACGCCGTCGGAGCTCAACGACTGCCGCCCATGCCCCAAGCGCAGTTGCGACCTCCTCGACGACGACCCAGGTCACTGAGCGCTGTTCTCGCCTTCGATCGAGACCATCGCGTCGGTGAGGCGCTCGACGATCTCGCGCTTCTGGTCGGGCGTGAAGACGTCCTCGATGAGCTTGACGTTGATGAGTGGTATTGCCTTCTGCTGGGGTTGGGTTGACTCGCCGCGGGCTCAGGCCTGCGGGGCGATGAGTCGATGTGCCGGGTCATCGTGTTTGAGTCGTCGGCGCTCGTCCCCGGCCATCGGGTTTCGTCTCACGAACGCCGCCATCGCCTCAGCGACCGGCTCGGGACGTTGGATCTGCAGGAGATGGCCGACCCCTTCGATCGTGCGTTCCTCGACGTGCGGGAGCGAGGAGCGGAGGAACTCGGCGATCTCGACCCATAGAGGCTGGGTCTCGGCGCCCAGCACGGACAGGACTGGCTGGTGGATAGCGGCCGCCAGCTCGGGCCCGAACGCCCACTCGGTGAGGGCGGGCAGTTCGACGCCGAAGAAGGTGTCGGCATCCTTGATCGACTGCATGACCACACCCGGGATTCGCTCCTCGAGCAACGCTCGACACTCCTCCCAGTCGAGGCCGCTCGCGACGGACACGAACATCGCAAACGCGCCCGAGTGGTCGCCGCTTCGGTATGCCTCGAACACCGGGCCGACGGCCCTCAAGAATGGACCGCCGAGAGGCAACGACACCAGCGTCGGCTCCAGCAGGATGAGCGTGTGAACCTTCTCGGGGTCGTCGAGGGCCAGTTGAGCTGCGATCGACGCGCCGGTGGAGTGCCCCGCGATGTGAGCGCGCCGTACACCCAGGTTGTCGAGCAACGCAGCAGCGTCGGCGGCGTGATCGCCAATGCTCACCGGCGGTGGCGTGTGCGTGCTGCCGACCCAACCGCGCTTGTGGTACCGGATCAGCTGGTACCGGTCCGCCAGCACCGGTTGAGTTAGGAGCGGTACGAAGCAGTCGGCGATGAGCATGTCGATCAGCAACACGGGTTCGCCTGCTCCGTGCACCTCGTATTCCAGTTCTGCGCCGTTGACCTCTACGCTGTCCATGCGTCCTCCTCTGCCGGCCGGGATCGGGGTCCTCAAACCAGATGCGTGAGCAACACCGTTACGGCGGTAACGCTCCCGGTTACGGGTGGCGGGCGGATCAGTGCCGGGATCGATCAGTAGCCGTCGGCGAGGGGTGAGCGAGCGCGTGCACGACATCGTTGTCCAGCACGGGCGTGACGCTGCTTCCCGTGGGGATTGGGAGGCTGCGTTCGACCTGCTCATGCAGGCAGACGCCGACGGTCTCATGAGTGCCGCCGAGCTACCAGTTCTCGCCGAGGTCGCCTACGCCGCGGGTCACCTCGACGTGACCATCGACGCGTGGGAACGCGCCCATGCAGGGTGCCTGCGGGCCGGCGACCAGGTCGCAGCGGGGGGCGCGGCAGTTCGCGTCGCGATGCACCTGCTTCTCGATACCGCCCTGATGGCACCGGTGCGCGGCTGGTTGGCCAGAGCCGACCGACTACTGAAGGATCATGGTGAGACGTCGGCTCACGCGTGGTTAGCGGTGGTCCGGGCGTACGAGCGAATGTTGACGGGCGACTTCCCTGGCGCGCGAGAGTGGGCCGGGCGCGCAATCGAGGTGGGTTCGAGATGCGATCCGGCGGCGTGCGCCATCGGACGGGTCGCCGAGGCCCGGCTCCTCATTCTGGGCGGTGACGTTCAGGACGGTCTCGCCCTGCTCGACGAGGTGGGGGTCGCGATGATCTCGGATGACCTCGACCCGCTCTCGACAGGCCTCGTCTACTGCGAGCTCGTGTGCGCTCTGCAGGGACTCGCACAGTACGACGCAGCCGAGGAATGGACCGAGACGATGGAGCAGTGGTGCAAGACGAACGCCATCGGGAGCCTGCACGGACGCTGCAGGGTTCATCGCGCGGAGATCCTCAGACTGCGCGGGTCGTGCGACGAGGCAGAGCGAGAAGCGCTCGCAGCGTGCGAGGAACTACGCCCGTACCTGCGACGCGAGCTGGGCTGGCCCCTCACCGAGCTCGGACGGATCCGGCTTCGAAAAGGAGACATCGATGGCGCAGAGCAGGCACTGCTGGCCGCTCACCAAGTCGGGTGGGACCCGCAGCCCGGTCTTGCGCTGGTCCATCTCGCCCAAGGAGACATCGCTTCGGCAGTGGCCTCGATACGAAACGCTGTCGAGCGCCCTCGTCGAGTGCCTTCGAAGGAGCTGCCACCGGACAACGAGTTGCAGCGGGCGCCGCTGCTCGAGGCGCAGGTCGAGATCGAGATCGCCGCCGGTAACCTTGACCGTGCCCGCTCAGCCGCCGAGGAGCTGCAGCTCGTTGCCGCCCGCTTCCACAGCAAGGCGCTGGTCGCCGGCGCCACCCTTGCGCGAGGACGGGTGCGGCTCGCCGAGGGCGATGCAGTGGACGGGGAACGGCTCTTCTCCGAGGCAGCGAGCCTCTGGAACGACGTCGGAGCGCCCTATGAGGCTGCGCTCGCACGTCTGGGCCTCGCCGAAGCCCTCCGGGCCGGCGGCAGCGAGTTGCAGGCCGACCTCGAGCGACGAGCCGCGCGCACGGTGCTCGACGGAATCGAAGCCGCACCGCGGACGGACACAGCGGCGCACGTTGCCCGAGGGGCGGGAACAGACGAGCCGCCTACCCCGGAGCTCAATGTCTTTCGTCGCGAGGGCGATTACTGGTCGCTGGAGTTCGAAGGGCGCACCGTGAGAGTGAGAGACCTCAAGGGGATGCATTACCTGGCACGGCTCCTTGCCCACCCCGGTCGGGAGTTCCACGCGCTCGACCTCGTCGCTGCGGAGAGCGTCGGGGTAGCGCGGTCGGATGAGCACATGGCACTCGGCGATGCCGGCGAGCTGCTCGACGCACGCGCGAAGACTGCGTACCGCCGACGCCTCGCGGAGATCGAGGACGACATCGAGCAGGCGCGCGCCCTTGGAGATCCGAGCGGGAGTCGCAAGCCGACGCCGAACGCGACTTCCTCGTTCGAGAGCTGTCGCGCGCTGTCGGCCTAGGCGGTCGCGATCGACGAGCCGCGTCGGCATCCGAGCGTGCCCGAGTCGGCGTGACCCGCGCGATCCGCTACGCGATGACCCGGATCGGTGAGCACCATCCCGAGCTCGGCGAGCATCTCAACCTTTCTGTCCGCACCGGCACATACTGCAGCTACCTTCCCGACCGTCGCGCCCTCGCCGCCTGGAGGTTTTGAAACCGGTCGGCAATCCGAGCGCGAGCGTGCTCGTGATGCGTCTGCGATCATCGTTCCTTCCTTTCTGTCTCGTAGGGGCAAGTGTCCGGGCTAGCCGGTACTGGGGATGAATCCGACGCGCTTCAGTGCCGCCCAGGCGACCGCAGCGGCTTTGGCGTTCCCTTGAGGGAGAGGTGGACGAGGTCGGTCGAGATGCACTCACGCTGGTCGACGACCCGCCCGAAGGCGCCGCCGTCGTAGCGGCAGTTGGTCACTGCCTTGCACGCGGTGGCGACGGCCGCCTCGTAGCGGTGGATCATCGGCCTCCAGATACGCGAGCCCGCTCGGGCAGATGGCTCCGGCACCGTCGATGAAGTCGCACGGCCCGTAAAGACGGGCAGCCTCAGCCGCTGCTTCACGGTCAGCGCCCTGGCGTAGGTGCCGACGCTGCCGAACTGGCTGACGACGAAGATGCGGGCGTCCGGTAGCCCGGTCGCAAGCACGTCGAGCATGCGGGCGAACGCCACCCCGAACGGCTTGTGGCTGTACAGGTCGCAGCCCAGGTCGTTGGAGATGCCCTGGACGACGATCAGCTCCGGGGCCGGCTTCAGCCCCACCGCCTTCTTCGCCTGCAGCAGCATGGAGGCGACGTCCGCCCCTCTGATCGCGAGATTGAACTTGTTCCCTCGAATCCCCGGATTGCGTGCCAGGATGCGCGAGTAGAGGCTCTGCACCGCAGCGAAGTCCCCGGTCACCCACGCGCTGTGAGCCCAATTCGAGCGAGGCCCGGCCACCCCTACTCCCGTGGCGTCGGAGTGGCCGATGACAGCGATCGAGCTCGGATAGCCCGGCACCGCCGTCGACGCTGCCGGCGTGGTAGCACCACCAGCAGTGACCGCGCCGGCCGCCAGCGCCGCGATCGAGAGGGCGAGAGTAACAATGCTTCCGTTGCGTCTGGTCTTCATGGTTCCTCCTTCGCTTTGAACGCCTGAATGTGTCCCGGGCCGCGTAGGCGGCGACACGCGTCGCCGCCTACCGGATCGGCGCGCTCAGCGAAGCGCGAGCCAACCGATGTAAAGCTCGCTGATGCCGGTGGGCTCCGCCGCTCCGATTGGCGTGTAGGCGCCGGCGAAAGTCCCGCGCCCATGGAGGTTGACGTAGTCGCCTGTTCCGCTCAGCACAACCCATTGACCGGACGTGCCGTCTCCGACGTTGAAGCCGGTGCGGCCCTGGATCAGCAGCGTGAAGGTCCCGCTCCCATCGTCACAGCTGATCGTCTTCAGGTCGTGGAGGACGATCCCGCGGCCGCTCTGAAACCCGCTCGGGAAGAACTCGTCCGACGTCGAACCGCCCGCGCAGACAACGCTTCCGTCGGACGTGAACTCGCCGGGTGCATCGAATTCCCCTACGACTGCGAACGTTGCTGTCTGCTGTGGTGACGCGATCGCAGAGGCTGTTCCCAGCGCAGCGGCCATGACCGCCGCGACGACGAACAGCGTGAGGGCGAGGACATTCGTGCGCTTGCCCTTCATGGTTCCTCCCGTTCTTCGGACATTCGGATGCATCCGACGCTAGGACGAAGGCGGTGGCGTCGAAACGGGGCGGGCAACAGATCGGGGTTGGTGCCTGCACGGGTCTCCGCGCCAGGCACCTTGCGGCTGGCCACGATGCCGTGTGCGCGATCGCCTGCGAACATGAAGACACGTGCGCCCGACGGTTCTGATCGTTGACGACCACGCGGACTTCCGGCAGTCGGCCCGCGCCCTGCTCGAGGCGGAGGGGTTCGACGTCGTGGGCGAAGCCGCCGGTGGTGAGCAGGCGCTCGCGGAGGTGGAGCGGCTGAGGCCGGACGTCGTCCTGCTCGACGTTCAGCTGCCGGGTGAGGACGGTTTCGCAATCGCCAAGCGATTGGCCGCCCGGCGCAGCGGCGCGACGGTCATCCTCATCTCGAGCCGGGAGGCGGCCGCGTACGGGCCGCGCCTGGACACCGCCGCGGCGCAGGGCTTCCTCGCCAAGCGCATGCTGTCCGGTGAAGCCCTGGCTGCTCTGCTCGGTTAGTGCGCCGCTTCACGCTGCTCTGGCCCGCCGCCGTGGTGCTCGGAGTCGCCGCCGAGTGGAACGCGTACGAGCTGGAAGAGATCCGGCACTGGCTTCCCGATCTCGTAGTCGGCTGGACCTTCCTCGGATGCGGCCTCGTCGCGTGGTCACGGCGTCAGGAGAGCCGCACGGGTCCGTTGTTGGCGGCGACGGGTTTCGCCTGGTTCGCGGGGAGTTTCGCCGAGCCGTTGGTCTTTCTCCATCGCGGCCCGCTCGTCCACTGCGTCCTCGCGTTCCCGAGCGGCAGGCTTCGCTCGCGTCTCAGCCGTGCGGCGGTGCTAGCCGCCTATGTGACGGCGCTTGTCGCTCCGCTCGGGCGCAGCGAGATCGCGAGCATCGTCCTTGCCTGTCTGGTCGTCGGTGCTGCCGCGCGCGACTATCTCCAGACGGTAGGGAGGGAGCGGCGGGCTCGATTGCAAGCGCTCCAGGCGGCCTCGGCGCTCGGACTCGGCCTTGCCGGCGTTGCCGCCGGCAGACTCGCGCTCCCCGATGCAGAGGCGAACGAGGGCCTCCTCCTCGCGTACGAGGCGACGCTCGTCGCCGTCGCGGTCGGCTTGCTCATCGGGCTGCTGCGAGCGCCGTGGGAGCGCGCGGCCGTGACGGACCTGGTGGTCGAGCTCGGCGACGTCTCGTCGGGCACGCTGCGAGACGCGCTTGCTCGCGCGCTCGGCGACCCGACGCTACGGGTCGGCTACTGGCTGGCCGAAACCGGTGCGTACGTGGACGGTGCGGGCGAGCAGGTCGAGCTGCCCGAACCCGGTTCTCCGCGTGCCGTCACCTCGATCGAGCGTGACGGCCAGCCGCTCGTCGTGCTCGTCCACGACCAGGCTGTTCTCGACGATCCCGGCCTCGCCGAAGGCGTAGCAGCCGCAGCACGGCTCGCCGCCGCGAACGCCCGCCTCCAGGCCGAGGTGCGTGTCCAGGTTGCGGACCTCGCGGCCTCGCGGCGCCGGCTGCTCGAGGCGGGCGACGAGGAGCGGCGCCGGCTCGAGCTCCGTCTCCGTGAAGGAGCAGCTCGCAGGCTCGAGGCCCTCGGTGAATTGCTCGCGACGGCCCGCCCGGCACCCGGTTCAGCGAGCAGCGATCACTTCGGCAAAGCAGAGCGACAGCTCGAGCGCGCCCTCGACGACCTCCACGAACTGGCCCTCGGCCTGCATCCGCGCGAGCTCGTCGAGAAAGGTCTGGAGGGGGCGGTGAAGGGCCTTGCGGATCGCAGCCCGGTGCCCGTCGAGCTCGATATCTTGCCGGGACGGGTCGCGTCGGAGGCGGAGGCCGCCGCCTACTTCCTGTGCTCGGAAGCGCTCGCGAACGTGGCCAAGTACGCGTCCGCCTCGCGGGTCGCGATCCGGATCATCCGGGCCGACGGCCGCCTTGCGATCGAGGTGGCCGACGACGGCGTCGGCGGCGCCGATCCGGCTCGTGGCTTCGGCCTGCGCGGGCTCGCAGACAGGGTCGAGGCGCTCGGCGGCACACTGCGCGTCGACAGCCCACCCGGTGGAGGGACGCGGATCGAGGCCACCATCCCGCTCGAACCGGCTCGCGCCGGGTTAACGCCCCGCCCGGAGAGTGGGAGAATCGGCCGATGAAGTCAGCCGCGTTCGCTGGAGTGGGAGGTGCCGGCGTACTGCGGCTCGTCGTGTGTCTGCTGGCTCTCGCAGCCGGAGTCACCACGGTGCTCCTCGTTCCGCACTCTGCCGAGCCGCCGACGACGTACGGCGGCGGCTCGGGACTCGCGCGGGCAGCGGACGTCGTTGCCGGCCTGTCGCTGCTGGCTGCAGGACTCGCGCTGACGATCGTGCGGCGCCGCGGCTCGATCGGGATCGTTGCCCTGCTCGCCGGCGCAGCATGGTTCGCGCCGGACTGGGTCGGGTGGGAGGAGGCGGCTCCGCTTCCGCGGAGCGTCGCGATGGTCGTCTCACCGTTTCTGGCGCCGCTGCTCCTCCATCTCGTGTTGGCGGCGCCGACAGGACGCCTCGCCTCCCGTGCAGCTCGCGCCTTCGTTGCAACCCTCTATGTCGTGGCGGCCGTCGTCAGCATCGGCAAGGCTCTCCTGCGGGATCCGTTCCTCGACCGGTACTGCTGGAGCAACTGCACCGACAACGTCTTTCTGCTGCGGCCTGAGCAGGAGGTGGTGCGCTGGCTGCAGACGGGATACCTGCTCGCCGTGGTCGCCGGGGCGATGGCCGTCGGGGCGCTGGTGGTCTGGCGACTCGCCCACAGCGGGGGCGGCGTTCGCCAGGTTGTGCTGCTCGCGGGGCTCGGCGTCGCCGCCTCCCTTGCCCTCTCCGCCGGAGCGCTCCTGCTCGACCGCGCCGAGAACCCGTCAGTGACCTCCTTCGCGGCTCTCTTCCTCGCCCGGGCAGCAGCGACGACGGCGCTCGCGGGCGCACTCGGCTGGGGTGCATACGTCGTTTGGCGAACCCGCTCGGCGGTTGCACGGCTCACCGCCGATCTCGCTGAGGCGCCTGCACCGGGATCGCTCCGCGCCTCGCTGGCGGCAAGCCTCGGCGACCCCGATGTCGAGGTGGCGTACCCGCTCAACGGGTCGGGGCGCTTCATCGACGGCGCTGGAAAAGCGGTTCCGCCACCGACCGGGGGGCAGGGGCGCGTCGTCACTCCGATCGTTCGTGACGGACGGGAGATCGCGCTGGTCGGTCACTCGCGTGGCGACCTCGCCGCAGAAGAGCTTGCGCGGGAGATCGGCGCCGCGGCGCGGCTTGCGGTCGAGAACGAGCGGCTCCAGGCCGAGGTGCTGGCGCAACTCCACGACCTGCAGGGATCGCGCGCCCGGATCGTGGAGGCAGGAGACACCGCTCGGCGGCGCCTCGAGCGCGACCTGCACGACGGCGCGCAACAGCGGCTGCTCGCCCTCACCTACGACCTGCGTCTCGCCCGGACGGCCGCCCAGGCCGACGGCGACGAGGGGCTCGCGCTCACCCTCGAGGGCGCCGTCGACGAAGCGCACACGGCCCTCGAGGAGCTGCGCGAGCTCGCACACGGCATCTACCCGACGATCCTCGGAGAGGCCGGACTGGGGCCGGCGCTCCGCGGGCTCGCGGATCGAGCGTCGATCCCCGTCGAGCTGACGGATCACTCCGAACAACGCTACTCGGCCCCGATCGAGACCGCCGTCTACTTCCTCGTCGACGAGGCCGTCGCCGAAGCCGCCCGGCGCCGCGCCACTCACGCACTCGTGCGCGTGCGGCCGGACGGGTCGGAGCTCCTGGTCGAGGTCGAAGACGACGGGGTCATGGCCGACTCGGTGCCGCGGCACCTCGGCGACCGAGTCGGCGCGCTGGGTGGTCGGGTGAAGCGAGTCGGCCGCGTCATCCGGGCGGAGGTCCCATGCGCGTAATCGTCGCGGAGGACACCATGCTCACCAGGGAAGGAATCGTCCGCCTGCTCGGCGAGGCGAAGGTCGAGGTGGTCGCCGAGGTCGAAGACGCAGGTGCGCTGATCCGGCAGGTCCGACTCGAGCGGCCGGACGTCGCGATCGTCGACATCCGCATGCCGCCCACGCACACCGACGAAGGCCTCGTCGCCGCCCAGCAGATCCGCCGAGAGCATCCCGAGACGGGCGTCCTTCTCCTCTCCCACTACGTGGAGCCGAGCTACGCGCTGCGGCTGCTCGAGGAACGGCCGGAGCAGGTCGGCTACCTGCTCAAGGAGCGCGTCTTCGACATCGCGATCCTCATCGATGCGCTGCGGCGGATCACCGACGGAGAGAGCGTCGTCGATCCGACGATCGTCTCCCGCCTCCTCGGCCGCAAGCGGCGTGACGATCCCCTTGACGACCTGACGCCGCGCGAGCGGGAGGTCCTGGCCCTCGTCGCGGAAGGACTCTCGAACGCGGCGATCGCAGCCCGGCTGTTCGTCACCGCACGCACGGTCGAAGCGCACGTGAAGCAGGTCTTCCTGAAACTGCGATTGGACGCGAACCCGGAGTCGCACCGGCGCGTCCTCGCCGTCCTCGCCTATCTGGGCGCCGGCGGGTAGGCGTCGGGCGACACTGTGGCCAGCCCCAGGACCCGCCGGCGTCGACTCTCGTGGTCGCCACGATGGCGTGGCCGCAGCAATCGTTCACACTCGGTCTCATCCACCGAGCCTGAGGAGCGAGATCGATGAGACCCCGGATCGTTCTGTCCAGCGTGCTGGCCGCAGCCGCGCTCTCCCTGTCGGGAGTGGCTTGCAGCGCTGACTCCGACAAGTCCGGCGGCGATGCACCGACCACCACACTGAAGCTGGCGACCATGGAAGGGAGGGGTGCGCCGTACGCCGACAGCGTCGAGGAGTTCGCCCGCCAGGTCGAGCAGCTCTCCGACGGCTCGCTCCGCCTCCAGATCATCTGGAACGGCGCCGAGGAATTCTTGGGCGAGTTTGGCCCGAGAGCGGAGCAGGACGTCGCCGGCTTGGTGCAGAGCGGCAAGCTGGCGGCCGCGCTGATCCCCGCGCGTGGCTGGGACGAGCTCGGCGTGACGAGCCTGCAGGCCCTGCAGGCGCCCTTCCTCGTCTCGACCGAGGAGCTCGTCGAACAGATCGTGCAGGGCGAGCCGGCGGAGGAGATGCTGGCCGGTCTCGACAAGGCAGGAGTCGTCGGCCTGGCGCTGCTACCCGAAGGGTTGCGCCACCCGGTCGGGTTCGCGCGACCGCTCCTCACGCTGGAGGACTTTGCCGGAGCGAAGATCCGCGCGCCTCTGTCCAATGCCTCGTACCGGCTCCTGGAGGCGCTGGCGGCAAAACCGGTCGACATCTGCTGCCGGGACTTCTTGCCGGCAGTCGCCGGCGGGGAGATCGACGGAGCAGACTCGGACTTCGCGTGGGGACGCGACCTGCCCCGGCCGGGCACGTTCACCGCCAATGTCACCTTCTACCCGAAAGTGAACGCGATCGTCGTGAACGACGACACGTTCGGCGACCTCAGCGAAGAACACCGCGAGGTTCTGCGAGAGGCTGCCGCCAAGACGCTCAGCCACGCGCTCAGGAACGCGCCCGTCCGAACAGCACCAGCGCCAAGTCTACTGCGGAAACGGCGGCAGGATCGCATTCGCATCCGAAGCAGACGTTGCGGAACTCGAGCGGGCGGCCGAGCCGGTCTACGAGGCGCTGGAGGCGGACCCGCAGACCAAGGAGCTCATCGCACAGTTCAGGCGGATGAGGGCGGACTCCGCCGGCGCCCGCGTCCCGCTGCCGGAGGGATGCGCGGCGACGAGCAGCGAAACCCCCTGACCACGACTGGCCCCGCTCCCTCGGAGTTCCCCGAAGGCGTCTACCGCGTCGAGCGATCTGCCGAGTACCTGATCGAGAAGGGGATGCCCCCGCAAACCGCGCACGAGCTCGCCGGCCTCGTGACCTTGACCTTCGAAAACAACCGCTGGCGTGACCACAGGGAAGGTAGTCAGAAGAAGATTGCGTCGGCGTGTACTCGGTCGAAGCGGGCCGAATCTCGCTCCGCCAGGACCGTGCCGAGTGCGGGGAGCCCGCAGGAACGCTCGTCATGAGCGCCCGCTGGACGCTCGAAGACGGCAAGCTGCGATTCTTCGACATTCGCCCGGGACGGCCGCTCGAGTGGGGCAGCAAACCCTGGACGAAGATCGACTGACCGACAGTTGACGCAAGGTGCACTAGAGCCGCCGCCGGCGCGCTAGCCGCGTACGAAGTCCAGGATCTCGGAGAGGTGGCCGTGGGCCAGGCAGACGACGGTGTCGGCGGCGCCGTAGTAGACCGTGAGCCGGTCGGTCTCGTGCTCGACGAGCGCGGCGCACGGGAAGACCACGTTCGGCACGTCGCCGACCTGCTCGTAGGGCACCTGCGGGGACAGGAGGTAGTCCTGCCCCCGCGCGACGACGCGCCAGGGCTCGTCGAGGTCGAGCAGGGCGGCGCCCATCGAGTAGACGAAGCCGTTGCAGGAGGTGAGCACGCCGTGGTAGACGAGCAGCCACCCCTCCTCGGTCTCGATCGGCGTGGGGCCGGCGCCGATCTTCGTCGACTCCCAGCTCCACGGCGCGGTCGCAAGCACGTGGCGGTGCCGCCCCCAGTGGGTCAGGTCGGGGCTCTCCGAGTAGAAGATGTCGCCGAACGGGGTGTGCCCGTCGTCGCTCGGACGGCTGAGCATGGCGTAGCTGTCCCCGATCCGGCGCGGGAAGAGGACGCCGTTGCGGTTGAAGGGGAGAAATGCGTTGTCGAGCTGGTGGAAGGTCTCGAAGTCGTGGGTGTACGCGACGCCGATGGTCGGGCCGTGGTACCCGTTGCACCACGTCACGTAGTAGCGATCCTCCAGCCAGGTGACGCGCGGGTCGTACGCGTGGGTGAAGTCCTCCTGGACGTCGCGGACGCGATCGTCCGCCGGCGTGAACGAGATCGGCTGCTCGTCGATCTCCCAGGTGACGCCGTCCAGGCTGCGGCCGGCGTGCACGTTCATCGTCCGGCGGCGGTCGTCGACGCGGAAGACGCCGGCGTAGCCGTTGCGGAACGGCACCACCGCGGAGTTGAAGATGCTGTTCGAGCGAGGCAGGTGGTCGCGCGCGATGATCGGGTTCCGGCTCGAGCGCCACAGCGGTCCGGCCTCCCCTTCCGGCCGCTCTTCCCACGGGATCGCCGGTGGCGCCGCGGGATCCACGGTGGCGCGCTCGCTGCTCACGGGTTCTCCGAGGCGACGAAGTGGCCCGGCGCGACCTCGACGAGCGGGCCGATCGCGGCACCGTCGACACCGCGTTCGGCCGGAGCGTGGCCGTTCGACCACTTTGCGTTCAGCTGCGGCACGGAGTCGAGCAGCATCCTCGTGTACGGGTGCCTCGGGTCGGAGAAGACCGTCCGGGTCGCGCCGAGCTCGACCACCCGTCCGTGACGGAGGATGACGGTGCGGTCGCTGATGTAGTGGCCGAGTGAGAGGTCGTGGGTGATGAAGAGGACCCCGAGTCCGCGCGAGGCGAGGTCGCCCAGGATGTTGAGGACGTCGATGCGGGTCGAGGCGTCGAGCATGCTGATGATCTCGTCCGCGACCAGCAGCTTGAGCTCGAGCATCAGCGCCCGTGCGATCAGCAAGCGCTGCAGCTGGCCGCCGCTGAGCTGGTGCGGGTACTTGCCCAGGCAGGCGGCGGGGTCGAGGCCGACCGACTCGAGCGAGGCGCGGCGCCGAGCGTCCCACTCGTCGTCGCCGAGGGCGGGCAGGAACGGGCGGCGGATCAGGTCGAACACGC
>CAWATM010000001.1:0-255233 GCA_963784895.1 uncultured Gaiellaceae bacterium | reverse complement strand
GCGCAGCCTGGCCGGCTGCTCCTTCCCCGCCAGGCATTCCGAACGGCGCGCCGGAGGCCTTGATCCGCTCCTTCGCCCTGCTGATCCGCTGGGCGATCGTCGCCTCGCCCACGAGGAACGCGCTCGCGATCTCGGCGGTCGTCAGCCCCCCACCGCCCGCAACGTCAGGGCAATCGCAGACGCCGGCGTCAGCGCCGGATGGCAGCACAGGAACAGGACGCTCAGCGTGTCGTCTTGATCCGGCACCTGCGCCGGCGCCGACTCGCGCTGCACCGAGAGGCTCTCCTGGTCCCGGCGCGACCGGTCGCTCCGCCACTGGTCGATCAGTCGGCGCTCGGCGGTCTGCAGCAGCCAGCCGCGCGGGCTCTCGGGGACGCCGTCACGCAGCCAGTGCAGCGCGGCCGCGAACAGCGCCTCCTGGACTGCGTCCTCGGCGTTGTCGAAGTCGCCGTGCCGGCGGACGAGCGTGCCGAGGACCTGCGGGGCCAGCTCCCGCAGCAGGTCCTCGACACGCAGCGGCGCACTCAGCTCTGGCCGCCCACCTGCTCGAGGAAGGACTCCATCTCGGCCACGTTGGACGGTGCCGCGGTCATCAGCTGCCGCACCTGGATCGGTTGCTCGGTCGGCACCCCGCCCGGGCCGGGTACGGCCGAGATCTTGCCGGCGATCTCGAGCGCGCGCTCCTCCGACTCGACGTCGACGATCTGGTAGCCGGCCACCCACTCCTTGAACTCCTGGAACGGCCCGTCCGTGACGACCGGTGCGCCCCCGCCGTCTGAGGTGACGATCTTGGCCAGGTCCGGCCCGGCCAGCACCTCGGACTCGATCAGTTCGCCGCTCTCGACGAGCTCCTGATGCAGCGCCCGGTAGTAGTCCAGGTGCGCCGTGATCTCCTCCGGCTTCCACTCCTCCATCGGCGTCTCGCAGACGCCGCCTTCGAAATTGACCATCAGCAGGTATCTGGTCATCTCACTCCTTCTTCTCTGGGGCAGTTTGCCCCGACCTTGACATTGACAGCAGGAGAACGGAGCCGAGCGACCGTTCTCGACATCGCAGGCTCGACTAGGCGACGAAGGTCTCGAGCCGTTCCGCCTCGTCCTTCAGCGCCCGTGTCGCCGGGCGGTCGAGCTTCTCGAACGGCTCGAGCACGACGCGGCCCTGCTCGAGCTGCCATGTGCCCACGACGAAGCCGTCGACGAGGATCGTCGCGTGGACGAGCCCGTTCTTCGTCACGATCCGCGAGGGCGCGAGGTCGCCGAGGATCCGCGAACGGTCGGCGTGCGAGAGGACGAGATTGTCGAAGCGCGGCACGAGCCGCGGCGGCGCCGGCGTCTCGGGATCGGGGCGCGGTGCACGCGGAAGGTCGTAGAG
This sequence comes from uncultured Gaiellaceae bacterium, assembly GCA_963784895.1. GTDB lineage: Bacteria > Actinomycetota > Thermoleophilia > Gaiellales > Gaiellaceae > Gaiellasilicea. The sequence goes on along the minus strand of CAWATM010000001.1, from coordinate 253,862 downwards.
CACCTTGCCGTCCTCGCCCGCGAAGGTTCGGAGCGAGAGCCGCTCGAGCGACTCGGCGATCGGCTTCATCCGAGGCACCCCCGCCCACTGGCCGACGTCCTGCTTCGTCGCGGGCCCGTAGGCCCCGAGGTACGTGCGGACGACCTGGTCGAACGCCTCTTCCGGCTCCGGCGGCGTGCCGCGCACCTTTCCGGTTGCGGCCGTGTAGACGCCGAGGCCGCCGTAGCCCCAGATGCCGGACGGCGGCACATGGATCACCTCGGAGTACGCCTGCACCCGGCGCCAAAGGAAGGTCGGCGGCACGCCCTCGGTTGCGTGTGGCTCGAGGAGCGCCTGCACCTCCTTGTAGGTCAGCTCCCGCCCGTCGAGCTCGTCCAGGATGAGCCCGGCGAGCTCCGCGATGCGTGCCGCGGGCAGCCGCGCTTCGTACGACGCCGGCCAGAGCGCCGCGGCGAGCGCCTTTCGCACGGTCATCATCGCCCAGTACGTGCGCGGTGCCGCGACGTGGAGCGTGCCCCGCTGGAGCAGCGCCTTCACGAGCCGGCGCCCCGTGAGCGCCTTGGTCAGCTCGTCGCGCTCGAATCCGTCGAGCCGCGCCCAGAGCGAGAGATAGGGAATCGGCGTCGACTGCGCCTGCAGGCCGCCGAGCCGCTCGACCGCCTGGACTGCGCGCAGCTGCTTCCGCTCGAGCAGGAGCTGCCGCTCGAGCAGGGCGCGGTTGAGGTCGCGCCGCGTGAGGACACGCTCTGGGGCCGCCACGCGGGCGAGGCTAGCAGGGCGGCCGCGCCGGTCTAGGATGCGCGCGTGGAGTTCCGGGAGCTGCTGGAGCGGCGGCGAATGGTGCGGCACTACGAGGCCGCGCCGATTCCGCGCGAGACGCTCGAGCGACTCGTCTCGACCGTGCGCCGAGCCCCGAGCGCGGGCTTCAGCCAGGGCCAGCGCCTGCTCGTCGTCGACGACCCGGCGCTGCTCGTGCAGCTCGGCTCGACCGAGAACGACGAGCTCGAGCCGTGGTTCGAGAGCGCGCCGGCGCACGTGCTCGTCCTCACCCGAGAGGCCGACTACCACGAGCGCTACACGAAGGACGACAAGCTCCAGGACGGCGCCGAGATCGAATGGCCGGTGCCGTTCTGGTTCGTGGACGCCGGAGCTGCGCTGATGCTCCTCCTGCTCGCGGCGATCGACGAGGGCCTCGCCGCGGGCGTCTACGGCGTGCCGGTCGAGGAGGAGCTGCGGTGGCGCGAGCTGCTCGGCATCCCGGAGGACCTCCGCATCGTCGCGGGCGCGACCGTGGGACGGCCGCTTCCGGATCCCGGCTGGAGCCGGGTGACGAGCCGGGCGACCCAACGCCGGCGAACGCTCGACGAGCTCGTCGGCTGGAACCGCTGGTCCGGATAGGAGCTTCGAACCCGTCGACTACGATAGGCCGGTGACGGCGCTCTACCGCAAGTACCGGCCGCAGGACTTCGACGACGTCGTCGGCCAGGAAGCGGTCGTCAGGACGCTGCGGAACGCGATCGAGCTCGACCAGCTCCGCCAGGCCTACCTCTTCGCCGGCCCGCGCGGCACCGGCAAGACATCGATGGCGCGCATCCTCGCCAAGGCGCTCAACTGCGCGGCGGGTCCGACAGCGGCGCCCGACAAGGTCTGCCACGCCTGCGTCTCGATCGCGAACGGGACGTCGCTCGACGTCGTCGAGATGGACGCTGCCTCGCAGCGCGGGATCGACGACATCCGCGAGATCCGCGAGCGCGTGATCCTGCAGCCGGCCGAGGGCCGCTACAAGGTCTACATCCTCGACGAGGCCCACCAGCTCACGGACGCCGCCTGGAACGCCCTGCTGAAGCTGATCGAGGAGCCGCCGCCCCACCTCGTCTTCGTCTTCTGCACGACCGACCTGGCCAAGGTGCTGCCGACCGTCCGCTCGCGCTGTCAGAGCTTCGTCTTCGCACGGCCGCGTCTCCCCGAGCTCGTGCGCGTGCTCCGGCGGATCGCGGACGCGGAGCAGATCGAGGTGCCCGACGCGGCGTTGGCGCTGATCGCCCGCGGCGGCCGCGGCTCGTTCCGCGACGCCGTCTCGACGCTCGACCAGCTCGCCTCGGCGACGGGGAACGCGATCGACGTCCAGTCCGTGCTGCAGCTGCTCGGCGCCGTCGAGGAGGACGCCCTCTTCCGCCTCTGCGACGCGATCGTCGACCGCGACACCGCCGGCGCGCTGACGTTCCTCGAGGAGCTGGCGGAGCAGGGCCAGGATCTCGGCCGGCTCGTCACCGACCTGCTCGAGCACCTGCGCCACCTCCTGCTCGTCCAGCACATGGGCCACGTCCCCGACTCGCTGCCCGTCACCGACGAGACGCGCGAGCGGCTGCGCGAGCAGGCGAACCAGCTTCCCGCCCCGACGGTGCTGCGCCTCTGCGACCTGCTGGCGGTCGCGGTCGAGGACTCGCGTCAGGGCGCGGACCCGCGCCTGCCGCTCGAGCTCGCGCTCGTCAAGGTGACGAGCCCCGGCTCCGATCTTTCGCGCGAGTCGCTTGCCTTCCGCGTCGACCAGCTCGAACAGCGGCTGCTGCCGGGAGCTCCCGTGCCTGTCCCCACCCAGCCAGCGGCTGCGACCCCCGTCGCGCCACAGCCCGCACCGGAGCAGGCGGCGGCGCCGGCGGTCGAGGCACCGCCGCTCGGGCTCGACCAGCTCCAGGACGCGTGGCAGCGGACGATCTTGCCCGCGGTCCAGTCACGCTCGATTCCGGTCGCCTCGCTCCTCGGAGAGGCACGCCCCGCAGCGCTCGAGGGCGAGACGCTGACGCTCGAGTTCCCCGCCACGGCCGACTTCCACCGCCGCCAGGCCGAGGAGGCGAAGAACGTCACGGTCCTCCGCGAAGCGCTCTACGAGGTCACGGGCCACCGGCTCGGGGTCACGCTCGCCCTCGGCGAGGCGGCGGAGGCCGAGGCCGACGCGGACGATCCCCTCTCCGAGGAAGCTTTCATCTCCATGTTCAAGGACGAGTTGGACGCCCAAGAGGTTGAGGAGCCCAGATGAGCAAGTTCGACATGAACAAGCTGATGCAGCAGGCACAGCAGATGCAGTCGCAGATGCAGCAGGCGCAGGAGGAGGCCGCGACCGAGGTCGTCGAGGCCTCCGCCGGCGGCGGCATGGTCACGGTGAAAGCCACCGGCGGCGGCGAGATCGTCGGGATCACGATCGATCCGAAGGCGATCGACCCGGACGATCCCGAGATGCTCGCCGACCTGATTCTCGCGGCCGTGAACGAGGCACTCCGCAGCGCCAACGCGCTGATGGAGTCGAAAATGCAGGGAATGCTTCCCGGCGGCCTGGGCGGCTTGGGCCTTCCCGGTATGTGAGCGGTCGTCGCGCGGGTGGGCATCCGCTTCCGCGGATGCCCACCCTGCGCAGACTAGGCCGCGCCGGCGAGCCGGTCGCGCGACGGCAGCGGCTCGGTGCGAAGCTTCTCCTCGAGGCGGCCGAGCGCGGTCGACTCGAGCTGGCGGATCCGCTCGCGCGTGAGCCCGAGCTTCTTGCCGATCTGCTCCAGGCTCGCGCCCTCCTCGCCCTGGACGAAGCCGAAGCGCAGCTCGAGCACGAGCCGCTCCCGCTCCGGCAGGTCATTGAGGGCGTTGCGGACGCGCTGCTGCTCGAGCGAGAGGTCGGCCGACTCGATCGGGTCCTCGGCGGTGCGGTCGGCGAAGAGGTCGCCGAGCTCGCCGTCACCGTCGCCGATCGTCTGGTTCAGCGAGACCGATGCCTCGACCGCGTCGAGCGCCTCCTCGACGTGGTGCTCCTTCAGCTCAGTCGCCTTCGCGAGCTCCTCGATCGTCGGCGGCCGGCCGTGCGTCGCCTCGAGCTGCTGCTTGGCGCGGCGCAGCTTCAGCCGGCGCTCCTGCACGTGCACCGGGATCCGGATCGTGTCCGACTGGTTCGCGACCGCGCGCTGGCAGGCCTGGCGGATCCACCACGTCGCATAGGTCGAGAACTTGAAGCCCTTGCGGTAGTCGAACTTCTCCACCGCCCGGTTGAGGCCGATCGTGCCGTCCTGGATCAGGTCGAGCAGCGGCAGCCCGTGGCCCTGATAGCGCTTCGCGATCGAGACGACGAGCCGCAGGTTCGCGTTCGTCATCCGCTCCTTCGCGGCCAGGTCGCCACGCTCGATCCGCTTCGCGAGCGCCACCTCCTCGGCGGCGGTCAAGAGCTCGTGGCGGCCGATCTCGTTCAGGAAGAGCTGCAGGCTGTCGGTGGTGCCCACCGGCGCGGACGGCCGGAGGTCGAGCCCGACCTCCGCGTCGTCGGCGGTCTCCTCGATCTCCACGTCCGCCGCGGCAAGGGCAGCGCGGAGCGCCTCGACGGCCTCCTCGTCGAGATCGTGCTCGACGTGCAGCGCCTCGAGCTCGGCGGCGGCCACGTGCCCGCGCTCCTCTGCGTCGTGCAGGAAGGCGGTGATGGCCGAGTTCAGTTCCAGGGCGTCAGTGCCCAAAGCTAGATCCGTGCGCAATTGTTCCTCCAAGGTGTTCGGGTGCCAGCCGACACAGTCGTCGCGGCAGCCTCACGGGCGGCCGGGTGCGTCGCTGCTAGTTAGAACGCCGCTGGCCACCCTTTATTTCACAAGATTGACTTTCCCTACACATTCTTAATCTCTACGCAGCTATTCGCTCGGTCTCGGGAACGGGATCAGGGAGGGGCCGCGGGGCCGGCTGTGGCACCGGGCGGAGCTTCGGACGGCGCCGGAGTTGCAGGATCACGACCGCCGAGACGACGAGCACGGCGCCGAGCAGCTGCACCGCTCCGAGGCGCTCGCCGAAGACGAGCGCCGAGAGCGCGATCGTCACCGGCGGCTCGATCGTGCCGAGGATCGTGGCCTTCGAGGGGCCGATCCGGTGGACGCCGCCGAGGAACGCGGCGATCGGGAGCACGGTCGCGACGAGCGCGATCGCGCCGACGACCAACAGGGTCGACGGGCGGGTCGACTCGAGCGAGCCGGTCGCGGTGCCGCCGAGCGCGAAGGCGATCGCCGCGCCGGCGCAGAGCATCGTCGCGAGGACGAGCGGCTCGGTCGTGCCGAGCAAGCGGTCGGACACGAGCACGTAGGCGGCGTAGGCGATCGCAGCCGCGAGGGCGAGACCGGTCCCGGCCGGATCGAGCGCGCCGCCGATGCCGCCGGCGAGCACGAGCGCCACGCCGGCGAGCGCGACCACGAGCGCGAGCCCACGACGGCGCGACGCACGCTCGCGCCGCAGCAGCACCGCGCCGGCGACGACGAGCGCCGGGTAGCTGCACATCAGGAGCGACGCGAGCGAGACGTCGATCCGCTCGAGCGACGCGAAGAAGAGGCCGGTTTCGAGGCTGTAGATCGTCAGGCCGAGCACGAACGGGGCGATCAGCGTCCGTGCCGGCGCCGCGGTGATCGCCCTGCGCGCGAGCAGCGCGAAGACTGCGGCGGCGAGCGCGAAGCGGATCGCACCGACCGAGGCCACGCTCGCGCCGCCGTCGAAGGCGAGCCGGACGAGCACGGGCTGGAGTGCGAACGAGCCGCCCGCGACCAGACACAGCACCGCGCCGATGCGCTCGGGTGACCGTGAGCCGAACATGGATCTCACGGTAGGGGCCTCCGAGCAGAAGGGCTAGTCTGAGTTCTCTTGAACTTCCATAGGGAACGCCTATGACTCTGCAGCAGCTCAGCTACTTCCTCGCCACGGCCGAGCACGGTTCGTTCAGCCGCGCGGCCCGCGCGCTCTATCTCGCCCAGCCCTCGCTCTCGGAGCAGGTCCGCTCGCTCGAGGCCGAGCTCGGGGTCGAGCTCTTCGCGCGCGTCGGCCGCGGCGTCGTCCTCACCGAGGCGGGTCGCGCCTTCCGCCCCGAGGCGGAGCGGGTGCTCGCCGCGCTCGCCGAGGCGCGCGAGGCCGTCACCGAGGTGCGTGAGCTCACCGGCGGCACGCTCAGCATCGGCATGTTCGGGACGGCGTCGGGCTTCCTGCTTGCGAGGCTCGTGGCCGACTTCCGCTCCCGGCATCCGAACGTGCGCCTCCGGCTCGTCGGCCAGAACTCGTCCGCGGTGGCGGAGGACGTGCGCCGGGGTCGGCTCGAGGCGGCTCTCGTCGTACTGCCCGTCGACGACGAGGGGCTCGAGCTCCGCCCGGCGCGGCGCGAGGAGGTCGTCTACGTCAGCCGAGACCCCGAGCGGGTCCGCGAGCCGGTCACGATCGAGCAGCTCGCGCGCGCGCCGCTGATCCTCTACGACGCCGGCTACGGCTGGAGCGACCCGACCCGCCGACAGCTGCGCGAGCGGGCGCAGCGCGCCGGCGTCCAGCTCGAGCCCGTGATCGAGATCGAGGACATGGACGCCGCGCTCGAGCTCGCCGTCAGCGGCCTCGGGGACACGATCGCGCCGAAGGCGGCGCTCGAGCACCGGCCGTCGTTCCGCAAGCTCGGCCGGGCATCGTTCGCCCAACCGCTCTACGACGACTTCGCCTTCATCGCCCGGCGCGGCGCTCCCGTCTCGCCGGCCGCCCGCGCGTTCCTCGAGCTGGCCGAGCGCCGGCTCGCCGAGTTCGGCGAGGGCGTCCTCTATGCAGGCGTCGCGGGCGAGACGGCCTGATCGTCGAGGATCGTCGCTTCGACGGGCGGGTGGAGCCCGCGCCACGCTGCGAGGTAGAGGTCGAGGTCGCGACGGGCACGCACATCGTCGGACACGCTCGGCAACACCACTTGCACGACCGATCCGCGGACGGACTCGGTCGTGCACGACGCCCGGCCGAGAAACTCGACCAAGTCGGGCACGAGCGCCGGCTGGCTGATTCGAATCCGCATCCGCATCTCCCTGTCTCGGTCGAACCATGACCGGCTCCGAGCACTGGCGACAGGGCCGAAAGTGCAGAAACGCGCAAACCGCCGGGTGGATCGACGGTCGCCCCCGACCAAGCAAGGCGCCGCCCGCGCGATACGTAGTCGCTGCTACGAGCTTCGGGCGGGCACCGGACGCACGCACACCCGAAAAATGATCGAGGTGCTCCACGGCTTGGTCCTCCGGGGAGCACCTCGGCACCGTTCGCCCGGTTTCGACCCGAGCGATGGGGAAACGAGGGGCGGCGGCCCTGCCCCGCGTCGCGCGGAACGTATCGCATCGCACCTATGGAAATCTGCTGGCCGAACGGGGGGATGCCGGTCGCGAACGAGATCAGGCAACCGACCGAAGCTGCTCGGCGCCTAGCCAAAGGTTCGGGCGAGTCTCTTGCGGTTTGCCGCAGTCTGCAGTACATTCGAACGACCCTCTTATGGGGAGAGGGGCGAAGTACCTACTCGGAAGGCGGCCCTTTCGTGTTGAAAGCGAATCACTCTGCAGTCCTCCTGGACAGGCAGCCACTATGGCTCGAGGCGGTTGAGCTCGTGCTGGCAAGGATCGACGTCCGTGTCGCTGGCAAGGCCACGACGCCGACGCAGGCGCTCGCGCTGATCGGCGCGCATCGGCCTGACGTCTTCGTGACGGGAATCGAGATGACCGAAGGCGAGATCGACGGCATCGAGTGCATCATCAAGGCGCGTGCGCTCGTTCCGGATCTCCGTGCTGTCGTGCTCTCGGCGCACACGGAGACGGAGTACATCGACAAGGCACTCGAGGCCGGCGCGGGAGCGTACGTGGTCAAGAGCGCCCATCCGGACGATCTCGCGTCGGCGATTCGGCAGGCGTTCCAGCACTCCGTGTACTTCGCCGGCTCACGCCCGGCACCGGCGGCCTCGTGGTCGCCTGCAACGGAGAGCAGCGAGGTCGCCGAGCTGACGCGGCGCGAGCGGGAGATCCTCCAGCTCGTCGCGGAGGGTCACTCGAACGCGACCTTGGCGAAGATGCTCTGGGTGACCGAGCAGACGGTGAAGTTCCACCTCTCGAACGTCTATCGCAAGCTGGACGTCGCAAATCGCACCGAAGCGGCCCGCTGGGCGCAGCTGAACGGCCTGCTGCCTGCCAACGCGCACGCTGTCGACGCTCGTCGCGCACGCCTCGCTACCGGGTAACCGGGAGCGAGGCGTACGCCTCGCACGTCCGAATTGGACGGCTAGGCTGCGGGCGTGCTGAGCCCGTCCGTCGACAATCTCGTCGCGCAGCTGACGCGCCTGCCGGGGATCGGCTCGCGGACGGCGCAGCGGCTCGCGTTTCACGTCCTCTCGGCGACGAAGGACGAGGCGCTCGCGCTGGCTGCGGCGATCGAGGATGTGAAGGAGCGTGTGCGCTTCTGCCGCGAGTGCGGCAACCTGACCGAGCAGGAGCTCTGTGGGATCTGCCTCGACACGCGCCGCGACCGGACGGTCGTCTGCGTCGTCGAGCAGCCGGTCGACGTGATCTCGCTCGAGCGGACGCACGAGTACCGCGGCCTCTATCACGTGCTCGGCGGCTCACTCTCGCCGCTCGACGGGGTCGAGCCGGAACATCTCCGCATTGACGAGCTGCTCCAGCGCGTCGCCCAGGGCGAGATCCGCGAGGTCGTGCTCGCCACGAACCCGAACATGACCGGCGAGGCGACCGCCGCGTACCTCGCCGACCGGCTCCGCGACCGCGCAACCGTGACGCGGCTCGCCAGCGGCCTTCCCGTCGGCGGCGACCTCGAGTACGCCGACGAGGTCACGCTCGGCCGTGCTCTCGCCGGCCGACGCGAGATCTAGCGCTCACTTTTTCCCGCAAAGAGCGAACTTTTGTCCCAGGAGCGCTTGACGCCGGTCGGCCGTGCCCCTAGATTCTCCCCATCTGAACCGACGGGCCTTCGGGTTCGTCGGTTCAGTGTTTTTTTGGGGCGTTTCCGTGTCGTTTCCGGGGCCTCCACTACACTCGCCGACAGTGGCCACGACCGAGTACGAAGCCGTTCCGGCCGTCGACGCGGACGCGGAGGCGCCCCCGCGCGGCACGCTCGTGCTCAAGTTCGGCGGCACCTCGGTCGGCGACCCGGAGAAGCTGAAGCGGGTGGCGGCGCGGCTCGTTGCCGCGCGCAACGACGGGCACCGCGTCGTCGGCGTCCTCTCCGCGATGGGGCACACGACGGACGAACTGCTCGAGCTCGCGAGCCAGGTCTCGTCCACCCCCCACCCGCGCGAGCTCGACATGCTCGTCTCGGTCGGCGAGCGGATCTCGTGCGCGCTCGCGGCGATGGTGATCCACGACCTCGGCCGCGAGGCGATCTCGCTGACCGGCTCCCAGGCCGGGATCGTCACCGACACCGTCCACGGGAAGGCGAAGATCGTCGAGGTGCGCGCGCGCCGGATCCACGAGGCGCTCGACGAGGGCACGATCGTCCTCGTCGCCGGCTTCCAGGGCGTCTCGACCGCCTACGAGGTGACCACGCTCGGCCGCGGCGGCTCCGACACGACCGCCGTCGCGCTCGCGGCCGCGCTCGGCGCCGACTTCTGCGAGATCTACACCGACGTCCGTGGCGTCTACTCGGCCGACCCGCGGCTCGTCCCGGACGCCCGGCAGCTGACGCGCGTCAGCTTCGACGAGATGCTCGAGATGGCGTCCTCGGGGGCGGGCGTGCTCGCGACGCGCTCGATCGAGGTCGCCCGCAGTCACAATGTGCGCCTCCACGTCCGTTCCACCTTCGAGGAAGGAGAAGGGACGTGGATCCAGGAGGAGGATCCAGACATGCTCGAGAAGGCCCTGATCTCCGGCGTCGTGCACCAGCGCGAGGAGACCGTCTACCGCGTCGACGGCGCCAAGCCGGCGCAGCTCTTCGGCGCACTCGCGCAGGCGTCCGTGAACGTGGACACGATCGTGCAGACGAACGCCGAGATCGTCTTCTCCGCCCCCGTCGAGGACAAGACCGACGCGGCGCGCACACTCGACGGGCTCGGAGTCTCCTGGAGCGCTCGCGACGACCTGGGCAAGGTCAGCCTCGTCGGCGCGGGGATGAAGAGCCACCCCGGCGTCGCGGCGAAGACCTTCGCGACGCTCGAGGAGGCGGGGATCGAGGCGGCGATCGTCTCGACCTCGCCGATCAAGATCGCGTGCCACGTCCCGTCGACGGACGTCGACAAGGCCGTGCAGGCGCTCCACGAGGCCTTTGACCTTGGCTGAGCCGCGGATCGGCGTCGTCGGTGCCACAGGCGCGGTCGGGACGATCACGCTCGAGCTGCTGCGCGAACGCGGCTACGACGACGTGCGCCTGTTCGCGTCCGCACGCTCCGCCGGGAAGGAGCTCGGCGGCGCGATCGTGGAGGAGGCGACGGCGGAGACGCTCGGCTCCGGCGACCTCGATCTCTGCCTCTTCTCCGTCGGCACCTCCGCCAGCCGGGAGCTCGTCCCGCACGCCGTCCGCGGCGGCGCGATCGCGATCGACAAGTCCGCCGCCTACCGGCTCGAGCCGGGAGTCCCCCTCGTCGTCCCGGAGGTGAACGGCATCCGCGCCGCCGAGCACGACGGCATCGTCGCCAACCCCAACTGCTGCGCGATCCCGCTGACCTGCACGCTGAAGCCGCTGCACGACGCCGCGGGGCTCGTGCGCGTGCGCGTCGCCACCTACCAGTCGGTCTCGGGCGCCGGTGCGCAGGCGATGGAGCAGCTGCGCGGCCAGGAGCCGGACGAGCTCGACTTGCGGATGGACTGGAGCTTCGACGGCGTCGAGTTCGAGGAGGAGGAGAAGCTGCGCGAGGAGACGCGCAAGATCCTCGAGCTCCCGGCGCTGCCGGTGAGCGCGACCTGCGTGCGCGTGCCCGTGCTCGTCGGCCACGCGGAGGCGGTGTGGCTCGAGACGCGGGAGCCGCTCTCCGCCGAGGAGGCGACCGCGATCCTCGCCGGCGCCCCCGGGATCACGCTCGAGCAGTTCCCGACTCCGGGCAGCGCCGCCGGCCGCGACGACGTGCTCGTCGGCCGGATCCGCAAGGACACGACCGTCGAGAACGGCCTGGCGCTCTTCCTCGCCGGCGACAACCTGCGCAAGGGCGCGGCGCTGAACGCGATCCAGATCGCGGAGCTGCTGCTGGCACCCCAGCACGTCGCGGCTTGATCGTCGCCGCGGTCGCCACCGCGCTCTCGCTGCTCGCGCCGCCGCCGACGCTCGTCGCGGCCGGCGACATCGCCTCCTGCCGCTCCGCCGGCGACGAGCGAACCGCGGCAATCGTCGCGCGGACGCCCGGGACGGTGGCCGTGCTCGGCGACATCGTCTACGAGCGCGGGACCGTGGCCGAGTTCCGCGACTGCTACTCCTGGCGCCGTTTCCGCGGCCGCACGCGCGCCGCGCTCGGAAACCACGAGTACGGCTCCCCCGGCGCCCGACCGGCGAAGGCGTACTTCCGGCTTCCGGACCGCGGCTACTACTCCTACGAGCTCGGCACCTGGCACATCGTCGTCCTCAACTCGAACTGCACACCGGCCGGAGGCTGCGCGGACGGATCGGCGCAGCAGCGCTGGCTCGCCGCGGATCTCGGACGCAGCTCCGCGCAGTGCACGCTCGCGTACTGGCACCACGCCCGGCTCAGCTCCGGGCTGCACGGCTCCGACGAGACGATGGCGGCGCTCTGGCGCACGCTCGCCCGCGCCGGTGCCGATGTCGTGCTCGCCGGCCACGACCATCACTACGAGCGCTTCGCACCCGTGAACGGGATCCGCTCTTTCGTCGTCGGCACCGGCGGACGCAGCACCTACCCGGTGCTCTGGCGCCTGCCAGGGAGCCAGGTCGTGAACGACACCACGTTCGGCGTCCTCCGGCTCACCCTCCGGCCGGACGGCTACGACTGGCGCTTTCTCCCGGTCGCGGGCTCGCGCTTCACGGACGCTGGCTCGGCCCGCTGCCGCTGAGCGGCCGTGCCGGCGAGCCCGCTACGACCGCGCCCGGCTCGACGTCGCGCGTGACGACCGCGCCGGCGCCGACGATCGCGCCGGCCCCCACCCTGACGCCGCCGAGGACGATCGCACCGGATCCGAGCGAGGCGCCGCGCTCGACGACGGTCTCCAGGAGCTGCCAGTCGGCGTCCGTCTGCAGGGCGCCCTCAGCGGTCGTCGCGCGCGGGTACTTGTCGTTCACGAACATGACGCCGTGACCGACGAACACCTCGTCCTCGAGGGTGACGCCCTCGCAGACGAACGAGTGGCTCTGCACCTTGCAGCGGGCGCCGATCCGCGCGCCGCGCTGAATCTCGACGAACGGCCCGATCCGCGTCTCGTCCCCGAGCTCGCAGCCGTAGAGATTCGTGAACGGGCCGACGACGACGTCGGCGCCGAAGCGGACGTCGTTCAGGAGTCGGCAGGGCGCGTCGTTCGCCGGCTCAGTCGCCACGGCTGAAGTACGCCTCGACCGCCTCGGCGACCGCCGTCAGCTGGAGCTCGCTGATGCCGGGGAACATGGGCAGGGAAAGGCCCTCGCGTGCGACCTGTTCCGCGATTGGGAACGAGCCGGCGCCGTAGCCCAGGTGCGCATACGCCGGCGCGAGGTGCACCGGCTCGGGATAGTGGCGGCCGGTGGCGATCCCGCGTTCGCGGAGGAACTCGCCGAGCGCGTCCGGATCGGCGGTCCGCACGACGTAGAGGTGCCAGACCGGATTGCTCCCGGGCGCGATCTCCGGCAGGACGAGGTCGCCGACCCCCGTGAGAGCCTCGGTCAAGAAGCGTGCCGCTTGACGGCGTTCCTCGTTCCAGCCGTCGAGCAAGCGCAGCTTGAGCTCGAGGACGGTCGCCTGGATCGTGTCCAGCCGCGCCGTGTAGCCCTCGAGGTCGTGCCGGTACTTCCGGCTCTGGCCGTGCTCGCGGAGGGCGCGCACGCGGGCGGCGAGATCGGCGTCGTCGGTCGTGAGCGCGCCCGCGTCGCCCATCGCACCGAGGTTCTTCGCCGGGTAGAAGCTGAAAGCGCCCGCGAGCCCGGCGGCCCCTGCCCGGATGCCGTCACGCTCGGCCCCGTGCGCCTGGCAGGCGTCCTCGACGATCGCGAGGTCTGCCCGCTCCGCGAGCGCGCGGAGGGCGTGCATGTCCGCCATCTGCCCGTAGAGATGCACCGGCAGCAGGAACTTCGTGCGAGCGGTGATCGCCGCTTCCGCCGCTGTCGGGTCGAGGTTGTAGTCGACCTGGCCGATCTCCGCCGGAACCGGCGTCCCGCCCGCCTGCGTGACCGCCTCCAGCGTCGCGACGAACGTCTGCGCCGGCACGATCACCTCGTCCCCGGGCCGGATCCCGGCAGCGAGCAGGGCGAGCCGGAGGGCGTCGAGGCCGCTGGCCACGCCGACCGCGTCGGCCGTCCGGCAGTACGTCGCGAACGCCTGTTCGAACGAGGCGACGGCCGGACCGTTGACGAACGCCCCCGAGTCGACGAGCGCAGCCACCGCCTCGAGCATCTCGGCGCGAATGGGCTCGTTCAGCCGGTTCAGGTCGACGAACGGGACGGCGACGTGGTCTCGGGTGGGTTGGCCCATCCTGCCGAAACCTATCCGAACGGCTATAGGCCCGGTTCGCGTCGAGTGAAAAGCTTTGGTCGGAGCAGTCGGCCGCCCGACCGCTCCGCGGTAACGGCATCGGTCATCGAAAACTTGGCAGAGGCCAGGGGGAAAGAGGAAAGGAACAGAATGACACTGCGGAAGAAGATTCTGCTCTTGGCGGCCTTCGCGGCTCTCGCCACCGCCGTGATCGGCGGCACAGCACCGATCGCTCTGGGTCACGAAGACCCGCCGCATCCAGGGCATCCGACGTGTACGTGGACGGTGGACAAGACGGCCAGCCTGCAGAGCAACCCGGGCGTGCCGATCACGACGCTGACCCTGTCGCTCGACCAGACGGTCACGGTCGTCTACAAGATCGTCGTTACGCGAAATTGCGAAGAAGGGTTCGATCCGGGCGCACATGGCGCCGGGGCGAGCGTCGTCGACAGCTATGCCGGAACTCTGGCGACGAACCTGTTCCACGGAAGCCAGAACCTGCACGATTCGGCGACCTTCACGTACACCCGTGACATCGGCGCACATGGTTGCGGCGAGTTCGACGTCGTGAACACGGTCGACGTCACCAGCTCCGATGACCACCACCCGCTCGCCACTGACACGAACACGATCCACGTGATCGTGCCGTGCGAGACCGGATGCACGTTGACGCAGGGCTACTGGAAGACGCACTCGATCTACGGCCCGGCCTCGAAGCCGGACGCGACCTGGAACCTGCTTCCGGGCGGACTGGGACCGGACACGGTGTTCTTCCTGAGCGGCGACACGTGGTACGAGGTCTTCGGGACGGCTCCGGCAGGCAACCAGTACTACAACCTCGCGCACCAGTACATGGCCGCGCGGCTGAACGTCCTCGACGGCGCCTCCGTCCCGGCCTCGGTCGCGACCGCGATCGCGTCCGCGACGACGCTGTTCCAGACGTACACGCCGGCGGAGATCGGCGCCCTCAAGGGCTCCGACCCCCTGCGCCAGCAGTTCGTGGCCCTGGCGGGCACGCTCGGCTCCTACAACGAGGGGCTGATCGGGCCGGGCCACTGCGACGAGTAGCTCGTCGGTAGCACCCCCGAAACACCGCGAGACCCCCGCCCCCGGCGGGGGTCTCGCGTCTCGCGTCGCAGAACGAGTGAGGTCGTCTGGGTCGGGTCAATAACACGGCCTGGGAGCCACTACCTGCACACACTCACGCGTCGTCCTGGCGCTCTCGTGGGGACCCCGACACTCGTGTGTGTGCCACAGCGCGCGGTTCAACCATGAGCCACGAAATGAACTACCTGCTTGTGGCAGAACGCCACGACTCGTTGACCCACAGCTGGTCGCCGCTGACCTTACCGACAGTGTCCAGCGCGAGCCGGAACCCGGCAGCGCGCATGAACTGCTCAACCTCCTGACGCAAAGGCTGCCCTCGATAGAGCTCTACAGCTTCAACCTCGAGCCACACGGCGCGAACGTCTCGCAGTCTCGCCCCCGCCCCCCGCAGGGCCATGAGCTCGGCACCCTGCACGTCAATGTGCGCCAAATCGACCCGGCCGATGTCCAGCTCGGCGAGGACGCCGGCGAGGGTACGGGTCGGGACCGTGATCATCTCATCGTACTTCAGCCAGCCGTGAAACTTCTCCTGGTCCGGAGCCGGCGGAAGCAGCGAGCTGGATTTGTTTCCGTAGTCCCAGGGCTCGTCTCCGGCTTCGGGGGGGCGACCGGACGACAGGTAGAAGGTCGCTGTTCCCTCGCGGTCGCTGAGCGCGACCGGCACGACCCGGATGCGGTCGGCGCCGTAGGTGGCCAGGTGGGTCTCGATGCGGGCCAGGTTGTCCGCGCGGGGTTCGAACGCATAGACCGTTGCAGTCGGGAACATGTCCCGGTACCGGATCGAGTCCTCGCCCTCACATGCGCCTGACGTCGAAGATGACGCGCGGCGGGTCGCGGTCGAACAGCTTCCGGATGGCGCGCTCGTGCGGCAGGGGCTGCAGAAGGTACTCGCTGACCGTTCGCGGCGCCCTCGTCGCTCCATGCCGGATCCGGGCGAGCGCCTGGCTCAGCCTCCGCGACAGCCGCGACATCTCGGAGGACACTACCGACACGCCGAGGACCGGCAAGGGCCGTTTCATCGTGCAGACCGACCCCGCGCTGGCGGCCTGCCGTGCACCTTTCTGCGCTCAGCGGAGGAGAGACCGGGTAGAGAGTGAGCCGATGGCGTCATTGAGCGGCTGGCCTTCAAGATCCACTGGCAGTGACGGTGATCGCGGCCGACGCCGGCCCCAGCGCTATGAGACCCCTTTGGTTCTCAGGAAGTCAGCCAATGCGCTCGCCGTAGCAAAGTGCTCCGGCAGGAGATCCTCGTCCCCGATCTTCACGTCGTAACGCGCTTCGACGAATGAGACGAGCCTGAGCATCCCCAGAGAGTCGAGGACCCCGTCGAGCAGCTGGTCGTCGGCCGAAAGAGTTTCTTCGCGGTCATAGGCGATTTCGGTTCGGATGAACTCGAGCAGATCGCGTTCGATCACGTTTCACCTGCTTTCCAATCGTGGGCGTTCACCAATGCATCAGCCGCTTCGGCCACGAGCCTCGGGCGGTCGACCTTGTCCGTGGCGGTTCGCGGCAAACGACCGCGGATCTCTACGCGCTCGGGCACCATGTATCGCGGAAGCAGCGATCCGCAGTGTGCGCGCAGATCCTGCTCCGAAACGGCGTCAGCGACGACAAACGCCCAGATCGCGTTTCCGAGGACGTCATGCGGCACCGCCACCGCGGCGGCGTCGCGCACCGACGGATGTGCAAACAGTGCTGACTCGACCTCGCCGAGCTCGACTCGATGGCCTCCGGTCTTGATCATGTGATCCCGGCGGCCCAGGAACACGAAGTTACCCCCCTCATCGACCGTGACGACGTCGCCCGTGCAGTAGAACGACTCGGGGCCGCCCACGCCGGGGAGATCCGTGAAGGCACGCTTTGTCTCCTCGGCGCGGCCGTAATATCCGCGCATCACCGTCGATCCGCGGACGTACAGCAGGCCCTCGTCCCCTGGCTCAACGACCACCTCTCCGTCATCGCGGACCGCCGTACACCGAGAGTTTCCGCAGGGCTTGCCGATCGGGATCGGCTGGATCCGGTCTGCGCTCAGCGGCTCGACCTCGTAATAGGTGACAACGTTCGTCTCAGTCGGGCCGTAGAGGTTGGCGTACCGAGCGTTCGGGAGTGCGTTCATGAGCTCTCGCAGATGCCTCGTCGGAAAGACCTCTCCCGCGAAGAGGATCCAGCGGAGCGACCCCAACTCGCGGTCGAGAGAGCCTCCGCGCGTCAACAAGAGAGTCAGGATCGACGGTACGGAGTACCAGACGGTGAGCTTTTCACGCTCGATCAGCTCGGCAAGTCGCCGCGGAAACATCCCTAGCCCCTCGGGAATGAGCGTCACCGATGCGCCTACTGCGACTGCTCCGAAGAGATCGAGAACCGACAGGTCGAAGTTGAATGGAGCGTGACTCGAGAGCCGGTCGTCGCCGCGCAGCTGGAATGTGTCAGTCGCCCAATCGACGAACGTCAGAGCATTCGCATGCGACAGCATCACGCCCTTAGGCGTACCGGTCGATCCTGACGTGAACAAGACGTACGCGAGGTCCTGATCGATCATCTTCACGTCGGGAGCGACAGCCGGCTGGCTCATGACCTCTGCAACGGAGAACGTTTGAGTCGGGAGATCGTCGAAGGGCTCGGCATCGTCAAGCGAATAGATGCTCGAAATGCCCGCCTTGCGGCAGAGTTCCGGCGTCAGCTTTTCACGCGCGGCAGCCCCGGTGACCACGCATCTCGGCCGGCACTGAACAGCGATGTCCGCGAGACGGGGTGCGGGGCTGTTCGATTCCACCGGCACGTACGACGCTCCTGCCTTCAGCACGCCGTACAGAGCCGTCACAGCCGCGATGGACTTCGGTGCGTGAAGAAGCACGCGGTCACCTCGCTCCACTCCTGCAGGATCAGTGCGTTCGCGAGGCGGTTGCTCCGTTCGTCGAGCTCGCCGTACGTGACACTCTCGTCCAGATGTCGGATCGCTGTAGCGGACGGTGACGATTCAGCCGAGTCCCGCAGAAGATGGTGAAGGAGAAACCGCGTCCTCATAGGCCAAGAAACTTGGCGAGGATACTGCGCTGGATTTCGGAGGTGCCGGAGTAGATTCGGCTTGCCAGCGCGTCACGCAGATCCCGCTCGACTCCCACTTCACGCATGTATCCGGCCGCGCCGTGAATCTGAATGGCGTCGAGCGAGGTCTGCACCCAACCTTCGCTGATAAGGAGCTTTACTTGCGACGGCTCATACGTCAGACGGTGCCCCTGGTCCTTCTTCCAAGCCGCTCGGTACATCACGAGTTGCGAGGTCTCGAGCCGCATCTGCATCTGGACGAGCTTCTCCGCTACCGCCTCTCGCTTCCCGATCGCCGTTCCGAACTGCCGACGATTGCGAGCGTAATGCAGGCATTGCTCGAGCTGGCGTCGCATCGTGCCGAGAGCGGGCGCGAGGATGAATGCGCGCTCCCACTCCATCGCCGTCCCAAATACGGTTGCGCCGGTTCCCACAGTGCCGAGCACCTGGTCGCGACTCACGCGACAACCGGAGAATGCGACCTCCCCCATCGTCGACGTGCGCAGACCCATCTTGTCGTATGCCTGCGTCACCTGAAGACCCTCGGTATCCCGATCGACGAGGAACGCCGTCAACCCGGCCGTGCCTTCGCCCTCCTCTGTTCTCGCAACCACCAGGAAAAGGCCCGCGACTGGCGCGCTCGTAACGAAAGACTTCGCGCCATCGAGGACATATTCCTCGCCTTCGGCGCGGGCGCGGGTCTGCATGGCAAAGACGTCCGAGCCGGCGTCGGCCTCGGTGACCGCATGGGCACCGATGAGCGTCCCCGCTACGAGAGAACCGAGGTAACGCTCCTTCTGGTCGTCGGTACCGAACAGCAGGACCGGCATCTGGACGCTCCAGAGCTGGGCCATCAGGCCGAAGAGCAGCCCGTTGTCGCGGCAGCCGTAGCCGAGTCCCTCCAGGGCGTACACGACCGCCGGAAGGCTCTGTTCAGATCCTCCGAATCTCTCCGGGATCGGTAGTCCGAGGGCGCCGAACGCGGCGCACCTTCTCCAGAGCTCGTCGTCGAATGTCGCTGTCAGATCGCGATCGGCCAGACCCTCGTTGAGCGATGCCCCGAACTCCTCTGCAGCCCGCTTCAGCGCGGTTGCGTCCTGATCCCAAGCGAAGTCCACTAGCCGACGTCAGCTATGTCCCGCCCACGGCGTGCCTGTCCTGGAACCAGACGATGTCGAATGACTTCGAGACATGGGCGTCGCACGCACACTCATTGCTGATCCATTGTGAGTCAACTCGCCCCCCGTGGGTCCAACCTTCCGTTCAGTGCGCACCGGCATCGATCGCAGGCAGGGTGAGTCGGTGATGCGGCGATGACCAAAACGGGTTTCCACGGCTGGCGCGTGACCATCCTCGAGACGGTCTTGTACCGACTCGTTCTCTTCTTCATCTCGCTCCTACCTCGGCGAGTGGCCTACGCAATGGCGCGGCGGCTCGGGCGATCGAAGTACAGGGCGAAGCGGCGGGGGCTCCAACCGCAGTTGGAGAACCTCAGCACGCGCCTGCAGCTCACCGAGGTCGAAGCCAATTCCGTTCTCGAACGATCGTTCGAGCTCGAGGCATCGGAGTTCCTGGACGGCGCACTCTGCCGATTCCGTCCAAAGGCGAATCTTCTGAACCTCGTCGAGGTCCGGGGTCTCGAGAATCTCTCGGAGGCGTTGCGGGAGGGAAAAGGCGCGATCCTGTACTCCGGGCACGTGCGCGGCAACTTCTCATTCTTCGCCGCGCTCGGCCTTCTCGGATACAAGCCGAACCCTGTGCGACTGCAGCTGAGTTCGATGCAGCACCCCGTCCGACGGTGGTTCGGTGACCGCTTCGATCGGATGCTCATCGAAAGGTTCGACTGCCGATTCCTGTGGACGCGGCCAGAAAGCTTCGGCGTTGCCGTTCAGGGGGCGAACGCGCTCCGGCGAAACGAGGTCGTCCTCATCCTGATGGATCTCTCCTTCTCGGCCGAGAACGTCGAAGTGGACTTCCTCGGCGGACCTGCGCGGTTCCCTCTCGGCCCGGCGCTGCTCGCCAAAGCAACCGGGGCACCTCTCCTCGACTACTACGTTCACCGGGACGACGACTGGATCCCGCAGCGTGTTGAGATTGGCCCACCGCTGGCCGTCGCCGATGATCCGCAGGAGGCGATTCAGGAGTGCGCGGCACGACTCGAGGAGTACATCAGACGACATCCGGATAGCTGGAGCCCCTGGCTGATCAACGACTGGAAGCTCTTCGCGACCTGGGGAGAGCAGACGCCGTGGACGTTTTTCGAACAGGCGACTAATCGCTTTTAGGGCCGTTCGCGCGGTCGATCCGAACCAGGCGTCAGCCCGCGAGGGATCCTGCCGTCGAGTCGTGCGCCGCCAGGACGGTCACTCCCTCGTCCCGACACCAGGTCAGCGATAGCGGGCGCAACATCGTCGAGCTCAGCGGCGGTATGAGCCAAATCGCCGATCAGGAGCCACGCCCGCTCATCGTCCCGCACGAGGAGGGCGGCGTGGCCAGGAGTGTGGCCGGGCGTCGGGACGAACAACAACCGTCCGTCCCCGGCTATGTCGAACGACGAGGAAAAGGGGCCGTCCGCGGGCCCTTCGAAGTCGACGAGCGTCGGCTCGACGTCGGGTGGCCAATACTGGGGAAGGTAGGCGCGGATTCGGCCCCGCATGCCGACCGCCTTGTCCCATTCG
Source organism: uncultured Gaiellaceae bacterium (assembly GCA_963784895.1). GTDB lineage: Bacteria > Actinomycetota > Thermoleophilia > Gaiellales > Gaiellaceae > Gaiellasilicea. The sequence goes on along the minus strand of CAWATM010000001.1, from coordinate 233,645 downwards.
AGCCGCGAGACGAAGACCTCGGCGCCCCCAAACTGGTCGAGGCCGCCAACGTGATCTGTGTGCAGATGCGAGAGCACGACGCGACGAATCTCACTCGGGTCGATCCCTCGCGCACGGAGCTGCGCGGCCGCTTCGTCCTCCGGCACAAGCTCGAAGCGCGAGAGGCGAAAGAACGGATGCCAGCGAGGAAACCAGCGCGGATCGGCCGCCCGCGCCGTTTGACCAGTGTCGAACAGGCACAGGCCGCTGGGATGCTCGATCAGGAAGGCATTGATGGGCAGCGCCTCGTCGCGCCATTCGTCGAGCACGTACCTGCGAGCGCCTCGAACACCCGCCTTCGCGAGGACGTGGCCGGTGACGAGACAGTGGATTCGCATCAAGAGGGGCGGGATGCGCGCCGTCCGCGCCCGGTCGTCTTCTCGAGCGCACGCGAGTATGCCGCCGCAAGCGACTCCCACCGAGGCCTCCCAGGACAGCTCGTGGGTGATGCGCTGCCGGCCGGCCCTGGCCATGCCTGCGCGGAGGCCGGGTCGTCGAGCAACAGCTCGATGCACGCCGCGAATGAACGGCCTCGTCGTTCGGCGTCGCGTAGAGCGCCGCGGTCCGCGGCCGAAAAGCGCGTCTCTGTCAGGTCGTACGCCACGATGGCCGTCCCATCCCCATGTACTCGACGACCTTGATCATCGTCGAGGCGTCATTGAGCGCGTTCTTCGGCTCAGGAGCGAGGCACACGTCGGCCGAGCTGAGCAGACGGATCAGCTCCTCCTCCTCGACGAAGCCGACGAACTCGACGTACGGCCGTCGAGACCAAGATCGGTCGCGAGTGCACGCATCGCTCTTCTGCCGCGTCGCCGCTGCCGGCGAAGATCGCATGCCAGTCGTCACGCCGATCGGCGAGCAGCCGCAGCGCCCGGAGCGCATGATCGACGCCGTCCTGAGGCCCGATCGTTCCTGCGTAGCCGATCAAGTACTGCTTTCCCCGCTTGAGGGCCTCGTCGGGTGCGCTCGGCCGGAAACGGCTCGGGTCAGGCGCCATCCGCACGACGAAGACGTCTTCCGGGGACTTTGCCGCCTCGCCGGACTGCAATCCGCCGGTAGGTCCCGTTGGGCGAGATCACCACGTCGGCGCGAGCAGCAGCGCTCGTCGCTCCGCGAGCGCGGCGAGGCGGTAGAGCAGACCGCCCGGCCCGACCGAAGCGCGCTTCGTAGAGCTCGGGGACGAGGTCATGGTGGTCGAAGATGATGCGGGCGCCCGACGTCGCAACGACGCCGACGGCGAGGAATGAGGATGTCCGGTGGGTTGCAGAGCTGGACGACGTCGAACGGCCGCTGTCGCGCGAGCCGGCGCGCGAGCCGCCGGATGCTCCACAGCGCCCAGCCGAACTCGACGGCGTACCCAGCGGGGCCGGCCGCCCGCCTCGCGGTGCGGATAGCGATGGATGTCGACTCCCTCGAGGCTGCTCGTGGGGTGCCCGATCTCGCGTCGATCCCGATCGGGCAGATCGACCGTGACGGCGTAGCCCAGACGAGTGAGCGCCAGCGCCTCCTTCCACACGCGCCGGTCCGTGGGCACCGATAAGTTCTCGACCACGATGAGGACGCGGGCAGGCGGGATACGCTCGTCATTGAGATTGCCCTGAACGGGCAGAGACCCTACAGTGGCGACGCAGGCGAGCGACGCGAATCTAGCCGTCTGCCACTCTCCTATGCAGCCTCCGGAGCGAACTCCCGACTGTCTCGATCCTGATCGTGAGCTGGAACACGCGTGACCTGACTGGAGGCGTGTCTTGGAACGCTTCCGGCAAGTGTCGGCGACGAGCTGTCCTACGAGACCATCGTGGTCGACAACGGCGTCGCGACGACGGCTCGCTCGAGCTGCTCGAGAGTCGCGACGACATCAGCTCATCCAGAATCGGCAGAACGTTGGTTACGCGGCCGCGGTGAACCAGGCGTACGCCCGGCCTCCGGAAGGCTCGTGCTGCTGCTGAACTCGGACATCGAGTTCAAGCCGGGTGCGCTCGGTGCACTCGTGGCGTTTCTGGATGATCGCCCGGACGTGGCCGGCGTCGGGCCGCTCTATCTCAATCCCGACGGTTCGCCGCAACAGCACCACTACCGCCTGCCGACGTTCCGCATGTTCCTGGCCTCTTCGAACGCCGCTTCCGGCGACTGCCCGGATTCTCGGCGAGCGAGCGGCGGCTACCGGATGATCGACGACGACTTTTCGCGGCCGCGGCCCGTCGAGCAGCCCTCGGCAAGCGTCCTCCTCTTCGCCGCGAGGTCTTGCCGCCCGATTACCTCCTCGACGAGCGCTTCCCGATCTACTTCAACGACGTCGAGCTCGCCTCACCGGCTCGCCCACGACGGCCACGCGCTGTGGGTCACGCCGGAGTCCGAGGTATTCCACGTGCACGGGGCTTCGACCAGGCAATTGGGCAGCGGCCTCAGGCTGCATCACATCGCCGCGCTCACCAGCTACCTGACACTCACGGAGGCGCCTGCGAAGGTATTGCTGTTTAGGATCTTGATGTTGACGCAGGCGCTGGTGCTCCGCCTCGTGAGACCCTCGCAGTCGCTAGGGCTCCGTGACTTCGTCAAGGCACTCTGGGGGAATCCCGGTCCTCTGCCCCAAGCCCCACGGGCATGAGCGGCGGGCGCCTCTTGATGGCTATCGGGGCGCTCGATTACGTCAGCGCGATCGAGTACGCCGTGGGCGACGCTGCTCGGGTGTTGGATGTCGGGTGCGGGAACAACTCTCCCATCGGCCGGTTCCAGCGACCAGTTCCGCACGCGACCGGCATCGACATGCACGCCCCCTGGATCGAAGAGAGCAGGAGGAAGGGCATTCACGACGCCTACGTCCAGATGAATGCTCTCAAGATCGCCGGCACGTTCGGTGCCGCAACCTTCGACGTAGTGCTGGCGTGCGACGTATTGGAGCACTTGCCTCGCGATGGAGCGGCCGATCTGCTCGCGCAGATGGAGCAGGTCGCCTCACAACGCGTCGTAGTGCTCACTCCGAACGGATTCCTCGAGCAAGGCGAGACGTGGGGTAACCCGCACCAGGTTCACCGGTCGGGCTGGACGGCAGCAGAGTTCCGAAAGCGAGGTTATGACGTGCGCGGCCTCAACGGATTGAAGGCGCTTCGCGGCGAGCGCGGGCAGATTCGTCTACGCCCCGGCCCGATTGGGCAGTCTCATCTCGACCGCGAGCCAGCCCTTCGTTTGGCGGCGGGCCGAGGCCGCGTTCCATCTCCTCGCAGTCAAGCGGATGTCTGACCGCTCTAGGCGCAGCCGCGGCTGAGATCGCTGCGAATCATCGCGATCGCAGATACGGTCCGCCCCGCACGACGGTGAACGTGACTGCAACGTTGCCGACCCGGCGACGAAGCGAGTTCATACAGTCGCCGCCGCCACGTGAGGGCCTACCGATGCGGCTTCCGACGCCGCGACCAGCGGCGGTGGTGTAAAAGCGACTCTGCGTGGAGAGCCCCACCACTCGGCCAGCAAGGCTAATCGCATTAAGAGAACCGCCAGGGACGCGGAACGTGTCGCGTCGGCCGACGGTGGTGGAACGACCGCCAAGCCTTACCGCCCGGCTTGCCCTTGGCGATCCGTAGAGCTCAACGACCGCATCCCGTCGCATCCCAATTCTCGCCGAGCCGATGCTTACGCCCAGTCGGACTAGAGCGGTGTCCCGTTCGAGCGCTCCCGCGTCTCGCGGAAACGCATTCGGACGGCGCCGCCCCGCGCTGTCGACGCGGAGTCTCAACTCGGGGGATGCGGGATTCACGAGACTCATCGCCCGCGAGCCTGGAAGCAGGCGGAAGTCTTCCGCGCCGGGACGGGTCGAACGAAATAGGGGGCTGCGGGTGTTGCGGTCGGTGTTGCTGCAGCTGCCGCCGGCCCAGGCGTTGTAGCTGAACGTCCAGCCGCTATAGCAATTGCTTGGGCGGGCGCCCGCGTTGCCGAGGACACGGATGTTCTCGTAGCTGGCGCCGGGGACGTACTGGCCCAGCCCGCCGGCGAAGCTGTTGTAGCGGATCAACCAGTTCCGAAAGCGGGAGGCCGCATTGAACTGGACGTCGGCCTGGCCGGCGCAGGTCGTCTCCGACCTGTAGAGCCACTCGACCGAGCAACCAAACCAGTTGTTCTCCAACGTCACATTCGTCGGAGCAGGCGAATTCCCAAAATTCTGCACCTGAATGTTATAAACCACGTTCTGCGAAAAAACGCTGTTCCGGATCGTCAACCCATCCACAGTCACCAAGAACAAACCGCCGAAATGGCAATCCGAAGCGATCCGACCCGCATCACCATTCTGGTTATGGATCATCAACCCATCCAACGTCACCTGCCGCGGCACATACGTGACCCCACCACCCCAACCGATCTTGTTCTCGAACCCATTCCCCTGCTTGATCACACAACCCGACGTCACCGTCGCCGGCCCCACATCCATATCCTTGAACGTCACCGTGTCAACGTTAAACGCACCAAAACTGACCGCATCAATCCCCTCAAAAATCACATGATCAGGATGATCCGCAACACTATTCGCCTCAGTATCAACATACCCATTCACCCGCAAATTGAATGAACGCTCCCGACTCGGCAACCTCCCCCCCGACAACACCGACCCCTGCACCCACACACTCGACCCACGCACCTCCAACTGACCATCCAACGTCACCACCTCACCCACCGCCGGACGAAACACCACACAATTCGACGTACTCCCCGGCGCACACCCAGGACTCAAATCCTTCAACCCCGCCCGACTCCGCAACACCTGCCCCGGATACCGACCCCCCGCAACCTCAACCACCGACCCCGGCCGCGCCAACCCATACGCACGATCCCAACTCCGACACGGCACCTCCCGCGAACACAACCCCCCATCCGACCCCGACGACGACACAAACAGCACCGGCGCGCGGCGCGCTTGCTCGGCGCCCGCCGGCGGACGCTTGGCCGACGGCTTCGCGGCCGCGAAGGACACGGCGGCCAGCGCTGCGATGCAAACAGCCGACAACGTCATGGCGACAAGGCCAGGACGGATCGGTGGAATGACAGACGATTCAAGGTGAGCACCGTAGAGAGGAGATCGGACGCCAGTCCCATACGCTTTAGCGATGCGACGTGTCCTCGTCCTCGCCTACTACTTCCCTCCGCTCGGCGGCGCGGGCGTGCAGAGGACGGTCAAGCTGCTGAAACACCTACCCATGCTGGGCTGGCAGGCCTCGGTCGTCAGCGGGCCCGAAGCAGCGCACGTCCAGTGGGCGCCGCCTGACCCCACGCTCGAGCACGAGATCCCACGGAGCGTCAGCGTGCATCGCATTCGCCATGGCCTCGCCGCAGTCGGTTGGGACGTGGCAACAACGCGCGCGGCGCTGGCTGGACCGCCCGAGCGCGTTCCAGCGCTGGTGGACGGAGGGAGCTGTGGAAGTCGCACGCCAAGCTGAGCCGTGCGACGTGGTGTACGCAACCATGTCGCCTTTCGAGACGGCCGCTGCGGCCGTTCAGATCGCGGGTGAACGCCGAGTTCCCTGGGTTGCCGATCTACGAGACCCGTGGGCGCTCGACGAGTGGACAATCTATCCGACCGCGATCCACCGTCGACGCGACGAACGGCGCATGCGCAGTTCGCTCGGACGGGCCGAGGCGATAGTCCTGAACACGAGGGAGGCGAAACAAGTGGCCGCCCTCCGGTTTCCCGAGCTGGCTCACAGGCTGACGGTCGTCCCCAATGGCTGGGACGCCGATGACTTCGAGGGTCCGCCGCCGAGCCGCGACGACGATGGGTTTCGGATTGTGTACGCCGGTTACAGCCATCCGCCGCATCCAGGCCGCAACCCCTGGGTCCCCATCGCTCGAGCTGCCCTAGGCGGATCCACACCTCAACTAGGTGTCTCCGCGAGATCTCACTTGTACTTGCTGGAGGCAGTCGAGAGACTTCGGGCCGAAGACGCGGCCGGGGCACACCGAATTGAAGTGCACCTCGCGGGTGCCAGCGGGGAGACAGCGGCCGACCCCCCGATACGTGCACCATCACGGCTACCTGCGTCACGCGGACGCAGTCCAGCTCATGCGATCGGCTGACTTACTCTTTCTGCCGATGCACGACCTGCCTCACGGCTTTCGCACTCGCACCGTGCCCGGCAAGACATACGAGTACCTGGCCACGGGACGACCCATTCTTGCTGCTCTGCCCGACGGAGACGCCCGAGATCTCCTTTCCGGGCTCGACGGCGTCCGACTCTGCCGACCGACCGACGTCCGGTGCATGCAAGATGCGATCCGGTCTTTCCTGCAGCACCCGATCACAGCCCCGCACCACCATGACCTCGCCCTGAGGTTCGAGCGCCAGCGGATAGCGAGAAGTCTGTCCGCGTTTTCGACAGCGTCGTCGACAGAGGCGGCCAGGCGTGATCCGCCCCGACCTGGCGCCCGCGTTCGCCGGCAAGCGAGTTCTGATCACCGGCGGGCTCGGCTTCATCGGCTCCAACCTCGCGCGCGAGCTCGTCGAGCTGGGCGCACGAGTCACGATCGTCGACTCGCTCGTGCCCGAGTACGGCGGCCTGCTCTACAACATCGCCGGCGTCGAGGACCGCGCTGACGCGTGAACATCTCCGACGTGCGCGACGAGCACAGCCTCCGCTTCCTCGTTCGTGACCAGGACGTCCTCTTCAACCTCGCCGGCCAGACGAGCCACCTCGACTCGATGGCCGACCCGTACACCGACCTCGAGATCAACGCCCGGAGCCAGCTCTCGATCCTCGAGGCGTGCCGGCACGAGAACCCCGGCGTCACGGTCGTCTTCGCCAGCACCCGCCAGATCTACGGACGGCCGCGACTACCTTCCGGTCGACGAGAGCCATCCGATCGCGCCGGTCGACGTGAACGGGATCAACAAGGCGGCCGGCGAGTGGTACCACCTCCTCTACGGGCGACGTCTACGGGATTCGCACGAGCGTGCTCCGGCTGACGAACACGTACGGCCCGCGGATGCGCGTGCGTGACGCGCGGCAGACGTTCCTCGGCATCTGGATCCGGCACGCGCTCGCCGACGAGGAGCTCGTCGATCTACGGCGACGGCAGCCAGCGCCGCGACTTCACCTACGTCGACGACGCCGTCGCGCGCGTTCCTGCTCGCGGCGACGCGCGAGCGAAGCCGCGCGGGCGGGTCTACAACCTCGGCGGCGACGGCCACGTGTGCCTGCTCGAGCTCGCCGAGACTGCTGATCCGGATCGCGGGCAGCGGCCGCTTCCGGCTCGATCCCGTTCCCTGACGACCGGAAGGCGATCGACATCGGCGACTACTACGCCGACTACTCGGCGATCGAGAGCGAGCTCGGCTGGCGGCCGCAGGTCGGCCTCGAGGAGGGGCTCGCCCGCACGCTCGACTACTACCGCGAGCACGGCGACGACGTACGGGGCGGACGAGTGAGGTCCCGTTCCTCGACCTGACGCGCGAGACGGCGGCGCTGCGCGGCGAGCTCGACGCCGCGATCGCACGTGTGCTCGACAGCGGTCGGTTCATCCTCGGCCGAGGAGGTCGACGCGCTTCGAGTCGGCGTTCGCGGCGACCTGCGGCGCCGCGCACGCGGTCGGCGTCGCGTCGGGAACCGACGCGATCACGCTCGCGCTGCGCGCGGCCGGCGTCGGCCCGGGCGACGAGGTGATCACGGCACCCAACACCTGCATCCCGACCGTCGTCGGGATCGAGCGCGCCGGCGCGACGCCGGTGCTCGCCGACGTCGACCCGACGACGCTACACGCTCGACCCGGCTGATGTCGAGCGCCGCCTGACGCGGCGGACGCGGGCGATCGTCCCCGTCCACCTCTACGGCCAGCCCGCGGACATGGAGTCGCTGCTCGCGCTCGGTGACGCCCACGGCGTCATCGTCGTCGAGGACTGCGCGCAGGCGCACGGCGCGACGCGTCGGCGGGCGTGCCGGTGGGCACGCTCGGGTGCGCGGCCGCGTTCAGCTTCTACCCGACGAAGAACCTCGGCGCGCTCGGCGACGGCGGCGCCCTCGTCACGGACGATCAGCCGAGCTCGCCGAGCGTGCGCGCCTGCTCCGCAACTACGGCGAGCGAAACCGCTTCGAGCACGTTCTGCGCGGACTCAACAGCCGGCTCGACCCCATTCAGGCGGCCGTCCTGTCTGCCAAGCTCGGCCGCCTCGGCGCGAATGTCGAACGACGCCGGCGGCTCGCGGCAGTGTACGACGAAGCGCTCGCCGGCAGCGCATTGACGCCACCTGCAGTCGTTGCCGGCCGCGAGCATTCGTACCACCTCTACGTGGTGCAATCACCCAACCGCGACGAGTTCCGTGCCGCCATGGCCGACGCCGGCATCGGCACGGCGGTGCACTATCCCACGCCGGTTCATCGCCAGCCTGCCTATCTCGAACTCGACGTACCCGGCGGCTTTCCGGTGGCGGAGTCGCTCTGCGAGCGAGTCGTGAGCCTCCCCCTCTCAGAGACGCACACCGACGAGGAGATCGAGTTCGCAGCCGGCGCCGCCCGAGCGGCGGTCGCATAGTCAGCAGCCCCGGTCGGGTAGCGTCTCGCCGGCGATGGCGACGGCGGATCCCGAGACAGCAGCGCCGAGCCAGCTCTCCCGACCCGCCTTCGGGTCGCCTTCGTCCTCGGCATCTTTCCGCTGGTTTCGGAGACCTTCATCATCGACCAGATTGCCGAGCTCGTGGATCGCGGAGTCGAGGTGGACGTGTTCTCGCTGACGCGTGGTGACGAGAGCGCATGTATCCAAGACGTACTTCGACTACGAAATGGCTTCGAGGGTCGTGTACCTCGACTATCCGCTGCCGTGGGTTCGAAGGATCCGCGCGGCCTGGCCGAAAGCGATGCGTCTCGCCTCTCGTCACCCCCGCGTGCTCATGCGCCTGCTGAATGTCCCCCGCTTCGGTCTCTGGACATTGTCTCTCAAGCTTCTCTATTGGGCAGAACCGCTTGCCGGGAAGCAGTACGACGTCATTCATTGCCATTTCGGAACAGTTGCGAGGGACTTTGTCAAAGTGCGGGAAGTAGCGATGCTCGACGCTCCGCTCGTGACCAGCTTCTATGGTGTCGACGTCAGCCGAGTCTTCCGTGATCAACCGCGGAATTACTACGACGACTTGAAGAAGGTTTGTTCGCTGTACTTTGTCATGTCCGCCGACATGAAGACGCGTGTCGTCGAGCACGGTTTCCCGGCTGAACAGGTCCGTGTGCAGCCGGTAAGCGTGAGAGTAGAAGACTATCCATTGCAATTCGGACGCTCGAAGACGGCGAGGAGTTGCGCCTGATGGCCGTTGGCCGCTTCGTCGAAAAGAAAGGCTTCGCCGATCTCCTCCGTGCACTGGCCGTAGTCAAAGAGCGGTCGAGCCGCCCGTTCAGTTGTTTGATCGTAGGTGGCGGACCACTCGAGGGGGAACTGCTTCGGCTCACCAAGGCACTGGACCTCCAGGACGTGGTGACCTTCGCGGGGCTGGCGCCCGTGGAGAAGGTGATCGAGCTGTTCTCGGCGCAGCATCTCCTCGTGCAACCGTCGAAGACCGCCGCGGATGGAGACATGGAGTGAATCGGTGAACACCGTGGTGTCTCAAGCTCTCGCGACCGGTCTACCGGTCATCACGACCCGTCACAGCGGACTTCCGGAGCAGGTCGTGGAGGGCGTGAACGGCTTACTCGTCGAAGAAGGGGACTACGTCGCACTCGCCGACAGAATCTTGACGATCACGACAGACCCGAAGCTGCTCTCGGCGTTGAGCGCTCGAACTCGTGGTCACGTGCAGCGCCACTACGACGCCACCGTGCTGATCGAGCGGCAGATTCAAGCGTATGTGGAGGTCACGACCAGGGATCGCGTTCCCACCCGTACCGGATGACAGCACGCGAGCGGATCCTGAGGAGGACGCCGGAAGGATTGCTCCGGTCTACGCGCCGGCTACGGGCGAAGCTGACGGGATCGCGCATCCTGCTACCTGCGTGGGAACACGTGCCCGAAGGCTGGGAGCGCGAGCGGGCCGATCCGTTCGTGAAAGGCTGGGATGTCCCGTCGGTACAGGAGTGGCATCGAAGGCAGTTTGCCTTCTGGTCGCGGTGCTTCGATGCGCCGAGACCGCTGGGAGGCTCGGAGTACGCGGAGGACGCGAGGGTCCAACAGCTCCATCCGCATAACGTGCACGTGTCCTGGGCGTACGTTCTGGCGCTGATCACACACAACCGCTCGCAGCTCTCGATCCTCGATTGGGGAGGTGGCGTCGGGCATTACTACCTGCTCGGCCGCGCCACGGTGCCGGACGTCGTGCTCTCCTACCACTGCAGGGACGTGCCCCTCATCTGCGCTGTCGGCCGCGAGCTCAATCCCGACGTCACCTTTTACGAGGACGAAACCTGCTTCGCGCGCACGTACGACCTCGTGCTGGCTTCGAATTCGATTCAGTACAGCGAGGATTGGCCGGAGACGCTGGGCAAGCTCGCTCGCGGTGCAGACGGCTTTGTCTACGTGGCCCAACTGCCGACAGTGGACGAGACGGCCTCGTTCGTGGCAGTGCAGCGACCCTATGCACACGCGTTCGACACCGAGTATCTCGGCTGGATCTTCAACCGCTCCGAGTTTCTCGCCACGTCACGGTCCCTAGGCCTGCAGCTCGTGCGTGAGCTCTTCTACGGCCACACGGTCGTCGTGCACGGAATCCGAGAGCCTGCGGTCCATCGCGGCTTCCTCTTCCGGCCGGCCGGTCAGTCGGAAGCGATGTAAGGGGGCTCGGCGCGCAACGGGCGCCCGGGTGCCACGGTGCGTCGAACGATCGATACGAGGTCACGCAATGTATCGGGGAAGCAGATGCGGAGCAGGGTCACGTACAGCACGATTCCGGCGATGGAGCACACTCCGAGGATGGCGAGGTTCGCCATCGCTGTCTCCTCAAGGCCGACCCGGAGTGTCAGGAGCGAGGCGAACAGACACACGCCGACGACGATGCCCGGCCACACCTCCGCAAGAGCCGCACGATGCGGCAGGCCGATCAAGGGTTTCAGCAGAACGACTTGGGTCAGGATCACGCCCAGTACGGAGAATGCGGCGACCCCGGCGGAAACCACGACGAGACCAGATGGAGCCAAGACGTAGATCATCACGGCGTACGCGACGAGCTCGACAAGGTTCCACGTGAGGAGGAGACCGGGCCGGCCGATCGCGACCAGAAGCGGCCCGGTGCCGGTCACGAGCGCGTGACCGATCCCGGCTATCGCCATGATCTGCGCCGGCACGATCGCGGGCGACCAAGCCGGCCCGAAGAGAAACGGGATCAGCACGGGAGCGAACGCCGCGAAGCCGGCGAGCAACGGCACGAGCACGATCGCGTGCACCCGGACGATCCTCATCCGCAGCTGGCGTAGGTCACTGATGTTCTCGCTTCGCGAATAGATTGGGAACGAGACCCGGAGCATGATCTGGCTCACCTTCGCCTGATAGTCGACTCCGAGCTGGTACGCCCGCCAGTAGTAGCCGACATCCGCGGGGCTCATCCTGGCGCCGAGAAGTGCGTAGTCGACATTTCTGAAGGCGGCGTAGGTCAACGAGGAGAGCGCCACCAGACCCGAGAATGCACCCAGCTCCCCGGTGGCGCGTCGAGTCGGCCAGGGCCGAACCGGAGGCGAGGCGACGACCGCGAGCGCAGTGGCTACCGCCGTGGTCGTCAGAGCAGCGAGTACGAGCGCCTCGCCGTCAAGTCCAGCCACCGCGGATCCGACGCCGACAGCAGCCCCGGCGAGAACCGACACCGATTCGACGAGAGCGATGCGCCGGAATCGCAGATCGCGCTGGAGCATTGCTTGCGAGACCGCTCCGAAGCCAGATATGAGCCAGGCGGGCGATGCAAGCAGGATCAACTCCGCCGTCACTGCACCGAACACAGAGCGCGCCGCGGGGAGAAGCGCAACGGTGATCGCCGTCAGCACCGCTCCGAGACCGAGTGTGAAGAATGACGCGGCTTCGAGATGCCGCCGCGTCACGACCTCCCGCTGAACGAGCGACGCCGTCAAACCCGCCGGCCCGAGGATGAGCGCGAATGCGAAGATGATCAAGGCGACCGCTGCACGACCGAAGTCCGCGGGCGGGATCAACCGCGCAAGGATCACTGTCGCCGCAAGCGCAGTGATCTCCACGAGAATGCGGGAGATCGAAATCCAACGCACCCCCCGCAACGTGGCTGCCCGCAGCTCGGCCCGCCGATCATCCGTCACGGACAGTCGGCTCTCTTCTCGTCAGGCACGCGAGGTCGAGTGGAGCGCAGCATCGGACACACCTGGTGTCGAGCGCCGGCGTCAGAACGGGGCCGCGGACAATATCCCGCCGCTGTGGCCGGGCGACCGGCCGGAGCACATCGGCAGGCACGATCTTCCTCGCCGGCCACCTTCGACCAACTCGAGTGCGAGCGTTCGTCGGGAATGAAGGTCGAGCGGCGTCATCCGGCCAAACGATAGGGGTTGCGCGACGCACGATGCGACACGGCCTGCTACCCGAACGGCTAGGGGCGCGGCACCCATGCTGGCCGATTGCCTATGGCGAGCAGCCGACCCGGATATACGATGCAGAGATGTCGGCACTCCCGATCGGTCGACGAACCCGTCCCTGCTGGTCTTCCTGAGTGGAACTTTCAGTCTATGGACGTGTCCTCTGGCGCTTCCGCTATCTCGTGGTGGTGGGGATGGCGCTGGCTCTGGTGCTCGCGATCCTCTCCTACTACAAGGTGAGCCTGGACGGCGGCCCAATCCTTTCGCCGCGCAAGCAGGAGATCTGGCAGGCACAGTCGACGCTCTTCCTCACTCAGCCCGGATTCCCTGCCGGCCGCACCGAGCAACCGCTTGTTTTGAAGAAGGTAGGCGATCAAGAGACGCCGGTCGCGAAATACTCTGATCCGGGGCGGTTCACGCCGTTAGCGGCGCTCTACGCGCGTCTTGCGAACAGCGACGAGGTCCGACGGCGTGTCTCGGGGGGCGCCGGCGCGCCCGAGGGGACGTACAACGCGGTTCCGACTGCCGACACCAACTACGGCGCCGTGAACCCTCTGCCAATGGTCTCGATCTTCGGCAGCGCGTCGACGCCGGCGGCAGCAATCGAGATCACTCGTCGCGCAACGGACGTGTTCGTCTCCTATTTCCGCGCGCAGCAGAACGAAGCTTCGATCCCGACAAGCCAGCGGGTGCAGCTCGAACTCCTGAGCTCTGCGAGCGAGACGCAGCTCATCGATCCTCGGAAGAAGACGCTGCCGATCGTGGTGCTGTTGGCAGGGCTCTTCGCGACGATCGCCATTGCTTTCGTGCTCGAAAACGCGCGGCCACGCAGAGCGCTCACACCTGCGGAATCCGAGGATGTCCCGAGCCCGGACATCCGCCGCCTCGCCTGAGGTCATGACGGACGGGGCAGCCGTCGGGGTGGACCACGCCACGTGGGGGCGGCTCGGCGTGATCTTCGGTGCTGCAAGCGCCCTCACGCTGGCTGTCGCACTGCAACAAAGTGAACAGGTCATCGGTGCGGCCGCCGCTTTGACGCTCGTTCTTGCCTTCGTGGTGCTCGCGTATCCCGTTCTCCTGCGCTGGCAGACCCTTGTCGGCGGAATCGTGTTGTTGATCATGTTCATTCCGATCAAGCGATACAAGCTGCTCGCCGGACTTCCCTTCGACCTCGAGCCATACCGCATCGCCGTCGGCCTCGTCGCTGCGATGTGGGTAGCGGCTCTCCTCGCCGATCCCCGCGTGCGCTTGAGGCGCAGCGTCGCCGATGCACCTCTTCTGCTGATTCTCGCTGCGGTGCTCGGGTCGATTCTGACCAACATTCCGAGGATCGCACAGACGAAATTCTTCAACCCTGATGGGAGCTACTTCATCCTCCCAGAACTATCTGCAGATGTTCTCAAGAAGTTGCTGTTCTTGCTCAGCTTTTACCTGGTCTTCTATCTCATTGTGAGCACAGTACGGACGCAAGCAGCCATTCACACCATCCTGAAAACCCTTGTTTGTGGTGCGGCGATCGTCGCATCGTTCGGCATCATCGAGGCTCGCACGGGATACAACGTGTTCGACCATGTAAAAACCGTCATTCCCATTCTGAATTTTGAAGGCGCATTGACCGACGAGGGTATTGCGCGTGCCGGGCGTCTTCGCGTGTATGCGTCCTCGCAGCATCCGATCGCGCTCGCGACGATGCTGGTGATGATACTCCCCCTCGCGATTTATCTCGCCCGACATACCGGGCGAGCACGTTGGATTCTTGCCGCCGGACTGATCGGATTGGGTGCGATCTCGACCATCTCCCGCACCAGCATTACGTCCCTCTTGGCAGTGGCGATCGTCTTCGTTTGGCTGCGACCGAAGGAGCTCAAGCGGCTTTGGCCCCTCGTGCTGCCGGCCCTCGTTGTGATCCACATCGCCCTTCCAGGAGCGATCGGCGGGATACGGGCATCCTTCTTTCCCTCCGGGGGCCTGGTGCAGAACCAGACAGTCTACGGTGGCCGCGCTTCTTCGGAACGACTTCAACCGGAATTTGCGCGCATCCGAACCAACCCCGCGTTCGGTGCTGGCTATGGAACGCGACTCACGACGGGAGACATTCGTCAAAATGCGCGCATCCTGGACAACGAGTGGCTCGGCACCACAGCCGAAACCGGCTTCATCGGGCTCTTTGCCTGGCTGTGGTTCTTTGCGCGGGTGATCCGCCGGAGCGGACGTGAGGCCAAGCACGACAGATCATCACGGGGATGGCTGCTCGCCGCATTGGCCTCCTCCGTCACCGCTTTCGCGGTCGGAATGTTGACGTACGACGCCTTCTATTTCATCCAAGTCACGTTCGTCCTGTTCTTCGTCGCCGCGCTCGCGTCGTGCACGCTCGCGGTCCCTGGGCCGTGGACGCCGGAGCGAACCATCGCGCGTCGAGCCGACCTGGCGGCCGACCGCTGACCAAGACGCGACGAGCGGTCAGACCGGCGTCGGCGTCCGGAGAGCTCGCGGCAGATAGGACGACAACCAGATCTCCAGCATCAGGAGCGAAAGGACCAGCCGCGCCCTAGGCCCGTGCCTTCGGGATAGCAGAAAGTCTTCGATGAGCTGTTCGACCGCGACGCGGTCGACGAGGCCTTCGCCCACGAGCAGGCCGTCGAGCAGCCGGTCGCGAATGTCGGCCCTCAGCTGCGCGCGGAGCCAGTTGTCAGCTGTTCCCACGAAGAAGCCGACCTTCGGCTTCTCGATGATCCGGTCGGGAATGATCCCACGCGCGACCTCCCGCAGCACGACCTTCGTCGTCCCCCGCCTGATCTTGTGGATGGGAGCGTATGCGAGCAGCGAGTTCAACGACCTCGTGATCGATGAAGGGCACTCGGACCTCGAGTGAGTGCGCCATCGAGGCGCGGTCGAAATAGTGAAGCATCAGGTCCGGCAGAGCGAGCTGTGCGTCCAGGTAGAGCGATTCGGAAAGCGCGTCAGCCTCAACGCCATTGACCCGCGACCCGACGACGCGACGCGCAGCAGCGCCGTCGACCGCGCGAAGCCTGCCCCGGTAAAGCCACGCTCGCCGCTCGCCGTCGACATCACCGCTCATCGCCAGCAGACGCGACGTAGCATCCTCCGCCGCGACTGCCTGCGTCAGCCGACGTACCGCTGGCGGTGCTACGCGTGCTACGCGTGCTGCGCCCGCCAGGACCATGCGTGAGCGTCGTGGGAGCATGTGCATTTTCGCGACCGCCCACGCGGCCTGGTGCTTGCGGTAGCCCGCGAAGAGCTCGTCCGCGCCTTGGCCGGAGAGCGCGACCGTGACATCCTGAGCGGCCACCTGACACAGTGCGTGAAAACCGAGCGCGGAGAGATCGCCTACAGGCTCATCCAGGTACCACATCAACTGCTCGAGAGGCACCGTGGCTTCGCGAAACGAGAGCTCGACCTCGGTGTGGTCCGCTCCGAATGCGGCCGCGACCTCTCGCGCATCGCGTAGTTCCGACTGCGGGTCTTCGGCGAACCCGATCGCGAACGTCTTGACCGGTCGGCTCATATGCCGCGCCATGAGCGCCACGATTAGACTGGAGTCGAGGCCGCCTGACAACATTGCACCGAGCGGAACGTCGCTCATCAACCGCAGCCGGACCGACTCGTCGAGCTTCGCGAGCAATGCACCACTCGCTTCCTCCAGCGACATGGCTTGAGGCGAAGGAGTCGGATAGTGCCAAAAGCGCTCGACGACGACGTCATCGGCAACCACGAGGACTGAGCCCGGCATCAGCTTGCGGACGCCCACCAGCGGCGTCAGTGGCGCGGGGAAGTAACCAAGCGTCAGGTAGGCGTCGACTGCGTCGTAGTCGACGCGCACATCGACCAAGCCACTGGCCAGCAGCGACTTCAGCTCCGACGCAAAGACCACGAGGTCGTCGACGCACGCGTAGTACAGGGGTTTGATGCCGAGCCGGTCCCGGGCGAGCACGAGCCGCCGGCGCTGCCCGTCCCACACTGCAATCGCGAACATGCCGCGTAGTCGCGAGGGGAACCGCGTTCCGTGTTCTTCGTACAGATGAGGAATGATCTCCGTGTCGCAGCGGCTCGAGTAGCGATGGCCGTGGAGTTCGCGACGCAGGTCGAGATGGTTGTAGAGCTCGCCGTTCTGGATTGCCCGCACAGACCCGTCCTCGCTCGTCACTGGCTGATGCCCGCCCTCCACATCCACGATCGAGAGGCGGCGAACGCCCAAGGCGATTCCATCGGCGAGATAGGTCCCGCGGTCACTCGGCCCTCGGTGCGTCATCGAGTCCGTCATCCAGTCCAGTGCGTCGCGCGAGATGACGGGACGCGGCTCTCCGCCGATCTGGACGACTCCGCAAATCCCACACATCGCCCGAACGCTAGCGGCGTTCCGGTGATGGTGCGCCGCCCGTTCGGCTAGAGGTTCCCGGAGCCGGTGCGCAGCCCGCGAGCGCCGACCGCGCGGAGGGCATGGAAGTGTGCGCGGCGATCTTCGAACCCGCCTCGACCGACGAGAAGATGCGTCAAGGCACCGAGGCCAAGGCCGACGCGCTCGACGATCGCCGCCGCGCGCCGGCGCGTATTGCTCGCATAGTGGGCTTTGCTCGCTGCAAGGAGTGGGATGGTTGTGGCCGACGGCGCCGAGTGGCCCTCGCGGTGAACGGCGCGTGCGGCTGGGTCGAAACGCACCTCGAGACCCAGACCCCTGACTCGCCTGCAGAGATCGATGTCCTCGCAATACAAGAAGTAGCGCTCGTCCCAACCGCCCAATTCCTCGAGGGTCGATCGGCGGACGAGGACGCAAGCTCCCGAAACCCAGTCGGGCGACTGCGCCGCCGCGTAGGCGTCGGGGTCGCGAACGATCTCGTCGGACCAGCTCGCGCGCGGGAAAAGCCGGTGGAGGAAAAGCGCCTGCGCGTAGGTGGATCGCAGGGTGGGGAAGCGTCGTTGAGAAAACAGAAGGTCGCCGTTGCGACGTTCCAGACGAGGCGCAGCGACACCCACACGATCGTCACGCTTCAGAACGGCGACCAGGTGGCGCACGGACGACTCGTCGATGATCGCGTCAGGGTTCAAGAAGAGCACGAACGGTGCCGACCCTTCCCGCCAACCGGCGTTGCAGCCGGTCGCAAACCCCTCATTGGTAGGTCTCCGAATCACGTTGGCCGACACATCTGCGATCGTGTCGAGGCCGTTGTCGGTTGAAGCGTTGTCAACAACGATCACTTGGATATCGTCCAGGATCGCGAAGGGGGCTACGCACGCACGCAGGTGGGCGCCGCTGTTGTAGGCGACTATCACGACGTCCACGAGCACGATTTGACCATTATGCGATCAGTCTGAGGGCTTCGAGACCAGGAAGCGCACGGCTGAGCGCGATCCCCCGAATGAGGGGGACGGTAACTGTTGTGCACGACCGATGAGGAACGCGTCGCGCTCGCCCGCCGCCGTCCGCCATAGGAGCTGACCCCATGTATCTCAGCACCAAGGTCTCTGACCTCCGTCGTCGAAGTCGACGTGCCATGAGGAGCACGCTCGGAGCGAGGAGCTTCGGCAACCTCGTGGTTGCTCTTGCACTGCTGACCATGTTGATGACTCCGGTCATCGGCGCGGCAGGCAGTGGCGACCGTGTCGCTCCGGCTGGGGCGATCGTCGTCCTCTCGTCGGGACCGGCAGACGTGACGGTGTCGTGGACGGGATCGCCTGACCGGAAGGTCGTGGGCTACGACGTCTACTGGCGCGAATCCTTCGTGACCCACGTGCGGGAGACCAGGTACACAGCCGCGGGCCTGACGTGCGGGACGTCCTACAAGGTCGCCGTGCTTGCATTCGACCGAGCCGGCAATCGGTCTCCGGCAACGCAGGCAATCGTCGCGACTGCGGCGTGTCGTGACACTCAGCCTCCCGTGGCCCCGGGCAACCCCACTCAAGTGGCGCGCACGGGCACGAGCATGGCCGTGAAGTGGGCACCTGCCACGGACAACACGAAGGTCACGGCGTACAAAGTCTTCTTGAACGGAGGCGATCGCGGGACGACGGCGGATCTTGGGTACGAGCTGATCGGTCTCGGCTGTGGTACCAGCTACACGGTCGGTGTCGAGGCGTCGGATGAGGCAGGAAACCGATCACCTCGGTCGTCGACGCCTATGTCGACCGCCGCGTGTCACGGCGTCGTCAGCGGCGATACTCAGCCCCCCTCCGCACCTTCCGGGCTCGCCGTCACCGAGGTCGAACCCACGGCCCTAACCCTAGGTTGGAACGCATCGACCGATAATCAGGCGGTCACCGGCTATGACGTCTTCGTCAACGGCGTCGAGATCCGCCACAACGACGGTGACGAACCGAAGGCTGTCTGAGCTCAGCTGCGGTGCGGCGGTCACGCTCGGAGTGCACGCATTCGACGGTGCAGGCAACCGTTCAGCACGCGTCGAGCTTGAAACCCGCACCAGCTCCTGCAGCGCCCCCGGGACCGGGACGACAGCTCCGAGCGGTGTTGTTTGTGTCGTCGTCGGGGTCGGATGGGGGGTTGTGTTCGCGGGAGGTGCCGTGTCGGAGTTGGGATCGTGCGTATGGGTTGGCGCGGCCGGGGTCGGTGGTTGAGGTTGCGGGGGGTCGGTATCCGGGGCAGGTGTTGCGGAGTCGGGCGGGGTTGAAGGATTTGAGTCCTGGGTGTGCGCCGGGGAGTACGTCGAATTGTGTGGTGTTTCGTCCGGCGGTGGGTGAGGTGGTGACGTTGGATGGTCAGTTGGAGGTGCGTGGGTCGAGTGTGTGGGTGCAGGGGTCGGTGTTGTCGGGGGGGAGGTTGCCGAGTCGGGAGCGTTCGTTCAATTTGCGGGTGAATGGGTATGTTGATACTGAGGCGAATAGTGTTGCGGATCATCCTGATCATGTGATTTTTGAGGGGATTGATGCGGTCAGTTTTGGTGCGTTTAACGTTGACACGGTGACGTTCAAGGATATGGATGTGGGGCCGGCGACGGTGACGTCGGGTTGTGTGATCAGGCAGGGGAATGGGTTCGAGAATAAGATCGGTTGGGGTGGTGGGATCACGTATGTGCCGCGGCAGGTGACGTTGGATGGGTTGATGATTCATAACCAGAATGGTGATGCGGGTCGGATCGCGTCGGATTGCCATTTCGGCGGTTTGTTCTTGGTGACTGTGGATGGGTTGACGATCCGGAACAGTGTTTTTTCGCAGAACGTGGTTTATAACATTCAGGTGCAGAATTTTGGGAATTCGCCTGCTCCGACGAATGTGACGTTGGAGAACAACTGGTTTGGTTGCTCGGTCGAGTGGCTCTACAGGTCGGAGACGACCTGCGCCGGCCAGGCCGACGTCCAGTTCAATGCCGCCTCCCGCTTTCGGAACTGGTTGATCCGCTACAACAGCTTCACCGGCGGACTGGGTCAGTACGTCCCCGGCGCCAGCTACGAGAACATCCGTGTTCTCGGCAACGCGGGCGCCCGCCCCAGCAATTGCTATAGCGGCTGGACGTTCAGCTACAACGCCTGGGCCGGCGGCAGCTGCAGCAACACCGACCGCAACATCAGCGCTCTACCGTTCGTCAATTCGCTCCCTGGGCAGGAAGTTCTCTTCCTTCGGCCAGGCTCGGAGGCAATCGACCTCGTCACCTCGTCAGCGGCCGATGCGCTGATCGGAAGCGACATCGTCGGCGCGCCGCGACCGGTCGGCAACGGCCGGGACGCGGGATCGACGGAAAGCGGCTAGCGGACCGACCGATAGAGGTACAGGGTGGCTCCCGTCTCTCGCCAGACGCCAACGAGCTGCGCCTGGTCGTCTATGCGACCAAGCAGCTGCTGCTCCTCGCGAACGCCCGCTATGGCTGACGCCGACGTGCGAAAGGAGCACCCAGACTCTCTTCCGCGACGCGAGCAACTCGAGGTTCGACGTCGAACGGCGGGCGTCCTCCGGGCGACCGATCACCACCGACTGGTGGATTCGTGGTCAACGCAGCCGGCAGACCGTCGTTCTCGACGCGTTCCACGGGTAGCTTCAGCTTGAACGGATAGTCGCTCACCCCGCACTCGCCGCACTCGCCGTAGTACCTGAACGCATACTGCGCGTTGCGGAAGATGTACGCACCGTCGCCTGGTTCCCAACGCTGGACCATGCTCTGAACGAGTGGCCGCACATGCTCGCCCCGGGGCGGATTCCGAACCTGAACCAGCGCATCCCGAACCGGAGCGGCCATGAGGACGACTACGAAGGCGGCGACAAGCAGCCGCCTCCACCTCGACCTCCGCACGAGTGCGGTGACCTGGTCCAGCCCCTGGACGACGAGGATCAAGAGAAACGGAACGAGGAACAGGGAAAAACGGCTTCCGAGCGGATACTTGTTGAGAACCGCCGCGACCAGCGCCAGGGCGACAGGCCCCACAAGGAGCACGAACCTTGCCATCCCGCAGCGGCGCGCGAGAGACACGGCCCCGGGCAGAAGCAACAGCGCTGCGAGCGCGTGCGGAACGCCGCGAAATCCGCCTGGATCTGCGATCGTGTACCAGAAGGCCCGAGCAACGTCCTCTGCTCCGGAGCTGCTGCTCCCGCCGAATATCTGGCTGCTGACCGACGCGATCGTGTCCGACGAGGTCAGGTAGACAAAGAGGAAGATGCCGGCCCACAGTGCACCGAGCGACAGAGGAATCAGCAGGCGCATCGACGCGCGCCTGGCTAGAGCTTCGATCAGCAGTGCGCCCGCTGCCGATGCCACGACAAAGACGGAGGGGAACGACAACGCCAATGCTCCCACCCCGACAGCGGCCAGCGGCAAAACCCCACGCGCTTTCAACAAAGCGTCCGGATGATCGAGCACTCGCAGTGACCACCAGACGACGAGCAAAGCAAGCGTGACATCAGAGCTGTACGGCTTTGTCTCGGCCGCCTGGTAGATCAAGGACTCGCTGACCGCGAACAGAGCAACAGCAATGAGCGCGAAATTCGGTTTTAAAATTCGTCGGGCGACGAGGGCAAAGAGAACTAGACTCGCGAGGGAAGCAAGGAATGGAAAAAGCCGAAGCGCCAACTCCGCTTCGCCGAAGACGTCGATGAATGCCTTCTCGACCAACAGGAACCCGGGTGGCGCGCTCTGCCCGTAATCGAGTGATCTCAGCAGATCCGCCGGCGACTCCGAGATGAGATTGAGCGCGAGCAACGACTCGTCCAGCCACAGCGATCGGTTGTCGAGGTAGTGGATGAGTCGCAGACACCCGCCCAGCCCGACGACGACCCAGAGGGCTCTAGACCAAAGAGCAGTGGACCAACGCGCGACGGCTGCTCCCCGAAGAGGCCCCCCCTCGGATGAGACGCCAGCACCCATCGGCTGATCCGCTGCGTCGAGTGTTTCCATGTCAAGCAACCTATGCGAGTGCAGGTTGCCCCGCAATCCGTCGTGAGACCAGGCATCGCGGCCGCGACCCGTGCGCCGCGCCTTAACTGACGACTAGGTGCAGGACGCCACAACGTCGATCATCGGGTCGAAGTTGAGCCGGCACTTCCAGCGATACCAAGCGTATGGCCGACTGGTATTCCGCACCGTATGCGCATCGAACTGCTGGACCATCTTGCTTGCCACGCCTGCGCCTCCGCATTCGATGTGGAGGTGTCCCTCGGCGAGCCTGCGTCGAGCCCGCCTCGAGATCATCACAGGTACCTTGGCGTTTCGGAGTGCGGAGAGAACCATGCCGTCAGGCTGACGTCCCGAGATCCGGAACCTTGTCATGGCTGGGACTCGAGCGAACTGTCGAACCAACGGATTACTCGACTTCGGAGAGTGGGTGGCTTCACGGACATTGCCGCCATCCAAGAACCGCAAGTAGGAGTTCGAGGCGCCGCACCGCCGTCTGGCGCCTCACCTGAAACGAGCGATCTCGCCACCAAGTGGCCGCTCCGCAGATCGGCTGAGACGTACTCAGTCGATCAAGACCTCGCGCCTCCGCGTCGCCTCTCGCGCTCGGACGTACAGCTGAGTCAGTCGCTGCTCGTTGCGCAAGTATTCGATGACCTGCCGATCCGCGCAGCGAACTTCGGTTTTCGCAGCGACCCGAAGTAACCCCACAAGATGCCGAAGGCGCGAGGGTCGCGGATCACTCGGAACATCGTCCTGACGATGAGGTACGAGAGCCGGTAGTTCAAGTAGTAGGCGATGGCTCCTTCTGCCACCCAAACCCTCCATCTACTGCCCTCCCGATCACCCTCACGGCCGATGATGCCTGAAGGGAGCCTCGTAAATCACCCGCGCGCTCCACCCGCCGAGCTTCGCTTTGATGATGTCGATTCCGTCCCAGCCGAGTCGCGCATCGAGTGGGAGAATCTCGTCCAGACATTCTCGTCGAAACGCTCGAACGGCTCCCCAAACTCCTGCACCCGTCACGTGGCGCTGTTTCCAGATCCCTCGTCGATCCCGCTCATGGCCGGTGCCGCTCGCGATACCCAGTCTCTCCTCGCTTGCGAACGTGCTGACGATGGCGTCGAAAAACTCCGGTCCAAAGCTGACGTCAGCATCTACCTTGACGACGAGATCGGCCCCGTCTGGGACCGCCTCCAGGCCCGCCTCCACCGCGCGGCCTATTGTGGTTTCACGCATTGGCCTCGATGTCCCGGCGAGCTCGACCAAAGTGATCCACGGATGTTCTTCCGCGAGCGTACGAACGAACGCGGCCGTCCCGTCGCCCGACCCGTTGTCGACGACCACCCAGTGCAATGGCATGGAGCGCTGCGCGAGGAGACAACGCGCTAGCCGGACCAGGTTCGTAGCCTCGTCACGAGCGGGGGTGATGATCGCATAGCTCAAGGATGGCGCCGGCATCAGCTACAGGTCAGCGCTGCGCGCCGAGCTCGAGGGCATCTGCGTACACGTGAAGGTACTGCTCCGCTATCGTCGACCAGCGGTAACGGCTCAATGCGTAGGTTCGGAGCCGCTCCGGCTCGTAGCTATCGGCGTTGGCCATGACGTCGACGAGCGCGTCCGCGAGCGCCTCCGCATCGCCGACCGGCACGATGCGTCCGACATCCTCGGTCACGATCTCCTCGGGACCGCCGGACGCCGTCGCAACGACCGGCGTCCCGGAAGCCAGCGCCTCGATCAAGACCGAGCCGAATGTCTCGGCCCTGCTGGGAAGAACAACAACGGCGCTTTCACGCATGATGCGCGCCACCTCTGCGGGGGGCAGGCGTCCTAGGAACGTGACTCGCTCGGTGAGCGCCATCTCTTGGGCGCGCTGTCGCAGCCGTTCTTCCTGGATCTGCGTGTTCCGGTAGTAACTCCCTCCAACCAAAACCAGTCGGGCGCGGTCGTCACGCGCAACGATGCGTGTCATCGCATCCAGCAGCACGTCGATGCCCTTGTTGAAGTTAATCAGACCGATGTACGCGATCTGAGACACGTCTCGGGCGTCCTCATCTCCGGGCATGAACAGGTGCTCGTCGACGCCGTTCGGGATCACAGCCACCGGCGCCGTGGGGCCAAGGTAGTGGTGAATCGTCGAGCGCAAGAATTCGCTCACGCACGTGAGAGCAGCTGCTTGCCGCGCTGCAGGAACCGCGACCTCGCGGAGACATCGTCGGTCCAGCCACGGCAGCCAAGGTGCCTGATCCGTGATCACGTACGGGACGCTGAAACGCTGGGCCAGACGCGATGCTACGACCCCGTCGGCATAGACGAAATGCGCGTGGATCAGATCGAACGGGAAGGTTCGATACAACGCGTCGACCATGCCGCGAAGGGCCAATTCATAGCTGCGATGCTCGATGCACGCGAGCCTCTGTCCAGGGCCAAGAACGAATCGGGGATGGTAGACCGCGACTCCGTCCCACTGCTCTTCGCGCACCACGTGACGAAAGCGAACGTACTGTCGGAGGCTTCCTCGGTTCGGCAAGGGTGGGCAAGACGGGACCGGCGAGATGACACGCACGTCACACGCTTTTGCGAGCTCGCCCACGAGGCCTGCAGTCCACATCCCGAGCGTGTCGATGACATTGTTCGGGAAGGAACGTGCGAGATGCAGCACCCGGAGCGGCGATGTCTCCGGTGAATGATCCTTCTGCTCCGCGACCGTCACCCGCTAAGCCGCCAAACTACGGCTTAACCTGTCGAGGCCAGACAATTGCCGCCACCACTCCCGCACGGCTCCAGGCGTAATAGGCCATCAGAAATGTCGAGACCACCGCGCTCGCAGACGTGGCAACCGCCGCTCCGCTCACACCCCACGCCGGGATCAATGCCACGCTCAGCGATGCATTGACCAGTACACCTACGACGAGGGCTCGCGGCATTCCTCCTTCGTTCCCGGTCATGAGCAAGGCGATGCCGCTAAAGCCCGCTAGCAGCTTCAGAAACTCCCCCACGATCAAGATCCGAAGAGCATCGGTACCCGCCTCGAAGCCAGGTCCGAACAGACCGAGGAGAGGTCGAGCGAGTACGAGCAGCGTGACAGCAACCGGGAGTGACACCCACACGACGTACCGGGTCGCACGAGTCAGCAGCCGCTGCAGCTCGACTCGCTCACCTGCAGCGTGTAAGCGCGCGAGCGCCGGCATCAGGGGAACCGCAGCGGCAAACGACACGAAGCTCGTAAAGACCGCCACCCGAACGGCTACCGCGTAGATGCCGGCGTCCCCCGGGCCACCAAGGAGACCGACCAGGATTGTCCCCATCGGAGCGCTCAAGGCACCAACACCAGTCGCGAGGAAGAGAGGAATGGCGCTTCGCGCCCAGACGCGCGTCTCGTAGGAATGGGTGGCGGATCGTGCGTCGGCGGGGAGTGTGTGGCGGAGTAGGTACGCGCCGACAACGAACGCCACGGCAAAGGAGACGACGTACATCGCCATCGCCCAGCTGGCTGTGAATCGATCGCCCATCGTGACCGCGAGCGCAAGCGACAGAGTCACGACGAGGACGGGAGCAAGGACGGACTCGGGCAGACGACCCACGACGATCCGGCCGAGGCTCTGCATCGCCGCCTGACGCAGACTCGTGAGAGCGACCAGCGGGATCAGGAGCAATCCGATCAGGTATGGACCGAGGTACTGCGGCTCTGCCGCTTGCAGCAGCCACCCGGCCGCCCCGGCCGCCCCGACGATGACCACAGAGGTCGCAAGTACGACTTGATTGGCGCGGCGCAGCACGCCACGCATGAGCCCCCACGCGCGATCGACTTGGTACGCAGCGACGTTTCTGACGACGAGGGGGCTCAAACCGAGCACTGCGGCAGATGAGAGTGCGGTGACCCAGGCAAATGCAAACGCGAAGGCGCCGTAGCCGGAGACCCCAAGTGACCTTGAAAGCGTGAGGGTCAACAGAAAGTTCAGGCCCATGGTCGCCACATTCAGGACTACCGTGGCGACGGTGCCGCCCGCGAGCGACGCACCGTGATGGCGAACACCCGGTTGGTGTTGCGTGCCGCCGCGAAGTCGCAGCAGTCCGCTGTATTGAGGCATCATGGGCATGCGCCAGCGGCCGCCAGAGCCCTGCCTCATCCTTGATCGGATCGGTTCAAAGCGTGATCCAGCCCTCCGGGATCAGGTCCCGGACGTCGACGGTTGAGCCCGCGTACCATCGCTGAGGAGCAACCACGACCTTCTCCGGACGAGCATCGAGCCAAGCCCCCCACCAGCTAAACGAGCTGTTCGCGATGACGTGGTGTCGGCACATGCTCATCAGTCTCAGATCCTCGACAGGCTCCATCGAGTTGTGCTCGATGAAGGTGGTCGGTCCCCCCAAATCGAGATTGGCGCGACACCAAGCGGGTTCATCACAGAAGACGAAGAAGTGCGGGCGCATCGCTCTCTTGATCACTTCGACCGCACGCTGGTAGTAGTCGAGCGGCAGGAGGCCGTGGAATTCTCGCACGACAGGATTGCTCACATAGTCTCCGCGGCGGACATGCACGGAAACCGACTCGCTTGAGGTGATCTCTGCTGCGACGGCCGCATTCTGGCCGGTCGGCGCCTTTCGGAACGTGAAGTCGTCCCGAATCTGCTGGACGTGACGTTCGAAGTACTTTTGGCTCTGCCAGAACCCGAGTAAACGCACTCGCCGCGGTGCTTGTGCCAGCTCATCGGTGAAGCGCAGCGGCGTCTCCCGCAAGAGCCTGGGAGAGAGGCCGAGGACTCGCCGGGCCCGCTCTGATAGCGAACCGTGGCTCACGGAGATGCACGTCGCTTTGATCCGAAAGCCTCCCAGCTCGTACGTACGCGGGATCGAACCGGACGGCGCTTTTGCGAGCTCGCCTATGTCGACCTGCAGCTGTCCGCCGTTCTCGATCACGAGCGCCCTGGCGGCGGCGTATTGGAACATCTGGTTCCCCAGGCCACCGAGCAAGGTCGCGATCACGAGCGGACTTCGGTCGCGATGCAGTTTCTCGGATGGGATCAATGGTTCGGCGCCTGCGCCACCAGCGTGTGTCTCGCCGTCTCCCGCGTCGACCTTGCGACGTCCGGTGATCACCACCATTTCTCCAACCAATGTTCAAGGAACGCAAAATTGTGGAGTTCAGTCGTCCGGTCCTCTCCTCCGTTGGAATGCGCATTCGCAATAGACGAGACGTATGCCGGATCAACGAGCTCGCTGAGGGGGCTCGAGTTGGCCGGAGAGCCAAGCAGCCTTTCTGGATCGTCACGAAGCCAGCGACCGAGCGGCATCGCGAATCCCATCTTCTTCCGATCGAGGATTGACGGCGGCAGCCACTCTCGGAGAGCCTCCCGAAGGACGATTTTCGGCTCCCGGCCGGTGGCGAGCGCCTGCGGAGGGATGCGGCCGGCGAGGTCGAGGAGCGCGCGGTTGAGAAAGAGTGGCCGTGTCTCGAGAGAGACGGCCATGCTTGCGCGGTCGACTTTCACCAAGATTCCTGCACCGAGTGTGAGTTTGAAGTCGAGGTAACGCATCGCGTTGACCAGTCCGACGTCTGCGACGGGCGCACGTTCGAGGTGCGGTCGGAGCCTCTCCATGGGCTCGTACGACCCGAGACTGGCTGCGAATCGCCCGCGCGCAACGCCACGGAGCACCTCATCCTGGCCCGTCGTCGTCAGCATCGAGAGAAGGAGCGAGTCAGCACTCTGTTCGTATCGCTGAACTCGGCTCCTGAGATCGCCGCTCGGTAGCAGCGTGCCCGCCCCGCTGGCGAGCGCGTGAGTCAGTTGTCTCGGCAGCCTCCGCTCAAGCCTCTCCCGCCTCGCAAGGTGTGTGTACTTCCGGTACCCGGCGAATAGCTCATCGCCGCCGTCACCGGTCAGAGCAACGGTGATCGCACGGCGCGCCTCTCGGCAGACGTAGAAGGTCGGCAAGTACGAGTAGTCACCGAATGGTTCGTCGAAGTGCCACAGGATCACGTTGCGGAAGACTGCTTCAACGTCGCCCGCCTCCACCGTCCGTTCGGTATGCGCTGTCTTGAAGAGATCCGCAATTTGCCTCGCGTAGGGCCGCTCGTCATAGTCTGCCTCACTGAATCCCACAGTGAATGTATGCACGTGGTTTCCCGCGTGCGCCAGCGCGGCCGTGACCGAGGACGAATCGATCCCACCGCTGAGGAACGTCCCCATCGGCACGTCGGCGAACGCCATCTCACCGGCGGCGCGCTCGAGCGCCGCTCGAATCGGCGGCCCCCAGTCGTCAACGTCCTGATCGGGCTCGAACTGGAGGTCCCAGTACGGAACCGGTTCCGTGACGTGTGGCCCGTCGTTGTGGAGGTCAATGGTCATTGCGTGCGCCGGCGGCAGCTTCGACGCCCCTTCCCAGATCGTTGTCGGGTCGGGGATGAACCCAAAGACGAAGAAATCAGCCAGCGCGGAATGATCGAGCTCGCGGCGGAATCCCGGCCAAAGCAACAGCGACTTCAACTCCGACGCGAAGAGAAATGTCTCACCGATGCTTGCGTAGTAGAAAGGCTTTTCGCCGGCTCGGTCCCGGGCGCAGAACAGCTTCCGTTGCTCTCCGTCCCAGATCGCAAAGGCGAACATTCCTGAGATCCGGTCGAGGCATGAGTCTCCCCAGTGTCGGTATGCCTGGAGCAGAACCTCTGTGTCCGACTGCGTCCCAAAGCGGACGCCCTCCAACTCCAGCTCAGATCGGAGCGCACGGAAGTTGTAAATCTCGCCGTTGAGGATGATGGCGGAACGGCCGTCGGCCGTGAGGAGCGGCTGATTGGCGCTGGGGCTCAGATCGATGATGGAGAGTCGGCGGTGGCCGAGACAGACGCGACCGTCTTCCGTCGCCCAGAGACCTGCGGCGTCGGGACCGCGATGCGACAACCGATCTCGCATCGCGGTGACGAGGGCTTGATCGATGGACGATGCCGAGACGGCACCGACTATGCCGCACATCAGCTCACTGCTTCCGAGGCGGACGCGCTCCCACGATGCCACCGCCACGCGAAGAGGCGCGCGACGGCACCGATGCGTGGCAGACGCACGAGTAGTCGAAGACCGAGTGCAAGCGCCGAGAGCCGCCCGCGCTGGATGGCGCCGCTGCGGAGGAGGGCGCCAATCCGCACCGTCGCAAGGAGTGCCGCAGCTTCCCGACGCTGTCCGAGGATGTAGTGGTTCACCGAACGCAACAGGATGTCCTCTGCACGATGCGCCTCGTAAGCCCTCACGCCGTAGGCATCACTGCTTCCGGAGAAGCCATGCTGAGCTCGAGGTCCATGATCTCGAAGAAGCGAAACGGCTCGGTTCGCAGTCCGTGGTACCTCTCGGAGGAGCTACCGTGGCCGCGCCGATACCGAAGCAAGTGGTCTTCGAGAACGCCGATCCCGTATCGTCGCGCGATCCTCAACCACATCTCCACGTCGGCGGTGTTCTTGAACTGCTGGTCACGATAGACGCCGACGTCTCGATGAACTGCAGCGCGTACAAGCGCCGTCGGACATGCGAGGAAGACATTCTTGCGTCTGAGCAGTGCGTTCAGCACTTCGACGTACCCCAATTCGCGGTTGCCTCGGACTTCCGGAGGCAACTGCTGACGGCCGAATTCCTTGCCTTCCCGATCCACGAAGACGACACACGAGTAGACGGCGCCCGCTCCTGGGTGGTCGAGAAGCCACTCCACCTCGCGTTCCACCATCCCCGGGAGATAGACGTCGTCGGCGTGGAAGACCCCGACGAACTCGCCCCGGGCCAGCGCGATTCCGTCGTTCGCGTTGCCGTAGATGCCGCGTGTCGACTCCTGACGGTGCACACAGATGCGGTCGCCGTACGACGCGAGGATCTCGGGCGTGGAATCAGTCGAGGCGTCGTCGACGACGATCACCTCCAGGTTCGGATACGTCTGCGCGAGGATCGAGTCGAGGCTCTCGGGCAGGTAGCGTGCCCCGTTGAAGACCGGGACGATCACGGAAACTAGTGGCCAGTCCAAGGCATCCATGGTTGTCTCTGTCGCGGTCAAAGCCGCGCGGCTGGACGCCGACGTGCCCCTAGGGTGATCCATCGTCCCATTATCGGGTTCGATCAGGGTGCCGCGAGACTAGGACGGACACTAGTCGTTCGCGTAGGTGGAGAAGACGCGCCACCACCCTAGGATGAAGTCGATGAGCGCCACGTCCATCGGCTCGTCCATCATCATCCCGCTCATCATCCTGCTCACCGCGTGCGGTGGGGAGAGTCCCGAGGCCGGTCGGCACACGCCGGAGAGCAGACGGAACGACACCGCTTCGGCGGCCGCGCCACCGTACTCCCTGCAGTCGACCACACGGTGTCTGCAACGCCGTGGAATGACTATCGATCGCAAGCCTCCGACCGATCCGCGGCTCCGCGCACTGCGCGACCTGGCGCAGCGCAACTCTCTCGTCGTGCGTTCGAACGGCCAGGCGGTCGGCATCGCCGTGACCAGAGGAGCGCCGGAAGCAGCGCTTCTCCGCGAACTCTTGCGTGCACCCGGCCAACATGAAGTGACTCTCCGACGGAACGCAGTTTTCGTGTTTCGACCGGCGGCCGAAGCCACCTTCGACATCGCGGAGGCCTGCCTGCGCCCTCAGGGGTAGGTCGTCTGCGACGGGCCGCCGGCATGCC
The DNA here is from genome assembly GCA_963784895.1 of uncultured Gaiellaceae bacterium. Taxonomy (GTDB): domain Bacteria; phylum Actinomycetota; class Thermoleophilia; order Gaiellales; family Gaiellaceae; genus Gaiellasilicea. The sequence goes on along the minus strand of CAWATM010000001.1, from coordinate 203,117 downwards.
GGCTCTGGTCGCGGTGCCATGAGCACCCCCCGGTCGCTCAGGTGCTGCGATGGTCCGCAGCCGCTCGTCGGGCTCCCGGCAAAAGTTCTATCGTCTGACCGAATGGCTGAAGCGTCGGAATCCCTCTTCGATCGGACATTCGCGAGCGGGGAGTCCACCTACGACCTCAAGGTTCTCGACGGTCCGGAGTATGGCGCGCCTGCTCCCGCTCTTCCACGACGCCTTCGGGCGCGGGCGTTTTACGGCGAGCTGGCTCGCACGGAAGTACGCCTGCGAGCACGGCGGAGTCGCCGGGTTCGCGTGTGTCGCTCTTTCGCAGGAGGGCCACCCCGCGGGCTCGGTCGGCGTGCTGCCCTGGCCCGTCAGGTATGGCGATCTGGTGGAGACGGCAGGTCAGATGGTGGACGTCGCCACCGGGAGCGAGCATCGCGGCCGCGGCTTGTTCGTGCGGCTTGCTGAGATGGCACGGGAGGTGTGCGAGAAAGCAGGAGTGCGCTTCCTCTTCGGCTTCCCGAATGAAGCGGCCTATCCGATTTGGATGAGCAAGCTGGGCTATCAGCACATCCACGACCTCGTCGACCATCGTGCACGTGTCCGGGCTCTCTGGGCCGAGAGGCTCGCCCGTAAGGTCGGTCCGCTGCGTGCCGGCTACGAACGGTACGTGGATCGGACCCTGGCCGCCCTCGTCCCCGAGGACACCTCGCTCCAGAACTCACTCATTCGCGACGGCTTTGCAGGGGTCGATCATGACGACTCCTTCCTCGCCTACAAGCGATCTTTCGCGGGTAGCCGGGTCGTCGCCCTCGACGGTGGCCGAGTGTGGCTCAACGTCCGTCATGGAGTACTTGTCGGGGACATGGAAGCAGCCTCAGCTGATGATTTCGCGGCAACGACGTCTGCTCTCGAGCGACTGGCGCGGCGGCTCGGTGCCCACCAAGTCCTCTTCCAGGCATCGGAGGACACGCGCTTCACGGCAGGACTCGCGGAGGCGTTCACCGGCAGCCGCGGCATGCCGGTCATTTACCGGGACATCGCCTCGCAGATTCCGAGTGACATGATCCGCTTCAGTTTTGGGGACTTTGACAACTTCTAGGGGCGGCTGCCTCTGACTCTGCGACCAATGTCGCCGGCCCAGATACGCAGGAACGCCGTCAGGGCGGCGGGTACGAACACGGTCCGGCGGCCATCGACGAGGACGTAGTCGCCCACAGGGGAGACCGTGTGAACCCCATCCGGATAGGGGCCGTCTCGAGCGGGCTCGAGAACGGCTACCGGCTCTTCCTCGAAGTCCTCCGTCGTCAGACGGATGATCCGGTGCAGCACGACCCGGCCGCCGTACGTGCGCGAGCAATCTTGCGCAGGCCTGTACAGCGAGCCCCCGTGCGTAAACGGTCGGCCGGCCGGCCTCGCTCCCCGAACATCGGTCTTGACGGGATTGCGCCGGTGGGGAGTCCATTGGCCGCGAAGCTCGCGAGCATGCCATGCCAGGAGCTCGACGTCCTCTTGCGGTCCCTGACGGGTGCACATCAACCACCACCTATCGTCATGTTTGAAGACCGTGGAATCGAGTCCGGGGAATCCGTCCAGAATCGTCGTGACCTTCGTCCACTCTCCAGGAAAGTCCGCGGCTCGGAAGAGCGCGACTTCGTTGGCGGCCGCGGTTTCGGGGACGCAGAGGACTTCACCGGCATCCTCGAGCAAGAATGGGTACGAAACGTGCTCGGAGCGAGAAAACGTTGGAGTGAGCTCCGAATCGAATCCTGCGGATGAGTAGCGAGCTTCTCGAATCTCCCCCTTGCCCTCGCGATACGCGAAGTATTCACAGAGAATGTGAAGTTCATTGTCTCTTGCGACTGCAAATGGATCGGCAAGAAATCCGTTGCGATGCTTGAGCGGGAACCATTGGACGTTGTCGAGAGGGGCGGCCGAGGCGAGAAGTGCTTCCGGCGAGACGTGAAGAACCCCGATGTTCCATTGCGCATGTCGAAAGAAACGCTCCCACGCTTTGAGTACCCGGCGTCGAACGACTGCAGCGCGATTGCGAATGTAACTGACGTGTTGCTCGGTCCGGCCAGACGAATCAGCTTCACCAGCAGTCCGAACGCGTCGATAAAGCGGACGCTGGGAAGCCGCTCGCACGCGCGAGCCGGCCACGCCGCAATGGCGTCCTCGACTCTACGTCGATGGGAAGCGTACGACAGGACATCGGTACGAAAATATCCTTCCTCCAAGATCGCGCTGCGGCCATCGGTTCGGCTGTCTTCGCCTGCGCGCGAGATCAGAGAAACATGCGTCACGCCTTCTGCGGCATAGAACTCGCGAAAGAGAGGTAGTCGTTGATCTGGACGTTCGTGATCGAAATGCCAGACGCCGTGATGTGCGACACGATGAAGTCCTCTTGGAATCCGGACGGGTCCGAGTCGGAGGACGAACTCAAAACGCGCGTCGATCTCGGTGGCCCGAGAGGCATCCCACGAGAGTCTTGGGAGGTCGGAGAATCGCTCTCTTGCGTCTACTCTCGTGGAGCTCTCGACACGCTTTGCGTACAGCCGCATGAGCTTCGACGCCGCCCGTTCGCACGGTCGGTTGCGTACCCTCGGATCCCACGATGACGGCACCGAGCTCGGCGGAGGAATCGAGGAGCTCGAGGCAGCGGAGGTGCCAGAACTCGAGGAACAGGCCGTCGAATAGCAGAGCGTAGCGCGGCCGCCGCATGGACCGATGATACGGAGCCGGTACCGAAAGGCGCCGGAGCGACGGGACGCGCCTCCCATCAGAGTTCCGGCGATCGATGACTCGGAGAGCTAGGGCAGTACGTAGCTGACGACGAGCTCTGCCTCGGGGCGGGAGGCGTGCTCGAACGCGGCCACCTGCAGATAGTTGTCGCCGCTGGGCTGACCACCGCCGAGGTGCAGCCGCAACCCGGTGTAGCCGGTCGTCGAGATCGAGCTCAACCCGCCCAAAGCAACGCTGTTGACAGCCGTCGTCGACAGGCCGGTGATATCCAGGGACGGAAACGCGCTCGCACTCGAGACAACCGACGAATCACCCGCATCGATCGGCCAATTCGCAGCGCTGTACCACTCACCCTCCAAGCCGCGGTTATCGGCATCCGCCTTCGCCAGCACACTCAGCCTCAAGCTCGCCGACTCAATCGTCGCCCCATCCGGCAAGGCCGACGTGTCGAACCGCAGCAACCCCGCAAACACCTGGAAATTGCCGAACACCGCCCGACGGGCAACCGTGAAAAACGAATTCGTGGTCAAGAACGACACCGACCCCGAGGGCGGATACCCGCCACTCTGCGGCCCCTGCACCCAGACATCACCATCATCACCACCCGCCCCCACCACGAACGTCAACGTCCCCGACGTCGGCTGCGCCACCACCACCGCAGTCGCCGCCGAACTCGCCGACGCCCGAACCAACACCATTCGAAGCAGTCACCACAGCACGCAACGTCGAACCCACATCCGCAGCCACAACCACATACGTCGCCGCCGTCGCACCCCCAATATCCACACACCCAGCCCCACCCGCATCACACCGACGCCACTGATACGCATACGAGATCGGCGCAGTCCCCGACCACGACCCAGCCGACGACGACAACGTCCGCCCCACCTCCGCCACCCCCGACACCACCGGCACCACCGAATTCGACGGCGCCGCCGGCGCCGGCGCGGTCGTGTAGCTGACGACGAGCTCTGCCTCGGGGCGGGAGGTGTGCTCGAACGCGGCCAGCTGCAGATAGTTGTCGCCGCTCGGCTGACCGCCGCCGAGGTGGAGCCGCAAGCCGGTCGAGCCGGTTGTCGAGATCGAGCTCAACCCGCCCAAGCAACGCTGTTTACCGCCGTCGTCGATAGCGGTGATATCGAGCGCCGGAACGCGCTCGCACTCGAGGCAAACGACAAATCAGCCGCATCGATCGGCCAATTCGCAGCGCTGTACCACTCACCCTCCAAGCCGCGGTTATCGGCATCCGCCTTCGCCAGCACACTCAGCCTCAAGCTCGCCGACTCAATCGTCGCCCCATCCGGCAACGCCGACGTATCGAACCGCAGCAACCCCGCAAACACCTGGAAATTGCCGAACACCGCCCGACGGGCAACCGTGAAGAACGAATTCGTGGTCAAGAACGACACCGACCCAGAGGGCGGATACCCGCCACTCTGCGGCCCCTGCACCCACACATTACCATCATCACCACCCGCCCCGACCGCGAACGTCAACGTCCCCGACGTCGGCTGCGCCACCACCACCGCAGTCGCCGCCGAACTCGCCGACGCCGAACCAACACCATTCGACGCAGTCACCACAGCCCGCAACGTCGAACCCACATCCGCAGCCACAACCACATACGTCGCCGCCGTCGCACCCCCAATATCCACACACCCAGCCCCACCCGCATCACACCGACGCCACCGATACGCATACGAGATCGGCGCAGTCCCCGACCACGACCCAGCCGACGACGACAACGTCCGCCCCACCTCCGCCACCCCCGACACCACCGGCACCACCGAATTCGCCGGCGCCGCCGGCAGCGCCGCGGTCGTGTAGCTGACGACGAGCTCTGCCTCGGGGCGGGAGGCTGTGCTCGAACGCGGCCACCTGCAGATAGTTGTCGCCGCTGGGCTGACCACCGCCGAGGTGCAGCCGCAACCCGGTGTAGCCGGTCGTCGAGATCGAGCTCAACCCGCCCAGAGCAACGCTGTTGACCGCCGTCGTCGACAGGCCGGTGATATCCAGCGACGGAAACGCGCTCGCACTCGAGACAACCGACGAATCAGCCGCATCGATCGGCCAATTCGCAGCGCTGTACCACTCACCCTCCAAGCCGCGGTTATCGGCATCCGCCTTCGCCAACACACTCAGCCTCAAGCTCGCCGACTCAATCGTCGCCCCATCCGGCAACGCCGACGTATCGAACCGCAGCAACCCCGCAAACACCTGGAAATTGCCGAACACCGCCCGACGGGCAACCGTGAAGAACGAATTCGTGGTCAAGAACGACACCGACCCCGAGGGCGGATACCCGCCACTCTGCGGCCCCTGCACCCACACATCACCATCATCACCACCCGCCCCCACCGCGAACGTCAACGTCCCCGACGTCGGCTGCGCCACCACCACCGCAGTCGCCGCCGAACTCGCCGACGCCGAACCAACACCATTCGACGCAGTCACCACAGCACGCAACGTCGAACCCACATCCGCAGCCACAACCACATACGTCGCCGCCGTCGCACCCCCAATATCCACACACCCAGCCCCACCCGCATCACACCGACGCCACCGATACGCATACGAGATCGGCGCAGTCCCCGACCACGACCCAGCCGACGACGACAACGTCCGCCCCACCTCCGCCACCCCCGACACCACCGGCACCACCGAATTCGCCGGCGCGGCCCCGCTCACGAGGGCAGTCGCAGCGGACGTCGCCGTGCTGCCGTTGACGCTCGCGTCGAAATGCGCGCTCACTTGCGCAGCAGTCAAGGTGGATCAGGTAGAAGCTGGCGTCGTCGAGGACGCCGGCCCAATACTGACCAGGCCCTTCGACCTGCCCGAGGCGCATGGGCACGGTGGGGCTGTTGGGAGCCATCGTTGCGGTCGGGCCGGTGGAAGCGAGCGCGCCGTTGACATAGAGGCGAGCTCTCGCCCCGTCATACGTGGCGACCAGATGGTGAGCCACGCCGGGTGTCAACACGGGACCGGATGAGTTGAACTGCCAGCTCGATCCGGTGCCAACGAACATGCGGACGGCACCGTTCAGGTCGGTGTTCAACCACCAGCCCCGGAAGAGCTGCTGGGTGGACCAAATCGTCTTGTTGACCGGCAGCGCCGAAGGCTTCACGACGAGCTCGATCGAGAATGTCTGCGAGGTCCAGCTCGTGTCCGCAGGCACCTCCAGGTACTGACTCGACCCGTTGAGCGCCACAGCCGTGCCGGCGTCGCCGGAGATGAGACCGGCGACGTTGCGCTGTGGATCGTTGGCGGCGCTCGCATCCTTGAACCCCTTCACGTCGACCAGAGGTCCACTGGGCTCGCCGAAGCGCCAATAAGAGAGCGGGTCGTCAGCAAGCACGGCGTTCGAGTACACCGAACTGCTCGAGCTGTTGGAAGCTGCGATGCGCACGCGGAGCGTGAACCCACTGTCCGAGCTCGTCACCGTGTACGTCGCCGCCGTCGCCCCGGGAATGTCCGCGCAGTTGGCGCCCGACCCATCGCATCTGCGCCATTGGTAGCGGTAGTCGATCGGTTGACTACCTGACCATGCACCCGGCGAGGCGGTCAGCAACTGGCCGACCTGCGGGTCTCCGGAGATCGTTGGGGACGTCTGGTTCTCGGGCGGCGCCCCGGCATCGGTAATGGTCAAGCTGGCAGTCGACGTTGCGGACGCGGAACCGCTCGGATTGGATCCCGTTGCGCGTACTCGAAGCCTGAAGCCGACGTCGTTCGTCCCGACGACATACGTCTTTGCTTCGGCACCGGCGATGTCTGAGCAACCTTCGCCCGCAGTGTCGCAGCGTCGCCATTGGTAGGTGATTGCGGGTCCCGTTCCGTTCCAGCCCCCGGCGGTTGCAGTCAGCGCACGACCCTGCTGTGGCGTTCCGGAGATGGTCGGAAGCGCTGTGCTCGCCGGGCCGACGATCGAGCCCAGAAAGCGGATCCGATTGTTCTGCTCGTCGGCCACGATCGCTGCCCCGACTACGTTCACCCCGACCGCCTTCGGCGCGGAGAACTGCGCAGCCGAAGCGGGGCCTCCGTCGCCGCCGAAACCCTGTGCCCCGGTACCCGCCATGGTCGTGATGACCCCGTCCGACGCGACCCGGCGGATTCGCGCGTTGGAGGTATCCGCGATCAGAATGCTTCCGTCGGACTCCTCCACGACGTTGTGAGGATTGAACAACTGGGCGGCCGTGGCCGGGATTTCGTCACCGTTGTACCCGGCGACGCCCGTCCCTGCGACGGTCGTGATCACGCCACTCCCGGAGACCTTTCTGATCCGCTGGTTGCCGACGTCGACGATGAGGAAGCCCCCATCGGCGGTTGGCGCCACGCCGAAGGGGATGGACAGCTGAGCCGCGGTCGCGGCCCCGCCATCTCCAGTGAATCCCTGCACGCCTGTCCCGGCAACGGTACTGATGACCCCTGTCGGAGAGACGCGGCGGACACGATGGTTGTTCGAGTCGGGAATCAGAAAGCCTCCGTCAGGCAGAGCGACGACGCCTCGAGGATTGTTGATCTGGGCTGCCGTTGCCGGCCCCCCGTCACCGGAGAAACCCGCGACGCCGGTGCCGGCGACAGTCGAGATGATCCCGCTCGGAGAAATACGGCGGATTCGGTTGTTGAGCTCGTCGGCAAGGACGTAGCCACCGTCCGGGGTTGGCGCGGCGCTGTGAACGAAGTTGAGCTGCGCGGTCGTAGCCTGGCCACCATCGCCCGAGAATCCCGCGCTACCCGAGCCCGCAATCGTGGTGACCACGCCGTCCGGGCCGACTTTTCGGACACGATTGCTCCACGGCTGTGCCCAGACGTAACCTCCGTCCGCCGTCGGGAAGATGCTCCTTGGCTGGTCAATCGCCGCTTCGGTCGCCTGATCTCCATCGCCGGTGTTACCAGAGATGCCTCGGCCTGCGACGGTCCAGGCGATCTCCGTCCCGGTCGCTGCAACGGACGTCGAGCCCCCCACAGCGAGCAGCGCAAGCGAAAGCGAAGCCGCAGCGTTCGCCAGCCGTCGCAGTGTCGGATTCGTCCTCATCTCACCGCCTAAAGGCTCATCCTAGATCGTCCTCTCGTGTCCACAACCGCCCGATTGTCCAGGCCAAGCGGGTGTTGTTCGATCGGAACGATGCGTGTCGATCCCGTAAACTCCCGGGATGCGGCTCGCAGTTCTTGCCCTTGCCGGCCTCCTCACCGTGAGCGCCGTGGGCGCCGGCGCGATCGAGGACCGGACCGCGCTCGATCAGACCTCGTCCGTCTCGATCGACCTGAAGGTGAAGCATCAGCTCATGCAGGGTTCGGGTCCTCGGCCCGTGTCTGGACCGACCCACACCTTTCGCGGTTTCCCCAGACCGTTGTTCCCACCGCCGCGCGCATCGCGATTCTGCGCGATCTCTACGGTCGACTGGGCCTCACGCGGTTGCGGCCGATCCTCGACCAGGGCGTCCAGAAGCAGCGCGGAGGGCCTTTCTCGTTCGAGGGAAAGCTCGCCGATGCCCACATCGAGCTCGTCAAGCAGGCGAAGCCGTACGGCCTGAAAACTGTCTTCCCCGGTCCGGTCTACCTCGAGCCCTGGATCCGTGCGGATGACGTCGAGGCCTACGCCGATTGGGCGATGGCGATGCTCCGACGGTGGCGCGCCGGCGGCGTGGAACTGGCGCACTACTCGCCTCAGAACGAGCCGCAGATCAACGGCAATTTTTCGCCGGACTTCCTTCGGCGGGTCGTGATCGAACTGGGGAAGCGTCTACGCCGTGCCGGCTTTGCAACGAAGCTCGTCGTCCCTGACGATGAGAACCCGACCGACGCCTATCGCCGGTCGGCAGCGATTCTTCCGACGCAGAGGCTCGAAGGTACGTGGGTGCGATTGCCTACCACGACTACGGAACGCGCGACACCGCCGACATCGTCCGCCTCGGGAAGCTGGGTGCGAAATACAAGCTCCCGGTCTGGATGACGGAGTATTCAAACGCTCGCTACCTGGCCTGGCCGGATGCGCTCGAGTGGGCGGCGCGCATGCACACGTTCATCGTGTCCGGCCGTGTGAGCGCCATCGATTACTTTGCGGGGTTCTTCGGAAGTTGGGCCGAGTGGAGCACGATGATCTCACTCCGATTCGAAAACGGTGTGTACCGAGATCGGGCTTTCACCCCCGTCTATTGGCTGACCGGCCACTGGTCGCGATTCGTGCGGCCCGGCTACAGGCGCGTCGCGACGAGCGCTGCGGTCGACGGGGTCTTGACCACGGCCTTCACGGGCGAGCGCAAACTGGTCGTCGTCTCGGTGAACCCGAGCAACGAGACCAAGACGGTGCGGTATTCGATCGAAGGTGGTGCCGGTGTCAGGTTTGCCCGATTCCGAAGCTCGTCCGGCGAACGCTGGCGACCGCTTGACAGTGTTCAGGCGCGGGGCTCCTTCACGACGCAGTTACCGCCGCGGAGCGTCACGACGTTCGTCGGGACGACGTCCGGGAGCTGAGCCCAGCGGTCGACGACCGAAAGAAGCGCTCGAACTCGGAGACGACGAAGCCGATCATCTCGTCGCTCAGGCCCGGGTAGACGCCGATCCAGAACGTCCGGTTCATCACGACGTCGGTGTTCGTCAGGTCGCCGACGATGCGGTGCTCGAGCCCTCGTAGGCCGGCTGGCGCATCAGGTTGCCGCCGAAGAGCTGCCGGGTGCGCGATCTTCCGCTCCTCGAGGTACCGGACGAGCTCGTGGCGGTCGAACGGCGCCTCGGCGCGGACCGTGATCGGGAAGCCGAACCAGCTCGGCTCGCTGTGCTCGGTCGCGCGCGGGCAGCACGAGCACGTCCTCGAGGTCGGCGAGCCCGTCGTGGAGGTAGCTGCCAGTTCCGCTTGCGCGCCTCGACGAACGCCGGCAGCTTGCTCGAGCTGCGCGACGCCGACGGCGGCCTGCATGTCGGTCGACCTTCAGGTTGTAGCCGATGTGCGAGTAGATGTACTTGTGGTCGTAGCCGTGCGGCAGGCTCGCCGAGCTGCCAGTCGAAGCGCTTGCCGCAGGTGTTGTCCTTGCCCGGCTCGCACCAGCAGTCGCGGCCCCAGTCGCGGAACGACTCGACGAGCGTGCTTCAGCTGCGGCCGGTTCGTGAGCACGCGCGCCGCCCTCGCCCATCGTGATGTGGTGCGCCGGGTAGAAGCTGACGCGTCGCCGAGGTCGCCGAACGTGCCCGATCGGCTGTGCCGCCGGTACGTCGACGCCGAGCGCGTCGCAGTTGTCCTCGACCAGCCACAGGTCGTGCTCTTGCGCGAACGCCGAGCACGGCGTCGAGGTCGAACGGGTTGCCGAGCGTGTGCGCGAGCATGATCGCCCGGGTCCGCGGCCCGATCGCGGCCTCGAGCTGCGTCGACGTCGACGTTGTAGGTCGCCGAGCTCGACGTCGACGAACACCGGGCACGAGCCCGTTCTGCACGATCGGGTTGACCGTCGTCGGGAAGCCGGCGGCGACGGTGATCACCTCGTCGCCCGGCTGCAGCCGGCGCTCGCCGAGCTTCGGCGAGGTCAGCGCCGAGACGGCGAGCAGGTTCGCCGACGAGCCCGAGTTGCACAGCAGCGCGTGCCGCACGCCGACAGCCGTCGGCGAACTCGCGCTCGAACTCGCTCGGCGTACCGGCCGGTGGTCAGCCAGAAGTCGAGCGACGCGTCGACGAGGTGCAGCAGCTCGTCGGCGTCGAAGACCCGGCCCGAACCGGCACCGGCGTCTCGCCGGGCACGAACGGCCGCGCGGCGAACGCCGGCGTCGTGGTACTCGTGCGACGAGCTCGAGGATCTGCTGCGCGCAGGCTCGTCCGCCGTCGCGTCAGTCGCGGCGTCGCTCGTCGAGCGTGCGTCGCCTAGCCGAGGTAGCTCCCGGTACCAGGCGATCGTCTCGTCGAGACCCGCGTCGAGATCGATGCGTCGGGCGCCAGCCGAGCACCGCGCGCGCCCGCGCGCGTCGAGGTACCTGGTCGCGGATCTCGCCGCACGCCTGCGTCGAGGACGACCGGCTCGAGCGTCGCTTCGCCCATGCGCGCTCGCGGATCGCCGCGACGAGCTCGAGCACGGTGAGCGGCGACTCGTCGCTGAAGTTGAACGCCTCGCCGGCGAGCCCGGCCGTCGCCGACGCGCCTCGGCGAGGAGCAGGTAGCGCGTCGCCGACGTCGCTCGACGTAGATGTAGTCGCGCACGAAGCGTGCCGTCGCTGCGGATGCACCGGCCGCTCGCCGCGCAGGAGCGAGCGGATCGTGCCCGGGACGATCCGGCTCCAGTTCAGGTCGCCGCCGCCGTAGATGTTGCCGCAGCGGGCGATCGCGACCGGCAGGCCGTAGGTGTGGTGCGTAGCGACTGCGCGATCAGGTCGGCGCAGCGCCTTCGAGACCTCGTACGGATGGCGGCCCGGCGAGCGGCGTGTCCTCGGTGTACGGCAGCGCGTCGGTGCTCGCCGTACGCCTTGTCGCTCGACGCCACGACGACGCGCTGCACGAGGTCGGCGATGCAGCGGCACGCCTCGAGCAGGTTGTAGGTGCCGCGGATGTTCGCCTCGAAGGTGGCCGAGCGGCGCGCGGTGCGCGACGCCGACGATCGTCTGCGCGCCGAGGTGGAAGACGGTGTCGACCTCGTGCATCGTTGACGCGCGCGCTCGAGCGTCGCCGAGGTCCTCGAGCGCGCCGTTGACGACCGCGACGCGCTGCGAGGTCGCCGCTGCGGACCAGCTCGCGACTGCGGGTCGGGGTCGCGCGACGAGCGCGACGACGTACGCGCCGGCGCGCGAGCAGCTCGCTTGACCAGCCACGAGCCGACCATGCCGGTGGCGCCGGTGACGAGCACGCGGCGGCCGCGCCAGAAGTCCGCGCTCACTCCCAGACCTTCCAGGGCGCCTCGCCGCTGCTGCCACAGGCTCTTCGAGCAGCGCGAACGTCGCGCAGCGTGTCCATCGACTGCCAGAAGCCGTCGTGCCGGTAGCGCCACCAGCTGGCCGTCGCGCGGCGAGCCGCTCGAGCGGCTCGCGCTCCAAGATCGTGTCGTCGCCGTCGATGTAGTCGAGCACCTGCGGCTCGAGCACGAAGAAGCCGCCGTTGATCCAGCCTCGCCGATCTGCGGCTTCTCGCGGAACTCGCGCGACCGCGGTCGCCGTCGAAGATCGAGCGCCGCCGAAGCGCGCCGGCGGCCGCACCGCCGTCACCGTCGCGAGCTTGCCGTGGCGCGCGGTGGAACGCGACGCAGCGCGGCGATGTCGACGTCGGCGACGCCGTCGCCGTAGGTCACCATGAACGTGCTCGTCGCCGCAGCACGCGCTCGAGCCGCTTGACGCGGCCGCCGGTCTGCGTCTCGACGCCCGGTGTCGACCAGGTGGACCGTCCAGTCGCTCGCGCGTCGCCGTCGTGCACGTCGATCGTTGCCCGTGCGCGAGGTCGATCGTGAAGTCGTTGCTGCAGGTGGTAGTAGTTGAGGAAGTAGCTCTTGATCGACGTCGCCGCGGTAGCCGAGCGCGACGACGAACTCGTCGAAGCCGTGGCGCGCGTAGATCTTCATGATGTGCCAGAGGATCGGCCGGCCGCCGATCTCGACCATCGGCTTCGGGCGGAGCTCGGTCTCCTCGGCGAGCCGCGTGCCGAGGCCCCCGGCGAGGATCACCGTCTTCAACTCGGCGCGCCCGCCCCGTCGCATCGAGCGCCGCAGTGATGTGTGGTGGGTGCGCGCAGGGAAACCAGCCTCCGTCGTAGAGAGGGGCGCCTGCTCGAGCGCCCGTGTTCAGCGTAGGCGCTGCAGTGGAAGCCCGCAATAGCCATTCCAGGCGCCTGAGCAGGCTGGACTCTCCGCGTAGGATCGGTCGGTGGTCTCCCTGTCGGTCATCGTTCCCGCGACCAACAATCCACCCACCCTTGAGCGGTGCCTCGCCGCGATCGGTCTCGCCGAGAGTCCACCCGAGCAGTTGATCGTCGTGCGGGAGGCCGATGCCACTGGCCCCGCAGCGGCGCGGAACGGCGGTGCTCGAGATGCGTTCGGCGACGTTCTCATCTTCATCGACGCCGACATCGAAGTGCACCCCGATGCCTTCCAGCGGATCCGTCGCGCGTTCACCACCGACCCAGAGCTGGTCGCGCTCTTCGGCTCTTACGACGACGAGCCCGCATCGGCGGGGATCGTCTCCACCTTCCGAAACCTCCTTCATCACCATGTCCACCAGATGTCGGGCGGTGCTGCAACGACGTTTTGGGCCGGCATCGGCGCCGTACGCCGCGACTCGTTTCAGGCGATCGGCGGCTTCGACCAGATCCGGTTCCCTGTCCCTTCCGTCGAGGACATCGAGCTTGGGATGCGGCTCACTGCGGCCGGATCGCCAATCGTTCTCGACCCAGCCGTCCAGGGCAAGCACCTCAAGCACTGGACGCTCGCCAACATGGTTCACACCGATCTCCGGCACCGCGGCATACCCTGGGTGAGGCTGCTGCTCGAGTCGCGGCGGACCTCTTCCGCGTTGAACCTCGGCTGGAGGCATCGGTTGAGCAGCCTGGCGGTGCTCCTCGCGCTGAGCGGAGCGGTAGCGCGACGCCCCCGTCTGGCGACGATCTCGGCCGCGGGGTTCATCGCCCTCAACCACTCCTTCTACGCGCTCCTCGTGAAGCGCCGCGGCCGTCTGGCAGCGGTGACTGGAGTCGTGCCTTCATGCCGTGCATCACCTGACGGGAGTGGCGGCGGTTCCCGCTGGTCTCTTCCGCCACCTCGCGCGTAGACCTACCCGTTCGAGGAGCGCTGTTCGATCCGACGGCAAATAGACTTCGACGCGTGAAGTCTCCGGCAATAGCGCCCGGCGTTCCAGTCGACTATTACGAGCGAATCCGCCTAGCCGACGAAGGCAGCTGGTGGTATCGAGGCTCTCGCTCCATCGAGCGCGCGCTGCTCAGCGGACGCCCTCAGAGGAGGCGTCTACTGGATGCTGGGTGCGGTCCCGGCGGGTACCTGCAGTGGGCAACTGCCTCGGGCGCCTTCGAGGAGGTTGCAGGTGTGGACCTGGGATATCAGGCGATCGACATCGCACGCGACCGCGTCCCCGAGGCCGACCTGCACGTCGCCCCTCTCCACGAGTTGCCGTTCAAGGACTCCTCGTTCGACCTGATCGTGATGCACGACGTCCTCCAGCACATCCCTGAAGACGACGTGTCAACGAGCCTCGAGGAGCTTCGTCGCGTCCTGGAAGCCGGGGGCGATCTGCTGATCCGAACCAACGGAGCTTCCAGGTTCCGTCGGGAGCGAGCCGACTGGCGAGTCTACGATCGGCAGGCTCTGCGTGCGACGCTCGAGCAGGCCGGCTTCCGCTGCGAGCGCGTGACCTACGCAAACATGGTGCCCTCGCTCTTCGCAGCAGCTCGAGGCCGCACGCCGCAGGCGCCGACCGAGAGTCGGGCAGGAGTTCCGGAGCGCGACAAAAGCCGTGTCCGCGCGCGAGTCGGTGGATCCCTGCTGAGAGCCGAAGCGCGCTATCTCCAGCATTCAGGGACGTCGCTCCCCTACGGCCACAGCCTTTGGGCATTGGCGACCGATCCGGAATGACCCGCACGAGAGCCTGCACGCCGCTGTACTCGTCGGCGTTCCCGCGCGTCTGACCAGAGATGAGATTCGGAATCAACGCCCTGCGGCTCTCGGGCCAGCGGCTCGGAATCGGCCGCTACATCGAGTACCTCTTGCAGGACTGGGACACCATGCTCGAGCCGGGCGAGCATGTCCTCATCTACGTTCGCGAGCCGTTCGACAAGGACGAGCTTGGTTTGTCCGATGCTTTCGAGGTGCGCTGCCTGCCTTCCCGACATGTCGGCGTGCGCTGGGAGAATCTCGTGCTCGCCCGCCACTGGCGTGAAACCGACGTGCTCTTCTGTCCGAGCTACACCGTTCCCCTTCGTTACCCAGGGCGGCTTGTCGTCGCCACGCATAGCGTCAACGAGGCGGAGCCTGGTACCCACCCTTGGTGGTACCACCTGACGTATCGGCCCTACTACAAGTTGTCGGCCCGGCGGTCGGATGCGGTGATCGTGCCCTCGCGCACGACGCTTGGCCATGTCGAGAGCCTGTACGGAGTCGCACCGGAGAAGATCACGATCGTAGCGGAGGGCGCTCCACGCTCCTTCGCCCCGGTCGAGGACGCGGCCGTGCTCGCGTCGACGCGGCAGCGCTATCTTGGTGGTGATTTCCCCTACGTGCTCTTCGTCGGGAAGCTCTCCCAACGCCGCAACATTCCTGCCTTGATCGAGGCGTTCGCCCGCGTAAAGCAGAGCGCAGGGATCCCACACAAGCTCCTCCTCTTCGGACCGAACGTCCTCGGACTGCCCCTGCGTGAGCTGACCGACCGGTTCGGGGTCTCCGACAGCGTTGTCCAGACCGACGGTCGCATCGAACGCCACGACGACATCCTTCCCGTCTACAGCGGCGCCGATCTGTTCGTCCACCCAACCACGGCCGAGGGCTTCTCCCTGACGATCGTCGAGGCGATGGCGTGCGGGCTACCGGTCATCACCGTCGGCCGCGGAGCCGTGGGAGAGATCGTCGCCGACGCCGCGATCACGGTCGACGCGCCGAGCCCCGACCTGCTTGCGGATGCGATTCGGCGCGTGCTGACGAGCGCCGAGCTGCGGACGGAGCTCGGCAGGAGGGCCGCGGAACGGTCGCTGCTCTACCGGCTCGACAGCACAGCTCGGGGCACGCTCGACGTGATGCGGCAGGTGGCGCAGACGTGATCGAGGATGTCCAGGTCGTCGAGCTTCAGAAGTTCACCGACGAGCGCGGAGCGGTGCTGCTGATGTTGAAGGAGACGGATCCGCACTTTGTCCACTTCGGCGAGATCTACTTCTCGACGGTCTATCACGGAGTCGTGAAGGCGTGGAAGAATCACCGCCGCCTGATCGCGAACTACGCCTGCATCCACGGGCGGGTCAAGGTCGTCCTCCACGACACGCGCGAGGGCTCGCCAACACGCGGCCAAACGATGGAGGTTCATCTCTCCCCGCAGGAGTACGCACTTCTGGTCATACCTTCCGGGGTCTGGCACGGCTTCCAGGGTCTCGGCGAGCCCCTCTCGATCCTCGCCAACTGCGCGACGGCCCCAAGCGATCCGGACGAGCTCGAGCGTCTGGACCCGGCCGAAGGACGCATTCCGTTCGAATGGGTGATCTCGGCCTGAGCACGGTGCTCGTCACCGGAGCGGGGGGTTTCGTGGGCTCGGCCGTCGTCCGGCGGCTCGTCCGCGGTGGCGCGATCCTCTGGGACGGCACGCGGATCGACAGCGTGACGGCTCTTGTACGCCCCGGCGGCTCGCGTGCGAGGCTCGACACACTGATGGAGGCTCCTCAGTTGAGGCTCGAGGAGGTGGACCTCAGCGACGCACAGGGGCTGCGGGACGTTGTCGAACGGATCCGCCCACGGGCAGTCGTCAACGCCGCCCTCGATGCACGCGTCCATTCGGGCGAGCAGATCGGGCAGATCTGCCTCGAGACCTTGTTCGCGGGATTCGCGGAGCCTGGAGCGGGCCGCATCGTCCACGCGGGCAGCGCCTGGGTGCTCCGTCCCGGTCTCGACCTCGACGAAGCAGCCACCGTGGAACCGCGGTCGCCGTACGCGGGCCACAAAGCCGAGGAGGATCGGCTTCTGCCGGCGCTCGGCGAACGGTTCGGCGTGCCCTGGATCAATCTTCGCCTCTTCAACATCTTCGGACGGTACGAGCGGCCCTCTCGGCTCCTGCCATACATCGTCTCGCGTCTCTCGCAGAACGAGCCGGCGGAGATTTCGCACGGCAATCAGCTGCGCGATTTCAACGACGTGGACGACATTGCCGAGGCGTTCGTGCTCGCGCTCGCGGCACCGCCGACCGCCTGCGGGGCGCTGTACCACGTCGGTACCGGCCGCGCGACAACCGTGCGCGAGTTCGCCATGATCGTTGCAGACGTGGCGGGAGATCCGGCGCGGCTTCGGTTCGGGGCCGGTGAGACGCAGGACCAGGACCTCTCGGCGCTGGTCGCGAAGCCGGACCTGGCACGGCGGCTGCTCGGCTGGAATCCGGCGGCCCAGCTGGAGCAGCGGCTGCGCTCGGCGGCGGAGTGGTGGCTCGACCAGATCGACGGGTCGCATCAGGCCCGGCCGGAACGGGAGGCGTCGACGCGATGACGAGCTGCCGAACCTGCAAGAGCGATCGCCTCTATTTCTTCCTCCCCCTCGGCGAGCACCCGCTGGCGAACGGGTTCCTCCGACACGACCAACTGTCCCAGCCGGAGGCTCGCTTCCCGCTCGACGTTCACGTCTGCCTCGACTGCGGCTTGATCCAAGTGGCCGACCAGGTACCGCCGGAATACTTTCGCCACTACGTCTACATCCCGTCAGCGGCAGCGGCGATGCACATCCACTTCGCAGAGCTCGCAGAGAGCCTGTCACGGCGGTTTCTCGGCACCGGCGACGCTCTCACTGTCGACATCGGCTGCAACGACGGGCTCTTCCTCTCGCTTCTTCACAAGCAGGGTGAGCGCACGCTCGGGATCGACCCGGCGACGAACATCGCCGAGCTCGCGCGGGAGAAGGGGGTGCAGGTCGTCAACGAGTACTTCACGCCGGACCTCGCCCGGACGATCCGAGCCGAGCACGGGCCGGCGAAGATCATCGTCTCGACCAACACGTTCCACCACATCGGTGATCTCGACCCGTTCACGCTCGGGGTGACGTTGCTGCTCGACGAGGACGGCGTCTTCGTCGTGGAGGTGCCCCACGCGCTCGAGCTCGTGGAACAGAACGAGTTCGACGGCATCTATCACGAGCACGTCTCCCAACACACGTTGAAGTCCTTCGTCGACCACTTCCGGCTGTTCGGGCTGGAGGTCTTCGACGTGGAGCGACTCGACATTCACGGCGGGTCGATCAGGGTCTTCGCGAGACGGGCCGCCGACGGCCGACGCCCGGACGGCGTCGTGGCTGAGTGGCTGGACGAGGAAGCACGGCGGGGGTTGTTCGTTCCGACGACGTACGACGCCTTCCGGGAGCGCGTAGAGCTGCATCGCGGCGAGCTGGTGCACATTTTGCGGGAGCTGAAAGCGGACGGCCGACGAATCGTCGGCTACGGCGCGTCCGCGCGGGGCAACACGTTGCTCAACTACTACGGGATCGGCGTCGAGACGCTCGACTACATCGTCGACCGGAATCCGCTGAAGCAGGGCCTCTATTCACCGGGGATGCATATCCCGGTCGAGGGAGTGGAGCGTCTAGCCCGGGATGATCCGGATTACGTGCTCGTGATTGCTTGGAACTTCGTCGACGAGATCGCAAGCCAGCAGGAGGAATACCTCCGCCGCGGCGGCCGTTTCATCGTTCCGATTCCCGAGCCTCGGGTCGTGGGCGGCGAGGGCTAGACCCGCTCGCGCGAGCTCGGAAGACGAACTGGGTCGCGAGCAACGGAGCCGAGCGGGGGAATCGACTCTCGGCGCGTTCTCCCAACCGTGCTGCTGACTTCGGCAGCAGTTTGTCGAAGGGCGCGACGATCGGCAAGAAGCTCGTGTGTCGCCACGACTCGACCGCTAGACCCGCCCGATCGAGCATGCCGAGGAACTCGTTCAGGTCGATGACCATTCCCGCGCGCCGTGCAAGCGGGTCGGGGCGGCGCAACACGGCCCGGGCAGCTCGAAGAAGCGGGTAGTAGACCCACACTTTCCAATTGCTGTACAGCGCGGCCTGATTCGGGTAGCTGACGATTGCGATGCCGTCCGGCCGCAGCACGCGCGCGAGCTCGGCGAGCGCGGTCGGCACGTGCGTGTATTCGAGAACCCCCGTCGCACAGACGGCGTCGAATGCCCCAGCTGAGAAGGGGAGCGCTTCGATGCTGCCCTGAACCAGATTGTCGCTCGAGCCCAGCTGACGCGTTCGCGCGAGCTCGACCATTGCGATGGATTGGTCGACGCCGAAAGCGGTCCAGCTGCGGCTCTCGAGCTCGCGGCACAGGCGCCCAGCACCCATGCCGGCGTCGAGCACCTCCCCGGGTCCCTCACCGAGCAGCTCGAGAACCGCGCGCATCCGCGAACGCAGCGCATAGCTGTCAGCGCTACGTCCGTCGTAGATACCGTCGTATGACTCGGCGCGGGCGTCCCAATTACCTGCCGCTGCCTCGCCGACGGAGACGTGCTCCGACGCTCTCACGACGACGTGGCTTGCGGAGTGGCGGGCATCGCGTAATCGCGGCGGACCAACCGCCTGGTCCCCGCGCCGACGCGCCGCAGCCTGAGATAGGGGCCGAGTGAGCCTGCGAGCAGCCGTTCGAGACGTTCTGGCCGACGCACGTAGTGGGCGTCGATCCTTGGCAGCGCGAGCCGATCGGAGTGCTCGCTGGCGGCTGACAAGACCGTCGTGCAGGCTGCATCAAAGGTCTCTGCGACGAGTTGCGCCGCGGCCGGACTGGGTCGTGCGCCGTAGGGATACGCGAAGGACGTCACGTCGACCCCGAGCCGTTCCTCCAGCAACGTTCGCGATCCAGCGATCTCATCGCGAAGCACTCGCGGGTCGGCGCCCACCAGCGGCTCGTGCTGAACCCCGTGCGCACCGATCTCCACGCCATGCCCGATGAGAGCTGCAAGCTCTGACTCGTCCGCGAGCTCCGCAGCGTGCGTGTCAGACCGGGCACTCGGCCAGTCGCTCGCGCCGCCGAGCCGGCCGGCGACACAGAAGACGGTGGCGCAGAGCCCGCGCTCACGAAGGATCGGCGCGGCATTTGCTGCCACGCTGCGGAACCCGTCGTCGAACGTGATCGTGACGGTACGGGCGGTGAGCGCTCGGCGCCGCAACCGGTCCCCGAGCTCCGCCACCGTGACGACCTCCAGACCGCTGCGCCGGACTGCGTCCATGTGCTCGCGGAAGAGCTCCGGGTGCACGCAGAGCGGTGCGGGCCCAGGCTCGACGGAGTGATAGGTCAGGATGATCGCCTGTGTCATCGCAAGAGAGGCCGCGACCTCAGCACGACGACACTGTAGGTATCCGCGTCGAGGCTCGCCAGAACTGCCCTGCGGACACCAGGCACACAGCCGAGACTATGATCGCGGGGCGAGACAGATTGGATTCGGCCTCCCGTGTGCAACGAGCAACACGACGGACGCACCTCACGTCTCCAGCAGTCCAGCAAGACTCGAGCAAAAGGAGCGCGTGACGATGAGATGCGGAATCGTGGGGTTGGGCTGGGCGGCGCGGAGCTTTCACGAACCGGCGCTGCGTGGCATCGAGGGCGTTGAGTTGGTCGGCGGTGCTGACGCCGCGGCGGATCAGCGAAGCTCGTGGACGGACGCGACCGGCCTGCCTGCTTTCGCGTCGCTGCAGGAGTTGATCGATGTGGGCGGCGCCGAATTGGTCGTGGTCGCTACCCCGCCGGGATCGCATGCATCGCTCTGCGTGGAAGCACTGGGTGCCGGCGCCCACGTGATCTGCGAGAAGCCCTTCGTCGCCACGCTCGAGGAAGCAGACGCCGTGCTCGCGGCGGCTGCGCGCGCAGACCGAAAGGTGACCGTCAATCACGAATACAGAGAGATCCCGATCTTTTCAGAGGTGCGGAGGCGGATCGAGCAAGGGAAGGCCGGACGTCTCGTCTTCTGCCAGATCTGGCAACTGATGGACGTCGCTCCTTGGGAAGAACCCGTACCGTGGCGAGCTGCAATGCCTAACAGGACGTTGTTCGAGGGGGGCGTCCATCTCGTTGATCTGCTGCTTGGGTTCTTCGGTGAAAAACCGCGCGCAGTGTACGCCCGCCACTCGAGCGGCTTCGAACGCGAGCGCCGTGCAGATGCGATCCATCTCGTGACGCTCGAGTTCTCGGACGAACGGCTCGCCCAGATCACGATCGACCGCCTCTGCAAGGCAGGCACCCGCTATATCGAAGTCCGCGCGGACTGCGAACACGCCTCGTTGCGTGCGTCCCATGGAGGACGTGCTCTGATCAGGGTCGGCAAGAAGAGAGCGGAACGCGGAGGTCTTCGACTCGAATATGGCGCGGGCGGTCTCGCCTGGATCGAGCGCGGTCTTTCGCGCACGCCGATCTCCCGGAGCCCCCGTGATCCGGCGATGCATGCAACCGCCGCGCTGACCCGCAAGGTGATCGGAGCCATCAACGCAGGGGAAGAACCGCCCGCAAGCGGACGTGAGGCAAGGGACGTCATGGAAGTGGTCGCTGCGTGCTATCGATCGGCGGAGACGGGCGAACGCGTGGAGCTCGGCGAATGACGGCCGCGAAGGTTGTCGGCAGCCGCGTCCGTGATCAGCTGGACGTAGGCTTGGAGGTGCGGTTCCTCCGACCATAGCTCTCGCCAGCCGCGGAGCCCGAGCTGGCCAAGAGCGTCGCGACGATCTGGTTCGGTACGGAGGGCTTCCATCGCCGCGACCAAACCCGCTTCGTCCGAGTAGACGAAGCCGCCGCCCGTCGCCCGGACCGGCTCAGGCAGCCCCCCGAGATCGTGGGCGATCACGGGCGTCCCATGGGAGAAGGCTTCGAGGGTGACGAACGGCGAGACCTCGTACCCGACGCTCGGCACGATGAGCGCCACGGCGCCGCGATAGAGAGGCGCAAGCTCCTCGGGTGGAACACGGCCCAGCAGGTGCACATTCGGAAGCGATGCGGCCTGGTTACGGACGGCGTCACCCAAGGTTCCATCGCCCGCTATCACGAGGTCGGCCTCGGCATAGCGGCCGAAAACGTCGATGAGCTCGCGGATGCCCTTGATCCTCTCGAGACGGCCGACGAAGAGGAAGTAGGGCCGCGAGGGCTCCGGAGACGCTGTCCCTATGGTCGGAGCCGGCACGAAATACGGAAACACCCGAACGGGATGCCGAAACCCCCGCTCATGGTGCATGGAGGCCGTGAATTCGCTGGGGGACAGGAAGACGTCGACGTGCTGGAGCGAACGCTCGAGGTGCCCGGTGTATCTCCAGAGCTGAGGGGGTCGCCTGAAGCTCGCGGTGCAACGAAGACAGGCCGGTTTTTCGCAGGGCCGGCGATCATTCTTCCAGAGCACGTGCATCGGGCATACGAGCCAATGCTCGTGCATCGTGTAGAGCTTGACGCCGTCGCCGAACGGGAGAATGCCGGGTCCTCCCATCAGCGAAATGTTGTGGAAGTGAACGACGTCGAAGCTGCGTCTCGAGAAGATGTCGCGCAACGTGCGACTCAGGATCCCGGGTCGTCCCGTCAGGTAGACGACGAGGGGCGCCAGCCGCGGCGTCGGAGAAGCGACGGGGATCGTCTCGACGCCGGCGTGCGCGCGCGGAGCAACCGTAGGTTCGGTTCCACCGAGAATGCGGTAGGCGTCGACGTTGTGGATCACCGTGACTTCGTGCCCTCGTTCGGCAAGGGCGTTGCTCAGGTGCCACACGTAGGTCGCATCACCGCCGAAGTGGTAGGGCGGAAAGAAGGTCGTGACCATGCAGATCCTGAGCGGGCGCGGAGTCGTCACGTCGCCTCGACCGTATCGACAAGCAGCTGGTGAAGGATGGTTGCGGTCCGATCCCAGGAGAGTGGACGAACGGCGGCAAGAGCCCGATCTGCGCTCCTTTGGCGCACCTCCTCATCGCGCAGGACCAGATCGAGAGCTGCGGCGAGCGCACTGACATCTCCCGGCGGGAAGAAGATGCTGGCTTCTCCCAGCGTCTCCCGATGCGCGGGAAGATCGCTAAGAATGGTGGCGGCACCGCAAGCCGCTGCCTCGACGGCGGGCAGCCCGAAGCCCTCCGACAGGGACGTCACCACGGCGACCACCGCCGCGCTGTAGAGGCTTGCCAGATCTTCATCACTGATGAATCCGGGCAGTAAGACCGTGCTCTCCAGTGACAAGCTCTTGATTCGCGCCGACACCGAGCTCGAAGATGAGAGGTACGACCCTTCGAGCTCGCCGACGATCACAAGCCGACACGCCGGCTGCAACCGCGCAAACGCCTCGATCAGGGTTTCCACGTTCTTGTGCGGGCTGATACCCGCTGCATAGACGACGAACTGCTCGCGCGGAGCGAGACCCACAGCGGATCGCGCCCGCGCCTGGTCAGCGGCCGGGCACGGTCGGAACACAGGATCCGGTGCCTCCCCGACCACGGGAATCGCGTCCGGATCGAGCTCGAATCTCTCTGCCACCGCCGCCCGTGCAGCAGCAGAGACGGCGAAGAGTCCTCTGGCACGCCGTATCGCCAGCGACTGTTTGAGCCTCCAGGCAAGTTGCTCATGTCGTGAGGCGAAAACGAGCTTCGGGAAGTGCTCGGGCGTTGTGTCATGAAGGCCCACGACGGTCGGCATGCGCAGCACGGGAAAGTACGAGTACACCGACGGGAAGAGCACGACGTCGAATTCGCGTCGACGAACGGCTGCCGTCAGTCTTCCGAGTTCCCGGAGCGATCGGCGGCCACCGGCGCTCGGTCCCTCGCCGGCCGCCTCCGGGCCGGACACCGTGCGCAGATCGACCCCGGTCGGAAACCCCCGGTCCGTCGCCGCGCTGACAATGAGCACGAAGTCGGTTCCGGGATGGAGCTCGATCAACCGGCCGACCGCATTACGAGTGAAACGCCCAAACCCGCGCCGGTTGTGCCAACTGGTCGCGTCGATCGCGACGCGCACCTCAGCGCACCTTCAGCATGCTCCCGCCGTCGCCCGCCACGTAGCCGACCGCCTCACCGAGCGACCAGGTGGCTATGTAGAGAGCGACGAGGGGCGACGCGACTACGAACTCCCGGCCGTGTCGCCCGTTGCGTGCCACGTTCCTTGCGATGCGCCATGTTACGAGCGGGATGAGCAAAGGCGAGCCGAGGAAGTACACGGGGCGCTTCCAGCCGAGCTCCGGATTCCTGAGCGCTGCGTATGAGCGCGAGTAGTGATAGCGCTGAAAGAGGAATTCCCGGAAGCCGAAGTCCTTCACGTGGTCGAGAGCGATCAGTGGGTCTGACAAGAGATCGAAGCCGCTCCGCTGAAGACTGAGGATGAAGCCATGTCTCCCACAACCCTCGGCGAAGAAACTCGTCCATCGCGGCAATCGCAGTCCGGTCGTACGAGACGTTCATCCCCGGCAGGCTGGGGACGATGCCGCCGCCGCGCAGGCTCCATGTGCGCGCTGTACTCGCAGAAGAATGCAGCCCAGTCTCGGATGCGGCCGGTGGCGCCGTTCCGGATCGAGCCTCCGACGACCGAATGGCCTTGCCGGTGCGCGGCGACGATCCGTTCGCCCCAGCCTTCCCTGACGTCGCAGTGATCCTCGATCACCGCGACGTAAGGCGCGGTCGGCCGCGACGATTCCGGCGGCGCGGAGCTCGCGGTACCGCCATCGGCTCCTCGAACGAGAGCAGCTTCACATCCGGCCAGCCCTCCCTGATCCGAGCTGCGGGTCGGCTCGTCCGTCCAGTCGGCGACGATGACCTCCGCCTCCGGCGCTGTGCGCCTGCAGCGAGTCCAGGCAGTCGGCGATGTACGGCAGTCCGTTGACCGACGCAACGACAACCGAAAGCTCGGAGCGCTCGACGGTCTCGGTGCTGTTCGCTTGCCCGCCAGTGCGTCGGCGAGGCCGCCGCTTCGCCGACGGCCCACGCAGATCGACGAGCAGCGCAGAGGCAGGGAGGCGACCATCCTCCGGGTGTACCGCCGCCTGCCGAACACGAGCCGGATGGTACGCAGGAGCATCAGCACGAGCGGCACGGCCGGCGACATCGCGATACCGCGCGAGTATTGCGCGCGTGCGACAGATGCCTCGCCGCGCTGTTGGCCGTAGCTCCGGCCATGCTCCAGCGCTGGTGCACGAACGCGGCGAAGCCGGCCGAACGGCCCTGGCGGACGACGAGCGCGGGCGTCTGCCAGAGCACGACGCCGTTCGGCGGAGAGCCGGCGGTGGACGCTCGGCTCCCAGAAGCCGTCGCGGTAGCTGTCGCCTCGGCTCTCGAGCAGCGGTCAGGCGCTTACGCGGCGTTGTCGCCGGGCAGGTCGAGGTTGTCGCGTGGCTCGAACGGCGGCATGTCGCGCGCGTAGCGGCAGAAGTACTCGCGCCCAGTCGACGAGGCGCAGACCGCGCCCGGGCTCGATCGCACCGCCGACGGCGTCGTGCTCGGCGTGAGGCAGCGCATCGTCGCGATCCAGTCCGGCGCCGGGATCATCTGGGCGATCGTCAGCGCGACGATCTCGCCCGACGCGCGGTCGATCCCGTCGCGCCAGTGCTCCGGGACCGAAGCGCTCCGGCGCGGCGTCGAACCGCGCCCACGGGAACCGTTCGCGCAGCTCGGTCGGGCTCGGCTGTCCCTCGCGCACGAGCACCTCGACCCCTTCGCGCTGCGGCTCGAGCGCTTCGAGACAGGCTGCGAGCGACTCCGGCGGCGCGTTCGAACCGATCACGACGGTGACCGTCGGCTCGCTCCCTGCACTCATGACAGCCGAAGCGTCTAGCGAACGAGGTCGACGTCCAGCAGCGCGTCCACGAGCTCGCCCTCCTCGAGGTAGACCTCCTCCGTGTTGACCGACCACACGTCGTAGTCCATGCCCTCGGCGAGGTTGAACGCCGCCAGGATCGCCGTCCACATCGAGTGATCCTGGTTGTTGTAGCGGTGGAGGCCGTTGCGGCCGCACGGCTGCAGGTTGCGGAAGCCGGAGAGGTACTCGCGGATCGTCTCGACGGCCTCCTCGTACTCGAGGTCGTAGGTGGGATACGCCTTCGGCACGCGCACCTTGACCCCGTCGATCACCTTGTCGGGATCGATCAGGCCGATCCTCGCCATCTCGTTCTTCGCCATCTCGACCGCATCCTCGCTCGACATCTCCCAGATGTCGTCGCCCTCGAAGCAGAAGTACTCGACCCCGAGGCACGTCGTGCCGGGCACGACCATGTCCTCGCTCCAGGAGCCGAAGTTCTGGACGCGGCCCGCCCGCGTACCCGGGGTCGTGGATGTAGATCCAGTTGTCCGGGAACGGCTCCGCCTCGGTCGTCATCAGCGCGACGAGGCAGAAGTCCCGGTAGCGGAGCCGGTCGGCCGCGTCGAGGACCTCCTGCGGCGGCGGCGGGTCGAGGCTGCGGATCAGGTCCTTGAGCGGCAGCGTCGACATCACCCCGTCGACCTGGTGCTCCATCACGTCGCCGTTCCGGCGCACGACGATGCTCTTCACGTCCCGGTCCTCGTGCTTGATCTGCACGACGCGGTGCTTCAGCTCGACCGGAACGCCGAACTCGTTCTCGAGCCGGTGCTGCAGCCGCTCCCACAGCTGCCCCGGCCCGAGGCGCGGGTACTTGAACTCCTCGATCAGCGTCGTCACGTCGTCCCGCTTGAGGCCGAGGATCGTCAGGCCGGCCTTCCAGAGGGAGAAGTTCTTGATCCGCTGCGCCGCCCAGAGCGAGCGAATCTCCGTGCCCGGGATGCCCCACAGCTTCTGCGTGTAGGAGCGGAAGAAGGCGTCGTAGAGCCGCTTGCCGAAGCGGGCCGTCACCCAGTCCTCGAAGGTCTCGGCCTTCTGCGCCGCGCTTGCGCTGAGCCCAGAGGTACGAGAGCGCGCAGAGGGCGGACTCGAACATGCCGAGCCGGCCGAGGACGTCCTTGGCGGTGAGCGGATAGGAGAAGTACTTGCCGGCGTAGTAGATGCGCGAGAGCCGCGGCCGCGTGAGGAAGTCGTCGCCCATCAGGTGCTCCCACATCCGCTCGACCTGCTTCAGCTTCGTGAAGAAGCGGTGCCCACCGAGGTCGAACCGGTAGCCGTTGAACTCGACCGTCTTCGCGATGCCGCCGACCGTGCCGTCCGCCTCGAAGACGACGGCGTCGTGGTTGCGCAGCGCCAGTGCGTACGCGCCCGTGAGGCCGGCGGGGCCGCCGCCCAGGACGGCGTACCCGATCGATTCCTTCCCGTCCGCCTTCGCCGGCCGCCGCACTCTGGAGGCAGGCGTTCTCGTTTTGGGGATCCCCGTCACCGCCATGGCTTCAGTCTTGTCAGCGTCGGGCCGAGCGTCCACGGCCCGAGCGGGGGGTCCTGTCGTTTTCAGCGCCTATGCGAACGGTTAGGTCACGGGCGTATCGGCCGCTCTGAAGCTGGCCTGGCCACGAGCGGCCGGTGCGCCTATCGTGGAGCCGTGGAGCGCGCCCAGCAACCCACCGTCACGCGGCTGAGCGTGCCCGCTGCGACGCAGGAGTCGCCGTCGCGTCGCCGCGAGCCGGGGGTGGCTGGTACGGCGGGCGCTGCTCTGCGCGGACATCATCGGGCTGATCGCGGCGTTCGTCGTGACGCAGCTCCTGCTCGGGCATGTGTTCGACCGAGTCCGGCCCGACGTCGCCGAGCTCTTCGTCTTCTTCGTCATCAGCCTGCCCGGCCTGGGTCGTCGCCGCCAAGCTCTACGGCCTCTACGACCGCGACGAGGAGCGCACGGATCACTCGACGACCGACGACGTCGTCGGCGTCTTCCACCTCGTCACCGTCGGCGCCTGGATCCTCTACGCCGGCGCGTGGCTCACCGAGCGTCACGCATCCCGACCTGAGAAGACGGCGCTCTTCTGGGCCCTCGCGATCGCTCTTCATCACCGTCGGCCGCGCGATCGGCCGCGGCATCGTCCGCCGCAGCGCCTCGTACGTGCAGAACGCGGTCGTGGTCGGCGGCGGCCACGTCGGCCAGCTGATCGCACGGAAGTACCTCCTGCACCCGGAGTACGGGATCCGCCTGGTCGGGGTCGTCGACGACCATCCCCTCGAGCAACGCGACGAGTTGGCCGGGGTCGAGCTGTGGCACACGGACGAGCTGCTCGAGCTCGTCGAGAAGCGGCGCGTCGATCGGGTCGTCTTCGCCTTCTCCCACGACTCGCACGAGCAGACCCTGGCGCTGATCCGCGCCCTTCGGCAGCTGAACGTGCAGATCGACCTCGTTCCGCGGCTCTACGAAGTGATGCCGCCGAACGTCGACGTCCACTCCGTCGAAGGGCTGCCTCTGCTCAGCCTGCGCCCGCTGCGGATCTCGCGGTCGTCGAGGCTCGTCAAGCGGTTCGTCGACATCATCGGGGCGAGCGTGCTCCTGATCCTCACGGCGCCGCTCTTCGCCGTGATCGCGTGGCGGATCAAGCACGACTCGCCGGGGCCGGTGTTGTTCCGCCAGACGCGCCTCGGACAGGACATGAAGGAGTTCACGGCCCTCAAGTTCCGGACGATGACCAACGC
The DNA here is from genome assembly GCA_963784895.1 of uncultured Gaiellaceae bacterium. Lineage (GTDB taxonomy): Bacteria > Actinomycetota > Thermoleophilia > Gaiellales > Gaiellaceae > Gaiellasilicea. The sequence goes on along the minus strand of CAWATM010000001.1, from coordinate 175,244 downwards.
CGCGCACGACGGTGAGCACCGCGAATACCTCAAGTCGATCATGAGCTCGCGCGCGTCGGTCGGCGCGAACGGCCTCTACAAGCTCGAGCGCCCGGATGCCGTCACGAAGGTCGGCCGCTGGCTGCGGAAGACCTCGCTCGACGAGCTGCCGCAGCTGCTGAACGTCCTGCGAGGCGACATGTCTCTCGTCGGCCCCCGGCCGTGCATTCCCGTACGAGACGACGCTCTTCGGGCCACATCACTTCGAGCGCTTCCTCGTCCCGGCCGGCATCACCGGGCTCTGGCAGGTGACCGCACGATCTCGCGCCACCTTCGTCGAGGCGCTCGACCTCGACGTCGCCTATGCGCGCGGCTGGTCGCTGGGCCTCGACCTGCGCCTGCTGGCCCGGACGCCGCTGCAGGTCTTCCGCGACCGAGGGACGACATGACGCCGGTGCGGGTCGCGGTCGTCGGTCTCGGCTACTGGGGGCCGCAGCTCGTCCGCAATCTCTACGAGGCGCCGCACGCAGAGCTCGCGGCCGTCTGCGACGCGCGCCCGGAGGCGCTCGCTCACATCGGGCGGCGGTATCCCGGCGTTCGCCAGACGACCGACTTCGCCGATGTGCTCGCCGACCCGGACATCGAAGCCGTCGTCGTCGCGACCCCGATCAGCACCCACTACCCGCTCGCGCGCGCGGCGCTCGACGCCGGCAAGCACACGTTCGTCGAGAAGCCGCTTGCAGGCTCGCTGGTCGAGGCACAGACGCTGATCGGCGCGCGCGGAGGAGCTCGGTCTCGTGCTGATGCCGGGCCACACGTTCCTCTACAGCCCCCCGGTGCAGGCGATCCGCGACCTGATCGGCTCCGGCGCGCTCGGCGAGATCTACTTCGTCTCCACGAGTCGCGTCAACCTCGGCCTCCACCAGTCGGACGCGAGCGTCGTCTGGGACCTCGGCCCCCATGACTTCTCGATCCTCTCCTACTGGCTGAGGAGTCACCGGTCGGCGTGACCGCGCTGAGCCGCGGCTGCGTGATGCCGGACACTCCTGACGTCGCCTTCATCCAGCTCGAGTACGCCTCGGGCGTGATCGCGAACGTGGAGCTCGCCTGGCTCGCCCCGAGCAAGCTCCGTCGGACGACCGTCGTCGGCTCGCAGAAGATGGTCGTCTACGACGACACGTCGGCAGAGTCGGTGCGCGTCTTCGACTCCGGCGTCAACCTGCCCGACCCGGAGAGCTTCGGCGAGTACCGGCTGAGCTATCGCACCGGCGACATCGTCTCGCCGCGGATCGAGGTCGCCGAGCCCCTCGCGCTCGAGCTCGAGGACTTCAGCCGCGCCATTCGCACCGGGTCGGCGCTTCGCTCGACACCCCAGCTGGGTGTCGAGGTCGTGCGCGTCGTCGAGGCGGCCGAGCGCTCGCTCGCCGAGCGGGCTCGCGTCGAGATCGCGGACGCAGCGGCCCGACTCGACGTCCGGACGGCGTAGCCGGGAACTCCCGCCGGGAGTTGTTTGGCGAACGTAAATTCTCGCCACGTCGACGTTTGTAATCAGTACGATCGAGAGAAGAACCTCCTGTCGGCCCGCGCCCAGCGAAGGAGCTTCGAATTGGTCGAGATGAAAGCCCAGACGATCGAACTCGAGTACGAGAAGCCCGAGCTCGTCGAGTACGGCGACTTGGCCGCGTTGACGGCTGGGCCGCTGCACGACCCGATCGATTCCGGCCCGCACGGGGGGCCGCACGTCGATCCGCATCTGACGCACTCGGCCTGAGCCGAGCAGGACGTCGTCCGGCCTGCCGAGCGGCGATACTCGGCCGGTGACCGCGTCCGGCCTTCGTGTGGCGATCGTCGGCGCCGGTTTGATGGGGCGCTACCACGCGCACGCGGCACGTCGCGCGGGCGCGACCGTCGTTGCTGTCGCCGACTCGCGAATCGAGCACGCGCGCAACACTCGCCGGCGAGGGCGTCGCGATTCGATCGCTCGCCGAGCTCGATTCGCGGCGGTCGACGTCGTGCACGTGTGCACGCCGCTCGAGAGCCACGTCTCGCTCGCCGAACAAGCGATCGCCCTCGGCGCCCATGTCGTCGTCGAGAAGCCCATGACTGCGGATGCAGCCTCGACCGACGCGCTCCTCGCCGCGGCGCAGGCACGGGGAGTGCTGGCCGTCCCGGTGCACCAGTTCCTCTTCCAGCCCGGCGTCCAGCGTCTGCTCGCCGCTCGCAGCCGCTACGGCTCACTCGTCCGGTGCGTCTTCGAGGCAGCCACTGCCGGCGCCGAGGTGACCGGCCTCGATCGCGACGAGCTCGTCGCGGAGATCCTCCCGCACCCGCTGGCACTCTTCTCCCGCCTGACGTCGTCGGCGCTGTCGGAGGCCGAGTGGGTCGCCGTCCGCCCCTCGCCCGGTGAGCTGCGCGCACTCGCGGACGTCGACGGAACGACGTTCGAGATCGTCATCTCGACCCGGGGACGACCGACGAGGCGACGCTCGACGTCTCCGGCACGACAGCATCCGCGCACGCCGATCTCTACCACGGCTTCGCGGTCCTCGAGCAGGGCGCCGGCACCGGCGTGGGCAAGCTCGTGCGCCCGTTCAGGCTGGGCGGGGTGACCCTCGCCCGGGCGGGTCTCAACCTGACCAGGCGCACCCTCTCACGCGAGCTCGCGTATCCCGGTCTCCGTGAGCTCGTGCGCCGAACCTACGAAGCGGTCGCCACCGGCTCGCCGAGCCCGATCCCCGCCCGCGAGACGTTGGCGGTCGCCGTCGCCCGCGACGCGATCCTCGCGGCGATCGGGTCGCGTGCGGGCGGCCGACCTGACTAGTCGAGCGGCGCTACAACTTCTGCCATGAGCGACACGACCGATCGCGCGCCGCGACGACGACGCGGAGAGCCCGCAGCGAGCAGTCGCCCCGCACCGCACCTGGTGGGAGATCATGCATCCCGAGACTCCGCGGAGCCGGCGAGAGCTGCCGCGGTTGATCGCCCACTCCCTCCGGCTCGTCTCGAGCGCCGGACGACGCGAGTTTCTGCTCACGTCGGCGCTCCAGCTCGCGATCGCGTTCGGCCTCGTCGTCCAGCTCTTCGTCGTCCAGCGCCTGTTCGACGCAGTGCTCGGAGCCGGGCGCGGCGGACGACTTCGGCTCGATCCTGCCGGAGCTCGGCGCGCTCGTGCTCGTCGGCCTGGCGCTGAGCCTGGCGCAGGCCGTGCAGGCCGAGCAGAGCCGGATCCTGGCCGAGCTCGTCGGGCGGCGGGCGTTCGACGGAGTCCTGAACGTCGCCACGCGCGTCGACCTGCTTGCCTTCGAGTCACCCGCGTTCTACGACCGCCTGATCCGAGCCGTCACGCAGGGCCAGTTCCGATCGATCCAGATCGTCAACGGCCTCGTCGGGCTGATCGGCGCGGCCGTCGCCGCGACGGGGATCGTGATCGCACTCGCCGCGCTCCAGCCGCTGCTGCTGCCGCTCGATCATGCTCGGAGTCGTGCCGCTCTGGTTCGTCTCGACCCGTAACTCACGCGACCTCTACTCGTTCACGCGGGCGCTGACGCCGAACGACCGCGAGCGCGAGTATCTCCGCATCCTGCTCACACGGCGCGACACCGCGCAGGAGGTGCGGGCGTTCGACACGGCCGGGTTCCTCCGCCGCCGCTACGACCGGCTCTACGACGGACGCATCGCGGAGCTCGGACGCTGGCGCGCCGTCGGACCGCCGCGCTCGCTCCTGGGAGCGCTGGCGTCCTCGGCACTGACGGCGCTCACGGCCGGGGTGCTGGCACTTCTCTTCATCAGCGACCGGATGCCGCTGGCCGCCGCGGGCACGGCGATCTTCGGCCTCTACCAGCTCGGCAACCGGCTGCGGGCCCTGCAGTCGGGCGCGTCGTCGCTTGTACGAGGCGACGCTGTTCGTCAACGACTACACCTCCTTCCTGCAGCTCGAGCCGGCGCCGGCGCGAGCCGCAACGTGTGGCCCCGAAGTCGTTCGGTCGGCTGGCGGTGGAGAACGTGACCTTCAGCTACCCGGAGGCGAGCCGGCCGGCGCTGGACGGCGTCTCGCTGCGAATCGGCGCCGGCGAGATCGTGGCGCTCGTGGGAGAGAACGGCTCCGGGAAGACGACGCTGGCGAAGATCCTCGCGGGTCTCTATCGGCCCGACTCCGGCCGCGTGCTCTGGGACGAGACCGACCTCGCGGACGTCCACCTCGACGAGCTGCGCGAGTCGATCGCGATCGTCTTCCAGGACTTCGAGCAATACCTGCTCCCGGCCCGGGAGAACATCGGCCTCGGCCGCCACGAGCGGATCGACGATCGCGAGAGCGTCGTCGCCGCGGCGCGCCGTGCGGGCGCCGACGGGTTCATCGACGCCCTGCCCGACGCCTACGACACGATCCTGGGCCGCGAGTTCTCCGGCGGCTACGACCTCTCGATCGGGCAGTGGCAACGGGTCGCGCTGGCGCGGGCGTTCTTCCGCGATGCGCCGTTCGTCATCCTCGACGAGCCGTCCGCGGCGCTCGACGCCCGCGCGGAGAGCAGGCTCTTCGACGCGCATGCGCGAGCTACTCGCGGGCCGCTCCGTGCTCCTGATCTCGCACCGCTTCTCGAGCGTCCGCGCGGCCGACCGGATCTACGTGCTCGACCACGGCAAGGTCGTGGAGCAGGGATCGCACCACGAGCTGATGCAGGCCGAAGGGCGCTACGCGGAGCTCTTCACGCTGCAGGCTGCCGCCTATCTCGGCTCGACGGGCTAGAGAGAAACCGGCGATTCAACGGCCGTCACGGCCGGCGAGAGCGGCGACCGCCTGAGCTGCGTCACCACCCGCCCCGCGGCGAGACACTGGCCGCATGGCTAGCGTCGCGCGGCTCTTTACTCTTGGCGGATGCCTTCGGCGCCTACGGGTTCGAGCTCGCCGGTGCAGCCGACGCAGCGTCTCACCTGCTCGTCGCCGCACCGGACTGGCCGGCGCTCGAGATCGTGCGGCGCACCGGCGCGGTGCCGCTCGCGCGAGCGTGGTCGGCAGCGAGCGAGCGGAGATCGCGCTGGTCGCGGGGGATCACCTGGCCCTGGAGCGAAGTCCCCTCCGGGCGACGTTCACGACGGCCCGGCCGCTCTCGGGCGAGGCCCTCGTCCATCCCTACCTCGCTCCGGCGGCCGCAGTCGCCGGCTACTGGCTCGGTCGCGAGGCCTTCCACGGCGGCGGCTTCGTCCTCGACGACGGCGTCTGGGCCGTCATGGGCGGGAAGGACTCCGGGAAGAGCTCGCTCCTGGCCGGGCTGGCGCTCCAGGGCTACGGCATCCACGCCGACGACGCGCTGATCCTGAACGGCGACGTCGTCTACGCCGGGCCGCGAAGCATCGACCTGCGCCAGGAGCCGGCCGAGCGGCTCGGCGTGGGCGAGTCGCTCGGGGTCGTCGGCGACCGCGAGCGCTGGCGCCTGCGACTGGGTCAGGTGTCGAGCACGAGCCGGCTGCGGGGCTGGGTGTTCCTGTCGTGGAGCGACTCGCTGGAGCTGGCGCCGCTCGCCGCCGGAGCCCGGCTGCAACGGCTGCTCGGCCACCGGATGGCCCAGGGCCTCCCCCCGCCGGATCCCGGCCTGATCCTCGAGCTCGCGGCCCTGCCGGCGTTCGAGCTGCGCCGGCCTCGCAGCTGGGCTCAGCTCGAAACGGCCGGGTCTCGGCTGGTCGAGCTGCTCTCCAGCTGCTGACCGCGCTCGAACGCGTCCAGCCACGCCCGCGCGACCGCCGGAGAACGAGACGAGGCACGGCGGCCGGCGCAGACCGGCGCGGATCGCGAGCGGTGACACCGGGCGGAGCGGACGGCAGCTGGCGAGCTCGCTCAGCGCGTAGCGCTCGGCAGACCTCATCGCGCCGGCGGCCCGAGCCGGGTCAGCTCCTGAAACTCCTCGTCGACCCGCTCCCCGTCGAGCCAGGCGTGCGCACGAAAGTCGCTGCGGCCGGTGACGCCGACGACGACGTCCCGGTCCGTTCCGTGCTCGGCGAGCCAGCGTTGGAGCACGAGCGCACGCTCGAGGCACGTGTTCGGCACCCGCTTGAGCACGGCGTGGACACCACGCCCAGCATGGGCGGGGAGACGAGGTGGCCGTGCCACGACGACGTCGCCGACCGGATGGGTGCGCAGCGCCTTTCGTGTGGATCGCACGGAGACCAGCGTCCACCATGCCGCCCGGAGCGTCGCCGTGTCCAGCGCGCCGGAGCGTCGACAGGCGTGCGACTGTCACGGGGCCAGGAGGCCGCGGCTGCGCAGCTCGGCCAGGAAGGCATCGACGTCGGCCTTGGCCCGTTCCGGCTCGATCCCGAACGTCGCCACGAGGTCGTCGACGAGCTCAGCGTGAGTCGTTCCCTCTGCCAAGCGCTTCCAGAGCACCGTCCCGGAGGAGTTCGTGCCCAAGTAGGTCGAGGAGTCGAGGCCGAGCGCGATCACCTCGCCGTCCACCTCCCGCCAGGCGACCGATTCGGGCCGAAGCCGCAGCTGCTCGCTCACTCCGACCCCTCGCCCGTCCGCCGGTCTCCGCGCCGCCGCTCGACCCGGTCGAGGAAGAGCTCGGGCGGCGTCGCGAGTCGGCTCTCCTCGAGCAGCCGCTGGTGCGACGAGCGGCGGACGCCCGCATTCCGGACTGCCAGACGCGCTCGCGAGAGCTTCGTCCGCCACAGTTCGCCGGGGACGGGTCGAACCTCCTCCGCGATCCGGCGCGCCGTTCGCGTCACCGCGGTCCGCGGCGGCAGCGCCCAGTACGGGCTCAGCCAGCGCTCGAGGTGGGACTCGGCGACGGTGCGACCTCGCGCCGTTTCGAGGTGGCGGGCCCAGAGGCGCATGGCGACGGGCGGCCGGCCGCCGCGAAGAGCGCCGCCACCGCTCGCATGGGTCGTCCGCCAGATGCGGGACACCTCCCAGCGTCGGGCGATCTCCTCGATCTCCTCCACGTCGGCCTCCGCCATCAGGACCGCGATGTCGATCAGGTCGCGCAGGCTGCCGAGCGGCTCGTGCGCCCACGCATGCACGGCGAGGACGACCGCGTGCGCCGCGGGAGCGAGAGTCTGGAATCCCTCGACGCCGACCCGCGCCGGGACGGTCGAGGGCGAGGAGCTCCGCCGTCGACGGTGGCTCGAGTCCGTCGACCCACTTCGGCGCGTGGTGGAGCTCGATCCGCACCGGAATGCCCGGCCAGATCAGCGGCTGCAGGTGATGGATCTCGACGTAGCGGCGGGGATCGCCCGTGACCACGAACCCGGCGCCGCAGAGTGCGGCGTGAGCGCCGCACGCGCGTCGTCGACGAGCAGATCGACGTCGCCGGCCGCTCGCAACAGCCCGTCCGGATACCGGCTCGCCAGCTCCGGGCCTTTCAGGATCACCTTCGTGCCCTCCCAGGCGGCTGCGATCCGAGCCAGGAGGCTGGGGACCGGCAGATCGAGCGCCGCAGCAAGCGTCTTCTCGGCGGCGAGCCACTCCGGGATCGGCTTGCCGGCCAGCAGCCAGCGGCGGTCCGCCAGCAGCTGGAGCCGGTGCTCTCTCAGGTCGTCCAGAGACGGTGCCCGGTCGATCAGGGCATCGACAGCCGCCCAGACGTCGCCCGCCGCGGGCTCGCGCACGACGGTGGACTCCCCCTTCTCCCCCACCTTCATCACCTCAATGTAATGACGCGCAGCCCGCACGGAAAGACAGGATGTCGATCAGCGACCGCGCTCTTCAGGGGCGCTGCGGCACCGGAGCGGGCGCGAACGCCTCCTTGACGACGCGGATGACGGCGGCCCGCTTTCCCTCGACCACCGGAGCGAGGCCGCCGAGCTCGAGCCGGCAGAGCTCGACGCGGCCCTGGGCGCGGACGAAGCGGAACCCGAAGTCGGCGAGGAAGTCGCGCGGAAAGACCGTGCGGTGAACCAGGAAGCGCTCGTACATCGACTCGCCCTCGGGGTAGCGGTATGCAAACGCCTCGAGCGCCTTGGCGCCCTTGTCGCGCGCGTCGCCGATCGCGGCGAGGAAGAGCGACTGCTCCACCCAGGGGGTCGACGCCGAGACGACATAGACGCACGTGACGAGCACGGCGTCGTCCGACGGCGGCCCCGCCGGCAGCTCGGCCGCGCGCGGGAAGAGGTCGGCCGGGCCGTATTGGATCGAACCGAGCAGCCGGCCGTCGTCGTCGCGATAGAGCGCGCCCCAGGCGCCCCAATCGTCTTCCGCCCGCTCGAGCCAGCGCTCCTTCGAAGCCGTGCGACCCTCGCGGGACTGCCACCAGACGCACGTCTGGCAGACGCTCGGCGCCCGCTCGAGCGTCGCGCCCGTCAGGCCGGTGAGGCGCTGTGCCATTCGTCCACGATCACGTCGACGGCGTCGGGACGGACGTCGGCCATCCGCGCGAGACAGTCGGCGACGTGGGCCTGCACCGCCGCGCCGACGGCTCCCGCGTTCGCACCCCACTCGAGCGCCACACGGAGCTCGATGCCGACCCGCCCCTCGTCGCGCGTGACCTTGACGCCATCGTTGCGGCCGACGAGGCCGTGCACGCCCTTCACCTCGCGCGCCGCGTCCGCCGCGTAGCGCGCGAGCACGTCCGGAGAGATGACGGAGTGGCCTTCCACTACGCCGCTGATCTTAGAACCAGCTCGGTGACCTCGGGCCGGGCGAAGAAGCGGAAGGGGACGAACGTCGTCCCGAGGCCCGGCGAGACGTGCAGCGTCACGCCCTCATGGCGGTAGACGCCCTCGTTCAGTCGGGCGCGGAGATGGGCGAGCCGCACTTTGCCGCCCGGGTACGGCACGACGATCTGGCCCGCGTGCATGTGGCCTGCGAGCACCAGCTGGTAGCCCGGCGTGCGGAGTCGCGGGTAGTGGCTGAGCAGGATCCGGAACGATGCCGCCTCGTCGAGGTCGGGAAGGGGCCCCGCCGGTCGAGGCGACACGCCCGCCACCTGCACGGCCACGCCGCGCACCCCGAGCAGCGTCGACTCGTCGACGAGCAGCGTCGCCGGCAACCCCTCCAGCTCCGCAGCGCGTGAGAACGGATCGCGCGTGACCGCGACGTCGTGGTTTCCGAGCACCGCGATCGCATCGAGCCCCGCGAGCGCCTCATCGAGCGCCGGGCGCCCGCTCGGGCGCGAGAGCAAGTCGCCAGTGACGAGGACGAGATCGGGCTTGCGGGAACGCACCCAGTCCGCGGCGCGAAGCCCGGCGCGGCGGCCGCGCGAGACCGGGCCGAAGTGGAAGTCGGAGAGATGTGCGACCCGGAGCCCGTCGAGCGCGGCCGGGAGCCCGTCGACCGGCAGCTCGAGCACCCGTGTCCGCAGCCACCCGGCCTCGAACCAGCCGTATGCCAGAACCGACGCCGTCACAGCGCCGAGCCCCAGCACGATCCAGGAAATGTTCAGGGCCGGCGCCCCCCAGGGTCACCGGCCCCGAAACCGCCCCTCCAGTCATAGAGACGCCGAGGTGACGGGAACCTTGCAGTGGCCGTGGGCTTCAGACGCTGAGCTTTTCGAGCACCGGGTCGACCGAGACGACGTGTCGCTTGAACTTGAGCTCCGAGTCGGTGAGCCCCGCGGCCACGCCGATCAGCTGCGAGAGGTGGAGGATCGGCATCTGAAAGTCCTTCCCGGTCTGCTTCTTCAGCTTGGTCTGCCAGGCGTCGAGCGAGAGGTGACAGAGCGGGCACGGCGTCACGATCGCGTCCGCGCCGGCCTCCTTCGCCTGCTCGATCGGCTGGATCAGCTCGCCGAGCGCCGTCTCCTCGCGGGCCTGGATGATCGGGAAGCCGCAGCACTTGATCTTGGCCGGGTAGTCGATCGCCTCGCCGCCGCAGGCCTCGATGATCCGCTCGAGCGAGGAGGGCCGGTCGGGATCCTCGAAGCCGAGCAGCTTGGACGGACGCAGGATCTGGCAGCCGTAGAAGGGCGCGACCTTCAGTCCCTTGAGCCCCTTGTGGGCGGCCGTCTGCAGCAGGTCGTAGCCCTCGCCGGCGGCGACGAGCCAGAGGAAGTGCAGCACTTCGACCTTGCCCGTGTACACCGGGACGCCGACCTTGGCGAGGTTTGCGTTCACCCGCTCGAGCAGCGCCGCGTCGCCCTGGAGCTGGTGGTTCGCCTGGCGGAGGTTGAGCGTGCAGACGTTGCACACGGTCATCAGCGTGTCGCACTCGGTCGCCTCGGCGTAGGCGAGGATGCGGGCGTTCAGGTGCAGGTAGTAGTCGGGCTCGGCCTCGTGGATGTCACCCGCGCCACAGCAGGTGACCGCCTCGAGCTCGAACAGCTCGAGCCCCACCTTGGGAGAGAGGGCCCGCGTCGAGATGTCGAGCTCCTTCGCGCTGAGCGACGCGAGGCAGCCCTTGTAGTACGCGACCTTCCTCACGCCTCTCCTTCCTTCTTCTCGGCCTCGCCCTTGCCCCACGGCAGGACGTCGAGGACCTCCTTCTCGCCCGGTAGCTCGCCCGCGCCGGCGCCGGTGTGCTCGATCCGCGAGAGGGCGCGCTCGCCCTGGACGATCCCCAGCGCGCCCTGGCGATCCTGCTCCTTGACGATGTCGTAGAGCGCGCGCGACTCCTTGATCCCTTCCGCGACGTGCGGCGGGAACGGGATCGGCACCTTGCCGTGCTTCATCAGGCCCATCGCGAACTTCATCTCCTTGATCGAGGAGACGATCCCCTGCGTCTTCGGGACGAGCTCCGTCTCGCGGAGCCAGCCGGTCGTCTTCGCCGAGTGGACGAACCAGTCAGCGTGCTTCGCGCCCATGTCCTCGTCGATCCCCTCCCGCATCGCCTCGGCGCCGAGCTTCGCGATCGCGTCGCGCGGATCGACCCCCTTGGGGCAGCGCTCGTTGCAGAAGTAGCAGCGGGTGCACTCCCAGATCCCGTGCTGGCCGGAGTACTCGTCGAGCCGCTCCGCCGTGGCCGCGTCGCGGGGGTCGCCGACGAAGCGCATCCCCTTCGCGAGCGCCTGCGGGCCGAGGAACTCGGGGTCGGACTCCATCGCGTTGCACTCGGAGACGCAGCAGCCGCAGTTGATGCAGAGCGACTCCTTGTGGATCACGGCCATCTGCTCCTGCGAGATCACGTGCTCCTTGCCGTCCTCGGGCTGGCGGTAGCCGGGCTGCAGGTACGGCTTCATCGCCTTGAACTTGGCCCAGAAGGGGTCCATGTCGACGACGAGGTCCTTGATCACCGGCAGGTTCCCCATCGCCGAGATCACGGGCACGTGGCCTGCGGTCGCGATGTCGTACATCCGCACCTTGCAGGCGAGCACGGCACCGCCGTCCATCCGCATGCCGCAGGAGCCGCAGATCATCATCCTGCAGCTCTTGCGGTAGGCGAGCGAGCCGTCGTGACGGTCCTTGACGAGGTCGAGGCAGTCGAGGAGCGTCGCCTCCTCGGGCGCGTCGACCTCGTACTCACGGAGGGCCTTGTCGCCGGTCTCCGCGTCGTAGCGCCAGATCTTCAGGGCAACTTGCATTGGCTTAGTACTTCCTCTCCTCGGGCGTCCACGTCGTCATGCGGACTTCCTTGTACGTCAGCTCCGGGCCTCCATCCTTCCAGCGCGAGATCGAGTGCTTGAGGAAGTTCTCATCGTCGCGGTCCGGGTAGTCGTGCGGGCGCGAGTGGGCGCCGCGGCTCTCCTTGCGGGCGATCCCGGCCTGGAGCATGCAGGCGGCGACGTCGAGCAGGTAGCCGAGCTCGATCGCCTGGGTCAGGTCGGAGTTGAAGACGTCGCCCTTGTCCTCGACGACGACGGTCGGGTAGCGCTCGCGGAGGCCGTCGATGATCTCGATCTGCTCGGCCATCTGCTCCTCGCGGCGGAAGACGCCGAAGTTCTTCAGCATCGTCTTGCCGAGCTCGTCGCGGATCTGCCAGGGCCGCTCGCCGTCCGTGCGGTCGAGCAGCACCTTCAGCTCGCGCTCGGCATCGCGCGTCGCCGACTCCGGGACGGTGACGGTCGTGTTCGCGAGCGCCCACTCGGCAGCGGCGCGTCCGGAGCGGCGGCCGAACGTGATCGTCTCCATCAGCGAGTTGCCGCCGAGGCGATTGGCGCCGTGGACGGACACGCACGCGACCTCGCCGGCAGCGTAGAGACCGGTCAGCTCGGTCAGGCCGTCCGAGTCGGTCTCGACGCCGCCCATGTGATAGTGCGCACCCGGCCGAACCGGGATCGGCTCGTGGATGGGGTCGACGCCGGCATAGACCATCGCCAGCTCGCGCGAGCCAGGCAGGCGCGTCAGGATCCTCTCCGCGCCGAGATGCGTGAGATCGAGGAGGACGGAGCCGTTGATGCCGCGCCCCTGGTCGATCTCCGTCTGCTCGGAGCGCGAGACGACGTCGCGGGAGGCGAGGTCCTTCGCGGTCGGCGCGTAGCGGACCATGAAGCGCTCACCCTCGGAGTTGCGGAGGACGCCGCCCTCACCGCGACAGCCCTCCGTGATCAGGATCCCGCTCGGGTACATCGTCGTCGGGTGGAACTGCATGAACTCGATGTCCTTCAGCGGCAGGCCGGCGCGCAGCGCCATCGACATCCCGTCGCCCGTGCAGGCGTACGCGTTCGTGGTCGCGCGGTAGAGCCGGCCGACGCCGCCCGTCGCGAGCAGGACGGTCTTGCCGCCGAGCGCCTTCAGCCCGCCGTGGAGGAGGTCCCAGGCGATCACGCCCTGGCAACGGCCCTCGTGCTCGACGAGCTGCCAGGCGAAGAACTCCTCGTAGACCTTGATCTCGCGCTTGACGAGCTGCTCGTAGAGCACCTGGATCAACACGTGGCCGGTGATGTCGGCGGAGTAGACGGTGCGCGGCGAGCCGGCGGCGCCGAACGGCCGCTGCGCGAGCTTGCCGTCCTCGTCCCGCGAGAAGACGCAGCCCCAGTGCTCGAGCTGATAGATGTCGCCCGGCGCCTCACGGGTGAAGATCTCGATCGAGTCCTGGTCGCCGAGATAGTCGGAGCCCTTGACGGTGTCGTAGGCGTGGATCTCGGGGTTGTCCTCGGCGGAGTTGCCGAGCGCAGCGTTGATGCCGCCCTCGGCCGCGCCGGAGTGGCTGCGGGTCGGGTGCAGCTTCGAGACGACGGCGACGTCCGCGCCCGCGTCGTGCGCCTCGATCGCGGCGCGCATGCCTGCGCAACCCGCGCCGATCACGAGTACGTCGTGCTTCGCGTCCACCTGGGGCTGACGCTACCGAATCGGCCGACGGCTCCGCGCGGCGAACCGCGCGGAGCCGTTCCCCCTCAACGCACCCTGAAGACGTAAGGGTCGTACTCGTCCGTCACGCCGCCGTAGGTGACGAAGAGCATCACCTGGAGCCGTTTCCCCTTGGCGTTCCTCGGGATCCGGAACGTGCACGAGCCCTTCCCACTCCCGCGCAGGAGCTTGCCCGCAAGCTGGGCGACGCACCTGTACTTCGCTGCAAGGACGGTTCTCCCGTCCGACAGCTTCATCCGGACGAGCGGCGCCTGGAAGACGGCGCCCGCCTTCGGCGCGGCCGGCACGAACTTGGCGTTGATGGTGTCCACACTCACGACTGGCGCCTTCACCTCGTAGAACCACGTTCCGCTATCGGGCGCCGAATCGATCTGCGCCTCTCCCACCTGACCGCTGGCCGCCACGACGATGAAATTGAAGGCCGTTGCGCCGCCGAGGGCTGCTGGCTTCACACTCAGCTCCGCCGACCCGGCACCGAGCACGACCACTGTGTCGCCCGGCGTGTCGACGTACTCCGTGCCGTTCCAGCGCTGCAAGAGCCGGCCGCCTGAGCTCAAGTCGACAAAGAGCACGTAGTCACCGCCCATCAGCGCACCGGTGGCCCCGTTGCGATCGATGTCGAACACGCCGATGACGAACCCCGGCTGGCCCACCAGGGGCAAGTTCGCGATCGCGGCCTTGATCGTGACGAAGCCGTCTGCCGTGGCGTCGACCGTGAGCGCGCCGATGTCGGCCGCGGCGCCGTTGTCGCCTCCCGGGTCGTTGTAGCTCACCGGCGCGGCTCGGGCCGCACCGGGCAGGGCCAACGCGAACGCTCCAGCCAGGACTGCGAGTGGTGTCTTGCTCATTTCCGTTCCTCCTCTGCCGGTCGTTGCGGCGGTTTGCCGCGGAGCGCGTCGAGGTAGCTGAGGTACCGCAGGATCTCCCTGATCAGCACCTCCACGTCCTCGACGCGCCCCTGTTCCCCCATGGCCCGATCCTCGGACGAGGCGCTCACGCGACGCTCATCGCGCGCTCACCTTGGAAACGATTGTTTTCGGTGTTACAACCCGCAAGATGGAGATCCGCCTCCTGGGCCCGCTCGAGGTCAGGGACGGCGACGGGGTCATCTCGCTGCCGCGCCGGCAGCAGCGCGCGCTCCTGGCGGCACTCGCTTTGCGGGCAGGCGAGGTCGTGTCGACCGACCGGCTCGTCTCAGACCTCTGGGGTGAGAGCGCGCCCGCGTCCGCAACCGGATCGCTCCAGAACACCGTTTCGGCGCTGCGCAAGCTGATCGGCCGGGACGTCCTCGTCACACAGGCGCCTGGGTACCGGCTCGCCGTGCCGCGCCACGACGTCGACGTCAACCGCTTCGAGGCGCTGCTCACGGCAGCGCAGGAGGCCGATCCCGCCGGGCGGGTCGAGTTGCTGCGCGACGCGCTCGCGCTCTGGCGCGGCCCGGCGCTCGCGGACCTCGACGAGGAGCACTTCGCCCGGCTCGAGGCCTGGCGGCTCGACGAGCTGCGCGTCCTCGCGCAGGAGGAGCGGATCGATGCCGAGCTCGGGCTCGGACGGCATGCGGCACTCGTCGGTGAACTGGAGCAGCTCGTGGCGAGGCATCCGGAGCGGGAGCGGCTCCTGGCGCAGCTGATGCTGGCGCTCTACCGCTGCGGCCGCCAGACCGAGGCGCTCGAGGTCTACCGAGCCGCACGGCTCGCGCTGTCCGACGAGCTCGGACTCGATCTCAAGCCCGAGCTCCAGGAGCTCGAGCGGAAGATCCTGCGCCAGGCTCCCGAGCTCGACGCGCCCGCAGAGGTCACAGTCGACACACCCGCACGGGAGGTGTCGGAGCTCCGGCTCGTGACCGTGTTCGCGGCGACGCCGCCGGCAGCCGACGATCCCGAGCTGCATCGGCGTCTGCTCGACGAAACGCTCTCATCGGTACGCGACGTGCTCGACCGGTACGGCGGCTCGCTCCAGCGTTTCGGCCCCGAGGGCCTCGTCGCCGTCTTCGGCGCCGACGGGCCCGCGGACGACGACGCGCAGCGGGCTGTGCTGGCGGCGCGAGAGCTCGGGCTGCCCGCGGGCGTCGCGACCGGCGAGGTCGTCCAGGGGGCCGGAGCCGTCGTCACCCGCGCGGTCGAGCTCGCCCGCGTCGGCGGGATCAGGCTCGACGAGCGCACCGCTGCGCTCGTGCGCGCCGAGCGCCGACTCGACGCGCCGCTCGCCGGCCGCGTGGAGGAGCTCGCCCGCCTCCGCGAGACGCTCGCCGCAATCAAAGCCGCCGGCGGTTGCCGCGTCCTGACCGTCGTCGGCGAGCCGGGGATCGGCAAGACCCGGCTCGCACGCGAACTGGCACTGCTGGAGGGTGCGACGACAACGGTCCTCGTCGCCCGCTGCGTCCCTCATGGGGCAGGCGTCACCTTCCTGCCGCTCCTCGGCGCCCTCCGCCGCGCCGAGCCGGAGAGGGTGCTCGCGGGCGAGTCGGACTCCGACCTGGTGCTCGCGCGGCTGGGCGCGCTGGCCGAAGGTGCCGAGGCGGCACCGCTCGGTGAGTCCTACTGGGCCGTGCGCCGGCTGCTCGAGGCGCTCGCGAGGACGCAGCCCGTGCTCCTCGTCCTCGACGACGTCCACTGGGCCGAGCCGGCGCTCATCGACCTGGTCGACTACCTCGCCGACCGCGCCGACGCACCGTTGCTCATCCTCTGCCTTGCCCGTCCGGAGCTCGAACGTCCCCTCGGTGAGCCGTTTGCGCTCGGCCCGCTCGGTGAGGAGGAGGCGCGAGCGATCGTCGCCGGCACTGCTCAGGTCGACGACGCGACGCGCGAGCGGATCGTGGAATTGGCCGAGGGGAACGCCCTCTACGCCGAGCAGCTTGCGTCGTTCGCGGCCGAGGGCGGTGAGGGGCTGCCGCCGACGCTGGAGGCGGTTCTCGCAGGCCGGCTCGGCCGGCTCGAATCGGGCGAGCGGTCAGTGCTCCAGCGCGCGGCCGTCTTCGGCCGCGAGTTCTCGCTCGCCGGAGTCGCCGCACTTGCAGGCGGCGAGGTCGCCCACGAACTGCTCTCACTCTCGCGCGCCGGCTTCGTCCATCCCGCCGCAGCCGCCGAACCAGGGGACGACGGCTACTCCTTCCACCACGTCCTCCTCCGCGACGCCGCCTACGCGAGCCTGACGAAGGCAGACCGCGCCGACCTGCACGAGCGCTCCGCCGCGTGGATCGACCGCGAGGGCCCGGGCGACGACGCGATCGCCGGCTATCACCTCGAGCAGGCCGTGCGCTACAGCCGCGACCTGGGGCGAGATGCCAACGAGCTCGCAGCAGTCGCGGGGGAGCGACTCGGCGAGGCCGGGATGCGTGCCTGGTGGTCGGCTGACGGAACCGCCGCTGTGCATCTCCTCGGCCGTGCCGTCACGCTCCTTCCCGCAGGGCCGCGGCGTACAGAGTTGAGATGGGAACTTGCGATCGCGATGGCGAACTCTTCGCGGGTCGACGAGGCCGAAGCGGAACTGTCAAGAGCCGCGGAGGAAGCCTCGCTGCTCGGCGATCCTCGGTTGGAGGCGCGCGCATCCGCCGAGAAAGCGCGGACGTCGTTGTGGTCGGGAGCCCTGTCACTGCAGGAGACGGCCGCGGCGCTGACGACCGCGATCGACACGCTCGAACGTGAGGGAGATCAGCGTGGACTCGGCCGTGCTCTTCTCAACATGGCGTCCGTGCACCTCTTCGCCTGCAACCTCGGCGACGTCGAGGACGTCGCGACGCGGGCGGCAGCACACTATGAGGCTGCAGGCATGACGTCGGCAGCGTGTGTCGGCCTGCTCGCGGAGGCGCTCTACTACGGCTCGACACCGGTCGACGAAGCGGAAGCACGCTGCAGGGCGCTGCTCGATCGCGCCAGGGATCCTCAGGCCGAGGCGAACCTCATGGCAGTCGTGGGCGCGCTGTGCGCACTCCGCGGTGCCGCGGACGAGGGACGCGAGCTCATGAGTCGCGCTCGCGTGGTCTTCGAGGACCTCGGCCATCGCCTCTCGGTCGTCGCGGTCCTGGCGCCGTTGGAGATGGACGCCGAGATCGCCAGGGGCGACCTCGAAGCGGCCGCGAACATCGGGCGCGCGAGCTTCGACGTGTTGAGTGCCTACGAGGAGCACGCGTACGCGACAACGCGCGCCGTCCAACTCGCGGACGTGCTCCTCGACTCCGGTGACGTCGAAGCCGCAGCTCGATTCGTGGGCTTCGCCGAGGCGAATGCGATCGCAGGGGACGTGTTCGTCCAATTTCTGTCACGGAGCATGAGGGCGCGTCTCCTGGCACGCATCGGCGACGTCGCCGAAGCCGAGAGCTCCGCCCGTGCTGCCGTCTCGATCGCAGAGCTCACCGATGTCCTACGAGACCGCGCCCGGGTGTACCTCGCGCTCGCCGACGTGCTCGACCTGTCGGGCCGCGGCGACGAAGCGGCGGTCGAGCGTCGTCGCGCGGTCGAGACCCTCAGTCGAAAAGGCGCCCTCGCCCTCGTCCGAGTGGTCGACGTGCCGACAGACCCGAGAGAGACGAGAGGGGAGCCTCCACAGCTCCCCTCTCGATCGGCGGACTAACCGCCTCCGACGCCACCACCACCGGGCGGGCAAGAACGCTTCCGCATGGCGCACCTCCTTTCGTGCGCCCACGGTCGAGCGGGGCCCAAACGGCCCAGTCACGACGCCCTAACGGGCAGCTAACGGCGGCGAGGAGGTGGCTTCAGGGCCGCGAAAGCGGCCCCTTCAGGCGTCTCGGCGCGCTGAGTGTCCGCGCAAGCGGATGCTCGGCTTGCGCGGCTAGGAAGGCCCGCCGGCGACGATGTTGTCGTCGGCTGCGAACTTGGAGAAGTTCTCGCGGAACATGTCGGCCAGCTCGCGGGCTTTGGCGTCGTACGCCTCGGGGTCGGCCCAGGTCAGCCGCGGCTGCAGCAGGCTCGACTCGACCCCCGGCACGGAGACCGGAACCTCGAAGCCGAAGAGCGGGTCGGTGCGGTACTCGACGCCGGCGAGCTCGCCCGCGATCGCGGCACGGAGGAGCGCGCGCGTCGCCTTGATCGGCATCCGCGAGCCCTCGCCGTACATCCCGCCGGTCCAGCCCGTGTTCACGAGCCAGACCCTGGCGCCGTGCTCGTCGAGCCGCTTCGCCAGCAGCCGCGCATAGACCACGGGCGGCTGGGGCAGGAAGGGCGCGCCGAAGCACGCGGAGAACGTCGGCTGCGGCTCCTTGACGCCGATCTCGGTGCCGGCGAGCTTGGCGGTGAAGCCGGAGAGGAACCAGTACATCGCCTGGTCACGCGTCAGGCGCGCGATCGGCGGCAGGATCCCGAAGGCGTCGGCCGTGAGGAAGATGACCGACTGCGGGTGCCCCGCGCGCTTGGCCGGCAACGCGTTCGCGATCTGTTCGAGCTTGTACGCGGCGCGGGTGTTCTCGGTCTTGGAGCCGTCGTCGAGATCGACGTTGCCGCGCTCGTCGAGAACGACGTTCTCGAGGATGGTCCCGAAGGTCCGGGTGGTCTTGTAGATCTCCGGTTCGGCCACGGCGGAGAGGTTGATCACCTTCGCGTAGCAGCCGCCCTCGAAGTTGAAGACCCCGTCGTCGCCCCAGCCGTGCTCGTCGTCGCCGATCAGCGAGCGCTCCGGGTCGGCCGAGAGCGTCGTCTTGCCCGTGCCGGAGAGGCCGAAGAAGATCGCCACGTCGCCGTCCTCGCCGACGTTCGCCGAGCAGTGCATCGGGAAGACGCCGGCGAGCGGCAGCCGGTCGTTCATGAGCGTGAAGATCGACTTCTTGATCTCGCCGGCGTAGAAGGTGCCGCCGATCAGCACCTCCTGGCGCGAGGGGTGCAGCACGACGAACGTGCCGCTCCGCGTCCCATCCACGTCGGGGTCGGACTCGAGCGCGGGCGCGTGCAGGACGAGCGCCTGCGGCTCGAAGTCGCGCAGCTCCTCCTCGGTCGGGTCGATGAACATCGTCCGCGCGAAGAGCGCGTGGTAGGGGTAGCTCGTGACGACCCGAACCGCGATCCGCAGCTTCGGGTCGGCGCCGGCGAATGCGTCGACGACGTAGAGGTCGCCGCCGCCGATGTGCGCGGTCACCTTCTCGCGCAGCCCCTCGAAGTGCTCCTCCGAGATCTCGGCGTTGACATCGCCCCACCAGATCCGCTCTTCGGAGCCCGCCTCCCTGACGACGAACTTGTCCTTCGGCGAGCGCCCGGTGTGCTTACCGGTGTCCACTGCGAGCGGCCCGCCCTCGCTGATCCGGCCCTCTCCCCGCGCCAGCGCGTCGCTGTAGAGCTGCGACGTCGACGGGTTCCAGTGGACGGCTCCGGTGGCCTCGATGCCGTGGACCGCGAGGCCGGTACGTGACTCCGTGATCGCCATGCCGGGGCGCATCTTAGTGACGACCGCGAGCTATCGTCGGGCGATGCCACGCGCCCGCGACCTCGGAATCGAGATCGGTCGCCTGCCCACGGGCGCCGTGAACGCGATCACCGACGTGCCGGGGCTGGCGGTGGGTCACACGACGTTGATCGAGGGCGAGGACGTCCGCACAGGCGTCACCGTCGTCGTGCCGCCGGTGACGCCGCTCGTCGCCGCCTCGCACACGATCAACGGCAACGGCGAGCTGACGGGGCTCGAGTGGATCCGCGACTCGGGCACGCTGACCACGCCGATCGCGCTGACCAACACGCACTCGGTCGGCGTCGTCCGCGACGCGCTCGTCGCCGCCGCCCGCCCTGGCGAGTGGGACTGGAGCTTGCCCGTCGTCGGCGAGACCTGGGACGGGTTGCTCAACGACATCAACGGGTTCCACGTCACGCCCGAGCACCTCTTCGCCGCGCTCGAGTCGGCGCACGACGGACCGGTCGAGGAGGGCTCGGTCGGGGGCGGCACCGGCATGGTCTGCCACGGCTTCAAGGGTGGGATCGGGACCTCGTCCCGCGTGGTCGAGGACGGGTGGCTGGTCGGTGTGCTCGTCCAGGCCAACCACGGCAGGCGCCGGCGGCTGCGCGTGAACGGCGCCCCGGTCGGCGAGCGGATCGGCCCGGAGGTGGTGCCACTTCCGGAGAGCGCCGCCGGCGAGGGAGCAGGCTCGATCATCGTTCTGATCGCCACGGACGCTCCGCTCCTCCCCGGGCAGTGCGAGCGGCTCGCGCGCCGGGCTGCGTTCGGAATCGCGCGGACCGGCGGGATGGGCGAGCGCTCGAGCGGCGACTTCGCGCTCTGCCTCGCGACCGGCAACCGGAGTCTCGTGACCGATGCCCCCGAGCTGCCGCTGCGGATGCTGAACGAGGGCCGGATCGACGCGCTCTACGAGGCGGTGATCGACGCCGTCGAGGAATCGATCCTGAACGCCATGCTCGCGTCGCCGACGATGACCGGACGGAACGGCAACACCGTCCACGGCCTCCCGCACGACCTTCTGCTCCAGGCGCTTCAGGCCGGCTCGAGCATCACCTCGTCGACGTAGCACCAGAGCCAGTCCTCGCCCGGCTCGAGCGATTGCACCAGTGGGTGCGAGGTCGCATGGAAGTGCTTCGTCGCATGCCTGTTCGGCGAGCTGTCGCAGCAGCCGACGTGGCCGCATGCGAGGCACAGTCGCAGGTGCAGCCACGGCGAGCCGAGCTGCAGGCACTCCTCGCATCCCGGCGCGCTGGGCGTGACGCGGGCGGATCGTGTCGAGATGCACACAGCTCACCGCAGGATCTCCTCGGTGTCGCGGGAGACGAGCGCGGCGTAGCGGCCCCCGGCGGAGAGCAGTTCCTCGTGGGTGCCGATCTCGGCAACGCGGCCGCGATCGAGCACGACGATCTGGTCGGCGTCACGGACGGTCGAGAGCCGGTGCGCGATCGCGATCGTCGTCCTCCCCTCGGCGAGCCGCTCGAGCGCCTCCTGGACGGCCCGCTCTGTCTGTGTGTCGAGCGCCGAGGTCGCCTCGTCGAGGACGAGGATCGGCGGGTTGCGCAGGATCGTCCGCGCGATCGCGATCCGCTGCCGCTCACCGCCCGAGAAGCGGTAGCCGCGCTCGCCGACGACGGTGTCGTAGCCGTCGGGGAGGCCGATGATCAGGTCGTGGATCTGCGCTGCCCGCGCCGCGTCCTCGATCTCGGCGTCGGTGGCCTCCGGGCGCGCGAAGCGGAGATTGTCGCGGACGGTCGCGTGGAACAGGTACGTCTCCTGGCTGACGACTCCGACCGCGTTCGCGAGCGACTCGAACGTGAGCTCGCGCACGTCGTCGCCGTCGATCGAGACCGAACCTCGCGTGACGTCGTAGAGGCGCGCGACGAGGTAGCCGGCGGTCGTCTTCCCCGATCCCGTCTCGCCGACGAGGGCCGTCTTCGAGCCTCGCGGCGCCTCGAAGGAGACGTCGTCGAGCGTCCAGGGGCCGTCCTCGTAGCGGAAGGAGACGCGGTCGAAGGCGACGTCGCCGCGCGGGGCGTCGAGCGTCCTCCTGCCCTCGACGATGTCGACCGGGTGGTCGAGGTACTCGAAGACGCGGTCGAAGAGCGCCAGCGACGTCTGCACCTCGAGCCCGACGCCGAGCAGTGAGCCGATCGGGAAGAAGAGCCGTGCCTGCAGCGTCGTGAACGCGATCACGGTGCCGAGCGAGACGGAGCCGGCGAAGTGGCCCGCGAACAGGTAGACGAGCGCCGGCATCACCGCGAACGAGGTCTGGATCGACGCCATCATCCAGCGTCCGGTCATCCGGCTCCGGACCTCGAGGTCGGCAAGTCGGCCCGACTCGGCCTCGAAGCGGCGCGCGAGCTCCTCGGTCCGCCCCATCGTCTTGCCGAGCAGGATCCCCGACACCGACAGCGACTCCTGCACCTGGCTCGAGATGTCGGCCATCGACTCCTGCCGCACCTTCGCCACCTTGCGCCGCTGATCGCCGACCCGCTTCGTCATCCAGACGAAGAGCGGCAGCAGCGCCAGTGCGAACAGGGTCAGGCGCCAGTCGAGGTAGAACATCGCGATCAGCGTCGCGAGCACGGTCGAGACGTTCGACACGATCGAGGTCGCCGTCGAGGTGACCACCTCCTGGACGCCGCCGATGTCGTTCGCGAGCCGCGACTGCACCTCGCCCGTGCGTGTCCGGGTGAAGAAGGCGAGGGAGAGCCGCTGCAGGTGCTTGTAGACGGCAGTGCGCAGGTCGTGCATCACGCGCTGCCCGACCTGGTTCGAGAGCAGCGTCTGCACGACCCCGAGCGCGCCCGTCACGACCGCGATCGCGATCATCCCGGCGACGAGCAGGTTCAGCAGGGCGAGGTCGCCCTCCGGCAGCGCGACGTCGAAGACCTCCTTGATCAGGAGCGCCGGGATCGAGCCGAGGATCGAGGAGAAGAGGATCAGGCCGAGGACGCCGGCGAGCCGGAGCCGGTAGGGCCGGAAGAGCGCGACGATGCGGCGGAGGTACGCACGGCGTACGGCCGGGTCGGCGGGCCGCTCCGGCGGCTCTGCGTAGTCGTAGCCGTATCGTCCTCGTGGCATCGGTGACAGCGTACGGACCGGCTAGACCGCCGCGTCGACCCGCTTCTGGAGCTCGGTGGTGAGCCTCCTCGCCGCCGCGACCGTCGGCTTCGCCGGCTCGACCGGGATCGGCTCGCAGACGACGAGCCGAAGTTTCGGGAAGCCGATCCGGCCCGCGGACAGCGCCCGCCCGGCGCCGATGATCCGGACCGGGACGAGCGGGGTGCCCGTGGCCAGCGCGAGCCGAGCCGCTCCCCGCGTCCACGCACCGCCCTGCACGGTTCCCTGGGGGAAGATCGCGACGCTCTCACCGGCGCGGAGCAGCTCCTCCGCCCGGTCGACCGAGAGCAGGTCGCGACGGTCGCGGCGGATCGGGATGCCCCCGAGCGCGTCCATCAGCCAGGCGCCCGGCGGGTAACGCCAGAGCTCCACCTTGGCAAGGAAGTGCAGCGGCTGGCGCGCCGTCAACGCGAGCAGCGGCGGGTCGAGCAGCGACTCGTGGTTCGCAGCGACGATCACCGGCCCTGGCGGGACGGAGCCGGCAATCTCGACTCGGTAGAGGAGCCGCGCAGCCAGGTAGACGGCACGGCGGAGCGCAAGGTAGAGAGCTACGCGCAGAAGCGCTCCAGCTGATCGCCGACGAACGCTGCGTAGCCGCCGGAGCCCGGCAGCGCGAGCATGCCGCCGTCGCGCCGGCGCAACGCGACTGCATGGAAGCCGAGCGGAAGGACGCGGCGCTCGACCGGGATGCCCAGTGCCCGGGCGCGCTCCGCGGCCGCCAGCGACATTGACGGCTTCACGCCGGGGATCAGCGGCAGCGGCGCGTCCAGCGCTCCGTGGACGATCGCCAGGCGCCGGCCCCGCAGCGGGTCGAGCGCGAGCTGCCGCGGCAGCCAGGGGTTGACGCCGGCGACGAGCTCGACCCCGGCCGACGCCGCGTTGCGCACCGCCACGGCGCCGCCCATCGAGAAGCCGAGCAGCGCGAGCTCCTCCACCCCGTTCCCCTGTGCGGCCTCGATCGCTGCGGCCGCGTCCTCGACGCAGAGCTCGAGCCGCTGCCACGACTTGATCCGGTAGCGCACCTCGAGGAAGGCGAGCTCGGGGAGCCGGCGCGACAGCCGCTGCACGAGCCACTCGACCGAAGCGCTCCACGTGCCAGCCACCTCGGCAGCGGTGCCGCCGTTCACGCATACGACTGCACGCGGTCCTGGGGTGCCGGTCCAGCGCGCCTCCGCGCCCGTGGCGAGCGCGAAGCTCAGCGGACGACGAACTCGCGGCTGACGAGCACGGTGCTCCGCCGCGGGTTCATGCTCGCGCGCAGCCGCACCGCGTAGACGTAGCGGCCCGGCTTCAGGTAGCGCGAGATGAAGCGCAAGCGCGGGCTCCAGCCGGCGCGGATGCGCCCGGCCGTCATCGTCACCGCACCGGGTGCCCGCGGCGAGGCCAGGCTCCGAACTCGCTTGCTGGCCGTCGCGGAGAAGATCGCGGCGACATAGGAGACCTCTTCCGCGGCAGTGACGTTGAAGCCCCAGCTCCTGCGAAGGCGCGAGGCGACGCCCGCGCCGAGGCCGAACGCTGCGCGACCACCGACGACCCGGGCGGCGGGCCGCCAACTCACCTGTTTGCCGGCGCAACCCCGCTTCGCGCGCGCGGCGGCGTTTCGCACAGCGGCGTAGGCGGGACGCACGGAGCCGTCGGCCCGACGGACGCCCGACTGATAGCGCTCGAGGTCCGGGTCGTCGCGGAGGTGCAGGAAGTAGACGGCCGAGATGCTGCGGTCGCACGCTGCGATCCCGATCACCTTGGCGTAGTTGTCGGCCTGCGCACGCTCGCTCGTCGCGGCGGCGGTCTCCCGGCCGAAGTAGGCACCGCGGCGGGCGGCGGGCACGACCGCCTGCCAGCCGATCTCGTCGATGCGGACCTTCAGGCCCTGCTCGACGGTCGGCTGCCCGGTGCCGGCGAACGCATCCCAGAAGGCCTGCTTGATCCGAGCCAGGTTGACGATCCCGGCTCGCGGCCAGCGGTCGCCCGCGCGCACCGGGTCACGGTCCGAGCGCGGATAGAGATGGAGCCCGAGCTCGTCCATCAGCGGCAGCGTTCTCCCGCTCGACCGGTAGGCGGCGCCGAGATCGCGAAGGAAGCGCACCGGCGACGTGGATGCGTTCGACGGCGCCAGCGGCAGGTCGTTGCCGCGACCCGAGAGACCGAGGCCGATGACACGGATCGCCGGATCGGCCGCTTTCAACGTGTCGTAGGCGCGAGCCAGCAGGTCGGCGTACTTCGCCGCCGCAAGCCCCTTGCCGGCCGGCGAGAACTGCGGGCGCTGGAAGCGAGGCTGGTTGGGCTCGTTGCCGACGACATACTCACGCACCCGGGGGTACTCGGTCGCGAGCCGGCCGAGGAAGGCGGCGAAACTCGCTGCGGCGTCGGGCGCCGACAGCGCGGTCGGGGTGGCGGGGAACACGTGGAGGACGACGCGGACGCCCTTTGCCTCGGCCACCGGCAGGGCGCGGTCGAGGAAGGATCGCTCGAGGATCGCCTCGGGGCGCTTCGGATCCCAATGCACCGTGATCCTGTTCTCGGTGCCACCGGCGGCCTTGAGGTCGTTGAAGTACGCGACGCCCCCGTCGTCGGCGTACTTGCCGGCGTCGTCAGCGAAGCCGAGGCGAGCGGCCGGTGCGGCCGGCGTCACCGCCAGCGCGGCGCCCGCGATCGCAGCGCAGAGCAGCCATCTCTGTATGTTCGCCCGTTTCTCCATCGCCCTTCCAGACCCCGAAGCGGGGCAGTATGGCAGGAACGCCAGACACCGGCGGGAACACGCCCGAGATGACCACTTCAACGGCGATCGACCGGTTCCTCGCCGCGCCGGCGCTCGCCGAGTCGACGCGGCGGGCCTACGGAGCCGATCTGCGCCGCTTCGAGGAGTGGCTCGACCAGCGTGGGCTCGGCGTCGACGACGTCGACGTGCGCGTCCTCGTCGACTACGCGTCCGAGCTCGGCCGCGCCCGCAACGGGCTCGCACCGGCGACGATCGCGCGCAAGCTCGCCGCCGTCCGCTCCTTCCTCCGCTTCACGCTCGGCGCGACCCGCGTCCCCGACGCGTCGCTCTCGCCGCGGCGCCCGCAGCGGCTGCCGGAGGCGCCGAAGCCGGCCGAAGTCGAAGAGCTGATCGACTCGGTCGCGGGGGACGACGCGCTCGGCCTGCGCAACCGCGCTCTCGTCGAGCTCGTCTACTCCGCCGGCCTGCGCAGCGCCGAGGCCGTCGGCCTCGACCTCGGCGACGTCGACTTCGAGCAGGAGCTCGTGCGCATCCGGGGCAAGGGCGGCAAGGAGCGGGTCGTGCCGCTCGGCGAGGAGGCCGCGCACGTCGTCGCCCGCTATCTGCGCGAGGCACGCCCAGAGCTCGCCCGGGGCGCGAACGACGCCCTCTTCCTCTCAGCCCGCGGGCGGCGGCTCGACACGAGCACGCTGCGCCGGCTCCTGCCCCACCCGCACCGGCTGCGGCACTCGTTCGCCACCCACCTGCTCGAGGGCGGGGCCGACCTGCGCACGATCCAGGAGCTGCTCGGGCACTCGTCGCTCTCGACGACGCAGGTGTACAGCCATGTGAGCGCGAAACGTCTCCGCAAGGTCTATGACCGCGCACATCCCCGATCCTGAGCTCGACGGATTCCTGGCGCTGCTTGCGACCCGGCGGGCGCCGCGGACGGTCGACGCGTACCGGCGCGACCTGCTCCAGCTCTCGGCGTGGCGGCAGGGACCCGTCGCCCGGACGACGACCGAGGAGCTCGAGCGCTGGCTCGCCGAGATGCGTGCCGCCGGGATCGCCGCCTCGACGGTCGCGCGCCGGATCTCCGCGCTCCGATCCTTCTTCCGTCATCAGATGCTGCTCGGCGCGCGGGAGGACAACCCGGCCGCCGCGCTGCAGCTGCCGAAACGGGCCCGCAGGCTGCCGAAGACGCTCTCGCCGGGCGAGGCGGAGCGCCTGATCGACGCCGCCAACGGGACGACTCCGCGGGCGATGCGCGACCGCGCCCTCGTCGAGCTGATGTACGGCGCCGGGCTGCGGGTCAGCGAAGCGATGGGCCTCCAGCGCCGGTCCGTCGACCTCGAGGAGCGGCTCGTGCGCGCGCTCGGCAAGGGCTCGAAGGAGCGGGTCGTGCCGCTCGGCCGGCCCGCCGTCGATGCGCTGCGCCGGTACATCGCGATGGGCCGCCCGCATCTCGACCGGCGCAACAGACCCGAGCTCTTCCTCAACGCTCGCGGCGGTCCGCTCACGCGCGCGGGCGCATTCCTGATCCTGCGGCGCCTCGCCGAGAAGGCCGGCCTCGACCCGCAGCGCGTCCATCCGCACCTCCTCCGCCACTCGTTCGCAACCCACCTGCTCGAAGGCGGAGCCGATCTCCGCAGCGTCCAGGAGATGCTCGGCCACGCCGATCTCTCGACGACCGAGCTCTACACGCACGTATCCGATCGAAGGCGTCGAGAGTTGTACTTCCAAGCGCACCCACATGCGCGCAGGGGTACGACTCTCACAAGGACGTCTTCCGATGACGCTTGACCCACAGATCGCCGTCTCGGCCGCTCTTGCGATGGCGGTCGGCTGGACGATGACGTTCTCTAGCGTGAAGAAGAACGTGCTCGAGCTGAAGCGCCGCGAACGGATCTGCCCCTCCTGCGGGCGACACATCAGCGGCACGGTCTGCAGAGAGCACTGATCCAGCCGCGCAAGGTGAGCATCCGCTCGCGCGGACGCTCACCGCGCAAGACCCCTGAAGGGGGCCGCTGACGCGGCCCCGACGAGCTGCCGGAGCAAGCGTTCGCGGTCGGCCGTTGGTTCGACGAGCGTGACGTGCCCAAGCTTGCGGCCCGGGCGCGGCTCCTTCCCATAGAGGTGGAGGTGCGCCCCTGGAATCCGCAGAATCTCCTGGGCGGGCGGGACGGAGCCGATCAGGTTGACCATCCAGAAGTGGCTCGACTCGGTCGATCCCAGCGGGAGGCCGAGGATCGCCCGCAGGTGGTTCTCGAACTGGCTCGTCACCGAGCCTTCGATCGTCCAGTGACCGGTGTTGTGGACGCGCGGAGCGAACTCGTTCGCAACGAGCCGCTCGTCTCCGACCTGGAAGAGCTCGAGCGCGAGCACGCCAACGTAGCCGAGCTCGTCGAGCAGCCGGGTGGCGTAGTCCTCCGCCAGCGCTTGGAGGCTCCATTCCTCCTCGGCCATGCCGGCGAAACGTGACGAAAAGAGGATTCCGTCTCGATGGTCGTTTACGACGAGCGGCCAGAAGCGCGTGTCGCCCTCCCGCCCGCGAACGGCGAGCAGCGACAGCTCCCGATCGAACGAGACACGTTCCTCCAGGACATGGGAGGGGCCAGGACCCTCCCATGTCTCCACCAGACGTTGGCCCTTTCCGTCGTAGCCGAGCCGGCGGGTCTTCAGGAGCGCCGGGAACGTCTCCACCTCGTCGTCGATCCGCGCGGTCGGGATCCCAAGCCGGCGGAAGAGCTGCTTCTCGACGAGACGATCCTGGGACGCCTCGAGCGCGGCAGCGGCCGGAATCGCCCCGACTCGCTGCGCCGCTTCGACCGGCACATTCTCGAACTCGTACGTGACTGCCGCTGCCCCGGCGGCGAGCCGGTCGAGCAGCGCCGGATCGTCGTACGCGCCGACGATCAGCTCCCCCACCTCGGCCGCCGGTGCGTCCGGCGAGGGATCGAGGAATCGGAACGAGAGCCCGAGCGGAATCCCGGCCAGCGCGAGCATCCGCCCCAATTGCCCGCCGCCGATGACTCCGACGATCACGCAGCTGGATCGGGATTCGCGAGCACGGCCTCGGTCTGCTCGGCCCGCCAGCGGGCCAGCCGCTCGCGGACGCCCTCGTCCGACCGTGCGACGATCGCGGCCGCGAGCAACGCCGCATTGACGGCGCCGGCCCGCCCGATCGCGAGCGTCCCGACCGGGATCCCCGCGGGCATCTGCACGATCGAGAGCAACGAGTCCATCCCCTTCAGCGTCTTCGACTCGACCGGAACCCCCAACACGGGCAGTGCCGTTTTCGACGCGGTCATCCCGGGCAGGTGCGCGGCGCCGCCGGCGCCGGCGATCAGCACCTGCAGGCCGCGCTCCTCCGCCGAGCCGGCGTACTCGAACAGCCTGTCGGGTGTCCGATGCGCCGAGACGACTTCCTGCTCGAAGGGGACGCCGAGCGCCTCGAGCGTCTCGCAGGCGTGGCGCATCGTCTCCCAGTCGGAGCGCGACCCCATGATCACGCCGACGACCGGGGTCACTTGGTGTTGGCGCGCTTCTGCAGTGCCGTCGCGACCGCCTTCGCGGTCTTGCGCAACTCGGCGTCCTGCTCGTCGTCGTCGGCGAGGCCGTTGAGGACGAGGATCGTCTCGCGCTGCGGCGAGCCGTTCTTCAGCACGACGATGCCGAGCCTCCGTACTGCGAGGTTCGGGTCGTTGGTCGCGAGCTCGTGCAGCAACGCCCGCATCGAGTTGACGTCGCCGGGATGGTCGCGCGACAGACCCTCGAGCGCGATCAACGCCGACCCGCGCGCGGCCGGGCTCTCGTCCTGCAGACCCCGCCGCACGAGCTCGAGCTTCTGGCGGAAACGGAACTGCGCGATCGCGCGGTATGCCTGTGCCCGAATTCGGTAGTCGGCGCTGCGAGCAGAGTGCTCGAGCTCCTCGTCCCACTGCTGACGCAGCGTCGCGAGCGCCGTCTGGTCGCCGGCAGAGGCCAGCTCGTCCGCACGAGCCGCGGCCTCGGCCAGATTCACGAGATCGACGAGGCCGGCCGAGCGCCGGGGCCGACGTAGCGCGCCGACGGCCGCACGAGCCGGCTCAGCTTCTTCTGCTCGAGAATGTGCGCCGACCAGCCGGCCGTCCGCGAGCAGGCGAACATCGCCGGCGCGAGCTCCGGCGGGATCCCGGCGACGTCGAGCACGACTGCCGACCAAAACTCGACGTTCGTCTCCAGCGGCCGGTCGGGCGACTTGCGCCGCAGCGCCTCGAGTGCCGCCGCCTCGAGCGCGTCGGCGACGTCGTAACGTGGCGCACCGAGCTCCTTCGCCGTCTTCTTCAGCAGGCGCGCACGCGGGTCCTCGGCGCGGTAGACGCGGTGGCCGAAGCCCATCAGCCGCTCGCCCTTCTCGATCAGGCTCTGCACGTAGGCGCCGGGATCGCCCGAGTCGGCGGCCGCGTCGAGCATCGGCAGCACCCGCGCAGGCGCACCGCCGTGGAGCGGGCCGGAGAGCGCGCCGACCGCCGACGAGAGCGCGGCGGCGCAGTCGGAGCCGGTCGAGGCGGTGATCCGGGCGACGAACGTGGATGCGTTCAACCCGTGCTCGCAGGTGCAGATCCAGTACGTGTCGAGCGCCTGCACGTGCTTCGGGTCGGCCTCGCCGCGCCATTCGAGGAAGAAGCGCTCGGCCGTCGTCTCGCCCTGCGAGACGGCCTGCGGCGCGATCCGGTCGCTCTCGCCGTCCGCGATCCGCGCCGACTGGGCCGCGATCGAGATGAACTGGGCGGAGAGGCGGCGCAGGTCCTCGCGCGCCTCGTCGTCGGAGATGTCGATCAGCTTCTTGACGCCCCACTCGGCGCCGAGCCGGGCGGTCACCGCCTGCAGGTCGGCCGGGGTGTTCCCGGTCAGGCCGCCACCCTCGTACGGCTCGGCGGCCGGCAGCCCCGGTGAGAAGCTCTCGTCGACGAGCAGGCCCCAGACCTGCTCGAAGCGGTAGGTGCCGACGAGCTCCTCGATGTCGACGCCGCGGTAGCGGAGTGCGCCGCCCTCGCGATCGGGCTCCGCGATCTCGGTCTCGAACGCGACGACACCCTCGAGCCCGGGTTTGAACGACTCGGCCTTGATGTCGCTCATCGAGCGGCCTCGACCGGGTAGTCGCGGCGCGGCGCACCGACGTACTCTGCGCTCGGCCGGATGATCTTGCCGCCCGCGTGCTGCTCGAGCACGTGTGCGGCCTGGCCGGCGGCGCGGCTCATCTCGAAGAGCGGGATGAAGAGGTCCGTCGGAATCCCGAGGTAGTGGTAGAGCACGCCCGAGTAGAGGTCGACGTTCGGCCAGAGGCCCTTCTGCTCGTGCGCCTCGCGCTCGGCGGCCTGGGCGATCTCGAGGAAGTTGGGGTCGCTCTCGTCCGCGAACTGCTCCGAGAGCCGGCGCAGGATCGGCGCCCGCGGATCCATTGCGCGGTAGAGCGGATGACCGAAGCCGTAGAGCGGTTTCTTCGCCGCTAGCCGGGCTCGGACGCCCTCGGCGACGCCGGCGGCGCTGCCGAACTCCGCAAACATCGTCATCGCGGCCTGGTTGGCGCCGCCGTGCAGCGGCCCCTTGAGGGCGGAGATCGCGGCCACGATCGCGGAGTGCATGTCGGCGTTCGTGCCGGCGACCACCCGGGCCGTGAACGTGGACGCGTTCATCTCGTGCTCGGCGTGCAGGATCATCGCGACCTCGAATGCCCGCGCCTCCTCGGCGGTCGGCGCCTCGCCGCGCAGCATCGTCAGGAAGTTCTCGGCGTGGTCGAGCGACGGGTCGGGGTCGACGGCCGGCTCGCCGCTGCGACGCCGCTCGTAGCGCGCCACGATCGTCGGCAGCTGCGCGATCAGAGCGACGGCCTTCCGCAGCTCCTGCTCACGGTCGATCGCATCCTCGGCCGGGTCGGAGAAGGAGAGCGCCGACACGGCCGTGCGCATCGTCTCCATCGGCGAGGCGTCCATCGCGTTCCCGTCGACGATCGTCGTCACCGCACGCGGCAGCTCGCGCGCGGCCGCCAGCTGCTCCTTGAACCCGTCGAGCTCATCGCCGCGCGGCAGCTCGCCCACGAGCAGGAGGTAGGCGACCTCCTCGTAGCTCGCGTTCTCGGCCAGCCCGGCGATGTCGTAGCCGCGGTACATCAGCACGCCCTCGTCCGGGTCGATCGAGCAGATGCTCGTCTCCGCGACGGAGACGCCCGAGAGGGCGACGGACTTCTTCGGGACGGTCATCGCGCAGGACATTACCCGCAACGGCACGCACCAATGCGTCGGTAAAGTCCGGCGCCGAATGGCGCATCGCGTGACACTGATCCCCGGCGACGGGACCGGCCCCGAGCTCGCCGAGGCGACGCGGCGCGTGCTCGAGGCGACCGGCGTCGAGTTCGACTGGGACGTCCAGCACGCCGGCACCGACGTGATGGCCGAGAACGACGGCAACCCGCTGCCCGAGCACGTGCTCGAGTCGATCCGGCAGAACGGGACCGCGCTGAAGGGGCCGATCACGACGCCGGTCGGCAGCGGCTTCCGCTCCGTCAACGTCGGCCTGCGCAAGTCGCTCGACCTCTACGGCCAGGTGCGCCCCTGCAAGAGCTACCCGGGCGTGCGGTCCCGCTACGCGAACGTCGATCTGATCGTGATCCGCGAGAACACCGAGGATCTCTACGCGGGCGTCGAGTTCGAGGAGGGCACCGAGGACGCCGACGAACTGCTCGACTGGCTCGGCCAGAAGGGCTACCCGAACATCCGCCGCGACTCGGGGATCTCGATCAAGCCGATCTCCGAGACGGGGACGCGCCAGATCGTCCAGTTCGCCTTCGACTACGCGCGCCGCAACGGCCGCCGCAAGGTGACGGCCGTCCACAAGGCGAACATCATGAAGTTCACCGACGGCCTCTTCCTCCACGTCGCGCAGGACGTCGCAGCCGAGAACACGGACATCGAGTTCGAGGAGCGGATCGTCGACAACCTCTCGATGCAGCTCGTGCAGCGGCCGGAGGAGTACGACGTGCTCGTGCTGCCGAACCTGTACGGCGACATCGTCTCCGACCTCTGCGCCGGCCTGATCGGCGGCCTCGGCCTCGCGCCGGGCGCCAACTTCGGCGCGAGCGCGGCGGTCTTCGAGCCGACGCACGGCTCCGCCCCCAAGTACAAGGGCCAGAACAAGGTCAACCCGATGGCGATGATGCTCTCCGGGATGCTGATGCTCCGCCACCTCGACGAGGGCGCGGCGGCCGGGCGGCTCGAGCACGCGATCTCCGAGGTGATCGCCGAGAGCACGAGCGTCACCTACGACATGAAGCCGACCCGCGACGACCCGACCGCCGTCGGCACGAGCGAGGTCGCGGACGCGATCATCGAGAAGCTGGAGGTGCTCCCGTGAGGCACAAGGTGACGGTGGTCGGCGCCGGGAACGTGGGCGCGACCTGCGCGCAGGAACTGGCGCGGCGCGACTACGCGGACGTCGTGCTCGTCGACATCAAGGAGGGCCTGCCGCAGGGCAAGGCGCTCGACATCGACCAGGCCGCCGCGGTGCTCGGCTACGAGGCGAGCGTGACCGGCTCGAACGGCTACGAGGAGACCGCCGGCTCGGAGGTGGTCGTGATCACGGCCGGCCTGCCGCGCCAGCCCGGGATGAGCCGCGACGACCTGGTCACGACGAACGAAAAGATCGTCGGCTCCGTGACCGAGCAGGTCGCCGCCGCGAGCCCCGACGCGATCGTCGTCGTCGTCTCGAACCCGCTCGACGCGATGTGCCACGTGGCGAAGAGCGTCTCCGGCTGGCCGAAGGAGCGTGTCTTCGGGATGGCCGGCATCCTCGACACTGCCCGCTTCTCGACCTTCATCGCCTGGGAGACCGGCATGTCGATCAAGGACGTGACCGCGATGGTGCTCGGCGGCCACGGCGACCAGATGGTGCCCGTCGTCTCCGCGACCACGGTCGGCGGGATCCCGCTGCGCAAGCTCGTCGCCGAGGACCGGATCCAGGCGATGGTCGAGCGGACCGCGAAGGGCGGCGGCGAGCTCGTCAACCTGCTCGGCACCTCGGCCTGGTACGCGCCGGGCGCGGCGGCGGCGCAGATGGTCGACGCAATCGTCCTCGACGAGAAGCGCGTGCTCCCGTGCACCGCGTACCTCGAGGGCGAGTACGGCATCGACGGCCTGTACATGGGCGTGCCGGTCGTGCTGGGCTCGAAGGGGATCGAACGCGTCGTCGAGCTGGATCTCGACGACGCCGAGCAGCAGGCGCTGAAGGCCTCCGCGGACGCCGTCCGCGAGGTCGTCTCCGTTCTGAGCACATAGATGGACCTCGGCCTCCGCGGGCGCACGGCGATCGTCTGCGGAGGATCCGCCGGCATCGGCCTCGGCTGCGCGGAGGCGCTGAAAGAGGCGGGGGCTGACGTCGTCCTGTTCGCGCGCGGCCGCGAGGCGCTCGAGCGCGAGGCGGAGCGCCTCGGCGCCGTCCCGGTCGCGGGCGACGTCCGGAGCCCGGACGACCTGGCCCGCCTCGTCGACACGGCGGTCGAGCGCTTCGGCGGCGTCGACGTGCTCGTCCTCAACTCCGGCGGCCCGCCGCGCACCGGCTCGTTCGAGTTCTCGGACGAGCAGCTCGAGGACGCGGTCGACCTGCTGCTGCTCTCGTCGATCCGGCTCGTCCGCCTCTGCCTGCCGCACCTCGAGGCCAGCGGCCGCGGACGCGTGATCGCGATCACGTCGAGCGCGGTCAAGGAACCGATCGACACGCTCGCGCTCTCGAGCGCAGTCCGCCCCGGCCTCGTCGGCTGGCTGAAGACGGCGTCGCGCGAGCTCGGGCCGAAAGGGATCACGGTCAACTCGGTCGCGCCCGGCCGGATCGACACCCAGCGGATCCGTGAGGTGTACCCGGACGGGCCGAGCGACGCCGACCTGGCCACAATCCCGCTGCGCCGGCTCGGCACGCCCCGGGAGATTGGCGACGTCGTCTGCTTCCTCGCCTCCGACCGCGCCTCGTACGTCACCGGCGCGGCGATCGGCGTCGACGGCGGCCTGCTCCGGGGCACGCAGTGAAGCTCGGCCGCCTGATGGTCGGCGGGCTCGTCATCGGCGCCCTCACGGTCGGAGCCCTCTGGCTGCTTCCGTCCGACAGCTACCTCCTCCTGCCCGACCGGGCGAAGCCGCTCGCAGACAAGGTGAAGGTCGAGGGCGAGAAGCCGCACCCGCCGGGCGCGATCTACTACACGGACGTCGTCGTTCGCAAGGCATCCCTGCTCGAGGAGCTCGTCAGCGGCACGCGGCCGGACGGCGCCGACCTCGTGCCCGAGCACGCGCTCGTGCCGCCGGGCTCCAATTTCGGCGAACGGCGCCGCCAGAATCTTCGCCAGATGGATCGCTCCCAGCAGGTCGCGGCTGCCGTCGCGCTCCGGGAGCTCGGCTACGACGTCAAGGCAGAGTCGGAGGGCGCGCTCGTCGTCGGGGTTGCCGAGGATGCTCCAGCCGCCGGGAAGATCGAGCCGACCGACGTGATCGTCGCCGTCGACGGCAAAACGGTGAAGACGCCCGACGACCTCCGGCGCCTGATCGGGACGCGCAAGCCGGGTGAGACCGTCCGGCTTCGCGTGCGGCGCGGCGACTCCACGCAGGCGATCGAGGTCGCGACGGTCGCGAGCCCCGACGAGCCGAGCCGGCCGATCGTCGGCGTCCAGGTCGAGCAGTCGTCCGACATCCGGCTGCCGATCGACGTCGAGATCGATCTGGGCGGCGTCGGCGGCCCGTCGGCCGGGCTCGCGTTTGCGCTCGACATCGTCGAGGAGTTGCGCGGCGGCGTCGATCGCGGGCTCGACGTAGCCGCGACGGGAGCGATCGAGCTCGACGGCGACGTCGTCTCGATTGGAGGCGTCAAGCAGAAGGTGATCGGCGCGCGGCGCACGGGCGCGGACGTCTTCCTCGTCCCGGCTGGGGACAACGCGGCGGAGGCCCGGCGGCATGCAGGGGATTTGCGAATCATTCCTGTGGAGAGTTTTGGACAGGCGTTGCGCGAACTGGCAACGCTGGAGAGAAACGCGTAGTTAGCAGCGCTTTTCGGCTGGCCGATTCCTCCGGAAATTGCACGGTTTTCCTCAAAAGGGGGCTTGTAGCCCACGAACCGGATCGCCACAATGGCCCAGTCCGGAGGGGACGAGACACGAGCAAGAGGGGAAATGGGCAAACGCACTCAAGCAAAATGCACTGATTGCTACTTCCGTCGCGCTGGGTTGTGCGCACTCCCCGGCGACAACCCTTGCCCGACGTTCCGTCACGCGACGGCGGGTGTGCTGGAGCCGCCCCGGCAGCCACGCCTCGTCCCACTTCCGGCTGCTGCGCCGGGCTTCGCCGCAGCATAGGCTTCGTCCCGTGAAGTCGCGTCGCGACGAGTTCGACCAAAGCTGGCAGCCGAGGCTCTGGATCAGAGTCGGCCTGCTGATCCTGATCGGCGCCTACCTGATCGCATTCATCATCGGCAACGACGAGGACGCATCGGTGAACTTCGTGCTCTGGGAGGCGCGCACCTCGCTGATCTGGGTGATCCTGCTCTCCCTGCTCGCCGGTCTCATCGGCGGCGTGCTGGTCTCGCAGCTGCACCGGCGCCGTCAGGCGGCGCGGACCAGCGACGCGAGCGTCGAGATGCCCGAGCCGATCTCGGAGGACGAGGCGAAGCTGAACGCCAGCCGTGCCGACCTCGACCCGCCGGCGCCGACCGGGTAGAAGTCTGCGCCCTTGACGAAGGTGACGCCCGCAGCCTCGGCGCGCGTCAGGAGCCCGGCCGCGTCGGCGGGCAGGTCGACCCAGACGAAGTAGCCGCCCTCCGGCTCGCTCCACGTCGCCGCACCGGCGAGCTCGCGCTCGAGCGCTGCCAGCATCGCGTCGCGGCGGCGCTTCAGCAGTCCGCGAATGCGCTCCAGATTCGGGCCGAACGCGCCGCGGTCGATCAGCTCGAACACCGTCGCCTGGGTGAGGAACGGCGGCGAGATGTAGTTCGAGACGGCACGGGCCTCGATCCTCTCGGCCAGCCCGGCCGGGGCGACGAACCAGCCGACGCGAACGCCGGGGGCGACCGTCTTCGAGAACGAGGACGCGTAGGTGACGAGGTCGCCGCCCTCGAGCTCGTGGAGCGACGGCAGCGGCTCGCCCTCGTAGCGGACGAGGCCGTACGGGTCGTCCTCAAGCACCGGCACTCCATGCCCCCGCGCGAGCTCGACGACGCGACGGCGGCGCTCGGTCGAGAGCGTCCGCCCGCTCGGGTTCTGAAAGGTCGGGATCGTGTAGAGGAAGCTCGTCTCGCCGGCGCGGAGCTCGCGCTCGAGCGCGTCGGGATCGAGCCCTTCGCCGTCCATCACCACCGGGACGACCTCGGCGCCGAGCCGGGTGAGGATCTTCAGGGGGCGGTCATACGTCGGCGCCTCGACCAGAACGCGGCCGGGCCGTTCGGCGAGCAGCTCCTCGGCATAGAAGACGAAGCCCTGGAGGCCGCCGTTCGTGACGATGACGCGGCCCGGGTCGACGTCGTGACGGGCGCCGAGCCACTCCCGCAGCGGCGCGTAGCCACCGCCTGGGCCGTAGGCGAGGACGGTGGGGTCGCCTTCGATCGCAGACCGTGCGCAATCTGCGAGCAGCTCGGCATCGAGGCATTCGAGCGCGGGAGCGCCTCTGGCGAACGAGATCACGGGACCACCCTATTTGTGGACGCGGAGGATCCGGTCCTGTTGCTACCGTGTGCTCCATGGACGGCGTGGTGTCGTCCTGTGAGGTTTGTTCTTCTTCGGTTTTCCCTGCGCGTTGAGCCAGGCGGTCGAGGCAGGCGGATCTCGACCGACAACGAAGGAGTCAACTACTCAATGCAGTCTTTCCTCGAGCTGGGTGTGTCCCCGCGCGTAGCGCAGGCGCTCGCCGAGCGCGACATCCATGCTCCATTCAGAATTCAGGGCCTCGTCCTCCCGGACGCGCTCGCCGGCCG
Organism: uncultured Gaiellaceae bacterium; assembly: GCA_963784895.1. Taxonomy (GTDB): domain Bacteria; phylum Actinomycetota; class Thermoleophilia; order Gaiellales; family Gaiellaceae; genus Gaiellasilicea. The sequence continues at coordinate 137,899 of CAWATM010000001.1, read as the reverse complement.
CGATGTGCTCGCGAAGTCGCCGACGGGCTCCGGCAAGACGCTCGCCTTCGCCGTGCCGATGGTCGAGCGGCTGAAGGGCTCGGCGGCACGGCCGTCCGGCCTGATCCTCGTCCCGACACGCGAGCTCGCCGCCCAGGTGACGGCCGAGATCGGCACCATCGCCCCCGCCCACGACCTCCGGGTCGCAGCGGTGTACGGCGGGATCTCGATCGGGTCGCAGGCCAAGGCCTCACGCGAGGCGCACATCCTGGTCGCCACACCGGGTCGCCTGCAGGATCTCATCGAGCGCAAGATCGTCTCGCTCGACGGCGTCCGCATCCTCGTCCTCGACGAGGCCGACCGGATGCTCGACATGGGCTTCCAGCCGCAGGTCGACCGGATCGTCGCCCGATTGCCGAAAGAGCGGCAGACGATGTTCTTCTCGGCCACGCTCGACGGCAAGGTCGGCGAGCTGGCGCGGGCGTACACGACGAACGCCGGCCGTTACGAGGCCGAGCTCACCGTCGACCAGGAGCAGGGTGAGATCGACCATCACTTCCTGCCGGTGACGGCCGACAACAAGGTGGAGACGCTCGCCGGCCTGCTCGCGCAGGAGAGGGGGCTCGCCCTGGTGTTCGTCCGCACCAAGCGCGGCGCCGACCGGCTCGTGCAGAAGCTCTCGCGTCACGACGTGAACGCGGTCGCGATGCACGGCGACTTGAACCAGAACCAGCGCGAGCGGGCGCTGAAGCGCTTCGAGAACGGCACCGTCAAGGTGCTCGTCGCAACCGACGTCGCCGCCCGCGGCCTCGACCTCGACGACATCACGCACGTGATCAACTTCGACCCGCCGGAGGAGCACACCGGGTACGTCCACCGCGTCGGCCGCACCGGCCGCGCCGGCCGCAGCGGCACGGGCGTCACGCTCGTGCTGCCGGAGCAGCAGGCGGAGGTCAGCCACGTCGCGCGGATGCTCGGGCACACCGAGACGTTCGCGAGCCAGGGGATGAAGGTTGCCCCGCCCCGCCTCGTCTACCAGTCGAAGCGTCGCAACTCCAAGTGGGGCCCCTCCCGGCCCCGCCGCAAGATCTAGCTCAGTCTTCCTGGGCTTCACCCCCGCGCGACGCCCGACACGGGTGCGCGCGGGGGTACTCGCATTCGCCGGATAGATTCCGACGGTGGACGCCGCCGCCCGCTCGACCATCGCCGACCCGTCGCTCGCCCCGGCAGGCGAGCAGCGGATCCGCTGGGTCGCGAAGCACTCGCCGGTCCTGAACCGGCTCGCGCGCGAGCGGCTGGCCGACGGCGCCCTGCGCGGCCGCCGGGTCGCGGTCGTCGTCCACCTCGAGGCGAAGACGGCCTACCTGGCGACGCTGCTCGCGGACGCGGGCGCACGGGTCGTCGCCGCCGGGTCGAATCCCGGCTCGACGCAGGACGCGATCTGCGCCGCACTCGTCGCGCGCGGGATCGAGGTGCATGCCCGTCACGGCGCGACGCCCGACGAGTTCGACTCCGACCTGCTCGCCGTGGCGGACACGGAGCCGGAAGTCGTCGTCGACGACGGCGCCGAGCTGACGGCGCGGATCGTCGAGCACCGGCCGGAGGTCGCAGCGGGTCTGGCCGGGGTGACCGAGGAGACGACCACGGGTGTTGCCCGTCTCCGGGCGATGGACGCCGCGGGTCGGCTCACCTTTCCGGCGATTGCCGCCAACGACGCGCTCTGCAAGCACCTGTTCGACAACCGCTACGGAACGGGCCAGTCGACGCTCGCGGCGATCGACCGGCTGACGAACCTGAGCTTCCCCGGACGCGAGTTCTGCATCGTCGGCTACGGCTGGGTCGGCAAGGGGCTCGCCAGGGCCGCGCGCGGCGCCGGTGGCCGCGTCAGCGTCGTCGAGATCGACCCGGTGGCGGCGCTCGAGGCGCACATGGACGGCCATCGCGTCGGCTCGCTCGAGCAGGCATTGCCGCAGGCGGACGTGCTCATCTCGGCGACGGGCGCGATCGACTGCGTTCCTGCCGAGGCGCTTCGCTTCCTGAAGGACGGAGTCGTGATCGCGAACGGCGGCCACCACGAGCGGGAGGTCGCGATCGACGGGCTCGGCCCCGGCGAGGAGGTGCGGCCCGGCGTCACCGAGCACGAGCTGCCGGGCGGCGGCCATGCCTACGTGCTCGCCGAGGGCCGACAGACGAACGTCGCCGGCGGCGATGGCCACCCGGTCGAGATCATGGACCTGTCCTTCTCCGTCCAGGCCCTCTCGGCCCACCTGCTCGCGCGCGGAGGACTCGAGCCCGGCCTCCACCGCTTCCCGGACGAGCTCGACCGCGAGATCGCGCGGACGAAGCTCGCGACACTCGGCCTCTCGCTCGCCGAGCCGACGGAGAAGCAGCGCGAGTTCGAGTCGCGCTGGTCCGTCTAGGCACTGCAGGCAGTCAGCCGCGCGCGACTTGGGCGACGAGCTCGGCGGCCTCTGTCGGCGAGGTGCCGACGCGGATGCCCTTCGCCTCGAGCGCTTCCTTCTTGCCCTGGGCGGTGCCGGAGGAGCCGGAGATGATCGCCCCGGCGTGCCCCATCGTCTTCCCGGGCGGGGCGGTGAAGCCGGCGATGTAGGCGACGACCGGCTTCGTCATCTGCTCCTCGATGAACGCAGCCGCCTTCTCCTCCTCGTCGCCGCCGATCTCGCCCACCATGACGACGTACTCCGTCTGCGGGTCCTCCTGGAACTTGCCCAGGACGTCGATGAAGGAGGAGCCGACGACGGGGTCGCCGCCGATCCCGACGATCGTGGAGTTGCCCAGCCCCATCTGCGTCAGCTCGTGGCCGATCTGGTAGGTCAGCGTCCCGGAGCGGGAGACGAGGCCGATGTTCCCCTCGGCGAAGATCTCGGCCGGGATGATCCCGACGTTCGCCTTCCCGGGCGAGAGCGCCCCGGGGCAGTTCGGCCCCAGCATCGTCACGCCCTTCGGGCGGATGAAGTTGTAGATCTGGAGCATCTCGTGCGCCGGCAGGCCCTCGGCGATGCAGATCACAGTCTCGATGCCCGCGTCGACGGCCTCGTAGATCGCGTCGGCGGCGAAGCGGGCCGGGACGAAGACCATCGTCGTGTTCGCGCCCGTCTCGGCGACGGCGTCCGCGACCGTGTCGTAGACCGGGATCCCCTCGACGTCCTGGCCGCCCTTGCCGGGTGTGACGCCGGCGACGACCTGGGTGCCGTAGCGCTTGTTGCGAAGGCCGTGAAAGGACCCCTCGGAGCCGGTCAGGCCCTGGACGATGAGCTTCGTCTCCTGGTCGACGATGATCGCCACTAGGCTGCCTTCCGCGCCCTGATCACGAGCTTCGTGTCCACGTACTCGTCCCCCTCGATCTGGCCTGCGAGGAGCTCCTTGACCAGCGCCCGGTCGCCGTCCGGTGTCTGCGAGCGGTCGAGCCACTCCTCGAGCGGATGCCGCTTCTCGAGCTCCTCGACCTGCTCGACCTCGAGGCCCGCGGTCTCGAGCATCGTCTCCCACTCCTCGCGCGAGTACGAGCGGACGTGGGTCGGGTCGCGCAGCTTCTCGGCCGCCTCGACCTCCTCGCTGACGTAGAGCGTGTCCTCGACGACGACGAGGTCGTTCGTGACGCGCGCCATCTCCGCCACCGCCGCGGCGATGTCCTCGAAGTGGTGCGGTGCGATCCGCGAGACGACGAGGTCGAAGGCGCCGTCGGCGAACGGGAGATCCTCGGCTCGGCAGATCACGTCCGGCTGCATCCCGGGCGCGGGATCGGCGCTGACGACCTGGAGGCCGGCCTCGCGCAGCCGCCGGGCGACGTGGCCGCCCCCGGTGGCGACGTCGAGCGCGGTGCGCGATCCCTCCGCCCAGCGGACGATCAGGTCGAGATCCTCGCCCTCCCGCTGCTCGGGCGCGTTCCGGTACGCCTCGGCGCGCGAGCTCCAGTCGCTCATCGCGCCAGCTCCACAGCCCTTCGCGCTCCGTCGAGCATCGTCGCCTCGACATGCAGCCCCTCGGGCGCCGCGTCGGCGAGCACTTTCCGGCCCTCCTCCGCGTTCGTGCCGTCGAGGCGAACGACGATCGGCTGCTCGATCGGCATCCGCTCGAGCGCGGCCAGGATGCCGCGCGCGACCTCGTCGCAGCGCGTGATCCCGCCGAAGATGTTGAAGAAGATCGACTTCACCTGCGGGTCGCGCGTGATCACCTCGAGCGCGTCGACGACGCCTTCTGCATCGCCGCCGCCGCCGAGGTCGCAGAAGTTCGCGGGCGTGCCGCCGACGAGCGCGATCACGTCGAGCGTTGACATCACGAGCCCGGCGCCGTTGCCGAGGATCCCGACCTCGCCGTCGAGCTTGACGTAGGTGACGCCCTTCTCGCGCGCGAGCGCCTCGAGCGGGTCGGCGGCCTCGACGTCGCGCATCTCGGCGATCTCGGGATGCTTGTAGAGCGCGTTGTCGTCGACCGTGAACTTGGAGTCGAGCGCCTTCACCTCGCCGTCGGGCGTGACGATCAGCGGGTTGATCTCGCAGAGCATCGCGTCTGTCTCGACGAACGCCTCGTAGAGCTTCCCGACGATCGCGGCGATCTGCTTCTGCTCGCCCGGATCCTCGACGCCGGCGCCGTAGATCAGCCGCCGCGCCTGCCAGGGCTGGAAGCCCTCGAGCGGGTCGACGTGCAGGCGGACGAGCGCGTCCGGGGTCTTCTCGGCGACCTCCTCGATGTCCATCCCGCCCTGCGTCGTGAACATGAAGAGCGGCTTCTTGACACCGCGGTCGAACGTGATCGAGAGGTAGTACTCCTTCTCGATCTCGGAGGCGCTCTCGATCCAGAGCGTCCTGACGACGTGGCCGCGGATGTCCAGACCCAGGATCTGCTTCGCCTTCTCCTCGGCGTCGGTGGGGTCGTCGGCGAGCTTGATCCCACCGGCTTTGCCGCGGCCGCCGGTCAGCACCTGCGCCTTGACGACGACTTGGCCGCCCAGCTCCTCGGCCGCCGCGCGCGCCTCCTCCGGCGTCTTTGCCGGCTTCCCCTCCGAGACGGGAATGCCGAAGCGCTTGAAGAGCTGCTTGCCCTGATATTCGTAGAGGTCCAAAGCGGTCGCGAGTCTAGCTGCGTACATTCCGGCAGTGCGCCGGACCGTCGCTCTCCTGCTGCTCGTGCTCGCCGTTGCCGGCTGCGGTACGGCCGAGACCGGCGGCGAGCCGATCCGGCCGGCGCGTCCAGCCGAGCCGCAGCGCGCCGAGCTCGACTGGCGCGAGACCCACCCGGCCGCGACGGGCGAGCGGCTCGTCTTCGAGGTCGGCACGCTCGCGGTGACCGCAGAGGGCTGGTCGGTCACCGTCGCCGTCACCAACCGCACGCCGTACCGCTTCCAGATCTACACCGGCCCGGCCGACTACGGCTTCGGCCTGATGCTCTTCCCCACCGGCGATCTCGAGGCGGTGGTGACGGCGAACCGCGAAGGGCGCCTGCCCGCGGTGCGGCCGGCGACGACGATCGTGCCGCCGCCGCCGGAGACCCTGCAACCGGCCGCCAGCTGGCGTGGCAGGCTGAGCGCACCGGGGTCGCTCGCGGACGGCAGCTTCGTCCGGGTCGTCTTCGGCACCTTCCTCGGCGAGGCCGATGCCCCGGACGAGTTCCGGCGCGTCGTCTGGTTCACGGATCACACGCACCGGCTGTAGTAACGTGCGCGCCTCGGAAGCCCCGCCGTCAAGGAGGAAGCGATGGACGAGCAGCGCACGACGCTGACGGAAGACGAGATCCTGACCGTCGAGGACGACGAGATCGCCCAGATCACCGACGACGCCGACGGCGACGACACGGACACCACGGATGGCGACTCGAGCGACGCCGACGCGGACGACTCCGACTCGGACGCCGCCTAGCCCCGCCGCTCTCGCGCGCGCCGTCGAGCCGTTCGGACTCGAGCGGTTCCTCGCGGAGCACTGGGAGCGGCAGCCGCTCGTCGTCCCGCGAGGCGAGGAAGGACGCTTCGACGACCTCCTCTCCGCGCGGGACGTCGAGCACCTGATCACCGAGACGGGGATTCGGCAGCCGGCCTTCCGGCTGGTCAAGGCGGGCGAGACCGTCTCCGGCTACACGACCGATCTCGCCTGGCGGCCGTCGTCGTTCACCGGCGTCGGCGAGGTGCATCGCGTCCTCGCGGAGTTCGAGCGCGGCGCGACGATCGTCCTCCAGGGCCTCCACCACCTCTGGCTGCCGCTCGCCCGCTACTGCCGCCACCTGGAGGCCTTCCTCGGCCACCCGGTGCAGGCGAACGCCTACTACACACCTGCCGGCTCACAAGGCTTGCCGGTTCATCACGACACACACGAGGTGATCTCGCTGCAGGTCGCCGGCTCGAAGCGGTGGCTCGTGTACGAGCCGGTGCTCGAGCTCCCGCTGAAGCATCAGCGTTACCGCTCGGCGCTCGGCGAGCCGGGCGAGCCCGTGCTCGACGTCAGCCTGCGCGCGGGCGACACGCTCTACCTGCCGCGCGGCTGGCTCCACCAGGCCTTGACGTCCGACGAGGACTCGCTGCACATCACCGTCGGGATCAACGTCAGGCGCTGGGTCGACGAGGCGCGCACCGAGCTCGACGCCGCCGAGAGCGAACTCGCCTTCAGGCAGGCGATCGACGCCGAGGAGCCGCCGGAGCTGCCTCCGCTCGACGCCGAGGCCGTCCGGGCACGGGCGCGGTCACGTTTCGTCAGCAGCCGGCGCCCGATCCTCGACGGCCAGCTCTCCGAGCTGCGGGCCCTGCCGGCCCTGAGGGCGGCGGACGAGCTGGAACGGCGCGACACCGTGATTGCCGACCTCGACGGAACGACGCTCTGCTTCGAGGGGAAGACGCTCCGCTTCCCCGCCCGCCTCGCGACCGAGCTCGAGTTCCTCGTCACGACCGAGACTCCCTTCCGCGCCTCCGATCTCCCCGGTGAGCTCGACGACGCCGGCCGGCTCGTGCTCGTCAGGCGTCTGGTCCGGGAAGGATTTCTCCGACGTAGCGCTTCGGCCGGCTGAGCCGGCCGGTCGAGCAGGTGAGGTGCGTCGGCGCACCCTCCTCGACGCTCACGTCGACCTCGTAGGCCGTCTCGGAGGTGCGGACGTCGGCCCGCCAGCCGTCGCCGTCCTGGGTGATGGAGCGCACGAGGACGGCGTCGACGCCGAGCTCGGACGTGTGCTTGCGCACCGCGATCTCGGCCGCCTGGGCGGCGAAGCCGTAGCAGGAGCGGCCGCGGTAGAGGGGCAGGTGCACGCGCCGCTCCAGCGCCGCCTCGAGGACAGGCCAGACCTCGGCCGGCCCGACGCGGCCGTAGTAGACGCCGTCGGCGAGCACGACGAGGTTGCCCGCGAAGCGATCGCCGCCGAGGTGCGACGACTGCCAGACCCAGTCGTCCTCGACCTGCTCCCGGACGGCGTCGTAGAGCGGCCGGCCGAACTTGGCGCAGCAGCGGTCGTGCTTGCCGTGGGTGCAGACGAGGAAGAGCGGGTGGTCGACCGGCACGCCGGCCGTCGCCAGGTCGAGGCCGATCAGGTCGTCGTGCCGTTCGAGCTCCAGGCGGCGGAGCTCGCGCTCACTCCGGGACGACCGAACGACGTAGGCGACGACGCCGTCGGTGCTGCGCCGGTCCGAGCGGCGGACGAAGAGGATGCGCGAGCGCGGCAGGCGGAGGCGCTCGGCGACGAGGTGCTCCTTCAGCTGACGGCCGAGCGTCGAGCCGTCGACGGCGTCGTGGGCCCAGAGGCCGCGATACTCGATCAGGACCCAGTTATCGACACGGCTCGCAGTCGCGTGCAGCGACTCCGCGTGTGCGCGGCTCGTCTCCGCGCAGAGCGGCTTCGTCGAGTCAGCCCTCGTCGGCGACGACACGGCAGATCACCTGCCCGCTCGCGACGGCGTCGCCGGGCGCGACCGAGACGTCGGCCACCGTCCCGGCCCGGTGCGCCGCAATCTCGTTCTCCATCTTCATCGCCTCGACGACGCAGATCATCGTGCCGGCCTCGATCTCGTCGCCGTCGGCCACGTCGACCTTCAGCACCGTCCCCTGCATCGGGCTGACGACCGAGTCGCTCCCCGCCCCGCCGCGCCCGGATGCTTCCCGCTCGCGGCGGCGCCGCGCGAGCCCGGCCCAGGGCGGCTCCGCCTCGAGCACGGTGACGTCGTAGCGCCTTCCGCCCACCTCGACGACCGTCGCCCGTGGGCGCACGCGGCCGTTCGCGGCGGCGACAGCCGCCGGCTCGCGCGTCAGCTCCGCGGCGCGGGCGGCCAGCTCCTCCGACTCGACAAGGCCGTGGCCGGTGCCGCCGGCGACGAACTCGGGATGCGAGAGCAGCGCGCGATGGAACCCGAGCAGCGTCGGCAGGCCGCCGATCTCGAACTCGTCGAGGGCGCGCAGCATTCGCATCCGGGCATGCTCGCGGTCGACGCCGCGGACGATCAGCTTCGCGATCATCGGGTCGTAGAGGCCACTGATCTCGGCACCGGCGACGACGCCCGAGTCGACGCGGACGCCCGGCCCGGCAGGCTCGCGGTAGGCGGTGATCCTGCCCGGCGCGGGCAGGAAACCACTCGCCACGTCCTCGGCGTTGATCCGGCACTCGATCGCGTGCCCCCGCAGGACGACGTCCTCCTGGCGAACCGACAACGGCTCCCCGGCGGCGATCAGCACCTGCTCGCGGACGAGGTCGACGCCCGTCACCTCCTCGGTGACGGTGTGCTCGACCTGGATGCGCGTGTTCATCTCCATGAAGTAGTAGGAGCCGTCGGCGGTCAGAAGCCCCTCGATCGTGCCGGCGGAGCGGTAACCGGCTGCGCGGGCCGCGTCGACGGCGATTTGACCGATCCGGGCGCGCAGCGCGGCGTCCACCGCGGGCGACGGCGTCTCCTCGATCAGCTTCTGGTGGCGGCGCTGGATCGTGCAGTCACGCTCGCCGAGGTGGATCACGTTGCCGTGCGCGTCGGCGAGCACCTGCACCTCGACATGGCGCGGATCCTCGAGGTAACGCTCGACGTAGACGCGGCCGTCGGCGAAGTACTTCTCACCCTCGCGTTGCGCCGATTCGAACGCGCGCTGGGCCTCGTCGGACGACTCGACGAGCTTCATGCCCTTGCCGCCGCCGCCGGCCGCCGCCTTGACGATCAGCGGATACCCGACCTCTTCCCCCAGCCGCAGCACCTCGGCGACCGTCTGCACCGGCTCGGTCGCGCCCGGGATGATCGGCACGCCGGCGGCCCGCATCGCCGTCCGCGCCTCCGTCTTCGACCCCATCAGTTCGATCGCGGCGCTCGGCGGGCCGATCCACGTCAAGCCGGACCCCTCGACGGCGCGCGCGAAGGCAGCATTCTCGGCGAGGAAGCCGTAGCCGGGATGAATCGCCTCGGCGCCGGACTGCCGCGCCGCCTCGAGGATCCGCTCGACGACGAGATAGCTCTCCACAGCCGGGCCGGGACCGATCAGATACGCCTCGTCGGCCACGCGCGGATGCAGCGCCTCGCGGTCCGCCTCGGAGTAGACGGCGACCGAACCGACGTCGAGCTCGCGCAGCGTCCGGAAGATCCGGATCGCGATCTCGCCCCGGTTCGCGACGAGAACTTTCGAGGGAAGCGCCATGGCGCGCGTATTCTCACGGAGCGATGACGCTTCCCGATCAGTTGACCGTTGCGCGGGCAGCGTCCGTCCCGCTCGTCGTGCTCCTTTACGCCTGGGACTTCCCGCACAACGAGTACTGGGCGACCGCGCTCTTCTGCATCGCGATGGCGACCGACTGGCTCGACGGCCGGATCGCGCGCAGCCGAGGCGTCACCTCACCGCTGGGCTCGCTGCTCGACCCGATCGCAGACAAGGTGCTCGTGCTGGCGGTGCTCGTGATGCTGATCGAGGACGGCGTCTGGCCGGGCTGGATGGTCGCGGCGATCGTCGCGCGGGAGATTCTGATCTCGGGGTTGCGTCTGGCCGCGATCGAGCGCGGCGTCGTGATCGCCGCACGCGACCTCGGCAAGCTGAAAACCTGGGCGCAAGCGGTCGCAGCTGCACTCGGCGGCTTCGCCGCGGCGGGTGCGTGGGACGAGAGCGTCGGCTGGTGGGCACTGCTCGTCGCGCTCGTGCTCACCTGGGTCTCGGGGCTCGACTACGCCCGCACGGCGCCGCGGCTCCTCCGCGGCTCGGCCGCCTGACATCAGACCGCGTTGGCTGGCCGGCCGCGAAGCGGCCCCCTTCAGGGGTCTTCGCGCGGCGAGCGTCCGCTCGGCGGATGCTCGCCCTGCGCAAACTAAGCAGCCTGGCGCTGGCTACACCAGTCGCCGAAGGCGGCCCACGCGTTCAGGTAGCCGGCGAGCTGGGTCAACCCCCTCGCCACCTCGACCTTGATCGAGATGACGCAGATCGGGCAAAACGGCTCCTCGGCGGAGCGGGCGGGGTGATCTCCACAGCGGCAGCACATGTCGGCTCTACAACGGCGCCGGCCGCGGAAAGGTTACGGGTCGCCCTCAACCTCCTCGACCCCCTCGTGTAAGGCCGCCGCGGCCCAGCGCTGCTCCACCGGAGCGGCCGTCGAGAGCGCCGCGAGGATCGCCTCGCGCTCCTCCGGCGACGGCTCCGGCTCGATCGTCGCGGCCATTGTTGCAGCCTAGCCCGGCACCATTCGAGACGCGAACATCCGTGAAATCACCTTTTCGAGGGATTACGTGCCGCAAGACGGCATTCATCATCTCGGAGTCCTGACGATCCGCCAACGGGAGGGCACGGAAATGCTGCAGTGGAGAAACGGTCGACTGGTCGGGGTTCTCGTCGCGCTGGCGCTTCTCGCCACGGCGATCGGGAACTGGGGCTGGGAACGCTTCAACTGGGGCTGGTAGGGGCCGCGTCATGAGTCCGGGGGGAATGCTGCCCCCGCGGCTCGCGGCGGTCGTGCTGCCGGTCGGGCTGCTGGGATTCGGGGTCGCCGTCGCGGCTGCAGTCTCGTTCGCCATCTCGCCCCGCGACCTCGCCGCGCTGGCGGGGGTCGCCGGGCTCCTGGCGGCCTCGACGCTCGCCGAGCGCTACCCCGTTCCACTCGACGGGATCGACACGGGCGGCGTCTCGCTCGGCTTCGTCTTCTGCACGGCCGCGATCGTGCTCTACGGCTGGCAGGCGGGCGTCGTCGTCGGCATGGCCGCGCCGATCATGCACCTCCTGGAGCATCGCCCACCAATCCGCGTCGCCTACAACGCGGCCGTGATGTCGATCGCGGCCGCAGTCGCCGGCGCCGCGATCGCGCCCCTGCGAGGCGACGGGGCGGAGCTCGTCTTCGCACAGGTCGTGATCGTCGCCTTCGCCTTCTACAGCGTCAACCTGATCCTGATCAGCCTCGTCGTCGGCGTCAGCGCCCACAAGCCGTTCACCACCGTGATGCGGACGAGCGTCCAGGCGACAGGGATGCCGTTCGCGCTGATGGCATCCGCGGCGCTGATGCTCGTGATCCTCTGGCAGCGCTCGCCGTTCCTCTCCGCCGCGCTCGTCGGCCCGCTGCTCGCGATCGCGCTCTATCAGCGCTCGACCTTCCGCGAGCTGCGTGCCATGCGCTTGGCCCTGACCGACCCGCTGACCGGGCTCGGAAACCACCGTCACTTTCACGACCGGCTCGAGCGCGAGCTCGCGGACTCGCAGGCCCAGGGCTACCCGCTCAGCCTCTGCCTCGTCGACATCGACGAGTTCAAACGGATCAACGACCGCTTCGGCCATCCCGTCGGCGACAAGGTGCTCGCCCAGCTGGCCACGAACCTGCGTCAGGGCGGAGAGGCGTTCCGGCTCGGCGGCGACGAGTTCGCGGTCCTGCTCCCCGGCCGCGACGAGGAGGGCGCCCGGATCGCAGCCGATGCGATCATCGAGCGGATCGCGCTGGTCGACCTGCCTCCGGCGGGCTCCGTCACCCTGAGCGCCGGAATCGCGACCGCCCCGCTCGACGATGTCGGTCGGGACGAGCTCGTACGCCGCGCCGACAGCGCTCTCTACTGGGCGAAGGAGTACGGCAAGAATCAGACGCGGGTCTACCGGCCGGACGTGGTCGAGATCGCCGAGCTGAAGCGGCTCGCCGCCGGCCCCGACCGCGCCGCCCGCTTCCGCGCCGCCGCGAGCCTCGCCAGGGCCGTCGACGCGCGCGACGCGTACACGGGCTCGCACTCCGAGCGCGTCTCCGACCTGGCTGCGCGGATCGCGGGGCGTCTCGGCGTCGACCGAGAGCAGATCGAGCTGACCCGGCTCGCGGCGAGCCTGCACGACCTCGGCAAGCTCGCGATCCCGGAGGAGATCCTGCGCAAGCCCGGTCCGCTCTCCGAGACGGAGCGGCTCGTGCTCGAGCGCCACCCGCAGATCGGCTACCGGATGCTCGAGAGCCTCGGCGTCGACCCTGTCGCCGACTGGGTGCTGCACCATCACGAGCGCTGGGACGGCACCGGCTATCCCGACGCGCTCGGCGGCGACGAGATCCCGCTCGGCGCCCGGATCATCTTCGTCGCGGACGCCTACGACGCGATGACGTCTGACCGCGTCTATCGCGGCCGGCTCACCGACGACGAGGCTGTCGCAGAGCTGGCGCGCTGCTCGGGCAGCCAGTTCGATCCCGACGTCGTTGCGGCACTCGCGGACGAGCTCGGCATCGGCGCCGCCTGGCCCGAGCCCGCCGTCGCGATTCCGGCCTAGCTAGCCGCGGACTCGAACCCGGAACAGCACCCAGATCGCCCTGAAGCCGTCCCGCCAGGTGATCTTCTTTCCCTCGTCGTACGTGCGGCCGTAGTAGGCGATCGGCAGCTCGTAGATCCGCAGCTTTCGCTTGCAGACCTTCCCCGTGATCTCCGGCTCGATCCCGAAGTGGCTCTCGCGGAGATCGAGCGAGCGCAGCACGTCCATCCGGAACGCCTTGTACCCGGTCTCCATATCGGAAAGTGTCGTGTTGAAGAGCAGATTCGTCAGCAACGAGAGGAAGCGGTTGCCGACGAGATGCCAGAAGAGATAGGCGCGCTGGGGGCGGCCTCCGGAGAGCCGCGAGCCGAAGACGACGTCGGCGACACCGCGCTCGATCGGCTCGATCAGCGTCGGCACGTCGACGGGGTCGTACTCGAGGTCCGCGTCCTGGATCACGGCGATGTCGCCCTGCAGCTCCGGAATCGCTGCCCGAACCGCGGAGCCCTTCCCGCCGTTGACCTTCCTGATGAGGAGGACGTCCTCCCGTTCGCGCCGAAAGCGCTCGACGATCGCCGCGGTGTCATCGGTCGAGCCGTCGTCGACGACGACGATCTGCTTCTCCAGCTCGAGTGCGTCGACCTTCTCGAGCAGCTGCCGAATCGTGGCGGCCTCGTTGAAGGCGGGGATGATGAACGAGACGCGCGTCACGTGCTCGCCGCCGCGCGTCGCAGCGCCGCGGTGTGTGCGTGGAGGACGAGCGCACCGACGACGATGAACGGCACGAAGTTGACGACGTGAGCGACGAGCGCGTAGCTGAGCGCCTGCTCCTTCGGCACGTCGTATGCGCTGAGCGCCACGAGCACCGAGGCCTCGAACACACCGACCGCGGCCGGAGACGAGGGCAGGATCATCCCGATGTTGACCGCGATCGCAACCAGCAGTCCTGCCACCGGCGAGAGCCCGAGGTCGAAGGCACGGAGCACGAACCACAGCGAGAGCCCGAGGCAGAGCCAGGAGAGCGTCGTCAGCACGAGCCCTGTCACGAGCAGGCGCCAGTCGCGCAGCGCTACCAGACCGAGCGCGAGATTCGCACCTGCGCGCTCCGCACGCGCTTCACCCACGAACCGCAGCCGCGCCAGCGGGCGCAATGCCGCTCGCAGCGGCCTGTCGCCCCAGCGGGCGAGCGCCCAGGCGACGAGCACGAGACCGCTCGCGAGCGCAACGGCGAGGGCTGCCGCAGGCCGCAGCCACGACACCGACGGCAGCCACGGTGAGATCGTGAACAGCAGGAGAAGCAGACAGAGGACGTCCAGCGCTCGCTCGAGCACGACGGTCCCAACCGCCTCGACACGGGACGTCCGCTGCTGCTGGTTCAGCACCACGATCCGGGCGGCCTCCCCGGCACGCACCGGCAGGATGTTGTTGAAGAGGAGGCCGACGAGCACGGCGTTCGCGACCGCCGGGTAGGGCGGCCGCGTCTCGCGCCTGAAAAGGCGCTGCCAGCGCAGCGCACGGACGGCGACGCCGAGCGCGAGCGCGCCGAGCGCGGGAACGAGCCACCAGTAGTTCGACGTTGCGAGCGCGTCGCGGACAACGGCGAAGTCGACACCCCGAACCGCGAGATACGTGAAGCCGGCGCTGACGAGAAGGCCTGCCCAGAGGAGCAGCGAACGCGCTCTCCGGCGGCCGGGGACCTGGTGCACGCGGGCCAGGTTGACACAATTCGCGGCCGATGGCGTGGCTCGCGCTCCTTCTCGCCGCAGCAGTGCTGGCGGCGACCGCACTTGCTGCGGCGGCCTCGCTGCGGCTGCGCTCGCTCCCGCCGTTCCTGCTCGCGGCCTACCTGTTCGCGTCGGCGGAGCTCGTGCTGCTCGCCGAGGCGCTGTCGATCCTGGGTGCCGTCGGAGCCACTGGCTACACCGTCGGTCAAACCGTGCTGTTGGCGGTGGCTGCGGGCGAGTGGCTCCGGAGAGGCCGTCCGAGACCGCCTCGGATCAACGTGGGGCTCCGCGCCGCCGTGCCGCGGCATCGAATCCTGACCGCCCTCGGCGTGGTCGTCGCCGGCGCCATCGTCTACCAGCTGCTCATCGCGCTTGTGACTCCTCCGAACAATTGGGACTCGATGTCGTACCACCTGCCCCGTGCCGTCGAGTGGCTGCAGCGCGGGGCGGTCGAGTACGTGCCCGATCCGCCCACGGACCGAATCAACGCCTACCAGCCCGGAAGCGAGCTCGAGATCCTCTGGACCTTCGCGTTCATCGGCCGGGATACGGTCGCTGCACTGCCACAGCTCCTGGCAGAGCTCGCATCGCTCGTCGGCATCTACGCGATCGCGCGACGGCTCGGGTTCGACCGGCCGGATTCGGCGTTCGCCGCGCTCCTCGCGGCGACGTTGACGCAGGTCGCGCTCCAGTCGGTGACGACCCAGAACGACCTGCTGGCGGCGTCGTTCGTGGTGGCGGCGGCTGCGCTGGTGCTCGGCCGAAGCCGCACCGAGGTCATCCTCGCCGGGCTCGCCGTGGCGCTCGCCCTCGGGACGAAGCTGACGGCGGTGTACGCCGTCCCGGTCCTGCTCGGGCTCGCCGTCGCGACGCTGCCGCGCCGGCGGCTCGCCGAGTGCGTCGCGGCGAGTGTGGCGGCTTTCGCCGTCTTCGGGGCGTACGGCTACGTCCTCAACGTGGCAGAGACGGGTCGCCCCCTCGGCCACCCTTCCGCGACCGAGCCGTTCCGGCCCGCCGAGATCACCTGGGACGGCACCGCCTCGACCCTCGCGCGCATCGGCTACCGCTTCGTCGATCTCTCCGGTCTGCATCCGAAGACTGCTGTCGCGGACTCGATCGAGGAGGCAGGCCGCTTTGCCTTCGACGTACTCGGCGTCGAGTCCAACCCGCCCGAGACGAGCGTCGCGCCGCCGTTCGACTTCGCGGTCGGTCAGGCGGTCAACGAGGACATCTCCTTCTTCGGGCCGCTCGGCGTCCTGCTCCTCTTTCCACTTTCACTGGGCTTCGCGGTTGTGACCGTCGTACGCCGACGCCAGTGGGAGCGACTCGCGCTTGCGCTCGCGCTGCCGCTGACGGCGCTCGGGATCGCCTTGACGTACCGCTACAACATCTGGCTCGGCCGCTTCTTGATCACACCAGTCCTGTTGACGATGCCGCTCGCGGCGGTGATCTACCGCCGGCGGACCGTGGCAGCCACAGTCGCGCTCATCGGGGCGGTCACGCTCCTCGCCGCGCATGCGTACAACACGGCGAAGCCGACGGGGCTCGACGGGACGCAAGCGGTCTGGTCCCTCCCCCGGGCGCAGGCGCAGTCGCTGACGCGGCCGGAGCTCGAGGAGGAGATCGAGGCGGTCGTCGATCGGATCCCGGCGGACGCCCGGGTCGGCATCGCCGACATCGACGAGTGGGTGTATCCCCTCTACGGCTCGGAACTCGAGCGCCGCGTCGTTCCGCTTCCGGACGCGGAGGCGCTGCAGGCCGCCGAGCAGATCGGCCTCGGCTGGGTCATCCTGGGGAACTCCGAGCGCCGGCCGCCGGCGCGGGCGAACTGGGGTGCGACACACTTTCCCGACTCAGGCTGGACGATCTACGAGCGGCGCTAGCCGAGCGGCACGAGTCGGGCTGCAGTCGCCTTGAAGGACGCGACGACCGGCTCTCCCTCGCGCAATGCCAGCCGCTCGGCCGACGCCGCAGTGATCTCGGCAGTCAGCGGGCCCACGCGGACGCGGACGCGGTTGCCGAGCGCAACGAGGGAGCGGACGTCGCCGCGGAGGTGGTTGACGGCCGAGTCGGCGGGCTCGGTGCGGGCGAGCGCGATCTCCCACGGGTAGACGGCGAGCCCGACGCGGCCGCCGCCCTCGTCGGTCGAATACGCGAGGCCCGCGTCGTCGAGGACGACCTCGGTCAGCCCGTCGAGGCCCGGCCGAGCAGTTCCGTGTAGAAGGTTCGCACCGGTGAAGCTCGCGACGAAGGCGTCGGCCGGTGCGGCGAGCAGGTCCGCGGCGGCGCCCTGCTGCAGGATGCGGCCCTCGACGATCACGCCGACGCGGTCGGCGAGCGCGGCTGCATCCTCGAAGTCGTGCGTGACGAGCAGCGTCGGCTGCCGCAGCTCGGTCAGGAGCTCTGCCAGCTCGCCGCGCACGACGTTGCGGGTGTGAGCATCGAGTGCGGCGAGCGGCTCGTCCAGCAGGAGCACGGCCGGGTCGCGGGCGAGGGCGCGTGCCAGCGCGACTCGCTGCCGCTCACCGCCGGAGAGGTCCCCCGGCCGCGCCTTCGCGAGGTGCGAGATCCGGAAGCGCTCGAGCAGCTCGTCGACGCGCTCCCGTCCGCCGAAGGCAACGTTCCGGCGCACGTCCAGATGCGGAAAGAGCGCGTACTCCTGGAAGACGAGCCCGACCGAGCGGCGCTCCGGCGGCAGGTCGACGCCAGCGTCCGTCTCGAGCCACGCCTCGCCGTCGAGCGCGATCCTCCCCCGCTCCGGCCGCAGCAGGCCGGCGATCGCGCGCAGGACGCTGGACTTCCCCGCTCCCGATGGGCCGACGAGCGCGAGCGTCTCGCGCCCGAGCGTCGCCGCTACCGTGAGCCGAAAGGAGCGGAGAGGGTGGTCGAGGATGAGCTCGAGCGTGTCCATGTCGGAACGAGCTTGACGGCGAGGAGGAGAAAGGCGCTGATGATCACGAGCTCGGCGCCGATCGCGAGCGCGACGTCGAAGGCGACGTCGAACTGCTCGTAGACGGCGAGCGAAAGGGTTTGCGTCACGCCCTGAAGCGAGCCGGCGAACATGATCGTCGCGCCGAACTCACCGATCCCGCGCGCGAAGCAGAGCGCCCAGCCGGCTCCGAGCCCGCCGGACGCGAGCGGCAGTGCGACCCGGAAGAACGTGCGCGCCGGGCCGGCGCCGAGCGTCCGGGCGGCGCCGGTCAGCGCCGGGTCGACGGACTCGAACGCCGAGATCGCGGCGCGGATGTAGAAGGGGCTCGCCACGAACATGACCGCGAGGACGACGGCGAGCTGCGTGAACGGGATCGAGAGGCCGAGGACGTCGAGTGTCCCGCCGAGCAGGCCGAAGCGGCCGAAGGCCGCGAGCAGGCCGATCCCCGCCACCGCAGGCGGTAGCACGAGGGGCAATTCGACCGCGGTGACGAGCAACGGTTTCGTGCGGAACGAATTGGTTGCGATCAGGTACGCAGCCGGCGTTCCGACCAGCAGGATCACGGCGTTCGCGATCAGGGTCGTCTTCAAGGTCACGAGCAGCGCGTCGACCGCTGCCGGTTCGTTCATCCCGGCGAGCAGCTCGCCGGGCGGGATGTCGACGAAGATCGCCAGGATCGGGAGGAGCAGGAAGGAGAGCGTGAGTGCGGTCGCGAGTGCGAGCGCGACGCCGAACGGGCTTCTCACGGGAGCCCGAAGCCGGCATTGCGGAGCTCGCGCCTGCCGTCGGTGCTGAGCAGGTCGGCGACGAGCTCGAGCGCCGCCGCGCGGTTCTTCGACCCCTTCACGACCGCGACCTCGTAGCGGACGGTCGGCTGAGACCGCTTCGGCAGCGGGATCGCGAGCAGCCGCGACGAGGCGGCGCGCACATCCGTCGCGTAGACGAAGCCCGCGTCCGCCTCACCGAGCGCGAGCTTGCCGACGATCCCCTTCACATCCGGCTCCTGGCTGACCGCCTTGCGCAGCACGCGTAGCAGGGCGAGCCGCTTCAGCACCTCGCGGGTATAGAGACCGATCGGCACCTGCTGGCCCGCGACGACGAGCTTCAGCTTCGGCCGCTTCGGCAGGTCGAAGACGGAGCGGATCTTCGCCGGGTTCGAGCGCGGCACGGCGAGGACGAGCGAGTTCGTCGCGAACGTGCGCGGCTTCTCGAGGAGGCCGTCGCGGAAGAGGTTCTGCGTGTAGACGGGGCTCGCCGACGCGAAGACGTCGGCGGGCGCACCGCGGGAGATCTGGAGCGCAAGCTGGTTCGAGCCCGCGAACTGGAACCGGGACGACGGCGAGATCTTCGGGAAGACGTCGGTGAGAGACGCGGCCGCGTACGCGGTCGCCGGGCCTTCCGAGCGGGTCGACGCGAAGCCGGTGGCGAGCGCGGCCGCAGCGACGAGCGAGGCGACGGCGAGCCCGCCTCTCACCGCTCCACCATCACCGACGTCGCCTTGACGACGCCCGCCGCGCTCATCCCCGCCTTCAGCCCGAGCTCCTCGGCGGACTCGCGCGTCACGATCGCGACGACGCGGGCCGGCTCGGTGACGTCGATCTCGATCTTCGCCAGCAGGCCGTCCAGCTCGACCGAGCGGACGACGCCGCGGAAGCGGTTGCGGGCGGAGAGGGTCTCGTCGCCGTGCGGGCCGCGCAGGCGCTCGATCTCGTCGGCGGCGACGACGCGCCGGTTCGCCGTGTCACGCTCCACGGCGATCTTGCCGTCGCGATCCCAGCGACGCAGTGTGTCGACGCTGATCCCGAGCGCGCGGGCCGCCTCCGCGGCCGACAATGTCTGCCTAGGCATTGCTTAGGCAAGATAGGGTAGACAGATGCGGGTCGTCAAGGCGGGGAGCGCAACGGAGTTCCTCGAGCGCGCGGCCCCGTTGCTCACGGACGAGGCGCGGCACAACCTCATCCTCGGCCTGGCCGGCACGCTGCGCGACAGCCCAGAGCTGTACCCCGAGCACGAGCTCTGGCTCGTCGAAGACGGGGATGCGGTCGTCGGCGCGGCGTTGCGGACGCCGCCGTACAACCTCGTGCTCGGCGGCGGCGACAACACCGCGCTGGAAGCGATCGCGGGCGCGCTGGGCGGTGGCATCCCCGGCGCCGTGGGCGCCGTGCCGGAGATCGACGCCTTCGTCGCCGCCTACGCGCGCCTGCACGGTGTCGCGCCAGAGCCACGGGTGCAGCAGGGGATCTACGCGCTCGACGCCGTCATTCCGCCTGCAACGCCGCCCGGAGCGCCGCGCACCGCGACGAGGGACGACCGTGAGCTGCTCGTCAGTTGGTGGGTCGAGTTCGGCGTCGAGGCGCTCAGCGCACTAGAGCTGGACGAGGAGCAGAGCGCGCGCAACGTCGACCACAGGTTGACCACGGCGGGCAATGGGATCGCGCTCTGGGAGGACTGCGGCGCGCCGGTCTCGGCCGTCGGCTTCGGCAGCCCGACGCCGACCGGGGTCCGGATCGGCCCGGTCTACACGCCGCCCGCGCACCGCCGCCGCGGCTACGCGAGCGCACTCACCGCGCACATCTCGGCGGAGCAGCTCGCGGCCGGCCGCAGCTTCTGCTTCCTCTACACCGACGTGGCCAACCCGACTTCGAACAAAATCTACGTCGCGATCGGCTACCGCCGCGTCTGCGATTCGACCCAGTACGCCTTCGTCTGAAGTCACCACCGTCCGCGCGGGACGTGTGGGGTCCTGGCCCCGACATGTCCGCAACGGCCGGCCGTGAGCGCTAGAGCGGGATGTTGCCGTGCTTGCGCTTCGGCCTCGGCTCGCGCTTCGTCCGCGCGATCTCGAGCGCCGAGATCAGGACCGGACGGGTCAGCCGCGGCTCGATCACCTGATCCACGTACCCGCGCTCGGCAGCGTGGTAGGGGTTCGCGAAGCGCTCCTTGTAGTCGGCGATCAGCTCGGCGCGGCGCGCCTCCGGGTCGTCCGCCTGCTCGAGCTCCTTGCGAAAGATGATGTTGACCGCGCCCTCCGGGCCCATCACAGCGACCTCCGCGGTCGGCCAGGCGACGTTGAAGTCGGCGCGAATGTGCTTCGAGCTCATGACGTCGTACGCCCCGCCGTACGCCTTGCGGGTGACCACGGTCAGCTTCGGCACCGTCGCCTCGGCGAAGGCGTAGAGGAGCTTGGCGCCGTGGCGGATGATCCCTCCCCACTCCTGCTCGGTCCCGGGCAAGAAGCCGGGGACGTCGACGAAGGTGACGAGCGGGACGTTGAACGCGTCGCAGGTGCGGACGAAGCGCGCCGCCTTGACGGAGGCGTCGATGTCGAGCACGCCTGCGAGCGCGGCGGGCTGGTTGCCGACGATGCCGACAGGATGGCCGCCCAGCCGGGCGAAGCCGCACACGATGTTGGCGGCGAAGCGCGGCTGCACCTCCATGAACTCGCCGTCGTCGACGACCTTCGCGATCACCTGCTTCATGTCGTACGGCTTGGTCGCCTCGTCGGGGATGAACGTGTCCAGCT
Source organism: uncultured Gaiellaceae bacterium (assembly GCA_963784895.1). Classification (GTDB taxonomy): domain Bacteria; phylum Actinomycetota; class Thermoleophilia; order Gaiellales; family Gaiellaceae; genus Gaiellasilicea. The sequence continues at coordinate 117,094 of CAWATM010000001.1, read as the reverse complement.
CGGGAGCCTCGCGGTCGACCGGGTCGGCCGGCGGCGTGTGCAGCGGGCGCTCGAGGTTGTTCTGCGGCAGAAACGAGAGCAGGTAGCGGGCGTCCTCGAGCACGGCCTCCTCGTCCGCGGCGGTGAAGTGGGCGACGCCCGACTTGGCCGCATGCGTCTCGGCACCGCCGAGCTCCTCGAACGAGACCTCCTCCCCGGTCACCGTCTTCACGACGTCGGGGCCGGTGATGAACATGTACGAGCTCGACTCCGACATCAAGATGAAGTCGGTGATCGCGGGCGAGTAGACGGCGCCGCCCGCAGTCGGGCCGAGCACGAGCGAGAGCTGCGGGATCACGCCTGACGCCTGCACGTTCCGCCAGAAGATCTCGGCGTAGCCGGCGAGCGAGACGACGCCCTCCTGGATCCGCGCGCCGCCCGAGTCGTTGATCCCGATCACTGGGCACCCGTACTTCAGGGCCATGTCCATCACCTTGCAGATCTTCTCGGCGAAGACCTCGGAGAGAGAACCGCCGAAGACGGTGAAGTCCTGCGAGAACACGAACACCTTGCGGCCGAAGATCTCGCCGTAGCCCGTCACGACCGCATCGCCGTAGGGCCGGTTGCGCATCGAGTCGAAGTCGGGGTTGCGGTGGCGCACGTAGCGGTCGAGCTCGACGAACGAGCCCGGGTCGAGCAGCTTCTCGACCCGCTCGTGCGCGAGCAGCTTCCCCCGCTCCCGCTGCCGCGCGATTGCCTTCTCGCTGCCGGCCGCGGCCGCCTGCTCGGAGAGCTCCTGCAGCCACGCGAGCTTCTCGGCTGTGGTGTCGTGCGTCTCGGCCATCGCGGGAGCCTAACGCGCTCCGGACTTTGTGTTCCTGTCACACAAGCCCGCGAGCGACGGAACGGTGCAGGCCGGCGGGTTTGTGTTCCTGTCACACAAGCTCTCGCGCTCGGCGCGCTAGATTCGCGGCATGGAGACGCCGCTCGACCGCTCGACGACCTGGGCCTACGTCGACGGCGAGCCTGGGCCCTTCTACTACGCGCGGAATGCGCACCCGGCCGGGGTGGAGGTGGAGCGGCTGCTTGGCGACATGGAAGGCGGCGAGGCGCTGCTCTTCTCGTCGGGGATGGGCGCGACCACCGCGCTCGTGCTCGCGCTGCTCGAGCCCGGCCAAACCGTCGCGCTCGCCGCTGACGCCTACTACGGCACCGGCGTGCTGCTGTCCGACCTCGAGCGCTGGGGACTCCGGCACGTCCTCTTCGACCAGACCGGCCCGCCACCGCCCGAGGCCGACCTCGTCTGGGTCGAGGCGCCGTCCAACCCGCTCCTGACGATGCCGGACTTCGAGGCCGCCGCCGCCCATCCCGGTCTCGTCGTCTGCGACGCGACCGCGGCGACGCCGGTGTACCTGCGCGCGCTCGCGCGCGGCTGCGACCTGGTCGTCCACTCGGCGACGAAGTACCTCGGCGGCCACCACGACGTGCTCCTCGGTGCGGTCGCCGCGAAGAGGGCCGACCACGCAGCGCGGCTGCTCGAGTTCCGCACGCGTTCCGGGATCGTCGCCGCGCCCGATCCCGCGTGGCTCCTGCTGCGTGGCCTGCGGACGCTCGAGGCGCGGGTCCGGCAGCAGAGCGCGACCGCGGCCGACCTCGTCGGCCGCCTCGACGCGCATTCGACGACGCAGAACGTCCGTTATCCGGGCTTCGGCGCCCTCCTCTCCTTCGACGTCGCCGACGGCGCCGCCGCGAGGCGGGTCGAGACGGCGACGTCGCTGATCGTGAATGCGACGAGCCTCGGCGGCGTCACCTCGACGATGGAGTCACGCCACCGCTGGGAGGGCGATCGCGTCCCCGAAGGCCTGCTGCGGCTGTCGGTCGGCCTCGAGCCTCCCGACGCGCTCTGGGCCGACCTCGAGCAGGCGCTCGCACGGGCGTAGAGCGCGCTTCCGAACAAGGCGATTCCTGCCGAAAGGTCGTTCAACATCGCCCCCGATTGGGCATAGTCGCGTTCAGGAGCTAGAGGAGCTCCGAGACAACCCCGCTGCTCAAGAAAAGGAGTTATCCGTGCCCCCTGTGCCGACCCGCGGTGCGCGCTCGAAGCCCGCCCGGAAGACGACTGCCCGCTCCGGCGCCGAGAACGGCGCCGGGACGCTGACGGAGGCACAGGTCGCCCGGTTGACGGCCGCGCTCGAGGCCGCCCGCGACGGCGACTTCTCCGTCCGCCTGCGGGCGGCGGGACCGCTGGCCGAGGTCGCTGCGGCCTTCAACACGCTCGTCGAGCGGAACGAGCAGGTGACGCGGGAGCTGGTGCGGGTGAGCAAGGTCGTAGGTCGCGAGGGTCGGATCAACGAGCGGGCCGGCGTCGCGGGGGCGCCGGGCTCGTGGGCGGAGAAGGTCGGCGCGGTCAACGAGCTGATCGACAACCTGGCGCGGCCGACGATCGAGGTCGCGCGCGTGATCGACGCAGTCGCAGACGGCGACCTGCGCCAGCGGATCCAGCTCGAGATCGACGGCCAGCCCGTCCGGGGTGAGTTCCGCCGGATCGGCACGACCGTGAACGCGATGGTCGACCAGCTCTCCAGTTTCGCGGCCGAGGTGACCCGCGTCGCCCGCGAGGTCGGCACCGAGGGCAAGCTCGGCGGCCAGGCGCGCGTCAAGGGCGTCTCCGGCACCTGGAAGGACTTGACCGACTCCGTCAACCAGATGGCCTCGAACCTGACCGGCCAGGTGCGGAACATCGCCGACGTCACGACGGCGGTCGCGAACGGCGACCTCTCACGGAAGGTGACCGTCGACGTCAAGGGTGAGGTGCTCGAGCTGAAGAACACCGTGAACACGATGGTCGACCAGCTCTCCAGCTTCGCCGACGAGGTCACGCGCGTCGCCCGCGAGGTCGGCACAGACGGCAACCTCGGCGGCCAGGCGCAGGTCAAGGGCGTCTCGGGCGTGTGGAAGGACCTGACCGAGAACGTGAACACGCTCGCCGGCAACCTCACCTCGCAGGTGCGGAACATCGCCGCCGTCACGACGGCGGTCGCGAACGGCGACCTCTCCAAGAAGATCACCGTCGACGTCAAGGGAGAGGTGCTCGAGCTGAAGGAGACCATCAACACGATGGTCGACCAGCTGCGCTCCTTCTCGGCCGAGGTGACGCGCGTCGCGAAAGAGGTCGGCACCGAGGGCAAGCTCGGCGGCCAGGCCCAGGTCGAAGGCGTCTCCGGCGTCTGGAAGGACCTGACGGAGAACGTGAACACGCTCGCGGACAACCTGACCGACCAGGTGCGGAACATCGCGGACGTGACGACGGCGGTCGCGAACGGCGACCTCTCGAAGAAGATCACCGTCGAGGTCCGGGGCGAGGTGCTCGAGGTGAAGGAGACCGTCAACACGATGGTCGAGCAGCTGCGCTCGTTCGCCGCCGAGGTGACACGGGTCGCGCGCGAGGTCGGCACCGAGGGCCGGCTCGGCGGCCAGGCCCAGGTCGAGGGCGTCTCCGGCGTCTGGAAGGACCTGACCGACAACGTCAACACGCTCGCCGGCAACCTCACCTCGCAGGTACGGAACATCGCCGCCGTCACGACCGCGGTCGCGAACGGCGACCTCTCCAAGAAGATCACCGTCGACGTCGCCGGCGAGGTGCTCGAGCTCAAGGACACGATCAACACGATGGTCGACCAGCTCTCCGCCTTCGCGGCCGAGGTCACCCGCGTCGCCCGCGAGGTCGGCACCGAGGGCAAGCTCGGCGGCCAGGCCCAGGTCGAGGGCGTCTCCGGCACCTGGCGCGGGCTGACCGAGAACGTGAACACGCTCGCGAACAACCTCACCGACCAGGTGCGGAACATCGCCGACGTGACGACCGCTGTTGCCCGGGGAGACCTCTCGAAGAAGATCACGGTCGACGCGCGCGGCGAGGTGCTGCAGCTCAAGGACACGATCAACACGATGGTCGACCAGCTCTCGGCGTTCGCGGCCGAGGTCACCCGCGTCGCCCGCGAGGTCGGCACCGAGGGCAAGCTCGGCGGCCAGGCCCAGGTCGAGGGCGTCTCCGGCACCTGGCGCGGGCTGACCGAGAACGTGAACCTGATGGCCGACAACCTGACGGCACAGGTGCGCTCGATCGCCGAGGTGACGACCGCCGTCGCGAAGGGCGACCTGACGCAGAAGATCACGATCGAGACCAAGGGCGAGATCGCCCAGCTCGCCTCGACGATCAACACGATGGTCGACCAGCTCTCCGCCTTCGCGGCCGAGGTCACGCGCGTCGCCCGCGAGGTCGGCACCGAGGGCATGCCTCGGCGGCCAGGCGCGCGTCGAGGGCGTCTCCGGCACCTGGCGCGGCCTGACCGACAACGTCAACCTGCTCGCGAACAACCTCACCGGCCAGGTGCGCGCGATCGCCGACGTCACGACGGCGGTCGCGAACGGCGACCTCTCACGGAAGATCACCGTCGACGCGAAGGGCGAGATCGCGGAGCTGAAGTCGACGATCAACACGATGGTCGACCAGCTCTCGTCCTTCGCCGCCGAGGTCACGCGCGTCGCCCGCGAGGTCGGCACCGAAGGGAAGCTCGGTGTCGAGGCCGAGGTCGAGGACGTCTCAGGCGTCTGGCGCGACCTGACCCAGAACGTGAACACGATGGCGACCTCGCTGACGGCGCAGGTGCGGAACATCGCCGAGGTGACGACGGCGGTCGCGAACGGCGACCTCTCGAAGAAGGTCACGGTCGACGTCAAGGGCGAGATCGCGGAGCTGAAGTCGACGATCAACACGATGGTCGACCAGCTCTCGTCCTTTGCCGCCGAGGTGACGCGCGTCGCGAAGGAGGTCGGCACCGAGGGCAAGCTCGGCGGCCAGGCCGAGGTCGTCGGCGTCTCCGGCACCTGGAAGGACCTGACCGAGAACGTCAACCAGCTCGCGAACAACCTCACCGACCAGGTGCGGGCGATCGCGGACGTCACGACGGCGGTCGCGAAGGGCGACCTCTCGCAGAAGATCACCGTCGAGGCGAAGGGCGAGGTGGCGCAGCTCGCGGCGACGATCAACACGATGGTCGACCAGCTTTCGAGCTTCGCGGCCGAGGTCACCCGCGTCGCCCGCGAGGTTGGCACCGAGGGCAAGCTCGGCGGCCAGGCTCAGGTGAAGGGCGTCTCCGGCACCTGGCGCGACCTGACCGACAACGTCAACTTCATGGCCTCCTCGCTGACCGAGCAGGTGCGGAACATCGCCACCGTCACGACCGCTGTCGCGAACGGCGACCTCTCCAAGAAGATCACCGTCGACGTCAAGGGCGAGGTCTTCGAGCTCAAGGACACGATCAACACGATGGTCGACCAGCTCCGCGCCTTCGCCTCCGAGGTGACCCGCGTCGCGCGCGAGGTCGGCACCGAGGGCCGCCTCGGCGGCCAGGCGCGCGTCGAGGGCGTCTCGGGCACCTGGAGCGACCTGACGGACAGCGTCAACTTCATGGCCTCCTCGCTGACCGAGCAGGTGCGGAACATCGCCACTGTCACGACCGCCGTCGCGAACGGAGACCTCTCGAAAAAGGTGACGGTCGACGTCAAGGGCGAGGTGCTCGAGCTCAAGGACACGATCAACACGATGGTCGACCAGCTCTCCGCCTTCGCGGCCGAGGTCACGCGCGTCGCCCGCGAGGTGGGAACGGAGGGCATGCTCGGGGGCCAGGCTGAAGTCGCCGGTGTCTCCGGCACCTGGAAGGACCTGACGGAGAACGTCAACCTGCTCGCCGGCAACCTCACGTCGCAGGTGCGCAACATCGCCGCCGTGACGACCGCGGTCGCGAAGGGCGATCTCTCGCAGAAGATCACGGTCGAGGCGAAGGGCGAGGTCGGCCGGCTCGCCGGGACGATCAACACGATGGTCGACCTGCTTTCGACGTTCGCGGCCGAGGTCACGCGGGTCGCCCAGGAGGTCGGCATCGAGGGCAAGCTCGGCGTCCAGGCTCAGGTCGAGGGCGTCTCCGGCGTCTGGAAGGGGCTGACCGACAACGTCAACCAGCTCGCCCAGACCCTGACGACGCAGCTGCGCGCGATCGCGGACGTGTCGACCGCGGTGACCCAGGGCGACCTGACCCGCTCGATCACGGTCGAGGCCGCCGGAGAGGTGTCGGACCTCAAGGACAACATCAATCAGATGATCGGCAACCTCCGCGAGACCACCGATCGGAACGCCTCGCAGGACTGGCTCAACTCGAACCTCGCCCGCTTCTCCGGAATGCTGCAGGGACTCCGCGACCAGAAGACAGTCGCAAAGCTCCTGATGAGCGAGGTGACGCCGCTCGTCGACGCCCATCACGGTGCCTTCTACGTCGCCGAAGACGTGGGCGAGGACGAGGAGACAGAGCTGCGGCTGATCGCGACGTACGGCTACAAGGAGCGGAAGTCGATCGCGAACCGGTTCAAGCTCGGCGAGGCGATCGTCGGCCAGGCCGCGCTCGAGAAGAAGGCGATCGTGATCACGCAGGCGCCCGAGGACTACATCAAGATCGCCTCGGGGCTCGGCGAGGCGGCGCCGACGAGCATCATCGTCATCCCCGTCCTGTTCGAGGAGAACGTGATGGCGGTGATCGAGCTCGCCTCGTTCACACCGTTCAGCGGGGTCCAGCAGACGTTCCTCGACCAGCTCTCCGAGTCGATCGGCGTTGTCCTGAACACGATCCTCGCGAACATGCGCACCGAGGAGCTGCTGCTCCAGTCCCAGCAGCTGACGCAGGACCTGCAGAGCCAGTCGGAGGAGCTGCAGGCGCAGCAGGACGAGCTGAAGCGGTCGAATGCCGAGCTCGAGGCCCAGACCGCGACGCTGCGGGCATCCGAGGAGCTGCTCCAGACCCAGCAGGAGGAGCTGCAGCAGACGAACGAGGAGTTGGAGGAGCGGTCGCAGCAGCTGGAGGAGCAGAACCGCCGCATCGAGATCAAGAACGCCGAGATCGAGGAGGCCCGCAGCGCGCTCGAGGAGAAGGCGGAGCAGCTGGCGCTTTCCTCGAAGTACAAGTCCGAGTTCCTCGCGAACATGTCGCACGAGCTGAGAACGCCGCTCAACTCACTGCTGATCCTCGCGAAGCTGCTCGGCGACAACGCCGACGGCAACCTGACCGAGAAGCAGATCGAGTTCGCGACCACGATTCACAACGCCGGCTCGGAGCTGCTCGGGCTGATCAACGACATCCTCGATCTCTCGAAGGTCGAGGCCGGGAAGATGGACGTCCACGCCGCCGAGGTCTCGGTCGCCGAGGAGCTCTCGACGCTCGAGCGAGCCTTCATGCCGATCGCGGTCGAGAACGGGCTCTCGTTCGAGCTCGACTTCGCCGAGAACGCGCTGCCGACGATCGTCACCGACCCGCAGCGGCTGCAGCAGGTGCTGAAGAACCTGCTCTCGAACGCGCTCAAGTTCACCGAGTCGGGCGGCGTCGTCCTCCGGGTCGGCCAGGCGGTCGGGCGGCAGTTCGCGGGCGACGTCCTCTCGAAGGCGGAACGCGTGATCGGCTTCTCGGTCGTCGACACGGGCGTCGGCATCCCGCACGACAAGCTTCGCCTGATCTTCGAGGCGTTCCAGCAGGCGGACGGGACGACGAGCCGCCGCTACGGCGGCACCGGGCTCGGCCTCTCGATCAGCCGCGAGATCGCCCGCCTCCTCGGGGGCGAGATCCACGTCGAGTCGGCGCCCGGTCAGGGCAGCACCTTCACGCTCTACCTGCCCGAGCGCTACGTCGAGACGGCGCCGGCGGCGACACCGGCCGAGCTGCTCGACGCCGTCTCGGCCGGGCTCTCGCCGGCGACGGCCGAGAGCCACAACGGCGACGAGCCGGAGCTCGATCCGATCCTGCTGATCACGAGCGAGGTCGAGGACGACCGCGACTCGATCGAGGAGGGCGACCGCGTCGTCCTGATCGTCGAGGACGACGCCGACTTCGCCCGCACCGAGCTCGAGATCGCCCGCGAGCGCGGCTTCAAGGGCCTCGTCGCGCTCCGCGGCGACACCGGCCTCGCGCTCGCCCGCGAGTTCCGGCCGGATGCGATCGTGCTGGACATGAGCCTGCCGGTGCTCGACGGCTGGACGGTGCTCGACCGACTCAAGCATCATCCCGCCACGCGTCACATCCCCGTGCACATCGTCTCGGCGGTGGAGGAGCTGCAGCCGGCCCTGATGGCGGGAGCAGCCGCGTTCGTGCAGAAGCCGGCGTCGCTCGAGGCCCTCGAGGGCGTCTTCGGCCGAATCGAGTCGTTCATCGCCCGCACCGTCCGCCGCCTGCTCGTCGTCGACGACGACGAGGCGCAGCGCGACGCGATCGTCGAGCTCGTCGGCGGCGACGGCGACATCGAGATCGTCGCGGTCGGCTCCTCGGAGGAGGCGCTCGCGGCGCTCGACTCCGAGCCGGAGTTCGACTGCATGGTGCTCGACCTGAAGCTGCCGAAGATGACCGGCTTCGACCTGCTCGAGAAGGTGAAGACGACCGAACGCTCGCGTGCGCTGCCGGTGATCGTCTACACGGGCAAGGATCTGACGCGGCGCGAGGAGACGAAGCTGAAGCGCTACGCGGAGACGATCGTCGTCAAGGACGCGCGCTCACCGGAGCGCCTGCTCGACGAGACCTCGCTCTTCCTGCACCGCGTCGAGTCGAAGCTGCCGGACTCGAAGCGGCGGATGCTCGAGCAGCTGCACAACGTCGACGCGCTCTTCGTCGGCAAGAAGGTGCTGATCGTAGACGACGACGTCCGCAATGTCTTCGCGCTCACGAGCGCGCTCGAAGCGCACGGGATGGAGGTGATCTTCGCCGAGAACGGCCGCGAGGGAATCGAGGCACTGAAGCGTGCGGGCGACGTCGACCTCGTGCTGATGGACGTGATGATGCCGGAGCTGGACGGCTACGAGACGACGCGGGCGATCCGCGAGCTGCCCGAGTTCGAGCGGTTGCCGATCATCGCCCTGACCGCCAAGGCGATGCGCGGCGACCGGGAGCGCTCGATCTCAGCCGGCGCCTCCGACTACATCACGAAGCCGGTCGACACCGACCAGCTGCTCTCCCTGATGCGGGTGTGGCTCTACCAGTGATGGCCGGCCGGTGATGCACGCGGTGATCGCCGGCCGGTCCTGTAGATGAGCCAGCTCGACAGAGCCGAGGAGCTCGAGCTCGAGCGAGTCGAGATCGAGCTCCTGCTCGAGGGGATCCACCGCCGCTACGGCTTCGACTTCCGCCAGTACGCGCCGGCATCGCTCCGGCGACGGCTGCGCCGGCGCATGGACGGAGAGAAGGTGGAGACGATCTCTGCCCTGCAGAACCTGGTCCTCCACGACCCCGCGGTGATGGAGCGGCTGCTGCTCGACCTCTCGATCAACGTCACCGCCATGTTCCGCGACCCCTCGTTCTTTCTCGCGTTTCGCGAGAAGGTCGTGCCGCTGCTGCGCACGTACCCGTTCTCGCGGCTCTGGGTCGCGGGCTGCTCGACGGGCGAGGAGGTCTACTCGCTCGCGATCGTCCTCGCCGAGGAGGGACTGTCGGACCGCGTCCGGATCTACGCGACGGACATCAACGCGGCCGTGCTCGACCGGGCGAAGCTCGGCGTCTTCCCGCTCGACAAGATGCAGGAGTACACCCAGAACTACATCCGCGCCGGCGGCGCCCGCTCGTTCTCCGAGTACTACGTCGCCCGCTACGACGGTGCCCGCTTCGCCCGCGAGCTCGCGGACGGCGTCGTCTTCGCCCAGCACAACCTCGTCTCGGACGCGACCTTCAACGAGTTCAACGTGATCACGTGCCGGAACGTGATGATCTACTTCGCGCAGCCGTTGCAGGAGCGCGTGCACGGGCTCTTCTACGACAGCCTGGCGATGTTCGGAGTCCTCGCGCTCGGCCAGAAGGAGACGATCCGGTTCTCACCGCACGAGCGGTCCTTCGACGAGCTCGACGCCGACGAGCGTCTCTTCAGGAAGGTGAAGTGAGGTCGCGTCACCTTGTGTGGCGGAACCTCCCGGTTTCCCCACACCCCCTCCCCGCTCATGGAGCACCATGGAGTGCTCGATGAGCTACGAGGTGATCGCGATCGGCGCGTCCTGGGGAGGGCTGCAGGCGGTGGGAACGTTGCTCGAGGGGATTCCGCGGGAGCTCGACCAGGCGATCGTCGTCGCCCAGCATCGCTCGCCCGGGTCGGAGCGGGGCATGCTCCAGTCGCTCCTGCAGCGGCACATCGGCCGGCCGGTCTCCGAGCCGGGCGACAAGGAGACGATCGAGCCCTGTCGCGTCTACGTCGCGCCCGCGGACTACCACCTGCTGGTCGACGGGAACCACTTCGCGCTCTCGGTCGACGCCCGCGTCCAGTTCGCGCGGCCGTCGATCGACGTCCTCTTCGAATCGGTGGCCGAGTCCTACCGTGAGCGCGCGATCGGGATCGTGCTCACGGGAGCGAACGAGGACGGCGCCGCCGGTCTGGCGTCGATCAAGCAGGGCGGCGGCGTCTCGATCGTCCAGGACCCGCGGACGGCAGAGCGACGGGCGATGCCCGACGCCGCGCTCGCCGCCGTCGACGCGGACGCCGTGCTGCCGCTCGGCGAGATCCCCCACTTCCTCTACGGGCTGTGCTGCCCGTGACGAACCGCGCCAAGCTGCTGCTCGTGGACGACCGGCCCGAGAACCTGCTTGCGCTGGAAGCGATCCTCGAGCCGCTCGACGCCGACCTCGTCCGGGCGGCGTCGGGCGAGGAGGCGCTGAGGCGCCTACTGCAGGAGGAGTTCGCCGCGATCCTGCTCGACGTCCAGATGCCGGGGATGGACGGGTTCCAGACCGCCGAGCTGATCAAGCGGCGGGAGCGGACGAAACACATTCCGATCCTCTTCCTGACGGCGATCTCGAAGGACGCCGAGCACATCTTCCGCGGCTACAGCGCGGGCGCGGTCGACTATCTGATGAAGCCGTTCGAACCCCTGATCCTGCGCGCGAAGGTCGCCGTCTTCATCGAGCTGTGGCAGAAGACGATGGAGATCAGGCGGCGTGACGCGATCCTCGCCGAGCAGGAGCTCGCCGCGGCTGAGTACGAGAGCGAGGTGCGCTACCGCTCGCTCGCCGACGCAGTGCCGCAAATCGTCTGGACCGCCGACGCCGACGGCACCGTGACCTTTCGGAACGAGCGCTGGTACGAGCTGACCGGACTGCCGCGCGACGAGCCGGCGGTATGGCAGGACTTCGTCCATCCCGACGACGTGCCCGCGGTGGGTGCCGACTGGGAGGAGGCCCGTCGGTTGCGCACACCGCTCGACACCGAGTACCGGATCAGGATGGCCGACGGGTCGTATCGCTGGTTCCTCGGCCGTGCGTCGCCGACCGCCGACGGCTGGGTCGGAGCATCGACCGACATCGAAGACCGGAAGCTGGCCGAGGAACGGCAAGCGTTCCTCGCCGAAGCCGGCTGGGTGCTCGGCAGCTCGCTCGACTACGAGCAGACGCTCGCCGACGTCGCCCGGCTCGCGGTCCCGCGCGTGGCCGACTGGTGCGCGGTCGACATCTTCGTCGACGGCAAGCTCCAGCGGCTCGCGCTCGAGCACGCCGACCCGCTCAAGCTGGCGCTGGCCCGGGAGCTCGAGGAGCCGATGCTCTCCGCCGTGGCCGTCGCGACGCGGACGACCGAGCCTGTGCTCGTGCAGGAGATCGACGAGCGCGCGCTGGCGGCGTTCCGCTTCGACGAGGCTCAGCTCGAGATCGCGCGCGCGCTCGCGCCCCGCTCGTATGTGACCGTGCCGCTCACAGCCCGCGGCGAGGTGTTCGGCTCGGTCACGCTCGTCACAGCGGAGTCGGGCCGCGTCTACGTCGAGGAGGACGCTGCGCTCGCCCAGGAGCTCGCCCGACACGCGGCCTCGGCGATCGACAACGCGCGCCTGTACGCGGAGTCGGAGCGGCGCAGCCGGGCGGCGCGCGCGCTCGAGGCCGTCGGCGACGGCGTCGTCCTCGTTGACACGGACGGCGTGATCCGGCTCTGGAACACCGCCGCGACGACGATCACGGGCATCGCGGAAGCGGACACGCTCGGCCGGAAGATCGAGGATGTCGTCCACCGCTGGCAGGAGCTGGCGCCGCGGATCCCCGTCGCGAGCAAGCCGGGCGAGCCCGTGCGCGCCGAGACGGTCCCGGTCGAGTTCGGCGGTCGCGAGCTCTGGATCTCCGGGTCCGGCGTCGGCTTCGAGGAAGGGACCGTCTATGCGTTCCGCGACCTGACCGAGGAACGGGCGCTCGAGGAGATGAAGGCCGACTTCGTCGCGACGGTCTCCCACGAGCTGCGCACGCCGCTGGCCGCGATCTACGGCTCGGCGCAGACGATCAGGCGCACCGACATCGATCTCGATCCGCAGATCCACGACCAGCTGCTCGGCGTGATCGCGTCCGAGTCGGACCGGCTCGGCACGATCGTCAACGACCTCCTCGTTGCCGGGCGGCTCGACGCCGACCAGCTGCCGGTGACCGTCGAACAGTGCGACCCGGCGCAGCTGGCGACGTCGGTCGTCGAGTCGGCACGCACGCATCTGCCGGAGTCGATCGTGCTCGAGCTGGAGGCCGCGGAAGGGATGCCGAGCGTGGTCGCCGATCCCGGCCAGCTGTACCAGGTGCTCGTCAACCTCGTCGACAACGCGATCAAGTACTCGCCCGCTGGTGGCCCCGTGACGCTCTCGGTCGCGAACGGCGACGGTGCGATCCGGTTCACGGTCGCCGACGCCGGGCTCGGGATCCCCGCATCCGAGCACCGGCGGATCTTCGAGAAGTTCTACCGGCTCGATCCGGACATGACGCGCGGCATCGGCGGCACCGGCCTCGGCCTCTACATCTGCCGCGAGCTCGTGCGGCGGATGGACGGGAAGATCTGGGTCGAGTCGAAGCCCGGACAGGGCTCGACGTTCTTCGTCGAGCTGCCCGCCTCAGGCGACCGCCGGCCGGCCTAGGCCGGTCCTCGCACTCGCGACGGGTCAGCGGCCGCCGCGGACGCCGCCGGCGGACTCGCCCGCGAGCTTCGCGGCGAAGTAGACCGGGATCATCGAGAGCAGGATCACGAAGACGGCGACGACGTTGACGATCGGCAGCTGGTTCGGCCGCGAGAGGTTGTTCAGGATCCAGATCGGGAGCGTCTGGTCGGGGCCGGCGGTGAACGTGGTCACGATCACCTCGTCGAACGAGAGCGCGAACGCGAGCAGCCCGCCCGCGAGCAACGCCGTCTTCAGCTGAGGGAAGGTGACGAAGCGGAACGTCTGCCAGGCGTCCGCGCCCAGATCTGCCGACGCCTCCTCCAGCGAGCCCTGCGTCCGGCGCAGCCGGGCGACGACGTTGTTGTAGACGACGACGATGCAGAAGGTCGCGTGCCCGACCATGATCGTGAAGAGCCCCAGGTCGACCCCGAACGGCTCCGGCAGGTTGCGGAAGGCCGCGTTCAGCGCCATCCCCGTCACGATCCCGGGGAGCGCGAGCGGGAGAATGACGAGGAACGAGATTGCGTCGCGCCCGAAGAAGCGGTACCGCGCCACCGCCATCGCCGCGAGCGATCCGAGGACGAGCGCGATCAGCGTCGCGCCGAGCGCGGCCTTCACCGAGACGAGCAGCGCGTCGCGCACGCCGGGGTTGTCGATCGCGCGGCCGAACCACTTCGCCGTCAGCCCCTCGATCGGCCACACGAGCGAGCGCCGGTCGTTAAACGCGTAGAGGAAGATCACGAGCAGCGGCAGATAGACGAACGCGAGCGTCAACCCCGTCAGCCCGCGCAAGACCCAGGCTCCGGCGCGCGACGTCACAGGTTGTCGAACGCTCCGACGCGCCGCGCCAGCAGGAGGTAGACGACCATGACGACGACTGGCACGGTCGCGAATGCGGCCGCGAACGGAAGGTTGTTTGCGACACCGACGTTGGCGTAGACGACGTTACCGATGAACTGTGTGCTCGAGACGAGCTGCGGCGTGATGTAGTCGCCGAGCGTCAGCGAGAACGTGAAGATCGATCCCGCGGCGATCGCCGGCAGCGCCAGCGGCAGCACCACCCGCCAGAGCGTCCGCAGCCCCTTGCCGCCGAGGTCGGCCGACGCCTCGAGCAGCGAGTCGGGGATCCGCTCCAGCCCCGCGTACACCGGCAGGATCATGAACGGCAGCCAGAGGTAGCTGAAGACCAGCCACGTGGCGACGTTCCCGAACCCCGGACCCGAGAGGCCGAACGGCTCGAGCACCCAGTTCAGGATTCCGTTCTCCTGCAGGATGATCCGCCAGGCGTAGACCTTGACCAGGTAGCTCGCCCAGAGCGGCATGAGGATCGCGACGACGAGCAGGTTCCGCGTCCGCCGCGACGCCACCTTCGCCATGTAGAACGCGATCGGGAAGGCGAGCAGGATGTCCGTCGCCGTCACGGCGAGGGCGATCCCGATCGTGCGGACGGTGATCGTCCGGTAGACGCCGCTCTCCCAAAGCTGGCGGAAGTTCTGGAAGCCGTAGTCGTGGACGACCTGCGACGTGAACGGGTCGAGCCGCCAGAACGCCGCCACGAAGAGGACGGCCAGCGAGCCGAGGTAGGCGAGCAGGAGCCACGACAGCGGCGGCGTCAGTAGCAGCCCGACCCGCAACCACGGGCGGCGGTACAGGAACGTCGAGAGGCGCCGCCCGGGGGATTCCCTGGACGGCGCCTCGAGTCCCTCACCGGCCGAGATCGCCTACCCCTTGATCTCGGTCCAGGCCTGCGTCCATTCCGAGTAGTCCTTGCAGACCTGGCCACGGGAGTCGCCACAGTCGGCCTGCGGCGTCTTCCAGTAGTAGATCTGCTCGAAGTACTCCTCGTCGTCCGCGTGGAAGATCGTGCAGTGATCCGGATTGGCGGTCTCGGCGCACGCCTCCTTCGAGGACGGAGCCTCGCCGAAGTACTCTGTCGCGGCCGCGTTCGCCGCCGGCGAGATGATGTGGTTCATCCACAGGTACATGCAGTTCGGGTTCTTGGCCTCGGACGAGATCATCCAGGTGTCGGACCACCCGGTCGAGCCCTCCTTCGGCAGCACGGCCGCGATCGGCACCTTCTCGGCCTCGAGCACGTTCGTGATCACCTGCCAGGTCGTCCCGACCACGCTCTCGCCGCCGGTGAAGGCCGCGATCTGCTTCGTGTAGTCCGACCAGTACTCGCCGATGATCGTGCGCTGCGTCTTCAGCAGCTCTACTGCCGCGTCGAACTGCTCCTGGTCGAGCTCGTACGGATCCTCGATCCCGAGATCGGGCTGCGTCGCCATCAGGTAGACGGCCGCGTCAGCGATGTAGATCGGGCTGTCGTACGCCGTCACCTTGCCCTTGTAGGGCGAGTTCGCGTCCCAGACGACGCTCCAGGAGTCGGGCGCCGGCTTGACGATGTCCGTGCGGTACTGGAGCAGGTTCGCACCGCGGCCGTGCGGCACGCCGTAGGGAACGCCGTCGACCGTGTTGTGCGGCTGGTTCTTCAGCCCCTCGAACACGTTCGCGTAGTTCTCGATCAGGTCGAGGTTGACGGGTGCGACGTCGCCGGCCGCGATCAGGCGCAGGCTCGCGTCGCCCGAGGCCGAGACGCCGTCGTACTGGCCGGTGCGCATCAGCGTCACCATCTCGTCCGAGGTGTTGCCGGTCTTGACGTTGACCTGGCAGCCCGTCTCCTCCTCGAAGTCCGTCACCCAGTCGACCTTCGGATCGGTCGTGCCGTCCTCGACGTAGCCGGCCCAGGCGATCAGGTTGACCTGGCCCTCGCCCTCGCCGAGTGATTCGAGCATGCCCTCCGGCGTCCCGCCGGTCGTCTCGGCGGCCGTCGTCCCGGCACCGCCCGCCTCGTCATCGTCGTCGCCGCCGCAGCCCGCGGCCACGACGCACAACACGCCGGTGGCGAGCAGTGCCGCCGCCCAGCGTCCCATTCTCTGTTTCCTCATCCGTTGTCTCCTCCGTTCGACCCGGTCTGAATCTGGAAGGCGTGCTCGGGCAGCCAACTCGCCCGGACGCGCTTCCCCTGTCGCTCGTGCACCTCACTCGAGCCGCGCTCGAGGTTCTGGCTCACCACCGTCAGCTCGCCGCCAGCGTCCAGCTCGAGGTGGTAGCGCGAGATCGCGCCGACGTAGACAACGTTCGCGATCCGCCCCTCCTCGACGACCGCCCCCGGATCGGGGCTCTCGCCCTCGCCGAGGAGGCGGACCTTCTCCGGCCGCACCGTGAAGCGACGGCCGTCTCGCTCGAGCACGTTCGAGACCCCGACGAAGCCGGCGATGAACTCGCTGGCCGGATGCTCGTAGACCTCTGCAGGTGCACCGAGCTGGGCGATCCTGCCCTCGTTGAACACCGCCAGCCGGTCGCTCATCGTCAGCGCTTCCTCCTGGTCGTGCGTGACGTAGACGAACGTGATCCCGAGCTCCTGCTGGATCCGCTTCAACTCGACCTGGAGCTCCTGGCGCAGCTTGAGATCGAGCGCGCCGAGGGGCTCGTCGAGCAGGAGCGCCTGCGGCCTGTTCACGATCGCGCGCGCGAGCGCAACGCGCTGGCGCTGGCCGCCGGAGAGCTGCGCCGGTTTGCGGGCGCCGTAGCCCTCGAGCCGAACGAGCGCGAGCGCCTCGCCCGTGCGCTGCCGCCGCTCCGCCCGCGGCACCTTCTTGACCCGGAGCCCGTACTCGACGTTCTCCTGGACGGTCATGTGGGGGAAGAGCGCGTAGTCCTGAAAGACCGTGTTGACATTGCGCGCGTACGGCGGCAGCGTCGAGACGTCCCGGCCGCCGAGCTCGACGCGGCCCTCGTCCGGCCGCTCGAAGCCTGCAATCACGCGCAGCGTCGTCGTCTTGCCGGAGCCCGAGGGGCCGAGCAACGTGAAGAACTCGCCGCGGCGGATCTCGAGGTCGACCCCGTCGACGGCGGTGACGTCGCCGTAGCGCTTGCGCAGCCCGGCGACGCGGACGTCGATCTCAGCTTGCGGCGGCAAGCGACTCCCCCAGAAGCGTCAGCCCGCGCTCGAGCTCGTCGTCGGTGACGGTCAGCGGTGGCAGCAGCCGTAGGACGTTGCCGTAGAGGCCGCACGAGAGCAGGAGCAGCCCGCGCTCGAACGCTCCGGCGGTGATCGTCTGGGCGAGCTCCGGGCTCTGCTCGCGCAGCTCGAGCGCGAGCATCGGCCCGAGCCCGCGCACCTCCCCGATCGCCTCGTGGCGAGCGGCGAGCTCGTCGAGCCGCTCGCGCAGCGTCTTCCCCAGCTCGTCGGCGCGGGCGCGGAACTCGGGCGCCGCGACAGTGTCGAGGACGACGGCTGCCGCCGCGCAGGCAACCGGGTTGCCGCCGAACGTGCCGCCGAGACCGCCGGGCCCGGGCGCGTCCATCACGTCGGCGCGGCCCGTCACCGCCGCGAGCGGAAGGCCGCCGCCGAGCGACTTGCCCGAGACGAGCAGATCGGGCGCAACGCCGCTCCACTCGATCGCCCACATCGGGCCCGTTCGCCCGACGCCCGACTGCACCTCGTCGGCGACGAAGAGGATCCCGTGCCGGTCGCAGAGCTCGCGCAGCCGGGCGAGGTAGTCGCCGGGCATCGGGATGAAGCCGCCCTCGCCCTGCACCGTCTCGAGCACCACGCACGCGACCGTCTCCGCCTCGACGTCGCTCTTGAACAGGTGCTCGAGCGAGGCGATCGCCGCCTCGGTGTCGACGCCCCGATAGGGGTAGGGCGCGGTGGCGCGGTAGATCTCGCCCGGAAACGGGCCGAAGCCGGCCTTGTACGGGCGCACCTTGCTCGTCATCGCCATCGTCAGGAGCGTGCGGCCGTGGAAGCCGTTCTCGAAGACGATGACCGCGGGGCGGCCGGTCGCTGCCCGCGCGATCTTGACCGCGTTCTCGATCGCCTCCGCGCCGCTGTTGACGAGGATCGACTTGCTCGCACCGGTGCAGGGCGAGTGCTCGGCAAGCCGGCGGCAGAGCTCGACGTACGGCTCGTAGGTGCCGACCATGAAGCACTGGTGCAGGAAGCGGTCGACCTGCTCGTGGATCGCGGCGACGACCGGCGCGAAGCCGTGGCCCGTGTTCTGGCAGGCGATCCCACCCGCGAAGTCGAGATAGACGGTGCCGTCGACCGCCTCGACGTGCGCGCCCTCGGCGCGGGCGACGACGAGGCGAGGGGTCGCCACCCCGCGCGCGACGTAACGCTCCCGCGCCTCGAGGACGCCGTCTGAGGCCGTGCGCTCCCGGAGAGACACGCGGCGATTCTCTCGCGCCGCGACGAGCGAGCGCAATGGACCGAGGGTCGTACCGCGCCGCCTCTCCTTTCGACACGGTGTCCGAAAATCGCACTCGCGCCGCGTCCCTCTCTCGCGCAACTACTTGCCTCGTCCGGTGATCGAGGAGTAGCGTCTTGGCCAAGGCGTCCAAGCGCCACCGCTCCGACGATGCTGACTGTCCGTGAGATCGCGAATCTGCCGGGCCTCGGGCTCGAGCTCGCCGCGGGCGCCGGCGGCGCCGGCAACCCGATCCGCTGGGTGCATGTCTCGGAGCTGCCCGACCCGACGCAGTGGCTCGAGGGCGGCGAGCTCCTGATCACGACCGGCCTGGGTGTCGGCGCGCTCTCGCGGCCGCAGCGCGAGTACGTGCGCCGACTCGCCGGCCACGGCCTCGCCGGGCTCGCGTTCGGGATCGGCTTCGGCTGGGCCGAGCCGCCCGCGGCACTCGCCGACGAGGCGGAGCGGCTCGACTTCCCGCTCGTCACCGTCCCCTACGCGGTGCCGTTCATCGCGCTGACGAAGGCGATCGCGTCGCGGCTTGCAAACGCGCAGCTCGCTCGCCTGGAGCGCGCACTGGAGGTGCACGAGCGGCTCGCCGTCTCCGTCCTCCAGGGCCAGGGTGCGCCCGCGCTGCTGGCGATCCTCGGCGACCACGTCGGCTGCGCGCTCGCCCTCGTCGACGAGGCGGGCCGCGTCGTCGGCGATCGCCACGGCGCGCGTCTCGACGGCTGCCAGCACGTGCTGGAGCTGCCGGTGGTCGCCGACGGCGAGACCTGGTCGCTCCGCGCCGGCAAGGCGCGCGACGAGCTCTCGGAGTACGACCGCCTCGTCCTCCACCACGGCCAGTCGGCGCTCGCGTTCGAGCTCTCCCGGCGCCATGCCGTCTCTGCTGCGGAGCTGCGCCTCGCCGGCGACCTGCTGGAGGACCTCGAGCACGACCGGCTCGACGAGCGCGAGATCTCGCGCCGGATCGCCGCCTTCGGACTCGACCCCCAGAGCCGCTACGCGGCGCTGCTCGCGGTCGCGGACAGCTCGGCGCCGGGAGACGAGGTCCGCGCCACAGCAGCACGAGTGCTCGACTCGCGCGGCGCCCGCTATCTCTCCGCCTCACGGCGCGACCGAGCCGCGTTCCTCGTCGCGACCGACTTCGAGGACGACGCGCTCGCGATCGCACGTGAGCTCGTCGAGGTTGCGCCGGGGACGCGGGTCGGCGTGGGCCGTCCCGCCTCGGGCGCCGGCCTCGGCCGCAGCCTGCTCGAAGCGCGCGCCGCACTCGACGCGGTCGCCGGCCCGGTCGCCTCCTACCAGGATCTCGGCGCGCTCGAGCTCTTGCTGAGCCTCCCCGGCGCCGCGCTGGAGGCGTTCATCGCCCGCGTCCTCGGGCCCGCGGCCGACAACACGTGGCTGCTGGAGTCGCTGGCGGCGCTGCTCGACAGCGGCTGTCGCTGGAGCGAGGCGGCCGACCGGCTCGGCGTCCACCGGCACACGCTCCGCTACCGGATGGAGCAGCTGCGCAAGCAGACCGGGCGCCATCCGGACGACCCGGCGCAGCGGATGGAGCTGTGGCTCGCCGTGAAGGCGAAGCAGGCGCTTTCCGCCCGTGAAGCGGAGCCCACACCGGCGTGAAAACTGTGTGGTTTACCGCACTCCAACTCACGTTGGCGTCTGCCACGATACGGCCATGCCCAAGACCGTAGTGATCGTCGACGATCACCCCAGCTTCCGCGCCTCGGCGCGCGCGATTCTCGAGGCCGAGGGGTTCGACGTCGTCGGCGAGGCTGAGGACGGCGCTTCGGGGATCACGGCCGCGCGTGCGCTGCACCCCGACGTGATCCTCCTCGACGTGCAGTTGCCGGACATGGACGGCTTCGCCGTCTGTCGGGAGCTCAACCTGAACGGCGGCCCACCGGCCGTCGTTCTCGTCTCCAGCCGGGAAGCGTGCGACTACGGCGGGCTGATCGAGCAGAGTGGTGCCCGCGGGTTCATCCCGAAAGCCGAGTTGGGCGGGACTGCGCTGGCCGATCTGCTCGGATGAGAACACGCACACTCGTCCTCCTCGGGGGCGTCGGCCTGGTGCTGTGCGTGATCGGCACGGCGCTCGTCCTCGCGAGCAACCACCTCGAGAACAAAGCGGCCTTCCTCTCGCTCGCCCTCACGGTCGGGCTTTCGTTTCTCGCCTCCGGGGTGATCGCGCTCTGGCGCAGGCCCGACAACCGCACCGGCCTGCTGCTCGTCCTCGTTTCGTACCTCTGGTTCCTCGGCGCCCTGACGGAGTCGAACAACGACTGGGTCTGGACGATCGGGCTGTTGATCAACAGCTTCACGTTCGGCGCGTTCATCCACCTGTTGCTCGCGTATCCGACGGGGCGCTTGCAGGGGCGGAGAGACCGCCGGCTGGTCGTCAGCACCTACGTCTTGGTCTTCGTCGCCACGGCAGCCCAGTTGCTGGTCGACGAGCAGCCCGACGCCGACTGCTCCAGCTGCGAGAGCACGATCGCCGTGACGAACAGCGAGACCGCACACACGATCGCGACCGGCATCGTCAGCGTGTTCGCACTCGGGCTCGTCCTCGCCGTACTCGCGATCGTCGTCACGCGCTTCCTCCGCGCCAAGGGCGCGCTCCGCCGGGCGCTCGGGCCGGTGCTCGGCACCGGAGCGCTCGTGCTCGGCGTGCTGATCGTGCAGCTGGTCGTGCAGGCGTTCTCCGAACAGGCGGCGGAGCCGCTCTACTACGTCTTCCTGGTCGCGTTCGCGCTCGTGCCGGTGGCCTTCCTGGCGGGCGTGCTCCGCATCCGGCTGGCGCGGATCGGGGTCGCCGACCTGCTCGTCGAGCTCGGCCGCGGCGCCCCGCTCCGCGATGCCCTCGCGCACGCGCTCCGCGACCCCTCCCTCGACCTCGTCTACTGGCTTCCAGACCGGGCGCAGCTCGTCCTGCCCGACGGCACCGAGTTCAGCGGGGACGAGGGCGCGCGCGTGCGCCACGACGTGATGCGGAACGGCCAGCTCGTCGGCGCGCTCTTTCACGACCCCTCGCTCGCGGACGAGCCCGAGCTCGTCGACGCAGTCAGCGTGGCGGCGGCGCTCTGGCTCGAGAACGAGCGGCTGCAGGCCGAGGTGCGTGCTCAGTACGTCTTCCTCGAGACGATCGTCAACACGGCGCCCTCGCTGCTGATGTCGCTCGATCCGGACGGCCGGATCGCCAACTACAACACGGCCTGCGAGCGCGCGAGTGGCTTCGAGGACGTCGAGGAGGTTCGCCATCAATACTTCTGGGACATCTTCATCTCCGCAGAGGAGCGCGACGAGGTTCGCGCCCGCTTCCAGTCGAATCCGGGGCACCCGGCGGCGACCTGGGAGAACACGTTCGTCAACCGCCGCGGCGAGGAGATGGTGATCGCGTGGTCGACGGCGCCGCTGCTGGACGAAGAGGGCAACGTGCGCAACGTCATCTGCGGCGGGCTCGACGTCACCGAGCGCAAGCAGCACGAGATCGAGCTCGACCGCGAACGCGACTTCCTCAGCAAGGTGACGGACATCACGCCGAGCCTCCTCGTCGTCGTCGACGACTCGGCGCGGATCGTCGAGGACGCCGTCAACGAGTCCTTCGTCGAGGTGATGGGCTGGTCGGACCTGGAGATGCGCGGCCGCAGCTTCGGCGAGCTCTTCCACGAGGAGGATCGCTACTTCGCCGCGATCGGCGTCGCGTCGGCGTTCAACGGCGTCGACCCCCACCTGCGGCTCTCGCGCTGGGTGACCCGGAAGGGGGACGAGCGAGTCATCGAGTGGACCGCGACGCCGATCGTCGACATCCTCGGGCGCGAGCGCGTCCTCGTCTGCGGCGTCGACGTGACCGAGCGGGAGCGGCGCGAGCACGACCTGCGCTCGAGCGAGGAGCGGCTGCGGGCGACGATCGAGGCCTCGCCCGTGGCTGTGCTCGAGGTCGATCTCGACGACCGGATCTCGATGTGGAACCCCGCGGCGGAGCGGATGTTCGGCTGGACGGCCGAGGAGATGATCGGCGGCCCGCTCCGGCACATCCCGGAGGAGGAGCGGGAACGGCTCGCGGATCTGATGACGCGCGTCCGTTCAGGCGAGGTCTACACCGGCATCGAAGGAAAGCGCCTCTGCAAGGACGGGCATCTGATCGACGTCGAGATCTCCGCGGCGCCGATCCGGGACGCCTCCGAGAACGTGATCAGCCACCTGGCGCTGTTTGCGGACATCAGCGACCGCAAGCGACAGGAGGAGGAGCTGCGCGCGTCGCGCGCCCGCATCGTCAAAGCCGGCGACGAGGCCAGACGCCGGCTCGAGCGCAACCTCCACGATGGAGCGCAGCAGCGGCTCGTGGCGCTCTCGCTCTCGCTCCGCCTCGCCCAGAGCAAGCTCCACGCCGATCCGCCTGCCGCCGATGCCGTCCTCGAGGCCGCGCGCGACGAACTCGCCGCCGCTCTCGACGAGCTGCGCGAGCTCGCGCGCGGCATCCACCCGGCCGTCCTGACCGACCGCGGCCTCGCAGCGGCGCTCGAGGCGCTGGCGGCGCGGCTGCCGATCCCGGTCGAGATCGAGACACCCGAGCAGGAGCTGCCGCAGGCGGTCGAGGCTGCCGCGTACTACGTGATCGCGGAGGCGCTCGCAAACGTGATCAAGTACGCCCGCGCTTCCACCGTCAACGTCCGCGTCACCTGCGACGAGGTGAGCACGCGCGTCGAGGTCGCTGACGACGGCGTCGGTGGCGCCGACTCGGCCACCGGCTCCGGCCTGCGCGGCCTCTCCGACCGCGTTGCGGCGCTCGAGGGCACGCTGACGATCGACAGCCCACCCGCGCTGGGCACCCGGATCGTGGCGGAGATCCCCCTGGATCCCGACCCGGATCTCCCTGCGCACGCTGGGCAGCCGCAGAGCGGACGCCCGGCGCGCGAAGGCCCCTGAAGGGCCGCTTTCGCGGCCCGCCCGACCCCGAGGGGTAGGGCAGCCCGCACCTCGGAAGACCTGCCGGCCGCATGCTCGGCGCCCGCTCAGGGTGAAAGTGTTGCGCCATGAACGCAACCAAGGAGGAAGTCATGTTCGCCGGTCACAGAATCGACCTGGCCCACCGCCGCGGCGACGGAATCGACGTCGTCCTCTGGTGGTCGCCCGAGGACGACAGCGTCGCCGTCGAGGTGCTCCATCTCGCAAGCGACTCGTCCTTCGAGCTCTCCGTCGAGCGCTCCCGCGCCCTCGACGCCTTCTACCATCCGTTCGCCTACGCCGCCCGGCGCAGCCCCGAGCTGCTCGACGTCGCCGCGTAGCGAGCACTGGGCGAGCGCGCTCCCTGAACCTAGACTTCCCTGGGTGAGCGCGCTCCCAACCGGAACAGTCACGTTCTTTTTCGCCGACGTCGAAGGCTCGACGCGGCTCGCCCGCGAGCTCGGCGCCGACTGGCAGCCCGTCCTCACGGATCTCAGGCGCCTGCTACGCGAGGCCGTGGCGGCCGCCGACGGCCACGAGGTCGACTCGCGCGGCGACGAGCTTTTCGCCGCCTTCGCGGAAGCTGAGACGGCCGCCACGGCCGCGGTCGACGCGCAGCGGCGGATCGCGGGGCACAACTGGCCGGCGCCGGTCCGTGTCCGGATCGGGCTGCACACCGGCACCGCGGCCCTCGGCGAGGACGGGTACGTCGGCGTCGACGTCCACCGCGCTTTCCGGATCGCAAACGCGGGACACGGCGGCCAGATCGTCGCCTCCGAGTCCACGGCACTTCTGCTCACGCCGGTACGCGAGCTCCGCGACCTCGGTCTCTGGTCGCTGCCGGAGCTGCCGGAGCCGGAGCGGATCTTCCAGCTGGACGAGCCGGGGCTCGGCGGCGACTTCCCCACCCTCCGCGCCAGGCCGGGCGCGACGCCGGTTCGCGTCGTTCTCGCCGACGACTCGGTGCTGCTCAGGGAAGGGGTCGCGCGGCTGCTCGACGACGCCGGCTTCGACGTCGTGGCCCAGTCCGGCAACGCAGAGGATCTGCTCCGCCACGTCGCGATGCACCAGCCCGACGTCGCAGTCGTCGACATTCGGATGCCCCCGACACAGACCGACGAGGGGCTGCGCGCAGCCAAGGAGATCCGCGAGCACCATCCGGGCACCGGCGTGCTCGTGCTGTCGCAGTACGTCGAGCCGGGGTACGCGATGGAGCTCCTCTCCGACAGCGCCGAGAGCGTCGGCTACCTGCTCAAGGACCGCGTCGCGGACATCGACGAGTTCGCCGCCGCGGTGCGCCGCGTCTCCGAGGGCGGCTCGGCGCTCGATCCGTCGGTCGTGAGCCAGCTCGTCGGCCGGCATCGTCGCGACGATCCCCTCGCCGAGCTGTCGCCGCGCGAGCGCGAGGTACTGGAGCTGATGGCCGAGGGCCGCTCGAACCAGGCAATCGCGGAGCGGCTCTTCGTGACGCTTCGCGCGGTCGAGAAGCACGTCACGAGCATCTTCGTGAAGCTCCGGTTGACGGCGACCGCGGAGGATCACCGCCGCGTGCTGGCCGTTCTGGCCCTGCTCCGAGGCTAGAAGCCGTCTTCCGGGCCGCCGTCAGACTGCCCCTCATGGATCTTTGCGCGATCGGCATCCGCCCACAGATGCCGATGCTGCGCCGAACGCTGAGGGAAAAACCAGGGTCGGCCGGGGGTGATGCCGGATATCGCTCGGGCGCCGCGGCCGGAATCCTCTCAAGGCCATGTACGGCTATCCGCACCGGAAGACGCTGGCTCACCGCATCGTCCTGTGGTTTTCCCACTGAGAGGCTGCAGCCATGTCCTTCGATCGCATCCGCAGACTGGCCGGCCGGCCCTACCCCGGTCGGATCGAGCTCGCAGCGCTGGCCGTCCTCTACGGCGCATACGAGCTCGTCCGCGGCTTCGGCGGCGAGGACTGGGCGGCTGCCCGCGCGCATACGGCCGACATTGTCGCGCTCGAGCGCCGCCTCAACCTCTTCGTCGAGCGCGACGTGCAGCAGCTGGTCAGCTCGGTCGCCGGCGTCCCGGCGCTGCTCGGCTTCCTCTACGTCCTCCTTCACTTCGCGGGCACCGCCGCCGTCCTCATCTGGGTGCACCGGCGGCGCCCGCACGCGTTTCCGTTCCTCCGCTCGACGCTGATCGTCTCGACGGCGCTGGCGCTCGTCGGCTATGTCCTCTACCCGGCGGCGCCGCCGCGGCTCGCGAACATGGGCTTCGCGGACACGGTGACCAAGAACACCGGGCTCGACCTCAGCTCCGACCTGCTCGGCAGTTTCTACAACCCGATCGCCGCCGTGCCGAGCCTCCACTTCGGCTATGCCCTGATCGTCGGCGTCGCGCTCGCACAGCTCGCCTCGCAGCGCTGGCTCCGCCGCCTCGGCGCCGCCTACCCGGCCCTGATGCTGCTGATCATCGTCGGCACGGGCAACCACTTCCTCTTCGACGCGGCCGCAGGCGGTCTCGTCGTCGCCGCCGGCTGGCTCGTCGCCTCCCGGCTGCGGCCGCCGGCCGTCGAGCCGGTGCGGCTGCCCGCACCGCGAGACGCCTGGACGCCGCATTCCGCGCCGTCCCACGCCCGGGCAGCCTGAGCACACCACCCCCGACAACACCACCAGTCCCGCAGGAACCGAAAGGACCCAGCACGCCATGTCACCCCTGAAGCGCAGCAACAACATCGCCGCCCGCATGGGCAGGTGGAGCGCGAACCACTGGAAGACAGCCGTCTTCGGCTGGCTCGCGTTCGTCGTCGCGGCCGTCGTCATCGGCGGCCAGGTCGGCACCAAGTATCTCGAGCAGGACGACCTCGCCGTCGGCGAGGCCGCCACCGCGACCAAGATGATCGAGGCCGGCTTCCCGCAGGCCGCTGACGAGCAGGGCGAGATCGTCCTGATCCAGTCCAAGACCCTCAAGGCCGACGATCCCGCCTTCAAGTCCGTGATCGAGGACGTCGCCAAGACCGTTGGCGGCTTCCCCGAGGCACGCAGGATCGACACTCCGCTCGACGTCGGTCACGCGGATCTCGTCTCGGACGACGGTCACTCGGCGATGGTCCAGTACCAGCCGGTCGGCACGTACGACGAGGCCGCTCTCTACATCGACAAGCTCGAGGCTGCAGTCAACAAGGCCGCAGCCCAGCATCCGGACTTCGAGATCAACCAGCTCGGCAGCGTCACCACCACCAAGGCGACCGACGCGGCCTTCAACAACATGCTGAAGACAGCGGGGATGGTCGCAATCCCGCTGACGCTCGTGATCCTCCTGCTCGTGTTCGGCTCCGCCGTCGCGGCCCTGATCCCGCTGCTGCTGGCGATCACGGCCGTCGTGGCAACCACCGCGCTGATCGCGATCCCGAGCCAGTTCATCGCCGTCGACGAGCAGATCGCCGAGGTCATCCTCCTGATCGGCCTCGCCGTCGGAATCGACTACTCGCTCTTCTACCTCCGCCGCGAGCGCGAGGAGCGGGCCGCCGGACGCAGCGAGCACGCCGCTCTCGAGGCCGCCGCAGCCACTTCTGGCCGCGCCGTCCTGATCTCGGGCGTCACCGTCCTGATCGCCATGGCCGGCATGTTCCTCTCCGGCGACAAGACGTTCATGTCCTTCTCGATTGGCACGATGATGGTCGTCGCCGTCGCGATGATCGGCTCGCTCACCGTCCTGCCCGCACTGCTTGGCAGGCTCGGCGACAAGGTCGAGAAGGGCCGCATCCCGTTCGTGCACCGGCTTCGCAGCAAAAACGGCGAAAGCCGCTTCTGGGGCGCAGTCCTCGACCGCGTGCTCCGGCATCCGGTCGTCTCGGCTGTCGCCGCGGGCGCCGTCCTGATCGTCCTGACCATCCCCGCGCTCTCCCTGAACACGGCCACGACGGGCGTCGACGACATCTCCATCCCGGAGGTCGAGCCGCTGAAGAAGTTCGACGCCGCCTTCCCGGGCGGCAACGACCCGGCCGTGATCGCGATCAAGGCCGATGACGTCCGCACTCCTGCCGTGCAGGATGCGATCGTCGAGCTGAAGCAGGACGCGCTCGCGTCCGGCCAGATGAAGGGCCCGATCGAGCTCGAGGTCAACCGGGACAGCACCGTCGCCCAGCTCTCGATCCCGCTCGCGGGCACGAGCACAGACGACAAGTCGCAGGCCGCTCTCGCAACGCTGCGCGAGGACCTGCTGCCGAGCACGCTCGGAGAGGTGGAGGGCGTCGAATACGCCGTCACCGGCACGACCGCGCTGGATAAGGACTGGGAAGCGAAGATGGCGACGACCGCGCCGCTCGTCTTCGGCTTCGTGCTCCTGTTCGCCTTCCTGATCATGCTGGTCTCGTTCCGCTCGATCGTCGTCGCGCTCAAGGCGATCCTGCTCAACCTGCTCTCCGTCGGAGCGGCGTACGGCATCCTCGTCGCCGTCTTCCAGTGGGGCTGGGGCGAGAACCTGCTCAACTTCGAGTCGAACGGGGGCATCACGCCCTGGTTGCCGATGTTCCTGTTCGTGATCCTCTTCGGGCTCTCGATGGACTACCACGTCTTCGTCCTGAGCCGCATCCGCGAGGCCTTTGACCGCGGGCTCTCGAACGACGAAGCCGTCGCCCACGGGATCAAGTCGACGGCAGGTGTCGTCACCAGCGCCGCAGTCGTCATGGTCGGCACCTTCTCGGTGTTCGCCCTGCTGCCGGTGATCGACATGAAGGAGATGGGTATCGGCCTTGCGGCCGCCATCCTGATCGACGCAACCCTCATCCGCGCGGTGCTCCTGCCCGCCACGATGAAGCTGCTCGGCGATCGCAACTGGTACCTGCCGAACTGGCTCGGGTGGCTTCCCCGCCTCGAGCACGAGCAGGCACCCGAGGCGCCTGTCGCTCCCGCAGCGGCGTAACCCTCGCGAAACCGCGAAGCCCCGCCCCCTGGCAACGGAGGGGGCGGGGCTTCAGTCGTTCGTGGAGCCGGAGGCGGGACTCGAACCCACGGCCTACTGCTTACAAGGCAGTTGCTCTACCAGCTGAGCTACTCCGGCACGGGCGCCGGACATGGTACTCCCGCTAGTTCAGGACCTCGCGTGTCTTCTGGTGGGCGAGGATCTTGCGCTTGACCCGCTGGAGCGCGTTGTCGATCGTCTTGCAGTCGCAGCCCAACTCGTCGGCCATCTCCTCGTACGAGAGCCCCTCGAGGTAGCAGCGCAGCGCGTCGGACTCGAGCGGCGACAGGCCGGTGCCGAGCGTGAAGACGAGGCTCTGCAGCTCCTCGGTCGAGATCACGCAGACCGACGGGTCGTTCGTCGACGGGCCGGGGAGCGCGTCGCCGAGCGTGCACTCGCCGTCGGACTCCTGGCCGGCAGGCGTGTGGCTGAAGGAGATGTACTGATTCAGCGGCTGGTGCTTGAAGCGGGTCGCGGTCTTGATCGCGGTGATGATCTGCCGCGTCACGCAGAGCTCGGCGAAGCTGCGAAACGACGTCTCCTTGTCGGCGCGGAAGTCTCGTACGGCCTTGTAGAGGCCGACGAGCCCCTCCTGGACGAGGTCCTCGGAGTCGCCGCCGGCGAGGAAATAGGAGCTCGCCTTGAGCCGGACGAAGCCGTTGTAGCGGCGCATCAGGGTGTCGAGCGCGGCCGTGCTGCCGTTCCGGGCCTTCATCACCAGCTGCAGATCCTCAAGCTCTCGTTGAGCCTTTTGGGCCGACTTGGCCGCGGTGGCGGTCTGAGCGGACATTCGCGTTCTCCCTGGATTGGGCGGGAGAGAGCGGCGGTGTCCGCCGTGCCGGACACTCAACTCTCACCCTGAGGTTGAGGCAGAAGATAGCAAGCTTGCGCGCAAGTTACAAGGAGATTGCAATGGACCGATTCTGCTAGGAACGTATGTTCGCGTCGGGAGCTACGACTCGCCGCGGCGGAGCCGTTCCAGCCGCTCGCGCGTCTCATCGTCAAGCGTGTCGCGAAGCGTGGAGCCATGCGACTCCCGATGGCGTGGCTGCTGCAGCTCGGCGACGAACGTGCTGGAGGAGCGCTTCTGCACCTCTTGCCCGGACGTGCCGCGGACCGCAAAGTCGGAGGAGACGAGACAGACGACCTCGCTGTCGCGGAACTCGGCCGCCAGGCGTTCCAGCACGGCGTCCGCGTGCGGGGCGAAGCGGACGGACAGCCGCCCCAGCTCCGCATCGACGCCGACGCCGTCCCAGACGAGAAAGCCGCGGGCGCCGCGCAGCGCGACGAAGGAGGCGAGCGTGTCGGTCAGCTCCCGCTGGTCGGCGTACCCGCCCGCGTGCAGGAGGTTGTGGCCGTCGAAGAGATACAGGGTCGGGTCAGCCATTGCGGCGCCGGCGGGCTTCATACAGGAAGAGGGCCGCGGCCACGCTGACGTTGAGCGACTCGACTCGGCCCGCGAGTGGGATCGAGATCGCCGCGTCGCAGGCGCGGCGGACGAGCGGCCTGACGCCCTTCCCTTCGGCGCCGAAGACGAGTGCGAGCCCGCCGGTGAGATCGGCCTGCCAAAGGTCCTGCTCCGCGTCGGCAGCGGCAGCGTAGATCCAGAGGTCTCCGCGCTTGATCTCGTTCAGGTAGCGCGCGAGGTTCGGCACGACCGCCACTGGCAGGTGCTCGACCGCCCCTGCGGATGCCCGCGCCACGGCGGCCGTCACCATCGCCGAGCCGTGCGCGGGGACGACGACTCCGGTGGCGCCGGCACCCTCGGCACTGCGCACAACGGCGCCGAGGTTGCGCGGGTCGGTGACCTGGTCGAGGCACGCGAGGAGCGGCCGCTCCTCGCGCGCCAGCTCGTGAGCGTCCGCGTAGCGGTAGGGCTCCGTCCACGCGAGCACGCCCTGGTGGTCGCGGGTACCTGCGGCCTCGCCGATCTCCCGATCCGGCTTGATCTGGACGCGCGGGCCGTCCCGCAGCCACGGTTCGGCCGCGACCGCGCGCTCTGTCGCCCACAGCTCGAGCACCTCACGCCGGCCGCGGAGCGCCTCGCGCACGGGCCGGCGACCGTAGACCTGCTCGCGGGTCACCGCCGGGGAACGAGCCGGTAGCTGCCCGAGTCGTCGCGCACCTCCCAGCCCGCCGCTTCGATCTGCTCCCGCAGCTCGTCGGCGAGGGCAAAGTCCTTCGCCGCGCGCGCTTCCTGGCGTCCGGCCGCCAGGACGTGCACGGCCGCCGGCGCCTCGGCCTCGTCGGCGAGACCGCCGAGGCCGAAGACGTCGAGCGCCCGCCGGAGCAGGCCGTGGTCGCGCCACTCGTGCATGAGGGCGAGCGCCGCGGGCGTGGAGAAGTCGTCGTCGAGTACGGCCTCGAGTCGCTTCCACGCGTCGGGCGCGGCAGGCTCCGACGCGTTGCGGAAGACCTCGCGCAGGCCGTCGGCGCGCGCCTCCGCAGCAGCCATACGCTCCGCGGAGAAATCGATCGGGCTCCGCCAGTGCGCGGTGAGGAAGAAGAGCAGCGTCGTCTCGCGTCCCCAACGATCGAGCACCTCCGCGATCGTCTCCACGTTCCCGACCGACTTCGACATCTTCTCGCCGGTGAAGCGGAGCATCCCGTTGTGCATCCAGATCTTCGCGAACTCGTGCCCGCGGGCACGAGATTGCGCCAGCTCGTTCTCGTGGTGGGGAAAGACGAGGTCGAGCCCGCCGCCGTGGATCTCGAAGACGGAGCCGAGCAGCTGCTCGGCCATCGCCGAGCACTCGATGTGCCACCCCGGCCGGCCGCGCCCCCACGGCGACTCCCAGGCGGTGTCCTCGTCGGGCTTGTTGGCCTTCCAGAGCGCGAAGTCGCGCGGGTCATCCTTGCGTGGATTCGGTTCCTGCTCCTCGACCTGATCGGGCTTCTGGCCAGAGAGCCGCCCGTAGTCGGCCCAGCCTGCGACGCGAAAGTAGACGTCTCCGTCCACGTCGTAGGCGTGGCCGCGTTCGACGAGGTCGGCGATGAACGCGACGATCCCGTCCATCGACTCGGTCACTTTCGGCCAGTGGTCGACCTCGTCGAGCCCGAAACGGCCGGTGTCCTCGAGGTACCACTCGGTCGCCTGGCGCGCCCGCTCGGCGCTCGCGCCGGGAGCCGCCTCGTAGATCTTGTCGTTGACGTCGGTGATGTTGTGCACGAGCGTGACGTCATAGCCCCGCCCGCGAAGCCAGCGCTTGTACCAGCAGGCGATCACGTACGGGCGCGCGTTGCCGATGTGGGCGCGGGCGTAGACGGTCGGCCCGCAGACATACATGCCGATCGGCCCGGGCGGCTCCGGCAACTCGACGGGGCCGCGAGCGAGGGTGCTATAGAGCCGCATCGACCCGCCTCAGCGCCTCGTCCTCGGGGAGCGCGGCGATCACGGCCCAGAGCTCCGGCCCCCGCTCCGCTCCGGTCAACGCGAGCCGCAGCGCCTTCAGGTCCCCGCCGGCGGCCTTCAACTCGCGGACGATGTCCTTCCCGTCCAGCCCACTCGCGCGCAGCTCGGCGAATCGGGCGAGCGTCGGCCGCGCCTCCTCGGAGAGTGTGACCTGCTGCGGCTCCAGGATCGCCGCCGCCATCGCGCGCGCCTCGACGAGATCGCGCGCTCCGCGGAGTGCGCGGGCGAACTGCGGCGGCGCCCCTGCTCGCGCGGCGAGCTCCTCGTCCGAGAGCGCCCCGATCGCGTCGATCGCGAGCCGGCGGATCCGCGGCTCGTCGAGATGCACGTCGTGCGCCGGCTCGCCCAGCTCCTCGAGGTACGCCCGCAGCGCCTCCGCCGGGACGCCGGCGTTCCGGTATTGCTCGAGCGTTGGCGCTCCCTCGCGCTTCGACAGTTTCTTCCCGTCGGGGCCGAGCAACAGCCCGTGATGGACGTATTGCGGTGGCTCGAAGCCGAGCGCCCGCGAAAGCTCGTGCTGCAGCTCGGTATTCGACCGATGGTCCGCACCGCGGACGACGTGGGTGATCTCGAAGTCGTGGTCGTCGACGACGCTTGCCAGGTGGTACGTGGGCGACCCGTCGGGGCGGAGCAGGGTCATGCCCCGGAAGCGGATCGAGCCGTCGTCGTCGGGTTCGCCGACGCCGAGCGCCGCCTCGCGGTGCCGCTCCGCTCGTTCGGTCTGGCGGGCTGGCCCTTCGTTCCACGGTAGCCCGAGCCACTCGAGGTCCGCGATGATCGCCTCCAAGGCTCCGTCGACCTCGCGGGAGCGGTCGGTGTCGTCGATCCGCAGGAGCAGCCAGTCGCCGCGGCGCCGGTTCGCAACCGCCGACAGGGCGCTGCCGAGGTGCAGCGAGCCCGTCGGGCTCGGCGCGAAGCGAACTCGCGTAGACATGCATTGAGTCTACGGTCGCCGCTTCGCGCTCGGACGCGCTCTACTCTTCCCCGTCTCCGTCGTCCGCCTGCTCCGAATCGGAGTCGATCGCGACGACGCCGTACGAGGCGTCGAGCCGCACGTCGACGGTCGAACCGTCGGGCTTCGTCACCTCGACCTCGTACGTCGCGCCTTTCTCCGCGTCGCGCTCGGTCTCGTTGACGGTGCCGCCGCCAGTCGCCTTCAGCGCAGCAGCAGAGGCCTTCGCAAGCTCGCTGCCCTCGAGCGGCGGCTCATCGTCGAACACACGACCGGCCCCGGCGATCGCGGCTCCGCCGAGCGCGGCCGCGGCGAGCACGCCGACGCCAGCGGCAATCGTCATACGTCGGTTCGTCATCCCTTCTCCCCTCTCTTCCAGCTTGGCAGCTGAAACGTACGAGACGCCGATGGAATGGACATGAGAGCCGGATCTGCACTTTCACAGGGAAATCTCAGATTGCGTTGACTGGATGCTCCCCGACATCGAGGGCGATCTGGACGTTCGCGATGACCACCTCAGCGGTGCAAGGCACCGACAAGGGCAACGCAAACGGCAAGTACGACCCCGCATTCCGGGGATCGAGCGCAGTCAAGTAGCACTCGACTCGCGGGTGGGGCGGCCTCCGGGCCGCTCCACCCGCACGGCGCAGGGCGGCCGGCGCTGGACGCACGGTGACGTGCACAGGTTCGCATGGCTGTTTGCACGGCCCGATCTCGCCGCTCCCGGCAGCCGGGTGCTCGTCTAGGCTTCGGCCGGTGGAGGCGCTGCTTCTGGCTTGGTTTAGCCAAAACGGGAGGGATCTACCCTGGCGCCACACCAGTGATCCGTACGCGATCCTCGTCTCGGAGGTGATGCTGCAGCAGACGCAGGTCGAGCGCGTGATCCCACGCTGGCTCGCCTGGCTCGAGCGCTGGCCGACTCCGACGGCGCTGGCCGCAGCTTCGCCCGCCGAGGTGATCCGAGAGTGGCAGGGCCTCGGCTACAACCGGCGCGCGGTCAGCCTCCACCGCGCCGCGCAGGTCGTCGCTGCCGACGGATGGCCGGACGAACTGACCGAGCTTCCGGGTATCGGTCCGTACACCGCCGCCGCGATCCGCAACCAGGCGTACGGCGAGCCAGTCCTCCCGGTCGACACCAACGTCGCCCGGATCCAGGAGCGGACCGGCCACGCCTTCAGGCCCGAGGCGCTGCAGGCGCTCTTCGACCTCGGCGCCACCGTCTGCCTGGCGCGCATCCCGCGCTGCGACGCTTGCCCGCTCGCCGAGCGTTGCCCCTCACGCGGGCGCCGCTACGAGCCGCTGCGCAAGCAGTCCCGCTTCGAGGGGTCGTTCCGGCAGCGACGGGCGGCGCTGCTGCGCCTCGTCGCCGACCAGCCGCAGCGGCTGACCGCGGTCGATCACGAAGCCGTCGAGTCGCTGCTGCGCGACGGCCTGGTCGAACGGGCCGGTGAGCTCGTGCGTCTGCCCGCCTAGAGGCGGTGGTGCATCCAGACGTTGGGCTCGACGTACACGCCCTCGTCGTGCTCGCGGTCGATCTCGACCGGAACGAGCGCGCCCGGCACGACGTAGCTGCCGCTGTCGGGGAAGCGTAGGCCGGTCCAGCTCTCCCAGTCCCCGACCGAGCCGGTGATCCGCATCGAGGTCGGCGCGACCTTGACGATCTCGGCCCCCGCCTGCTCGTGCGTACGCAGCCAGGCGTCGAGGAGCTTGCCGTCCTCGCGGCGCCATGCGACGTAGCGCTCCATCGGCGCCAGCGGATAGACGTGCTTCTGACTCGGGCGGACCGGCGCCACGAGATCCGACAGCCCCCGCGCGGCGACCGCGTCGCGCATGCCGGCGAGCATCGTCCGGCTCAAGCCCTTGCCGCGCTCTTCGACGCCGATCGTGATCGCGATCGCCGAGACCGCCTTCGCTCCGTCGGCCGTCGCCTGCCCGAGTGCGGCGTCCCAGCCGTCGTCCGGCAGCTCGGTCGGCCCGAACGGGATCGGAACGGCATTCGACTCGGCGAGCAGCCGGTCGTCCTCGTCGAGCAGAAAGACTTGCAGGTCGGGGAACTCCTCGTACTGGCGATCCCAGTGCACGCTCGCGACGGCATCGTGGTACATGAACTCGTCCCAGGCGGCGCCAAGCTCGCCGCGGCGACCAAGCAGCTCGGGCCGCTCCGCGTAGGAGTAGAGCCTCAGACCCGCTCCAGCAGGGCGACCGCCTCGGCCGCGAGCCCTTCGTCGCGGCCGGTGAAGCCGAGCCGGTCGGTGGTCGTCGCACGGACGTTCACGCACTCGGGCCCGGCCTCGAGCACGGCCGCCAGGCGGCGGCGCATCTCCTCGCGGTGGGCAGCGATGCGCGGCTCCTCGCCGATCAGGACACAGTCGGCGTTGACGAGCACGAAGCCCGCGGCGCGCACCTCCGCGTAGGCGTCTCGGAGCAGGTCGAGGGAGTCGGCTCCCTCCCAGCGCGGATCCCCGGATGGGAACAGCGAGCCGATATCGCCGAGCCCGGCGGCGCCCAGCACGGCGTCGGTCAGCGCATGCGCGATCACGTCGCCGTCCGAGTGCCCGGCGAGCCCGCGCGGATGGTCGATCGCCACGCCCCCGAGCACGAGCGGAACGCCGTCCTCGAGCGCATGCGCGTCGACGCCGATGCCGATCCGGAGCTCAGACACCGAGAGCCTCCGGGAGCTCGTCCAGCGAGGACACGCGAAGCGCAGCGGGCGGAGGCTCGTGCAGGTGTCCCCAGGGGCCGCGGCGCACGTGGACGGCGACCATTCCGGCCGCGAGCGCGGGTCCGATGTCATTGTCGACGCGGTCGCCGACGTACGCGATCTCGTGCGCGCGGAAGCCGCTCTCGTCGACGATTCGGTCGAAGAACTCCGGTGCGGGCTTCTCGATCCTCCAACCTTCGGACGAGCCGACCAGCTCCACGTGCTCGCGCAGCAGCTCTTCGGTGGCAGCTGGCGTGTTACCGGCCGCGCCGACGATCAGGCCTCGATCGCGAAGCCGTTCGAGGCACGGCAGCGCATCGGGGTAGAGGTCGTCCGCGTCCCACGCGGACGCAGGCTGGTCGATCCCGAGCAGCGCCCACGCGCGAGAGTGGTGCTCGCCGCGCGCGGCCAGCCCGCCGAGCACGCCCATCAAGGTGAAGGCGGGCACGCCGGCGGCAGCGGCGGCCCGCTCCCACATGCCCGTCTCGTCCACGAGCGTCTCGCCGACGTCGAACACGACCGCCTTCAGAGCCACGACGAGACGAGCTCCAGGTCGGCCCGCGTGGTCACTTTCAGCAGCCGCGGGTCGCCCTCGACCCAGGTGACGCGGCCGCCGCGCGCTTCGACGAGCGAGGCGCAATCCGTCGCCGCGTCGAGCTCGCCGGCATAGGCAGCGCGAAGCGTCGTGAGGGGGAAAGCCTGCGGCGTCTGCACCGCGACGAGCTTCTCACGGGCGAGCGTGGCGACGACGCGATCGCCGTCGACCGACTTGACGGTGTCCGCGAGCGCGAGGCCGGGTACGACCCCGTCCCAGCCCTCGGCGAGCGGCGCGAGTACGCGCTCGATCACGGCGTCGGTGACGAGCGGCCGCGCGGCGTCGTGCACGAGCGCCACGAGGGCGTCGTCCGGAACTTCTCCGAGCGCGGCCCGAACGGACTCCGCCCTGGTGGCTCCGCCGGTCACCGCGGCGACCACCTTGGTCGCGGAGAGCTCCTCGGCGAGCAGGATCGCCGGCTCCTCCCAGCCCTCCGGTACGGCGACGACGATCGCCTCGATCCACTCCGACTCGTCGAGGCGGCGCAAAGGCTCCGCGAGCAAGGGCAGCTCGCCGAGCCCGACGAACGCCTTCGGCCGCTCCTCGCCCAGCCGCTCTCCCGTCCCCGCAGCGACGAGGAGAGCCCAGACGCTCATGCTCCGACGCCAGGCGGGAGCGGCGGGATGTCGCTCGTCGCCGAGGCCGTGATGCTCGTTCCGAGGCAAGGACGCAGGGAGCGCCGATAGCCGAAGCTATCGACGCGACTGAGGACGCCGCATCGGGGCGAGCAGCGCGGTCTCGGCGGCACAGCCGATCTCCCGCCGTTCCCGCCTAGGCAGTGGCCGCGGCGGCCTTCGCCTTGCTCTTCTTCTTCGGCTTCTCGCCGTTGCCGGCCAGCACGCCCTCGAGCCACTCCGCCGCTTCTTCCTCGTCGACCGCCTTGGCATACATCAGCTCTGAGGCGAGGATCTTCTTCGCCTTCACGAACATCTGCTTCTCGCCGGTCGAGAGACCCTTCTCATGGTCGCGCAGGGAGAGATTCTTGACGACCTCGGCAAGCTCGAAGATGTCGCCGGTCTTCATCTTGTCGCGGTTGTGCTTGAAGCGGCGGTTCCAGTTCTTCGGCATCTCCGACTCACCTGCGGTGAGAGCCTTGACGACGGTGTTCACCAGGTCCTCGTCGATCACTGTCCGCAGTCCGACCTGCTCCGCATTCTCGACGGGAACGTTCACCGTCATGTCGTTGTGCAGGATCTGGATCGTGAGGTACTCGCGCGTCTGACCCAAGACCTCGCGCTTCTCCTTTTTCACGACCGTGCCTGCGCCGTGGTGCGGATACACCACCTTGTCGCCAACGTCGAACAAGCCAGCCTCCCCTAAATCGTCTGTACCGTGAAGAAGCCGGCGGGCTCGAGAGCTCACCGGCGGAAGGAAGCCAGTCTAGCAGAAATCCCTGGAAAACGCCTTGTTTTCGGGGATTATCCCGTTTTGCGGGGGTTTTCCTCCCGGCTCTCGAGCCCGGCGCGAAGCGCGTCCCTGAGCGTCGCCGAGGCGGAGACTCTGATCTTCGAGCGGCTGCGCGTTCCCTCGGGTGCGACCACCGCGACGATCCCGAGCTTGGCGCACTCCTCGAGTCGGCGCTCCGACTGCGCCGCCGTCCGCAGACGGCCGGTGAGGCCGATCTCGCCGAAGACGGCGATCCCCTCGCGGACCGGTGCACCGCGCTGCGCCGACGCGATTGCGAGCGCGATCGCGAGGTCGGCGCCGGGCTCGTCGATCCGGAGCCCACCCGCGACGTTGACGAAGACATCGGCGGTCCCGAGCGGGACAGCGGCGTGGCGCGCAAGCACGGCGACGATCATCGCGAGGCGCTTCGGGTCGACGCCGGTGGCGACACGCCGGGGCATCGCCAGGTCGGTCGGCGCAACGAGCGCCTGGATCTCGAGCAGGATCGGCCGCGTGCCCTCGAGCGCGCAGGCGACCGCGGCGCCGACCTCGCCCGGAAGCGTCTTGCCGAACAGCGCGGAGGGGTCGGGGACGCCGATCAAGCCCTCGGCCGTCATCTCGAAGACGCCGAGCTCGTTCGTCGAGCCGAAGCGGTTCTTGGTCGCACGGAGAACGCGATGGGCGTGGTAGCGGTCGCCCTCGAACTGGAGCACGCAGTCGACGAGGTGCTCGAGCACACGTGGGCCTGCCACGGCACCGTCCTTCGTCACGTGGCCGACGAGGATCGTGGCGACGCTCTGCTCCTTCGCGACCCGCAGCAGGCGGCCGGCGGCCTCTCGGACCTGGCCGACCGAGCCGGGCGCGGAGCTCATCTCCGCGGCGTACAGCGTCTGGATCGAGTCGATCACGCAGACGTCGGGTCGCTCGCGCTCGAGCGTCGCGCAGACCGCATCGAGCTCCGTCTCGGCCAGGATCTCGACGCTCTCCGTGCCGCCGAGCCGGGCGGCGCGAAGCTTCACCTGCGCCGTCGACTCCTCGCCGGTGACGAGGAGCGCGCGGCGGCCCGCAGCCGAGATCGCCCCGAGTGCGCTGAGGAGCAGCGTCGACTTGCCGACGCCCGGCTCGCCGCCGACGAGGACGAGGCTCGCCGGAACGAGGCCGCCGCCGAGGACGCGGTCGAGCTCGGGGATGCCGGTCGAGATCCGCTTCGCCTCCTCGGCGTTGACGTCGACGAGGCGCAGGAGCGGCTTCGCGGCCGCCGTCGACTTCAACGCGGCCGGCGTCTCCTCGACCAGCGAGCCGAAGGCGTTGCAGCCGGGGCACTTGCCGAACCAGCGCCCGGCGGCGTAGCCGCACTCGGTGCAGGCGAAGTTGACTGCTGCCTTGGCCATCGGGTCGAGGCTAGCCAGCGAGGCGGACGGGGATGTGCAGGGTCGGTGTCGAAAGCGTGTCGGCTTCGTCACGGGGACGCAGCGTCTCGAGTCCCGACCACGGCCAGTGTTCGACCTTCTTCACGATTCCGGCGCGGACGGGGTTCTCGAGGATGTAGGCGTCGCCGGCTAGAACGAGAGAGGCCGCCTTGCGGCGGCCTCTCGAACGGTTACTCCTCGTCTGCCGGAGCCTCGTCGGGCCTGGCCGGCTCCTCGGGCGGCACCGTCACCTTCGCGGCGCGCGGCTCGCCCTCGACGATCTTGATGTCGACGAGCGACTCGCCCTCCTCGCCGGTGAGCTCCTCCTTCTTGTCGACGACGATCGTCGAGCCGGGGTTGAGCTCGCGGCCGAGGACGAAGTCGGCAAGCGGATCCTCGATGAAGCGCTGGATCGCGCGGCGCAGCGGCCGGGCACCCATCGCCGGGTCGAAGCCCTGCTCGACGAGCACCTCCTTCGCTGCGTCCGTGAGGTCGATTGCGACCTCGTACGTCGCCATCTGCTCCCGCAGCCGCTTCAGCTGCAGGTCGACGATCGTGAGGATCTCTTCCTTCTCGAGCTTGTGGAAGACGATGATCTCGTCGATCCGGTTCAGCAGCTCGGGCCGGAAGACCTTCTTCAGCTCGCCGGTGACGCGGCCCTTCATCTCGTCGTAGCTGAGCCCGTGCTCGTCGCCGATCGAGAAGCCGAGCGTCTGGTTCTTCGCGATCTGTCCGGCGCCGATGTTCGACGTCATGATCACGATCGCGTTCCGGAAGTCGACCTTGCGGCCCTGCGAGTCGGTCAGCTTTCCCTCCTCCAGGATCTGGAGCAGGATGTTGAAGACGTCCGGGTGCGCCTTCTCGATCTCGTCGAGCAGGAGCACCGAGTACGGCTTCCGCCGGACCGCCTCCGTCAGCTGGCCGCCCTCGTCGTAGCCGACGTAGCCCGGGGGCGAGCCGACGAGCCGGGACACGGAGTGCTTCTCCATGTACTCCGACATGTCGACCTGGATCATCGCGTCCTCGTCGCCGAAGAGGAACTCGGCGAGCGTGCGCGCGAGCTCCGTCTTGCCGACGCCGGACGGGCCGAGGAAGATGAACGAGCCGGTCGGTCGCTTCGGATCCTTGATCCCCGCGCGGGCGCGGCGGATCGCCTTCGAGGCGGCGACGATCGCCTGGTGCTGGCCGATCACGCGCTTGTGCAGCTCGTCCTCCATCCGGATCAGCTTCTGCGACTCGGCCTCGGTCAGCTTGAAGACCGGGATCCCCGTCCACATCGAGACGATGTCCGCGATCTCGTCCTCGCCGACCTCGGGCTGCTCCTCGGACTCCTCCGTGCGCCAGTTCTCCTCCAGCTCCTTCTTCTTCTGGGTCAGCTTGCGCTCCTTGTCGCGCAGCGACGCGGCCTTCTCGAACTCCTGCGCCTCGATCGCGTTCTCCTTGTCGGTGCGCACCCGCTCGATCTCGTCCTCGAGCTCGCGGTAGCGCGGCGGCGCCGTCATCGTCTTGATCCGCAGGCGCGAGCCTGCCTCGTCGATCAGGTCGATCGCCTTGTCCGGCAGGTGCCGGTCCTGGATGTAGCGGTCGGCCAGCACGGCGGCGGCGCGGAGCGCGTCGTCGGAGATCTGGCAGCGGTGGTGCGCCTCGTAGCGGTCGCGGAGGCCGCGCAGGATCTGCACCGTGTCGTCGATCGTCGGCTCCTCGACGCGAACCTGCTGGAAGCGGCGCTCGAGCGCGGCGTCGCGCTCGAGATACTTCCGGTACTCGTCCAGGGTCGTCGCGCCGATCGTCTGCAGCTCGCCGCGTGCGAGCGCCGGCTTCAGGATCGAGGCCGCGTCGATCGCGCCCTCGGCCGCTCCGGCGCCGACGAGGTTATGGAGCTCGTCGATGAAGAGGATGATGTCGCCCCGCTGCATGATCTCCTTCATCACCTTCTTCAGGCGCTCCTCGAACTCACCGCGGTACTTCGAGCCGGCGACGAGGGCGGCCAGGTCGAGCGTGTAGATCTGCTTGTTCTTCAGCAGCTCGGGGACCTGGTTGGTGGAGATCCGGTTCGCGAGTCCCTCGACCACCGCGGTCTTGCCGACGCCCGGCTCGCCGATCAGCACCGGGTTGTTCTTCTGACGGCGTGAGAGGATCTGCATCACGCGCTCGATCTCGTTCTGGCGCCCGACGACGGGATCCAGCTTTCCGTCCGTCGCCGCCTTGGTCAGGTTGCGGCCGAACTGGTCGAGCAGCTTCGAGCTCTTCGCCTTTTCGCCGGAGCCTCCGCCGGAGCCCTGCTGACGCCGACCGGGGCCGGAGAGCATGCGGATGATCTCGTTGCGGATCTTCTCGGCGTCGGCGTCGAAGTCGAGCAGGATCCGCGCGGCGACGCCCTCGTTCTCACGCACGAGCCCGAGCAGGATGTGCTCGGTGCCGATGTAGTTGTGTCCGAGCGAGAGCGCTTCGCGCAGCGCCAGCTCGAGAACCTTCTTCGCGCGCGGCGTGAACGGGATCTGGCCCGTGGTCACCTCGTCACCCTGGCCGACGATGCGTGCGACCTGCGCACGCACTTCTTCCACGGTGATATCGAGCGACTCGAGCACCCGCGCCGCAAGCCCTTCCTCCTCGCGCAGCAGTCCAAGGAGAATGTGCTCGGTGCCGATGTAGTTGTGCTTGAGGGCGCGGGCCTCGTCTTGCGCGAGGACGACGACCTGGCGAGCCCGTTCTGTGAATCGCTCGAACAACCTCTCGACCCTCCTTCCGAATCGGTTCCGGAGGGACGCTCATCGACCCTCCGGGTCGAAGGTCTGGCCCCATCGTATCGGACGCATCCCTCGCGACCAGAATCCCACCCGGGTGGGGCTGCCCCCGGCCGTCTAGCGGGTGCGCTCGATCAGGGGCCCGAAGACGTCCTCGATAGCTCGGCGGACATCCGCCTAGGAGCGTTCCTTCAGCGCCGGGAAGAGGATCACGTCGCGGATCGTCTCCCGCCCGGTCAGCAGCATCGCGAGCCGGTCGATCCCGAGGCCGAGCCCCCCGGTCGGCGGCATCCCGTAGGAGAGGGCCTCGACGTAGTCGGGGTCCTCCTGCTCGCCGCCGACGAGCTCCGACTGGCGCCGGAACCGGTCCTGCTGTTCCTCGGAGTCGTTGATCTCCGAGAAGGCGTTGCCGAGCTCCATCCCGCCGGCGAAGTACTCGAAGCGCTCGGTCAGCGTCTCGTCGCCGTCGGTCGTGCGCGCGAACGGCGAGATCTCGATCGGGTAGTCGTGGACGATCGTCGGTTCGATCAGGGCCGGCTCGACGTAGAAGCTGAAGGCGTGGTCGACGAGCTGCGCCCAGTCCTTGTCGGCGTTCGTGTCGACGCCGCGCTCGTTCAACGCGGCGCGCAGCTCGGCCTCGCCGCGGATCCAGAGCTCGTGCTCGGCGAGCGAGTCGGTGAAGCGGAGCCGGCGCCAGGGTGCCTTGAGGTCGAGCTCGTGCCCGCGGAACGTTGTCGTCGTCGTCCCCGTCACCTCCAGTGCGACCGCCTCGACGAGCCGCTCGATCCGCACCATCGCGTCGTTGTAGTCGGCATAGGCCTCGTACCACTCGAGCATCGTGAACTCGTTCGAGTGCTTGTACGAGATCCCCTCGTTGCGGAAGTCCTTGCCGATCTCGTAGACGCGCTCGAGCCCGCCCACGATCAGCCGCTTCAGGTAGAGCTCGGTCGCGATCCGGAGGTAGAAGTCCTGCTCGAGGTAGTTCCAGTGCGTGACGAACGGCTCCGCGAAGGCGCCGCCGTAACGCGGCTGCAGCACGGGCGTCTCGACCTCGACGAACCCGGCCGCGTCGAGGTGGCGCCGGATCGCCGCGACGACACGGCTGCGGGTGAGGAAGTCCGCACGCGTCTCCTCGTTCATCAGCAGGTCGAGATAGCGCTTGCGGTAGCGCTGCTCGACGTCGGTGAGACCGTGGAAGGTGTCGGGCAGCGGCGCGCGGTTCTTCGCCAGCAGCTCGAACTCGACGACCTGCAGCGAGGGCTCGCCGCGCCGCGACTTGGCCGGGTTGCCGGAGACGCCGACGATGTCGCCGAGATCGACGTCGACCTTGCCGGCGAGCAGCTGGATCCGCCCGCTGCGGTCGACGAGGTCGAGGAAGGTGATCTTCCCCATCTCGCGCCGCGCGAGCACGCGGCCCGCGAGCCGGAACGTCGTCGATTCGTCGGTGGCGCCGGCCTCGAGCTGCTCCGCGACGTCCCGGACCGCGGCAATCTGATCCCGGTCGGGAAAGCGCTTCGGCAACATGGCTCGGAAGCCTACGCCGCTGCGATGTCGAGGATCTTGTACTTCAGCGAGCCGCGCGGCGTCGAGACCTCGACGGTCTCGCCCTTCTTCTTGCCGATGATCGCCTTGCCGACCGGCGACTCGTTCGAAAGCTTGAGCTCGGCGGGATTCGCCTCGGCCGAGCCGACGATGAAGTACTCGTCGGTGCGCTTCGCGTCCACGTCGCGCAGCTTGACCTTCGCCCCCACCGAGACGA
The DNA here is from genome assembly GCA_963784895.1 of uncultured Gaiellaceae bacterium. Taxonomy (GTDB): domain Bacteria; phylum Actinomycetota; class Thermoleophilia; order Gaiellales; family Gaiellaceae; genus Gaiellasilicea. The sequence goes on along the minus strand of CAWATM010000001.1, from coordinate 74,066 downwards.
CGCTCAGGTCGACATCGCGCTTCTGGATCACGCGCGCGTTCAGGAGCCGCTCCTCGAGCTGGGCGATCTTGTGCTCGAGCATCGCCTGCTCGTTCTTGGCGTCGTCGTACTCGGCGTTCTCGGTGATGTCGCCGAACTCACGTGCGGTGCGGATCCGGTCCGCGACTTCGCGGCGCTTCTCGGTCGAGAGCACCTCGATCTCCTGCTTCAGCTTCTCGTAGCCCTCGGGCGTGAGAATGACTTCCTTCAACGTGCCTCCTAAGACAAAAGCCGGCGGTAACGCGCCGACGCGGGCCGGAATGGTAGCGGCACGACCGGATGGGGTCAATACCTGCGAGTACGATCCACAAACCATGAAAGTCGACCTGCGCGAAAGCTGGCACATCCGTGACGTGGAGATCCCCACGCGGCTCGTGCTCGCGCCGATGGCGGGGGTCAGCGTGCAGGCATTTCGCCGCCAGGGACGCCGTTTCGGCGCCGGTCTCGTCTGCTCGGAGATGGTCAGCTGCGCCGGGATCGAGCACCGCAACGAGAAGACGCTCGGCTACCTCCGGGTGGCCGCCGACGAGCACCCGCTGGCGATTCAGATCTTCGGCTCCGAGCCGCGGACGATGGCGGACGCGGCGCGGATGGTGGAGGCGGCCGGCGCCGACCTCGTCGACATCAACTTCGGCTGCCCCGTCCGCAAGGTGACGAAGACCGGAGCGGGCGCGACGCTCCTCGACGAGCCCGCACGGGCGGCGGCGATCGTCGAGGCGGTGGCGCATGCCGTCGACGTCCCGGTCAGCGTGAAGATGCGCCGCGGGCTGCGTGACGGCTCCCGCACGTGCCTCGAAGTTGGGCCGCAGCTGGTGGACGCCGGCGCGGCGACGCTGACGCTCCACCCTCGCTCGGCGCAGCAGATGTACACCGGCACCGCCGACCACACGCTCACCGCCGAGCTCGTCGCGCTCGTCGACGTGCCCGTGATCGCCTCCGGCGACATCACCTCCCGTGCGAAGGCGCAGACGGTGCTGGCGACCACGGGAGCCGCCGCCGTGATGGTCGGCCGCGGCGCGCAGGGGAATCCGTGGGCGTTGCGCGAGATCGTCGACGGCGACGGCGCCGAGCCGACTCGAGAGGACGTCGTCGCCGAGCTCGTCCTCTTCATCCGCGAGACCGTCCGCGAGCTCGGCGAGCGGCGCGCGTCCGGCTTCCTGAAGAAGTTCTACGGCTGGTACCTCGGCCGCGGCCGCTTCCCGCGCCCCTTCAAGCAGGAGCTGGTCGTGCTCGACTCGACCGAGGAGGTCGAACGGCTGCTGCTCGCCGCGGCACCCGGAGCGCTGCAGCTGATCGAGCAGCTCGAGTCGGAGACCCCGGCGGGCGACGAGGTCCTCCTCGACCTGCCGATCTCGATCTACGGCGGCGGCTAGGAGGTCTCCCTCCGCCGCTTTTCTCACCTGCGCGCCGTAAAGGTGTCAGAGACGAGCCTGACACCGCGCTACTGGTTCCGCGACCAGACGAGCCGTAGGCCCTCCAGCGTCAGGTGCGGGTCGACGCGGTCGAGCGTGCGCGCGTGCGCAGCGATCAGGTCGGCGAGGCCGCCGGTCGCGACGGTCTGCGCTTCGACGCCGAGCTCCTCCCTGATCCGGTCGACGATGCCGTCGACCTGGCCGGCGAAGCCGTAGACGAGGCCGGACTGGAGGCCGCCGACCGTCGTCTTGCCAATCACCGTCGGCGGCGCCGCGAAGTCGACCTTGACGAGGCGCGCCGCACGGGCGAAGAGCGCGTCCATCGAGACCTCGATCCCGGGCGCGAGCACGCCGCCGACGTACTCCCCTTGCGGCGAGACGATGTCGAAGTTGGTCGAGGTGCCAAAGTCGACGACGATGCACGGCGCGCCGTAGCGCTCGCTCGCCGCGACCGCGTTGACGATCCGGTCGGGCCCGACCTCGCGCGGGTCGTCGTAGCGGATCGGGATCCCGGTCTTGACGCCGGGGCCGACGGTCAGCAGCGGCGCCTCCGCCCAGCGCTCGGCGACCCGTTCCCACTCACGCTGCAGGGCGGGCACCGTGGTCGAGAGGCAGATCCCGTCGACGTCCTCGAGCTCGAAGAGCGAGCCGAGCGTCACGCCCAGCTCGTCGCCGGTGCGACTGCGGTCGGTCGCGAGCCGGAAGCTGTCCGCCAGCCGCTCGCCCTCGAACAGGCCGAGCACCGTCTGCGTATTGCCGACGTCGACCGCGAGGAGCATGTTCGCTCCTAGGGTGTCTCGTCGTCCGTCGAGAGCCGCTCGCCGAGCCGCTCGGCGAGCGCGTCGGCCGTCAGCTTCGGATCGTCGTTCTCACCGCGCAGCTCCTCGACGGTGACGTCGCTCGAGGTATAGACCTCGGCGCGCGGGATGATCCGCGTCGGCCGGTTCTTGTCCCAGACCCAGACGTCCTCCATCCGCACGTGGAAGAACGGGTAGCTCGCTTGCGGCGTCACCTGCAGGTCGAGCTTGTTGCAGAGATACGTCGCGTCGGCGGTGAGGATGCAGTAGCGGAAGAGGCCGAAGACCGCCGTGTACTCGCGCTTCAGCGCGAGCTCGAGCTCGGCCTCGAACTCGTCCAGATCGTCGAGATGCGACATGGCGTCAGTGTAGCCCTGCGAGCAGGTCTTCCACCCGCCCGCGGCCCGGAATCGAGAGCCCGGGATCGAGGTCGAGGAGCGGCTCGAGCGCGAAGCGCCGCTCGTGCAGGCGCGGGTGCGGGACGGTCAGGCCAGGCTCGTCGATCGTCTCGCCGCCGTACAGAAGCAGGTCGAGATCGATCGTGCGCGGCCCCCACCGCTCGCGCCGCACGCGCCCGAGCTCGCGCTCGATCGCGAGCAGGGTCTCGAGCAGCTCGCTCGCCCCGAGGTCGGTCTCGAGCGCGACCGCGCCGTTCAGGAACGGGGGCTGGTCGACCACGCCGACCGGCTCCGTCTCGCGCAGCTCCGAGACGGCGACGAGGCCTGGCAGCGCGGTGATCGCCGCCCGGATCGTCGCTTCACGGTCGCCGAGGTTGGCACCGACGCCGACGTAGGCGCGCGTCACCGCTCGGCGGTGACGGTCGCGCGGCCACCCTCGAGCTCGAGCTCCGGCTTGCCGACGCGTACGGTCGCACTCGAAAGCGGGAACCGCCGCATCAGCTCGTCCGCGACCGCGGCTGCGAGCGTCTCCAGCAGCTGGAACGCCCGCCCGTCCGAGACCTCGCGGACGCAGGCAACGACGTCCCGGTAGTCCACGGTTGCGTCGATGTCGTCCGCGGCGGGCTCGTCCAGCCCGAGCACCACGTCGAAGCTGAACAGCTGACCGTCGCGGCGCTCGTGGTCGAGCACGCCGTGCAGGCCGCGCAGCGTGATCCCGGAGATCTCTATCCGCATACGGCTCCTGCCGCGGCGAGCGCCTCGACGTGCTCACGGACGTCGTGGACACGGAAGATCGACGCGCCGCGGTCAAAGGCGGCGACGGCTGCGCCCAGGGAGGCGGCGAGCGTGCCCGTCCGCGCCTCGGGGTCGAAGAGCCGTCCGAGCGAGCTCTTGCGCGAGAGGCCGACGAGAACGGGCCGGCCGAGCGCGAGCAGCACGTCGAGGCGCCGCAGCAGCTCGAAGTTCTGCGCCGGCGTCTTGCCGAAGCCGAAGCCGGGGTCGAGGCAGACGTGCTCCTCCGGCAGCCCGGCCTCGACCGCGACCGCGAGCTGCTGCTCGAGGAAGGCCGCGACCTCTCCGGCGACGTCGTCGTAGCGCGGGTTGAGCTGCATCGTGCGAGGCTCACCCTGCATGTGCATCAGGCAGAGATACGCCTCGGCATCCGCGACCACTCCGGCCAGGTCGGGGTCGCCGCGGAGCGCGGTGACGTCGTTGACGAGCTCGGCGCCGAGTGCGAGCGCGCGGCGGGCCACCTCGCTCTTCGCGGTGTCGATCGACAGCGGTACGCCCTCGAGCCGCTCCAGCACGGGGACGACGCGGCGCAGCTCCTCGTCGAGCGAGACGGCCGTCCGAGCCGGGTCTCGTCGACTCGCCGCCGACGTCCACGATCGCCGCGCCCGCAATGATCATCTCGCGAGCGGCCGCCGCAGCGACAGCGGGGTCGAGATGGTCGCCGCCGTCCGAGAAGCTGTCGGGCGTGACGTTGACGATCCCCATCACCGCGGGCCGCTGCAAACGTTCCTCCACCGCTGGACGTCTCACCCTAAGTGGAGCCTAGCGCCCGCACCCGCAACGCCCTGCTGACCGCGGTGGGTGTTCTCGGCGCCGTCGTCCTCGTCGCCGTCGCGGCGCGCGGGTCGACGTCGGCCGGCGACGCCTCGACGAGAAAGCCGAGCGACGCGCTCCTCGACGTCTTCTTCACGATGTACATCGTCGCGCTCGTCGCCGGAGCGGTCATGTTCGTCTACCTGCTCGTGCTGCGCCGCAGGGTGAAGGCGCAGACGGGCAAGGCGCCGCGCAAGAGCCTGCTCGAGATGGTCGGGACGATGTTCGTGCTCGTCACCGTTGCGCTCCTGTTCGGCCGGCGGCTGCAGGACTGGGAGCGGCCCCCGCCGATCGAGCCGGAGGAGGCGATCGGGCAGGCGAACACCCCGGCGGGCACGACCACCTCGCCCACGGTGACCTCCTACGAGGCGGAAGTCGCGTGGGCGCCCGTGCTCGTGACGATGGGGCTGATCATCCTGGCCACGGTTGCCTGGTGGTATGCCGGGCGGGTCCGGAAGCGGGCGCGCGGTGAGCTTCGATCCGAGCTCGCCGCTGCGGTCGCCCTGGCCGTCGACGAGTCGCTCGACGACCTCCGCGCGGAGCCCGACCCGCGCCGCGCCGTCATCGCTGCGTACGCGCGACTCGAGCGCGTGCTCGCGGCGTACGGCCTGCCGCGCAAGCCGGCCGAGGCACCGCTCGAGTATCTCGGCCGCATGCTCGCCGGGCTGTCCGTCTCAGACAGGGCGGCCCGCACGCTCACGGATCTGTTCGAACGGGCTAAGTTCTCGCAGCATGCCGTCGGAGCCGAGATGAAGGACGAAGCGATCGACGCTCTCCAAACGGTGCGCGACGATCTGCTCGTGGCCAAGGCGCTCGCCGAGCAGCAGCGGGCCGCCGCGATCCAGGCACAGCGCGAACGGGCGGCGACGCAGTGATTCGCACCTTGCGTCTCGGTCGCTTCCCGCTCTTCCTCACGCTCGGGCTGCTCGTCACCCTCGCCGTCCTGCCAGGGCGCGCCGAGGTCGTCGTGCGCGTCTACATGCTCCTGCTCGCCGCCTTCGTGCTGGCAGCGCTGCTTGCCCGGCTTCGCAGCTCGCTCCCTGAGCCGGGTCCGTCACCCGTCGATGCGGCGCTGCGCCGGCGCCCGGCGCGGGTGAACCGCGTTGGCGAGCTCGAGAAGATCGAGCGCGAGGTGACGCTCGGGCTGACGACCTCGTTCGACCTCCACTTCCGGCTGCGGCCGACACTGCGGCGGATCGCCTCGGAGCTGCTGCGCGCCCGACGCGGGATCGACCTGGATGCGAACCCGGAGGCGGCCAGGCGCGCGCTCGGTGAGGCGACCTGGGAGCTCGTGCGCGAGGACCGCGAGCCGCCGCGCGACAGGTTCGGGCACGGGATCGAGCTCGACACGCTGCGCGCCGTGGTCGTCTCGCTGGAGGCGCTCTAGGTGCCGCTGCAGCTCGCCCAGGTGCAGGAGCACGCCGGCCGGATCCTCGACGAGGTGGAGCGGGCGGTCGTCGGCAAGCGCGACGCGCTCGAGCTGGTGCTGCTCGGCCTGCTCGCCGACGGGCACGTGCTGCTGGAGGACTACCCCGGGCTCGCGAAGACGCTGACCGCGCGCTCGTTCGCGCAGGTGACGCAGACCGGCTTCAACCGGATCCAGTTCACGCCCGACCTGATGCCCTCCGACGTGACGGGCTCCTCGATTTGGAACCAGCGCGACGGCGACTTCGAGTTCCGCCCCGGCCCGATCTTCACCAACCTCCTGCTCGCCGACGAGATCAACCGCGCCCCGCCGAAGACGCAGGCCGCCCTGCTCGAGGCGATGCAGGAGCGGCAGGTGACGATCGAGGGCGTCACCCACCGACTCGCGCGGCCATTCCTCGTGCTCGCGACGCAGAACCCGATCGAGTACGAGGGCACGTACCCACTGCCGGAAGCGCAGCTCGACCGCTTCTTGCTGCGTATCTCGTTCGGGTACCCGAGCCAGAGCGACGAGTGGGAGGTGCTGTCGCGCCGACTGGAGCGGCGCGAAGACGAGGTCGAGCTGACGCCCGTCGTGGACGGGCAGACGCTACTCGAGCTCCAGGCGGCGATCGAGGACGTCCACGTCGGCGACGCCGTCGGCGCCTACATCGTCTCGCTCGTGACCGCGACGAGGACGAGCACCTCGACGACCGTCGGCGCCAGCCCGCGCGGCAGCCTCGCGGTCTTGAAGCTCGCTCGCTGCAAGGCGGCGCTCGGCGGTCGCGACTTCGTCACACCCGAGGACGTGAAGGCCGTCGCCGTGCCGGCGCTGGCCCACCGGCTGATGCTGAAGCCCGAGCTGTGGGTGCAGCAGCTCGCGGCCGAGGACATCGTCCGGGATCTGCTCGAGACCGTCCCCACCCCGGCGGCCGAACCGGCACCCGCCACCGAGTGAGAGGGACGCCGTCGCCGCGCGTGACGGCCTACGCCGGCCTCTCGGCGATCTTCCTTCTCGCCTCCCTGGCGCTGCGGCGGCCGGAGCTGGCGGTGCTGGCGCTGCCGTTCGCGCTGCCGCTCGCGCTCGGCCTCCGGCTGGCGCGCGCTCCGGAGCTGCGGGTGGACGTGGACGTCGAGCGCGCGACCGCGCTCGAGCAGGACGAGCTCGACGTCGAGCTGACCGTCTCCTCGGAGACGCCGGTGGAGCGGCTCGAGCTCGTGCTCGTCGTCCCGGACGGGCTCGAGGTGGTAGCCGGTGCGAGTGCCCAGTCGATCCGGCTCGGCTGGGAGGACGAGCGCACGCTCGAGCTTCGGCTCCGCTGCCTCCGCTGGGGCAACTACGAGCTCGGCGACATCCGGCTCCGCGCCCGTGACCGGCTCGGGTTGACCGCGTGGGAGACCCGGCTCGACCGGCGGCAACGGCTGCGCGTCTACCCACTGCCGGAGACGCTCCGCCAGATCGTCCGGCCCGTATCGACGCAGCTCTACACGGGCAACGAGGTTGCCCGCCAGAAGGGCGAAGGGATGGAGTTCGCCGACCTGCGCCTGTTCGCGCCGGGTGACCGCGTCCGCTCGATCAACTGGCGCGCGAGCGCCCGCCGCGACGAGCTCGTCGTCAACGAGCGGCATCCGGAGCGGAACGCCGACGTGATCCTCTTCCTGGACACGTTTGCGGACGCACGCACCGGCGGCCGCTCGACCCTCGACCTCGCCGTCCGGGCCACGGCGACGCTGGCAGCGCGCTATCTCGAGCGCCGCGACCGCGTCGGCCTCGTCTCGTTCGGCGGCGTCCTCCGCTGGCTGACGCCCGGGATGGGGACGACACAGCGCTACCGGATCGTCGATGCGCTGCTCGAGTCGGAGATCGTCTTCAACTACGCGTGGAAGGACGTCGACGTGATCCCCGCACGGGTGCTGCCGCCGCAGGCGCTCGTGGTCGCAGTCACGCCGCTGCTCGACGACCGCGCCGTCGAGGCGCTCGCCGACCTGCGCGCCCGCCGCTACGACCTCGCGATCGTCGAGGTCTCGCCCGTGAGCTTCGCCGAGCCGGGTGAGAGCGAGGCGGACAAGCTCGCGCACCGGCTCTGGGTGCTGCGGCGCGCCGAGATCCGCGCCCGCTACGAACGGCTCGGCGTCGCGGTCGCGAGCTGGAGCGACGACGCGCCCCTCGATGCCGTGCTCGAGGGGGTGAGGGCATTCAGGCGTCACGCGCAGATCGCGCGCGTCTAGCCGCCGGGGCCGCCTCGGTGGCCGCGGCGGCCGGGACGGGCGTCTGGCTCGCCACCATCGCCGAGGACGGCTACCTCGTGCGCGCGACGCTGCTCGCGGCGTTCGTCTCAGCCGCCCTGCTCGCCAGCGGCCTCGTCCTGCGGTTGCCGACCGTGATCCCGGCTGCGGTCTGCGTGCTCGCGACGCCGTACGTCGCCGCCCTCGGGTTCGAGCTCGAGGCGCTCGACACGCGCGCGCCGCTGATCGCCGCACTCCTGTTCCTCGTCGCCGAGCTCGCGTACTGGTCGCTCGAGCTGCGCGGGACTCTCGCCGACGAGCCCGGTACCTACCTGCGCCGGGTGGCGCTGCTCGCACTCCTCGCCGTCGTCACGATCGCGGGCGGCACGGTCGTGCTCGCGATCGTCGGAGCGATCGCGGCGCAAGGCATCGCGTTCGACCTGCTCGGCGCTGCGGCAGCGGTCGGCGCGATCGCGCTGCTTGCGCTCGCCGCTGCGAGACGGGCTGCTTGACGTCAGGTCGGAAGGCGAAGCCCGACCCGGCTCCGGGGTCGTCGCGCGCTGAGCGTCCGCGAGAGCGGATGCTCAGCTTGCCAGCACACTCAGCCGGCCGGATCCGGCTCGGGCGGCTGCATGGAGACGCCGGGAACGGGGCGCGGCTGCGGCTTGGGCTTCGGCTTGCGCTCGGCCTCCTCCGACGGCTCCTCCTCCGGCTCTGCAGCCTCCTCCGGGAAGACCGACTCCTCGGCCTCGCCGGCGAGCAGGCGCTCGAACTGATCCTTGTCGATCGTCTCGCGCTCGATCAGGATCGCGGAGAGCCTGTTCAGGTCGTCCATGTGCTCGCGTAGGACACGATGCGCCGTCGCGTGTGCCTCCTCGATCACGCGGCGGATCTCGTCGTCGATCTCGCGGGCGATCTCGTCCGAGTAGTCGGGCTCGTTGCCCATCTCGCGGCCGAGGAACGGCTGGCTGTGGTCGCGGCCGAGCACGCGCGGGCCGAGCTTCTCGCTCATTCCGTAACGCATGATCATCGCCTTGGACGTCGCCGTCACCTTCTCGAGGTCGTTCGCGGCCCCGGTCGTGACCTCGTGGAAGACGAGTTCCTCCGCAGCGCGGCCGCCGAGCGTCATCGCCAGGTCGTCCATCAGCGCCGAGCGCGTCGTCAGGTAGCGATCCTCGGTCGGCAGCGAGATCGTCAGGCCGAGCGCCTGGCCGCGCGAGACGATCGTGATCTTGTGGATCGGGTTCGTGTTCTCGAGGTGGAAGCCGACGAGCGCGTGGCCCATCTCGTGGTACGCCGTGATCTTCCGCTCCTTCTCGCCGAGCAGCCGCGCCTTCTTCTCAGGCCCGGCGATCACGCGCATGATCCCTTCCTCGAGCTCGTCCTGATCGATCATCTTCTTCCCGTGGCGCGCTGCGAGGAGAGCGGCCTCGTTGATCAGGTTCGCGAGGTCGGCGCCGGTGAAGCCGGGTGTGCCGGCCGCCAGGGTGTCGAGGTCGATCTCGGGCGCCAGCGGCTTGCCCTTCGAGTGCACCTCGAGGATCCTGCGGCGGCCGATCCGGTCAGGGCGGTCGACGACGATCTGGCGGTCAAAGCGGCCTGGGCGAAGCAGAGCGGGATCGAGGATGTCGGGGCGGTTCGTGGCGGCGATCAGGATGATGTTGTCCTTCATCTCGAAGCCGTCCATCTCGACGAGCAGCTGGTTCAGCGTCTGCTCGCGCTCGTCGTGGCCGCCGCCGAGGCCGGCGCCGCGATGGCGGCCGACGGCGTCGATCTCGTCCATGAAGATGATGCAGGGGCTCGACTGCTTCGCCTGCTCGAAGAGGTCGCGGACGCGCGAGGCGCCGACGCCGACGAACATCTCGACGAAGTCGGAGCCCGAGATCGAGAAGAACGGCACGCCCGCCTCGCCGGCGACGGCGCGCGCAAGCAGCGTCTTACCGGTGCCGGGAGGCCCGTAGAGCAGGACGCCCTTGGGGATCCGCGCGCCGAGTGCCTGGAACTTCTTCGGGTTCTCGAGGAACTCCTTGATCTCGTGCAGCTCCTCGACGGCCTCATCGACGCCGGCGACGTCCTTGAAGCCGATCTTCGGCGAGTCGGGTGTCATCCGCTTCGCGCGCGACTTGCCGAAGCTCATCACCTTCGAGCCGCCGCCCTGCACCTGGTTCATCAGGAAGATCCAGAAGCCGATCAGGAGCGCGAACGGCAGCAGCGAGATCAGCAGGTTGCTCCACCACGACGAGCCCTTGCCCTTCGAGTCGTAGGGGACGTTCTCCGCCTGGAGCTTCTCCTCGACGGCGAACGCCGAGAGGTCGTTCGGATAGTTGACCTTCACCTTGTCGCCGCCCACCACCGTCGCCTCGATCTGGTTGCGAGTCGGCGTGAACTTGACCTCCTGGACGTTCCCGGCCTCGACCTGCGCGATGAACTCCGAGTAGCTGACCTTGTCCTGCGCGTCCTTACGCGGGATCAGCGTCTGGCTCGCCAGATAGACGAGCAGGACGATCACGATCAGGGGAAACAGCGCGCTGCGGAAAAATCTGTTCACAGGGTCATGGGAGGGTAGCAGCCTCATTGCCGCACACCCCCTCGCCGTGACATTGGCCACGGAGGCGTAATCCCCTGTTAATGCGGCGGAATCAGGTCCGGGTGCAGCACCGCGACGTAGGGCAGATTGCGGTACCGCTCGGCGAAGTCGAGCCCGTAGCCGATCACGAACTTGTTCGGAATCTCGAAGCCGACGAACTTGACCGGGACGTCGATCTCGCGGCGCTCCGGCTTCGTCAGCAGCGCACAGATCTCGAGCGATGCGGGCTTGCGCGCCTTCAGGCTCCGCATCAGGTACGAGAGCGTCAGGCCCGAGTCGATGATGTCCTCGACGACGAGCACGTCGCGGCCGGCGATGTTCGTGTCCAGGTCCTTGAGGATCCGGACGACGCCCGAGGAGTCGGTGGCGGCCCCGTAGCTCGAGATCGCCATGAAGTCGATCTCGCACGGGATCGACAGCTCGCGCATCAGGTCGGCCATGAAGAAGACGGCGCCCTTGAGCACGCCGACGAGGAGCAGGTCCCGACCCTCGTACTCGCTCGAGATCTCGGCGCCGAGCTCGGCGATCCGCGCCTGCAGCGGCTCCTGCTCGATCAGCACCTCACCCACAGCGTCCTTCACCGCTTCCACGTCACGACTCCTTCCCACCCCGGTGCCTCCGCCACACCCGGGACTGCGACGACCTCGCCGCCGCTGACAACGAGCGGCCAGGCGTCGCGCTCGGGCCGGGGCACCTTCGCATCCACGAGCAGATCCTGCACTTTCTTCCGGCGGCCTGCGAGACGATCCCCCGGCCGACGGGACCGCACCTCGAGCCCGGGCCGGTCGGACTCGAGCGTCCACGGCCCCCACTCGACCGAGCCCTCGAGCCGCAGCGTCCCGTACTCGCGGACGGCGCGGACCCCGGCGCCGAGGTCCGCCGACTTCGTCCCGTCGCGGCTCGCGAGCAGCTCCGCCAGCGTCCGCTCGAGCGTGCGCGGCAGCCGCGGCCGCTCGTCGGCGAGCGAGAGCAGCGAGACACGCGCGCGGGGATCGAGCTGTTCGAGCAGCGGCAGGATCTCGTTCCGGATCAGGCCGCGCTTCGTGTCCACGTTCGACGTGTCCTCTCGGTAGGGCAGCCCACGCTCGTCGCAGTAGGCGCGTGTCTCCTCGCGCCAGACGCCGAGCAGCGGCCGGACGACACCGTCCTCCCGCTTCGCCTTGATCCGCTGCGGCGAACCCGACGCTGCGAGCCCGAGCAGCACCGACTCGATCTGGTCGGACGCCGTATGCCCGGTGGCGCGGAGGCGATCGGCCGCGACCGAGTAGCGCAGCCCGCGCAGCTCGGCCTCGGCGGGAGCTCGTGTGTCAGCCTCGCAGGCCACGATCTCGGCGTCGAGGGCCTCGCGGCAGAAGCGCGCGTCATCGCCGGACTCCGCGCCACGCAGGCCGTGGGCGACGTGGAGCGCCGAGACGCGGTAGCAGAGCTCGCGCAGGACGTGCCAGAGACAGGTCGAGTCGGCGCCGCCGGAGACGAGCACCGTCACCATGCCTCCCGGCTCGATCAGCTGCCGCTCGCGGATGAAGGCGTCGATTCGCTCGAGCATCGCTTCAGTGTGCCCTAGAAGACGGGCGACGCGACCCAAGCGTCAATGAGGTCGAGCGCTCGGTCGAGGTCGGCGGAAGCGATCGTGAATGGGCGCGCCTGCTCGACTCCCTCGAGCACCCGGACGGGCGGCTTTCCCTCGAGTGCGAGGAGGACGTACGCGACGGGCGCGCCGTGTGCGATCGCGCCGATCCGCTCCTCCGGCCGTGCGAGGAGCGTCCGGTAGCCGCGGAGGAAACGGCGCGCCGCCTCGACGCGGCTCTCGCCGCCGCCCGGCGCCCCCACGTCGGGCGCGGACGTCCGGACCCAGTCGTCGAACCCCTCCGCCCAGCGCGAGCCCTCGAAGCTCCCGAACGTGAACTCACCCAGCTCGGGAACCTCGAGCAGCGGCGTCCCCGGCCAGGCGACTTCCGCCGTCTCGCGCGTCCGCCCGAAGGACGAGTGGGCGACGAGGTCGACCGGCCCCGCTTCCGCACCGAGCGCCCGGGCCTGCATGCGCCCCGCCGCGGTCAACACGACCTGCACCGAGGGATCCCCGTTCAGCCGCTCGAGCACGTTGAACTCGCTCTCGGCGTGCCGGGCAAGCACCAACTCCTTCACAGGAGCACGCTCCGGTAGTCGAGCACATGATCCATCCCGACGCTGTCGTAGAGCGCGATCGCGGCCTCGTTGTCCGAACGGACGAAGAGGCACACGGTCGGTACCCGCGCCAGCAGGAGGCGGATCAGGTCGCGCAGTCCCCGGCTTCCGTTCCCGCGGCCCCGTGCCTCCGGATCGGTCCACACCTGCTGCAGCTGCACCGCCTGCGCCGTCCACGCCGACGCCTCCGCCTTGAAGAGGATGACGCCGTCCTCCTCCCAGAGCCACGAGCGCCCCTCGTCGATCTGGGCGCGCGTCCGCCAGCGGAAGCCGTCCGCGTCGCGCCGGAGCGGGTCGATGCCGAGCTCGCCCTCGTGGGCGAGCGCGCATGCCGGAACGAGCAGGTCGAGATCGGCGAGCCCCGCCCGGCGCAGACCGGTCTCGCCCGGCTCCGGGGCGGCCGAGATGGCGTAGACGGGCTGGTCCGGGCGATCCTCGCGGACGGCGGGCAGCCGCTGTCCGCGCCGCCTCCCAGAGGTCGGAGACGGCGCGCTGCTCGCCGATCAGCATCCGTGCGCGCGCACGGACGGCGACCGACGCGAAGGCGCCGCACCGCTCGCCGGACGGAACGATGTTCGCGCCCGAGTGGCAGAGCGCGACGAGTCGTCCGTCCTCCTCGATTCCGCTGAAGCGGCCGAGCCCGCGCCGGGCGACGTCCTCGAGGAAGACGCGCTCGATGGGGTCCTCCGCGCAGTACTCGAGGATCTGCTCCAGCGGCGGCTCGACGATATGCGCCATCGCTCTGAGTTTCACGTATAGGGTCTCGCGGATGCCGATCCACGTGCGAGCCGAGCCCGGCGACTACGCCGAAGCCTGCCTGCTCCCGGGCGACCCGCTCCGGGCGAAGTACATCGCCGAGACGTACCTCGACGAGGTCGAGCAGAAGAACTCGGAGCGGGGCCTCCTCGGCTACACCGGCACGTTCGAGGGGAAGCGCGTCTCCGTGCAGGGGACCGGGATGGGCTGCCCCGGCGCCACGATCGTCTTCGAGGAGCTGATCCAGCTCGGCGTCAAGAAGCTGCTCCGCGTCGGCACCTGCGGCGGCCTGCAGGCGCACCACAAGCTGGGTGACATGATCGTCGCGATCAGCGCCGTCCCGGCCGACTCGACGGCGATGCACCTCGTCGGCAACGAGCCGCACTGCCCGACCGCGAGCTGGGACCTGATCCACGGCGCCGTCCATGTCGCCAAGGAGATCGGCCAGGACATGCACGTCGGCCCGATCGTCTCGAGCGACCTCTTCTACAACCCGGACGAGGGCCAGTACGAACGCTGGTCCAAGCGCGGCGTGCTCGCAGTCGAGATGGAGGCCGCGGCGCTCTTCACCGTCGGCGCGCTCAAGGGCGTCCAGGCCGGCTGCCTGCTGATCGTCAGCGACATCATCGTCGAGGGCGAGTTCAAGCGGGTGACGGACGACGAGATGAAGGCCGCCGTCGACCGGATGACGCGTGTGGCCCTCGCCACCGCGACCTCTTCTCATTAGCGACACCCTCTTCCTCGTCAACCCGGCTTCGGCGAACGGGTCGACGGGTCGGCGCTGGGCGGAGATGGCGCACCGCGCGGCGACGAAGGGGCTCGAGGGCGACGTCCTCTTCTCCGAGCGGCCAGGTCACCTCCGCGAGCTCGCGCGCGACGCCGCCGAGGGCGGCTCGAAGCTGCTCGTCGTCGTCGGCGGCGACGGCTCTGTGAACGAGGTCGCCAACGGGATCGCCGGTCGCGAGGACGTGGAGATCGCGATGATCCCGTGCGGAACCGGCTGGGACTTCGCCCGCACGTACGCGATCCCGCACAAGCTCGACCGCGCGATCGAAGTGGCGCTCTCGGGGACGACCCGGACGATCGACCTCGGCCGGGCGGACTACCGGGCCTGGGACGGGAGCGAAGCCGGGTCGCACTTCGCGAACGTCGCGAGCGCCGGGATGAGCGGTGCGATCGCGCAGCGCGCCAACGAGACGACGAAGGCGCTCGGCGGCAAGGTCTCCTATCTCTGGGCGACGTTCGCGGTCTTCGCGAAGTGGCAGAACTCGGAGTTGCGGCTGACGGTCGACGGCGAAAGCCGGAGCGGCCGGATGCACGATGTCGTCGTGGCGAACGGCAAGACCTTCGGCGGCGGAATGGTCATCTGCCCCGACGCGGAGCCGGACGACGGCCTCTTCGACGTGCTCACGATCGGAGATCTGACCAAGCGCGACCTGCTGACGACGCTGCCGAAGACGTTCTGGGGCAAGCACCTGCCCCACCCCAAGGCGGAGCTGCTCCGCGGGGCCGTCGTCACAGTCGACGCCGACGCGCCGCTCCCCGTCGAGCTCGACGGCGAACAGCCGGGGACGACGCCGGTGCGCTTCGAGATCGTGCCGCGGGCGCTGCGGCTCCGCGTTCCCGCCTAGCCGCTACTCCGCCAAGCCCTCCAACTAGGCGGGAGGCATCTTCGGCGTCGCCGGCTTCGCTGCTTCGGGCTTCGACGCCGCCGGCTTCGTTGCAGCGGCCTTCTTCGCTGCCGGCTTCGCCGCCGTCATCCCGAGCTGTTTCTCGATCGCAGCGACCCGCTGCTCGAGCGCGTCGAGGCCCCGAAGCTTCTTCTGCATCTCGTCCAGCCTGGCCTTGGTCTCGTTCGCCATGTCGACGAGCCTGGAGCCGCCGGGCACGTCCTGGAGCTTGTTCAACGCCTCGGAGCCGATGTCCTGGAAGCGCGCGAGAATGTCCTTCTGCTGTGTCTTCGTCATAGAAAGATGCTACCCAGTCGGGCCCCAACGGTAACGGGGCACGTCGAGCACGGAGCCGTGCGGATCGTCCGCGCCGGGCCTGCAACAGCCGACGCGAGGAGTATCACGAACGGTGCACGTCACCATGTCGACACGGGTTGTTCACCGTTTCGGCTCTTGCTTCTCCCCGGCCTATCCGTAACGTGAGGGATGAGATGGCATCGAGCAATTTCAGCAAGCGAGCCGGCCGGCTGCACGAGCACAAGGCCGTGATCGCGCACGCACTCCGCCAGCACGCCGGGATCCCGTACGAGGTCGAGCAGAAGGTCTGCCAAGACTGCCGCACGGTTCTCGACGAGCGGACGGTTCGCCGGGCCGCCGCCTAGGGCGATCCGCCCGTCCTGCGAAAGTCCTTGCGGTGGAGGGCTTTCACTATTCGACCGATGTCGTCGTTCGCTTCGCGGAAACGGATGCGCAGGGAATCGCGCACCACGCGTCGTTCGTCGTCTGGCTCGAGGTCGCGCGCGTCGGCTGGCTCGCCGAGCACGCCGGCGGCTATCGCGCGATCCAGGAGCAGGGGATCGAGGCGCTGACCACGGAGGTGCACGTCCACTACCACCGCGCCGCCCGCTTCGAGGACCGGCTGCGGATCTGGGCTCGTTGCGTCGACCTGCGCGGCGCACGCTTCCGCTACGAGTACGCGGTCGAGCGCGACGGCGAGCTCGTCGCCGAGGGCTCGACGTCGCACGCCACGGTCGACGCAACAACGCGCCGCCCGATCCGGTTGCCCGCCGCCTTCCTCGAGGCGGTCGCTAGGGCTGAGTCGTCGTAGTCGGAGCCGTTTCGGTCGGCGGCGGCGGCGCCGGCTTCTCGGCCTTGGGCTTCGCTTTCGGCTCGGGCTTCGGCGGCGGCTTCGTGCCGACGCGGATGATCCGGTACTCGCCGCGATAGGACGTGTTCCACGTCTCCTCGTGCAGCACCTCGCCCTGTTCGTCGTAAACGGTGCGCGTGACCGAGGCGGCGCGCGCAGGCGAGCCCTCCTCCTCGATTGCGGTCTCGCCCTTCGGCAGCGTCGGGTCGTTGACGCGGCGGATCGGCGCCGGCCCTGTCTCCCTGATCGAGCCGGTGCCGCTCTCGACGCGCCGCTCGGGGCCGCCGCCGTAGATCGAGACGGTGATGCCGGCGCCGCCGGACGCGCCGGCCACGTAGACCCACTTCGGCGTGTCGTTGACGAACTTGAGATCGAGATCCGGGTAGTTGACGGTTGCGTCGCGGCCGAGCTGGTAGCGGCTGATGTAGAGCGAGTGCGGGTTTCGCTCGGCGATCTTCAGGCCCGCCTCCCAGGCGGCATTGAAGACCGTCGTCGCGACCTGCGAGACACCGCCGCCGACGTCCTCCTCGTACTCGTCCTTGATGATCACGGGCGCCGGCCGGAAGCCGCGCTCGATCGTGCGCTCGCCGACGCGGTCGTTGAAGGAGAACGTGGCCCCGGGTGCGACGAGAGCGCCGTTGAGCAGCGAGACGCCGAGCTGGAGGTTCGTGATCCGGTCGGGCGTCCCGGCATAGAGCGTCGTGTAGGAGGCGAGCCGGCGCTCGATCCCCATCGCCTGCGCCTCGGCCGTCGTGCGCTCCGCCTCGGCGGTGCGGACGACCAGCGTCGCTGTCCGCTCGCCCGGCGCGACGGCGGCGGCAAGCAGCGCCTTCGCGGTCGCCGGCACATCGACTGCGAGGCCGTCCTTGGCTGCGACCACCTCGATGCCGTCGCCGACCGGACGGAAGGTCGCGTCGGCCGCCGGACGCTCGACCGTCTTGCGCAGCTTCCCGAACCACGCCTCGGCCCCCGGGCCTGCGATCGCGACGCCGGTAGCGCCTGCGACGGGCAGACTGAGCAGCTCGGCGATCCGCCAGCGCGGCAGCTTCCACCGGGTCCCCTCGTACTCGAGCCGAACCGGCGCGGAGAGCGCGGTGCGCGCCTGGGCGGCGGCGGGAGCGAGATCGGCGGCGGTCACCTCGACGGGATCGAGCCGCACCGGCAGCGCGATCGGCTGGCCGCGCTCGAGCCGCGCCAGCGCGCGGACGATCCGGCCCGCAGCAAGATCCTGGGCCAGGCTCTGGCCGGACTGGCCGGCCACGACCTCGACGGCGAGGCCGCGGCGCACGAGCTTCGCCTCGACGTGGCTCTGGTCGATCGCGCGGGCGAGCGTCGCGAGCTTGAAGTCGAGCGCGGCCTCGTACGCCCGCACGGGCGGTGCGATCTCGGAACCGAAGAAACGCGTCTGCAACCGCTTGAAGCCCCGGACCGGGCCGAAGCCCTCACCCTCGCGCGCCGCCGAGTCGACCGCCGTCGCCCAGTCGGCCTCGACGCCGAGCGTCGTCGCCTTGATCGGATACTCCTTGCCGCCGGCGGTGAAGACGATCGGAACACGGGCGACGCGGTCGAAACGGCGCTCGAGCACCGTCCGGGCTTCGCCCTGCGTCAAGCCGCCGACGTCGACGCCGGCGATCAAGACTCCGTCGGCGATGCGAGCTGGGGGAGCCCGCGAAGGCGAGGCCGATCAGCGCCGTCAGGACGGCGAGCAGCGCCAAGGAGACCAACGCCCAGCGCGCGACCAAGCGCACCGGGCGGTCGGGTACCCCGGCGCGAACCGGTGTCGCGTCTACTCGCACGAGCCGGTCAGTGTAGCCGCGGCCCCGGCGAGCGATGTTCCCGATTTGGTGAAGGTCTAGCGGCGGAGATACTGGACGATCACGTGACGCTGGATCTCGGACGTGCCCTCGACGATCTGGAGCACCTTCGCGTCCCGCATCCACTTCTCGACCGGATGGTCGCGCATGATCCCCGCGCCGCCGAGCACCTGCACCGCGTCGGTCGTAACCCCCATCGCGGCGTCGGCCGCAAAGCCCTTCGCGTAGGAGCCGAGCAGCCCGGCGTCCTCACCGGCGTCGAGTGCCGCTGCCGCGCGCCAGACGAGCAAGCGCGATGCCTCGACCTGCATCGCCATGTCGGCGAGCTTGAACGAGACGCCCTGCTTGGCGAGCAGGGGCTTGCCGAAGGCCCGCCGATCGTTCGCGTACTCGGTCGCGTACTCGAACGCCGCGCGGGCGATCCCGACCGCCGATGCCGCCACCTGCGGGCGCGAGTGCATGAAGAAGTCCATCGCGATCGCGAACCCCTCTCCCTCCTCGCCGAGCAGGCGGTCGGCCGGAAGCCGCGCCTCGTCGAAGAGGACCGAGCCCGTGTAGGAAGAACGGAGGCCGAGTTTCGGCTCCTTCCTGCCCGCCGACACGCCGGGGTCACCCGCCTCGACCAGGAATGCGGTGATCGCCCCGTCCAGCTTGGCGAAGACGATCGTCAGCTCGGCGATGCCGCCGTTCGTGACGTAGCACTTCTCCCCACTCACCACGTACTCGTCGCCATCGCGGCGCGCCGTCGCCTGGATCCCGCTGACGTCGGAGCCGGCGCCCGGCTCGGTGAACGCGATCGCCGCGAGGCAGCCCTCCTCCGACGCAAGCCGCGGCAGCCAGCGCTGCTTCTGCTCGTCCGTGCCCGAACGCAGCAACGGCCGCACGGGAAACATCGTCGCGCCGATCGGAGCGGCGAGTCCCGCGCAGCCCCACGAGAGCTCCTCCGCGATCAGGCTCGACGTCACCGCCGCGACCCCACCGCCGCCGTACTCCGTCGGGATCGCGTGGGACGTCAGCCCGAGCGCGGCCGCCTTGCCGAGCAGTTCCGGCGGGCAGGCCTCCCGCTCGTCCCACTCCCGCGCAACCGGACGCAGCTCGCGCTCGGCGAAGTCGTGCGCGAGGTCGCGCAGCTCCTGCTGCTCCGGGGATAGCTCGAACGCGATCATTGCCGGCGCAGGATCGTCATCCGCGGAAGCGGATGACGATCGCGCGAAGACCCCTAAAGGGGGCCGCTTGCGGCCCCAAAACCGTCAGAACACAAATAGCTCGACGCCGCCCGAGACCTGCAGCTGGATGCCGGTGATGTAGTTGGCGAGGTCGGAGCAGAGGAAGCAGATCGCGTTTGCGATGTCCTCGGGCTCGCCGGGCCGCTTGAAGACGGTCCGGTTCGCGATCCGCTCGTTCATCGCCGGGTTGGCGAAGTGGAAAGCCTCGGTGCCGATGATCCCCGGCACGATCGCGTTGCAGGTGATCCCGTGGCGGCCGCCCTCCATCGCGAGCGTCCGCGTCAGGCCGAGGATCCCCGCCTTCGTGGTCGAGTAGCTGGCCTGGCCGAAACCGCCGAGCGTCCCGGCAACCGACGCCATGTTGATGATCCGGCCCCACTCGCGCTCCTTCATGTGCGGCCAGACCGCCTGCGCGCAGTTGAAGCCGCCGGTCAGGTTGACGCGGAGGTCGCGCTCCCACAGCTCCGGGTTCTGGTCGTGGAACTGGCCGACGTGGTCGAGCGTGCCGGCGTTGTTGATCAGGATGTCGATCGAGCCGAACTCCTCGACGACGCGGTCGACGGTCTCCTTGACCTGCTCGCGGTCGGTGACGTCGCACTTGATCGCGGCCGCGCGCCTGCCGAGACCTTGGATCTCCTTCGCGGTCGCCTCGCTGTAGACGATCCCCTGCGCCTTCGCCACCTGCGCGAGGACGCCGTACGACTCGGCCGTCTCGGTCGACTCGTCCGACTCGACCTGGATGTCGGCGATGACGACGTCCGCCCCCGCGCGCGCCAGAGCCAGCGCATCGGCGCGGCCGAGTCCGCGGGAGCCGCCGGTGACGAGGGCGACGCGCCCGGAGAGATCGATTTCGATCGCCACGGTGCGATCCTACGTCCCGTGCACCGCATGGGTGAAGAAGAACGACGCGCGCGCCTCGTCAGCCGCCACCGGCTCGCGCCGACTGAGCGCGCGGCCGATCCGCTCACGGTCGCCCGCTCGCTCGTGTGCCTGCATGCGACCGATGCGGTGACGGTCTTCCTCTCGATCCTGGCCCGCAGCGACGGCGTCGAGCCGGAGGAGGTCGAGCGCGCCCTGTACGACGAGCGGAGCATCGTGCGCATGCTCGCGATGCGGCGAACGCTCTGGGCCGTCCCGCGCGAGCTCGTCCCGGTCGTCTTCGCCGCCGCGACCCGGGCGGTCGCCGCGACCCAGCGGAAGCGGCTCGAGGGCTTCGTCCGCGATAGCGGGGTCTCGACACGCCCCGGCGCCTGGATCACCCGCGCCGGGAACGCGGCGTTCGCCGCCGTGGCCGCTCGCGGCGAAGCGATGACGCGCGACGTCGTCGCCGACGTGCCGCTGCTGGCGACGAAGCTCCGCTTCGGCTCCGGGCGCTGGGTCGTCGAGCAGAGCGCCGGCGCGCGCGTGCTGCCGCAGCTCGCGATGGAGGGACGGCTGGTGCGCGGTCGGCCGCGCGGCTCGTGGATCAGCCCGCAGTTCCGCTGGGTGACGACCGAGGCCTGGCTCGGCGGGCCGATCGAGGAGCTGGACGTCGCCACGGCGCAGGCCGACCTACTTCGCCGCTGGCTCGCGGCCTTCGGGCCCGCGACCGAGGTGGACATGCGCTGGTGGACGGGCTGGACGGCCCGCGAGACCCGTGCCGCGCTCGCCGCGCTGCCGCATGCCGTGGTCGATCTGGACGGCGCGACCGGCTACGTGCTCGAGGACGACCTCGAGGCGACTCCTCGTCCCGCGCCGTCGGCGGCGCTGCTGCCGACGCTCGACCCGACGACGATGGGCTGGAAGGAGCGCGACTGGTACCTCGGCGGCCACGGCCCGACCCTCTTCGACTCGAACGGCAACGCCGGTCCGACCGTCTGGTGGGACGGCCGCGTCGTCGGCGGCTGGTCCCAGCGCCGCGACGGCGAGATCATCTACGAGCTGCTCGAAAACGTCGGCCGCGACGCACGCGCAGCCATCGACGCGAGGTCGAGCGCCTCCGCGCGTGGGTCGGCGACGTCCGCTTCTCGCCCGGCTTCCTGCCGCCGTTCCAGCGCGCCCTCGCAAGCTAACGCCGATTGGATGCAAGGTCGCGGCCGCAACGCGGCCGCCTTCAGGGGTCTTGCGCGTGGCGGGATCCGCTCCTGCGGATTCCGCCACTGCGCGGCAGACTCAGTCCCTCGGCAGGAAGATCTCCTTCGCGATCACGAGCCGCTGGATCTGCGAGGTGCCCTCGTAGATCTGGAACAGCTTCGCGTCGCGCATCAGCTTCTCGACCGGGTACTCCTTCATGTAGCCGTAGCCGCCGAAGACCTGGACGGCGTCGGTCGTCACCTTCATCGCCGTGTCGGCGGAGAAGCGCTTCGCAAACGACGACTCCAGCGTCGCCCGCTGGCCCTGGTCGTGCAGCCATGCGGCCTGCCAGACGAGCAGCCGTGCCGCCGCGATCTCGGTCGCCATGTCGGCGATCATGAAGTTGACGCCCTGGTGCATGGCGATCGGGACGTCGAAGGTGACGCGCTGCTTGGCGTACTCGACGGCGTACTCGTAGGCGGCCTGCGCGACGCCGACCGCGCCGGCTGCGGTGCCCGGGCGGGTGAAGTCGAGCGTCTGCATCGCGATCTTGAACCCCTCGCCCTCCTCGCCGAGTCTGTTCTCGGCCGGAACGACGACGTCGGTGAGCGCGAACGCCGAGGTGTCGGTTGCGCGCTGGCCCATCTTGTCCAGGTGCTTCTCCATCTGCACGCCCGGCGTGTCCATCGGGACGATGAACGCCGAGATGCCCTTGTGGCCCTTGGCGGGATCGGTCTTGGCGAAGACGACCGTCCAGGCGGCATGGCCGGCGTTCGTGATGAAGGTCTTGGAGCCGTTGAGGACGTACTCGTCGCCGCGCCGCTCGGCCGTCGTCTTCAGCTTCGCGACGTCGGAGCCCGCCTCGGGCTCGGAGAGGCCGAACGAGCAGAGGATCGGCTCCTCGAGCAGCGGCGGCAGCCACTTCGCCTGCTGCTCGTCGCTGCCGGCGATGATCACGGGGCCCGCGCCGAGGCCGTTGGCGCCGATCGAGGTGCCGATGCCGGAGCAGCCCCAGTTCAACTCCTCGCCGACGAGGATCCCCTCGAACGTCGAGAGTCCGAGCCCGCCGAAGCGCTCCGGCACGTGCAGGTTCATCAGCCCGAGCGCGTGGGCCTTCCCGACCAGGTCGGCGGCGTGGGTCTGGTGCTCGTCGTACTCGGCCGCCTTCGGCCTTATCTCCTTCTCGGCGAACTCGCGCGCGAGCTCGCGCAGACCGCGTTGCTCCTCGGTGAGGGCGAACGAGACGCCCGTGGAGATGCCCTGCTCGATCGTGGCCATGTGCGACGCTCCGAAAGTCGATTGACTAGTCAGTCAACAGTCTAGCCCGACGCAAATCGCCTGACAAGGGCTACCGTGAGCGGCGGATGGGTCCCCGCAGGGTGCAGGTCCTCGCCGCGGCGGTCGCGGCCACGTTCTTCCTCGTCCCGGCGGCGGACGCGGCCGTCGGCGCTCGCCCGCCCGTCGTCTGGCTGAAGGGCGCAGGGAACTTCACCCCGGCCCACCGCCAGGTCCACTCGCTCGAGCGAATCGTCGTCCACGTCACCGAGGGAAGCTTCTGGGGGTCGGTGAGCTGGCTGCGCAACCCGCGGGCGCATGCGTCCTCGCACTACGTCGTCTCGCGCAGGGGCAAGATCGTCCAGCTCGTCCACCTGTCCGACATCGCGTGGCACGCCGGCCACTGGGGGACGAACGAGCTGTCCGTCGGGGTCGAGCACGAGGGCTTCACGTACGCCCCCTTCGGGTTCACGACAGCGCAGTACCACGCCTCGGCGCGCCTGACCGCGTGGATCGCGCGGCGCTCGCTGATGCCGATCGACCGCAGGCACGTGATCGGCCATCACGAGGTCCCGGACGGCCGCGGCGGCCG
The DNA here is from genome assembly GCA_963784895.1 of uncultured Gaiellaceae bacterium. GTDB lineage: Bacteria > Actinomycetota > Thermoleophilia > Gaiellales > Gaiellaceae > Gaiellasilicea. The sequence goes on along the minus strand of CAWATM010000001.1, from coordinate 50,882 downwards.
CGGCGGCGCGAGCCACCACAGCGACCCCGGCCCCAACTGGAAGTGGAAGCGCTACCTCCGCCTCGTCCGCCGCTACGCGGGTGTCATCAGCCTGAGCGTGAAGCCGCTCGTGCCGGAAGGGCCGCTGCGCGGGATCGTCTCCTGGCGGGCAAAGGCCTCCCCCGACATCAAGCGGGTCGAGTTCATCGTCGACGGCCGGGTCGTCCACGTCGATCGCCGGAGACCGTTCGCGTATCCCCTCAACACGACCAAACTGGCCAACCGGGCCTACAGGCTGCAGGTGCACGGCATCGCCGGTCCCGGCCGCTACGACGTCGAAGGCGCACCGGCGCTGGTCGACAACAAGACGTTCGCCCTGACGAGCGCCGGCGCGCGGCCGTGGATGAAGGCGCCGACGAGGATCCGGCTCCGCGTGCGGCCGTGGGGCGCCAAGGCCGCGAGGATGGCGTTCACAGTCGACGGCAGGACCCGGGCCGGTCGACCGGCGGCCGCCGTTCCTCTTCTCCTGGAGGACGGCCCGCGCGAAGCCGGGCCGCCATGTGCTCAGAGTCGTCGCGACGTCCGTCGACGGCCGCACCGCGGTCCGTCGGATCCCGGTGGTCGTCTACCGGCCCCGGCCGAAGCCCGCCCCGCGACCCGTGCCGAAGCCGGTGCCGCTCGCGATCGTCGGCCAGAGCGTGGCGGAGGGCCAGCAGATCACCGGCCTCGTCATCTGGCGCGTCGACATCCGCGGTCGCGCGGAGCGAGTGGAGTTCCTCGTCGACGGCGTCGTCCGCGGCAGCGACGTGGCGGCGCCCTACACGTTCGGCTGGAACGCGGACGCCGAGCCGGCGGGCCCGCACGTCCTGACTGCGCGCGCCGTCGGCGTCAAGACGGTCGACGCGAGCGTCACCGTAGCGAGCGCCGGTACTGCAGCACCCTGACGAGCTTCGCGTCGAGCTCACCCGCCCGCGCGAGCGGCACGAGCGCCTCGACGATCCGACCGGCGTCCCGCGCGCTCGTCGTCAGCACCATGTCTGCGCCCGCGCGAAGAGCCAGCCTCGCCCAGAACGGCGCGTAGGGACTGCCGAGCACGCCGAGCGAGTCGGTGATCGCGACGCCGCGGAAGCCGAGCCCGCGCAGGAGCTCGTACGTCCTGGGCTCGAACGAGGCGCGGCGCGGCCCGAGCCGCGGATAGATCGCATGGCCGACCATCACGCACGGGACGCCGGCTCGGACCGCCGCCCGGAACGGCGCGAGATCTTGGCTGCGGAGGACGCCGTAGACGCGGGCGGTGTCGGTCGATTCGGGCGTCGAACCGAGGCCGGGGAAGTGTTTGACGCAGGCGGCACTGCCGAGCCCGCGGGCGAACGCGAGGCCGTACTCCGGCTTGGCGAACTGCCGGGAGCCGAGCGGGCCGTCCGGGAGGTCGAGCACCGGCGCGAACGACGCATGCACGCCGGCGCCGCGGAGATCGGCCGCCGCCTCGCGGCCCGCGCGAAGCGCTTCGGCCGTGCTCCGGTACTGCGAGGCGGAACGCCACGGTGCGAGCGCGCGGAACGTCTTCACCGCGCCGCCCTCCTGGTCGGCGAAGACGATCGCCCCGCGCGGGCGCGGCGCCTCGGTGTTCCACTGGCGGACGAGCACACCGCCGAAGCCGTCGCCGGCCGGCATGCCGGCGACGACGACGGCCTCCGCCTTCTCGCGCGGTGTCATCACCGCAACCTCGGCTTCGGCCGAGCCGGACGCCAGCAAGGCGAGCGCAGTCGCGACTGTCCCGAGCACGCGGCCACGGTACCCTTGCTGCCGTGGCCGTGACCGAGAAGCAGACCGCGCTCGATCCGCTCGACTTCCTCGCGATCGACGCCCTGCTGGACGAGGAGGAACGGGCGATCCGCGACACGGTGCGCGGCTTCGTGCGCGAGCGCGTGCTGCCCGACGTCGGCGACTGGTTCGAGCAGGGAATCCTCCCGCGCGAGCTGATGGCGGAGCTCGGCAAGCTCGGCCTCTTCGGCATGCACCTGGACGGCTACGGCCTCCCGGGCGCGAGCGCCGTCGCCTACGGGCTCACGTGTCTCGAGCTCGAAGCGGGAGACTCCGGTGTGCGCAGCGCCGTCTCCGTCCAGGGCTCGCTGGCGATGTTCTCGATCTGGAAGTGGGGCTCCGAAGAGCAGAAGCAGCGCTGGCTGCCGCCGATGCACACCGGCGAGGCGATCGGGTGCTTCGGCCTGACCGAGCCGGATGCCGGCTCCGACCCCGGCTCGATGCGCACGACGGCGCGCCGCGACGGCGCCGATTGGATCCTGAACGGCGCCAAGATGTGGATCACGAACGGCTCGGTCGCCGACGTCGCCACCGTCTGGGCGAGGACGGAGGACGGCGCGATCAACGGGTTCCTCGTCGAGAAGGGCATGCGCGGCTTCACGGCGCCGGAGATCCACAAGAAGCTCTCGCTGCGGGCCTCCGTCACGTCCGAGCTCGTCCTTGCCGACGTCCGCGTCCCGGAGGAGAACCGCTTCCCCGACGTGGACACGCTGCGCGGCCCGCTCTCTTGCCTGAACGAGGCGCGCTACGGGATCGTCTGGGGCGCCGTCGGCGCCGGCCGCGCCTGCTTCGAGGCAGCGCTCGAGTACGCGAAGGAGCGGATCGTCTTCGACAAGCCGATCGCGGGCTACCAGCTGACACAGCAGAAGCTGGCCGAGATGGCGCTCGAGCTCAACCGCGGCCTGCTCGTCGCGCTCCACATCGGCCGGATGAAGGACGACGGCACGCTCCGCCAGGAGCATGTCAGCCTCGGGAAGATGGGCAACGTCCGCGGCGCGATCGAGGTCGCCCGCTCCGCGCGCACGATTCTCGGCGCCAACGGTGTCACGCTCGAGTACCCGGTGATCCGCCACGTGAACAACCTCGAGTCCGTCCTCACCTACGAGGGCACGCACGAGGTGCACACGCTCGTCGTCGGCAACGCGCTGACCGGCGAGAACGCCTTTCGCTAGCGGTTTTATGCGTCTGAACTAGGGCGCGGGACCGTCCTTTCTGCTGGTGGACAACCGCGCATGACTGTGGGACTGTTTTTGATGTGAATCGCTGCAAGCTGGCGTGGCTGCTCTCGTTGCCGCTCTCCGCGGCCGGAATGCTGCTCGCCCACGAAGTGGCGTGGGGATTCGCCTCGCACGAGCACACAGAGGAGGCCGGCCACGGCTACCTGCAGTACGTGGCCGTCTTTGCAGCCCTCGCGGTCGCGACGCTCGTCGTCGCGACGACTGCCCAGCTGATTCGAGGCGTCTCGGGCGCAGCCGTCGCCGGCGCGCCCCCCGCCCGCGTCTTCGCGATCGTGCCGATCATCGGCTTCCTGATCCAGGAGCATCTCGAGCACCTGGTCGCGGCGCGAGAGCTCGACGTGATGTTCTTCGTCTCGACACCGTTCCTGCTCGGGCTCGCGCTCCAGGTGCCCTTCGCCCTGGCGGCGTTCCTCGTCGCCCGGCTGATCCTCGGTCTCGTCGCGCGCGTCGTTCGCGCAATCGGCGAGCTCGGGGTCGTGCCCGGGCTGGCGTCCCTCCGGCTGCTCGTCCCGCTCACGCCTGAGCTGGCTCCGCGCCCCGTGCTCGCAGCGCATCGCGCCGGCCGCGCTCCACCCCGCCTCCGCTGACGACACCTCGGCCGGCGGCTCGACCAAGCCGGTCCTTTCCGGGCGTGAAACGGAGGACAGATGTTGCGAAGGATTCTCTACATGGTGGTCATCGGCACGGCGAGCCTCGCGGTCGTCGTCGCGCCTGCGTGGGGCCACCAGATCGCCTCGAACAACGGCGTCTCGGTTCAGGTGCACGTGAACCCGAACGACGAGCCGGTCGCGGGCACCCCGACGACGATCTGGGTCGTCCGGGTGAAGCCGCTGAAGAAGACGACGGTCTTCTCGTGGAAGACCTGCCGCTGCCGGGTGAAGGTCTTCGACTCGAGCGGCACCGTCGTCCTCGACACGGCCACGAGCACCCAGCGGACGCCGGTCACGTTCCCGGAGGAGAAGGCATACGGGATCACGTTCTCCGGCCGCGTCAAGCGAAGCGGCGTCTGGAAGCCGTTCAAGGTCTCCTACGCGATCCGCACCCTGGCTCCAGCGGGAGCCTGATCACTTTCCAACACTGAGAGAGGGCATTTGAGATGAACAAGATGATTGCAATCTGTCTGGCGGCGTCGGCGGCCGTCCTGGCGGTGACGCCGCTCGCGGGCGGGCACTCCACCGTCAGCCTGCTACAGCCACAGGGCAAGGTGCTGACGTCGGCGCGGGCCGCCTACGTGCTGCGCGCGCCGAACGAGAAGGCGAAGCAGGACACGATCATGGTCACGATGCACGTGCCGGAGGCGGTGCAGACGTCGATCTCGGTCAAGCAGACGCCCGACTGGTCGGTCGTGCTGAAGCGGCGCGCGACGGGCCAGGTCGATGCCGAGGGCAATCCTCGGTTCGCGATCGAGCGCGTGTCCTGGATCGCGAAGAATGGGCAAGGGCATGCGCGTCGGGCCCGGTTTCTACGGCGAGTGGTCGTTCCGGATGCAGAACCCGGCGACGCCGCAGCGGCTCTGCTTCTGCGATCGACCAGTGGTACTCGAAGAAGACGGCCGACGGGAAGCCCGAGGTCGTCAAGTGGAGCGGTGCCTCCGACAGCGCGACGCCGGCGTCCTGCATCGACGTGGTGAGCAGCTGACGTGAGGCTCGCGATCCTCGCCTTCGTGGTACTGGCCGCCGGGGCACTTGCCCCGGCGGCCACGTCCCATTCGGTCGTGCTCCCATTCTCGTCCCGGCCGGCCGACCTCCAGCTCTACACCGTGGTCGTCCCGACGGAGGACGACGCGCCGACCACCGAGGTCGCGCTGAAGGTGCCGGAAGGGATCGACTTCCTCCTCGTCAAGGAGACCCCGGGCTGGGAGGTCAAGATCGAGCGGAAGGACGACCGCATCGACGTCATCCGCTGGGTCGGCTCCTCCCCGCCGGATCAGTTCGCCGAGTTCCGGCTGATCGCCCGCAACCCGATCCTCGAGGGTGAGCTGCCCTGGAGGATCACGCAGACCTACGGCAACGGCGAGACGGTGCGGTGGATCGGCCCGGAAGGCTCGGAGTTCCCCGCCTCGGTCACCACGATCAGCGAGTCGGCGCAGCCGGTCGACGTCGCGACGGGCCTGAACGGCGGCGCGGAAGCGACGAGCAGCGGCGGCACGTCGTCCGAGGCGAGCGGGGATCCGGAGTCGACCACCGACGACGGCGACTCGAGCGACAACGTCGCGCGGGCGGGCGCAGGTGCTGCCTTCCTGCTCGGCCTCGTGGCTCTCGGCGTCGTACTGGTCAGACGCTGGCGCCCTGATTCGACCCCATCGGAGAGGGAGGAATGATGCTTCGCAGACGCGGTCTCCTGGCTGTCCTGGCGGTCGCCCTGGCGACCGCGCCTGCGGCCTTGGCGGACGCCGGCAGCCCCAACTACAGCTCGCGGCTGACCTCGGTCGCGCCCAACGTCAAAGGGCTGAGCGTCCGCGTCGTCGACGGCGACGACGCGATCGAGCTTCGCAATCGCACGGGCCTGAACGTGCTGGTGCCGGGGTACGAGAACGAGCCCTACCTCCGCTTCCTCGTCAACGGGCGGGTCGAGGTCAACGTCAACTCGCCCGCGAAGTACCTGAACGAGGAGCGGTACGGCGGCGTCACCGTCCCGAAGAGCGCCGGCGCGAAGGCGAAGCCGAGCTGGGTGCTGATCTCCGACGGGGGCACGTACACCTGGCACGAGCACCGGGTGCACTGGATGTCGACGCAGCGGCCGCCGAAGGTCGAGAAATCGGACGGGAACACGCTGGAGAAGGTGTTCGACTGGGTCGTGCCGCTCAGCGTCGGCGGCGACCGCGTCAAGGCGAGCGGGACACTGTGGTGGGTCCCGTCCGCTCAGCTGAAGCAGGCGGATGCACTGATCGCTGCGGCGACGGCGAAACTGAAGCAGGAGGAGCAGAAGGCGGCCGCCCCCGCGGCGGCTCCCGAGGAAGCCGAAGCCGAGCCCGCAGCGACGGCGGAGGCGGCTCCCGCTCCTGCGGCGATCCTGCCGGCCGAGGCCGCGTCGGACTCGGGCTCGCCGCTGCTCTGGATCGTGATCGCACTCCTCACGGGGGCGCTGATCGGAGTCGTCGCCTACGTCGTCAAGCTGCGCCAGGGAGACGATCCCCGGCGCCCTGCGGGGGAGGTCTGGTGAACCGCCGCCTCGCCCGAGTCCTCAGTGCGGCGGCCGTTGCGGCGGCCGCCGCCCTGACGACGGCCGCACCGGCCTTCGCGCACGCGAACCTGGAGGAGACCGAGCCCGCACGCGGCACGACCGTAAAGACGCAGCCGCAGGCGATCGTGTTCCACTTCAGCGAGCGCGTCGAGATGAACTTCAGCGCCGTCCACGTCTACGACGCGACCGGGAAGGTCGTCGACGACGGCGAGGCCGTGCATCCGAACGGGGTGGGCTCGGACGTCTCGATCGGCCTGAAGCCGAAGGTGGCAGAGGGAACGTACACCGCCACCTACCGCGTCATCTCCGCGGACGGCCACCCGGTCTCCGGCGGATTCGTCTTTTCGATCGGCAAAGCGGGAGCGGCTCCTGCGCTGACCGTAGCGGAGCTCGCGGGCGGCAGCGATGTCGGCTCCGGTACGACGGTCGCCTTCGGCGTCGCACGCGCCGTTCAGTACGGCGCGATCGCGATCGCGATCGGAGCGCTGGCGTTCATCCTCCTCCCGTGGATCGGTGGGCTTCGCGCAGTCGCGGGCGCCGGCCCGGAGTGGCAGGCGGCCTCGGAGACGTTCCTTGCCCGGTCGCGCCTGCCGTTCGCAGTCGCCGTGGTCGCCGGCGTCGTCAGTGGGATCGCAGGCATCGTGCTGCAAGGGCAGACCGCGGTCGGAGGCTCGGTACTCGACGCCATGGACCCTGCCGTCGTGCAGGGTGTGCTCGAGACGCATTTCGGCTTCATCTGGGGCCTCCGCGTCCTCGTCTGGCTCGGGCTCGGCGGCACCCTGCTGCTCGTCTACTCGCGCGAGGAGCTTCCCGTGATGCGGCCGGCGACACTCTCGGCCGCCGGGCTCGCCCTGTCGCGCGGCTTCGGCAGCCGTCCGCAGCTGGCCGTCCTGCTCCTCCTCCTCGGCTTCCTCGGCATCTCGCCTGCGCTCTCGGGTCACGCGAACGCCCAGGACCCCACCGCGATCCTGCTGCCCTCGAACGCTGGCCACGTGATTGCGATGAGCGTCTGGATCGGCGGCCTCGTGATGCTCTTGTTCGTGCTGCCGAGCGCGACGCGCCTGCTGGAGCTGCCTGACCGCGGCCGCCTGCTGGCCTCGGTGCTCGCGCGCTTCTCGACGATGGCGGGGGCCTGCGTGGCGGTCGTCCTTCTGACCGGGATCGCGCAGTCGCTCGTCTACGTGCGCAACCTCGACAACCTGCTGCACACGGAGTACGGCCAGATCCTGCTCGCGAAGATCCTGATCTTCGTCGGGTTGATGGCCCTCGGCGGCTACAACCGGCAATTCAGCGTGCCGCGCCTGAACAAGATCGCCGCAGGGCACGAGTCGCCCGGGCGAGCCGGGGTCATGCTTCGGCGCGCGCTCCGGGGCGAGGTGCTGCTGGTCGTGGCGGTTCTCGGCGTCACCGGGGCCCTGGCCGGCTTCGCGCCCGCGACGGCCGCAGAGGAGACGAGCGGGCCCTTCGCGACGACGGAGATGATCGGGCCGGCGCAGATCCAGCTGACCGTCGATCCCGCCCAGGTGGGCACGAATCTGATGCACCTCTACCTGCTCGAGCCGACGACCGGCGCCCAGTGGGACGAGGCGAAGGAGGTTCGGGTCAAGCTGGTCAACCCCGACGAGCAGATCGAGCTCGGCGTCGAGTCGCGCAAGGGCGGGCCCGGGCACTACATCGTCGACGGAGCGGTCTTCAGCACCGGCGGCACGTGGGAGGTACAGATCGCGGCGCGGGTGTCCGAGTTCGACGAGTACGCCAAGACGATCGAGGTCCCGATTCCCTAGGCCTATGCTCCGACGGTGCGCTTCGCCGTCTCGATCGCAGCCGCACTCGCGCTCGCCGCTCCGGCGGCGGCCGCACCACCGGGCGCCGGCGTGCTCGTGCCAGGGCGCAGCCTCGGCGGAATCGAGCTCGGCGACACGAAAGCGGAGGTCGAGCGCCGTTGGGGGCGCGCCTACGGCGTCTGCGGTGGCTGTGCCCGCGAGACGTGGTACTTCAACTACTACGCCTTCCAGCCGCGCGGCGCCGGGGTCGAGTGGCGCAACGGCCGGGTGCTCGCCGTGTTCACGATCTACCAGCCGCTCGGCTGGCGGACGACGAACGGGCTCGAGCTGAACGACCCGGTTTCCCGGATCACCGGGAGCTACGGGCCGCTGCGGCGCACCGAGTGCGGCCGCTACTCGGCGCTGACGCTGACCGGCCGGGACGCGACGACGGCCTTCTACGTCCTAGGTGATCGGCTCTGGGCTTTCGGGCTCTCCCGACCCGGAACGCCCCTCTGCCGCTGAAAGACGCCAGACGAGGGGGATCGCGAGCAGGACTGGAATGCCGAGGATCGGCCAGAGCGCCTGGTAGCCGCGCGTGTCGTCGAGGTGCCCGGAGAGGATGTCGATCGCGGCGCCCGCGAGCAGCGGGCCGGTGAGCAGGCCGATTCCCTTTGTCGTCGTCGCGAGGCCGGAGATCGCGCCCCGGTCGGCCGGCGGCATCAGCTTGAAGAGGAGGCCCCACGCGAGCGTCATCACCGTGCCGCCCGCGATCGAGACGAGAAAGATGATCGGCAGGTACCACCGCTGCCACTCGTTGCCGAAGCCGCCCAGCAGCAAGCCGACGCCGTAGACGACCGACGCGAATGCGATCACGCGGCTGAGGCCGAGCCGGTCGCCGAGGAATCCCGAGCCGGCCGCAGCGACGATGTACCCGGCCGCGACCGCCGCCAGCACCGCCGTCGTCGTCCCCAGCGGCTGGCCGAGCCCGACGGTGAGGTAGAGGACGACGAACGTCCGCGCGCCGGCGAACGCCCCCTCCCACGCCGTGTTCGCGATCAGGAAGCGGCGGACCTCGGGATCGCGGTGGAACACGTTCCAGCTGTGCTGGAGGTAGGCGCGGACGCCCTCGAAGACGCGGCCGTGACCGCCGTCCTCGCGCACGAACAGCACCGGCGCCGCGCATGCGGCAACGACGACCAGGGCCGCGACGAGGAACGGGAACGCCTCCCAGACGTGGAAGAGGGCGCCGCCGCCGATCAGCGCCGTGCCGAGCGCGAGCCCGCGCATCAGGTGCTGGGCGCTCTGGGCGCGGCCGTAGATCCGCTCCGGCAGCAGGTCGGGGTAGAGCCCGCGGTAGGGCGGCTCGTAGACGTAGTACGCGAAGAAGAACGCGAAGACGAGCAGCGCGGTCGTCCAGAGGCTGGGCATGAACGCCATCAGCGCCAGGCAGAAGCCGATCGGGCCGAGCGCGACGAGCATGAACGGGCGGCGCCGCCCGAGCGGGGTGTGGAACGTGTCGCTCCACGGGCCGATCACGAGCGGAAGCGTGATCGCGAAGGCGCCCTCCGCTGCCAGCACGAGCGCGATCAGCGTCGCCGAGGTCGTGAACTGCCCCAGCAGCGGCGGCAGGTAGGCAGCCGTCGTCGTCAGCGAGAAGGCGAGCCCGAAGGCGCCGAGCCCGAGCGTCCAGACGACGCGTGTGTAGCGAGGCTCAGACGGGAGCTGCTGCGCCGTCCCGGGTGAGCCCGCCGCAGACGAGGGCGACCACGGTTCGCTCGGCACGCGCCACCTCCTCGTCGCCGTCCGGCAGCTGTCCCAGCACCCAGCCGGTCAGGATCTCCTCGAGGCCGCCGTAGAAGATCCAGCTCGCGAGGCGGGGGTCGACGTCGTCGCGGAAGGAGCCGTCGGCCTGACCGCGCTCGATCACGCGCTGAATCGCCTGGAAGCCGGCGCCGATCTCGTCGACCTGCCCCTGCAGCTGCGGGCTGCGGGCGACCTCGCGCACCATCACGCGGACGAGGTCGGGCCGGTCGCGCCAGGCGCGGAGAAGCGTCTTCGCGATCGCGCCGAGCTGCTGCAGCGGCGGCTCGCCGGATGTCTCGATCCGCGCGAATGCTTCGAGCAGCTCGCTCCAGTTCTCGCGGAAGACGGTCTGCAGCACCTCCTCCTTCGAGGAGAAGTAGTGGTAGAGGAGGCCGTGCGCGATCCCCGCCTCCTCGGCGATGTCGCCGACGCGTGAGGTGTGGTAGCCGCGGGTCGCGAAGACGCGGACGGCGGCGTCGAGGATGACGCGCCGCTTGTCGATCCCGATGGTTGAACGCTCAGTCAACGTCGGCTCACTGTAGTACGTTCCGCGGCGGTGCAACCCCTGGCCGGACACCTCGTCGTCGACCTGACCAGGTATCTCCCCGGCGCCTTTGCGTCGCGGGAGCTGCAGCGGCTGGGTGCACGGGTGGTGCGGGTCGAGCCGCCGGAGGGCGATCCGATGCGCCAGGTCGCGCCGGCCTGGGACGAGGCGCTGAACGGCGGCAAGGAGTCGGTCGCCTGCGACCTGAAGGTGGAGCCGGAGCTCGCGCAGGCGCTGCTGGCGCGCGCCGACGTCGTGCTCGAGGGCTTCCGGCCGGGCGTCGCCGCGCGGCTCGGCGTCGGGCCGGACGACGCGCCCGAGTCGGCCGTCTACTGCTCGATCACCGGCTTCGGGACGGACGGCCCGCACGCCGCCCGCGCCGGCCACGACCTCAACTACATCGGCTGGGCGGGCCTGCTCGAGGACACGGCGCCTGGCCTACCCCCGCTCCAGCCCGCCGACCTCGCCGCCGGCGCGCTCGGCGCGGTGACGAAGATCCTGGCGGCGCTGCTCGAGCGCGAGCGGACCGGTCGCGGCGCCCGCCTGACGGTCTCGATGACGCACGGCTCGCACCGGCTCGTCGCGCACCGGCTCGGCGGCGATCCGCTGCCGCGCTTCCTCACGGGCGGGCTCGCCTGCTACCGCATCTACAAGACGGCCGACGGGCGCCACCTGACGGTCGGCGCGCTCGAGCCGAAGTTCTTCCTCCGGCTCTGCGAGCTGATCGAGCGGCCGGATCTCGCCGAGCGCCACCTCGTCGGCGACGCGCAGGACGAGCTGGCAACAGAGCTGGCCGCCGTCTTCGCAGGCCGTCCGCTCGCCGCCTGGCTCGAGCTCTTCGACGGCGAGGACGTCTGCGTCGGCCCCGTTGCGACGCTCGCGGAAGCGGCAGGCGCCTTCGGAGAGGCAACCGCGCTGCCGTCCGCACCGGTCGGGCAGCATACGGACGCATGGCGGGCCGAGCTCGACTCTTCCTGACCGCGGTCGCGCTCGCGCCGCTGCCGCTGCTCGCCGCGGTCGCCTGGAACACCGAGGCCCAGGCGGCGCGCGGGCTCGAACGGGCCGTCGTCTCCGTCCGCGACGGCGACCTCTTCGTCGACGAGCGCCAGGTGACGAGCGGCGGCACCGACAGCGACCCGGACTGGTCGCCCGACCGGCGCCGGATCGCCTTCGTCCGCCAGGACCCCGACCAGCGCTCGTCGAGCCTGTACGTGATCCGCCGCGACGGCGGCGGCCTGCAGCGGCTCACGCGCGGAGAGCAGGTCGTGGCGATGCCGGCCTGGCGCGGCGACGGCCGCCTCTTGGCCTACGCCGCCAGCCCACTCGCGGGCGGCAGCTTCGACGTCTGGACGATCGGAATCGACGGCGGCACGCCCCGCCTCGCCGCGAGCGGCCCGTCGGAGCAGATCGCGCCGGCTTTCACGCGCGCCGGCAAGGTGACGGTACGGCTGCTCGCGCCGGGAGACGACTTCCCGATCAAGAGGAACGACTCGGGGACACAGCAGGTGGGGCCACGCGAGCTCTTGCCCGACCTCGACCAGCGCTCCCCCTTCAGGCTGACGATGGCGGGTACGAAGCTCGGCTTCGCCTCTGCGACGGACAACGTCGGCGAGGGTCCGGTGTGGATCCGGGGCAGCCGGCCGACTGCGAGCGGGCCGATGCGCGCCACCCAGCTCGTGCGCATGACCGACCGTTCGGTGCGGGCGTACCCCGACGCCGGCCGCCTCCGCTACACGCCGTCCTCGAGCCACACGCACTGGCACCTGCTCGGCTTCCAGCGCTACGAGCTGCGGACGCTCGAGGGCGATCTCGTCGTCCGCGACCGCAAGAGCGGCTTCTGCCTCGCCGACCACTACGGGCTCGCGGCGCGGCGCGTCACCGCCTTCACCGGCGGCAGCTTCTACGGCAACTGCGCCCAGTCGAACCCCGGCGCGCTCGCGGTCGAGCAGGGTACGTCGATCGGCTTCACCGACCTCTACCCCGCGCACTTCCACGGCCAGAACCTCGACCTCCGCGGCGTCCCGGCCGGCGACTACGTCCTCGTCCACCGCGCCAACCCCGACCAGCGGCTCGAGGAGATCGACTACACGAACAACGACGCCTCGCTACGGATCCGGCTCAGCTGGAGCGGCGGGGCACCTCGGGTCGTGACGCTCCGCACCTGCCAGTCGTCGGCCGACTGCTAGCGGGACGGCAGGCCGAGCGCGGCCGGCAGTGCGAAGAGATCGGGGAGCCGGTCGGGCTCGTCGGGGCGGCGGCCGTCCCGGTCGAGCAGGAACGCCTTCAGCCCGAGCGCCCTCGCACCCTCGATGTCGTCCTCGTAGGAGTCGCCCACCATCGCCGCCTCCTCGGGCTCGACGCCGAGCAGCGCCAGCGCATGGCGGAAGATCTCCGGATGGGGCTTCGTGCGGCCGAAGGCGCGCGAGCCGATCGCGCAGTCGGCATCGAGCCCGTGGTGGGCGACGAACTCGTCCAGATCGCGGCTGCCGTTCGAGATCAGGCCGATCTTGACGCCGTGCTCACGCAGAACCGCGAGCGCCGGGAGCGCGTCCTCGTAGAGCGTGAAGCGCTCGTGCTGCTCCCAGACCGCGACGAGCTCGACGGCGCACGCACGCGCGCCCTCCGCGTCGCCGCCCATCCCGCGGACGATCTGCTCCGTGAACGCGATCCAGAGCTCGTCGTCGTGGGCGTGGTCGGGGTGCCGTTGCAGCGAGTCCAGCGCCGTCTGCCGCGACTGCTCGTATAGCTCCGGATCGAGGACGAGCCCGTGCCGCTCCCCCACCTTGCGGTAGCCCTCGGGACCGAGCTCGGGGCCGGGGCGGGCGAGCGTGAAGTCGACGTCGAAGAGGACGGCCTTGAGCACGGCTCTTCGAGGATAGCCTTGGCTCGTGCGAACTCCCGCCGAGATCCTCCGCAGCGCCCGGACGATCGCCCTCGTCGGCGCCTCGCCGAACCCGGATCGTCCCAGCCACACTGTCATGCGCTACCTGCTGGCGCAGGGCTACGACGTGATCCCGGTCCGCCCGGCCGACTGTGACGCGGTGCTCGGCGTGCCCTGCGTCCGCACGCTGGCCGAGATCGACCGCCGGATCGACCTCGTCGACGTCTTCCGCCGCTCCGAGCTGACGCCGCCGCACGCCGAGGAGGCTGTCGCCGTCGGCGCAGGCGCCCTCTGGCTGCAGCTCGGGATCGTCTCGCCGGAGTCGCGCCGGATCGCCGAGGACGCGGGGCTCGACTACGTCGAGGACCTCTGCACCGCCGTCGTGCACCGCTACCAGGTCCGCGACGCCCGCCCTGCGTAGCATGGCCGAGCGCGTGCTCACGGTCCGCGAGCTGAACCGAGCGACGCTCGCACGGCAGCTGCTGCTGGAGCGGAAGCGGCTCTCGGCGGCCGCGGTGATCGAGCGCCTGGTCGGGATGCAGGCACAGTGGCCACCGGCGCCGTACGTCGGCATCTGGACGCGGACGACGAGCTTTCGCCGCGGGTCGCTCGAGCGCGAGCTCGCGCGGGCCACGGTCGTCAAGGCGACGATGATGCGGCAGACGCTCCACCTCGTCACCAGGCGCGACTACGCGCTGATCCGAGCAGCGCAGAGCGAGACGAACTTCCCGTGGGAGTCGAAGACGGCGAAGCGGCTCGCAGCGTCGGTGCGGGAGCTCGCCGCGAACGGTCCCGTGACGACGGCTGACATGCTCGCATTCCTCGAGCGCGAGCACGGCCTCACCGGCATCGAGGCTCGCCGCGCCTGGCGGGCAGCGCGTGTGCGGGCGCACATCCTCCACCACCACGAGACGGCGCTCTGGCGCCCCCGCAAGAGTGGCTTCGCAGCGATCGAGGAGCCGGAGCCGCACATCCCGGTCGAGGCTCGAGCCGAGATCATCCGCCGCTACCTCGCCGCGTTCGGCCCCGCGTCGCGCCGCGACATCGGCGCGTGGTCGATGATGCACGTGCCGGAGATCCAGCGCTCGCTCGACCTGCTCGAGCCGCTGCGCCGCTTCCGCGACGAGCAAGGCCGTGAGCTGCTCGACGTTCCGGGTGCGCCTCTTCCCGACGCGGAGACACCCGCACCGATCCGTTTCCTCCCGAAGTGGGACAACGTCCTGCTCGCCTGGTCCGACCGGACGCGCGTGCTCCCGGAGCCGTACCGGAAGACGGTCATACGCATGAACGGCGACGTCGCGCAGACGTTCCTCGTCGACGGCTTCGTCGCCGGCACCTGGCGCGCTGAGAACGGCCGTGTCGTGACCGAGCCGTTCGCGCCGCTTCCCCGCTCGGTCCGGAGCGAGCTCGCCGACGAGGCAGGCCGCCTGGAAGCGTTCATCGCCGACTGAGAGCCGCGAAGGGCCGGAACGATCGCTGGCGGCGCGAAGCCGCGCGGCCTGGCCGATCAGTGAGCCCGCGGCACGGGCGAAGCCCATGCCGCCTTCAGGGGTCTGAGCGCGATCCGGATTCTGCTTCCGCAGAATCCGGATCTTGCGCAACCAATCGGGGTGCCGAGATTTGAACTCGGGACCTCTCCGACCCGAACGGAGCGCGCTACCAGGCTGCGCCACACCCCGAGCGCGGAAAGGGTAGCGATAATCGGCCCGTGGCTCAGCGCGACGAAATCATCCGCTTCGCAAACGAGCTGCTCGAGATCGACCGCTTCCCCGAGTACGGCCCGCCCGGGCTGCAGGTCGTCGGGACCGACGGGGTGACGAAGATCGCGTGCGGCGTCTCGTCCTCGAGGGAGCTGTTCGAGCGCGCGGCCGCGGCCGGCGCACAGCTCGTGCTCGTCCATCACGGCATCTTCTGGCGAAACGAGCCGGTTGGGATCGACCGGCGTCAGCGCGGCCGGCTCGAAGCGCTCTTCGCCGCCGACCTCAGCCTTGCCGCCTACCATCTCGCGCTCGACGCCCATCCGGAGCTCGGGAACAACGCGCTGCTCGCGGACGCGCTCGGCGTCGATGCGGACGAGCCCTTCGGCGCGGTCGGCCGGGGCGGAACCCTGCGCAAGCCGATCGGGATCGAGGAGTTCGCGCTGCGAGTCCAGGAGACGGTCGGGCGCGAGCCGCTCGTGTTCGCGCACGGCCCGGCCGAGGTCCGGCGGGTCGCGATCTGCTCGGGCGGCGCCGGCGGCGAGCTGATCCGGGCGGCCCACGAGGGCTACGACGCCTTCCTCACCGGCGAGCCGGAGGAGCCGAGCCTGCAGACGGCGCGCGAGCTCGGGATCCACTTCGTCGCGGCCGGGCACGACGCCACCGAGCGCCTCGGCGTCCAGGCACTGAGCCGGAGACTGGCCGAGCACTTCGACCTCGACTGGGAGTTCATCGGGATCGAGAACCCGGTCTGATGGCGATCCTGGAGAACCCCGAGCTGACACCGTTGGCCGCTGCCGGCGATCCCGACGACCACCGCGTCGGCTCGACGTGGTCCGGGCCGCTCGTCGACTCGGTCGCGGACGACGCGTACGTGCGCGACCTCTGCGTCATCCTCGAGCGGATTGCTCCCGGCGAGCGCATTCCACTGCACCGACACGCAATCGACGAGGTGATCGTGATCGAGTCGGGCCGGGTCGAGCTGCGACTCGGCAACGAGACGAGAGTCGTCAGCGGCCGTTCGGTCGCGTTCTTCCCCGCGGGCATCGCACACGGCGCCCGCAACGTCGGCTCGGAAGCCGTCGTCTACACGGCGTTCTTCCCCTCGACCGCGATCGACATCGAGTACCTCGAGCGGAATCCTGCGCCGGGGACCGAAGGCGACCCGCCGCAGCCGCCCGTCGTCTACGACGCGCGCTCCTAGAGCCGCTTCCGCATGTGCACCGACTCCTCGGCCCAGCCGAGCGAGCGATAGAGGCCCCGCGCCACGTCGTTCGCCCCCCAGACGTTGAGCCCGATCGTGTCGTGGCCGAGCGCGCGCACCTCGTCCTCGAGCGCCGTCAGCGCGGCTCTGCCGTAGCCGCGGCCCCGCTCTGCCTCGTCGATCGTGATGTCGTACAACCAGGCGCCGCCGTCGCGGATGCCGACGAAGAGAGTGCCGACCCGGCGGCCGTCGTCCTCGACCGCCCAGATCCTCGTCCCGGGCGTCGAGAGACCGTCCGGGAGCACGGCCGCGAGGTCCCGCTCGACCTTCGCCTCAGCCTGCTCGCGGGACATGCCCACGTGGCCGACCAGGCCGCCTGCGTACTCGTTGCGGTGCGCCGCGTCCCAGTCCGCGTACTCGTCCTCGCGCAAGGGGCGAAGCGCGATCACGTCGCTACCTCCGCCAGCGCGTCGACAACGGCGTGCGGCCGCTCGACGATCACGAGGTGGCCGCAGTCGGCGACGAGGCGGAGTCTTGCATTGAGCCGGCGCGCGTACTCGAAGGCGTCCTCCAGCGGCAGTTGCACGTCACGAGCGCCCCAGAGCACGACGACCGGGCAGGCGATCGCACGCAGGTCCCGGCGGGGGTCGTCGGCGATCATCGCGCGGCCGGCGATCTTGGTATCCGTGTGGAGCGCCTGCGCGGAGAGCAGGCCGTGCGTGGCGCGCGCGGTCAACGCGACGGGATCGGAGACGAACCAGGGCCGGAAGAGGACACGCCGGTACCAGACGCGGTCGGCCCAGCGGTGCCGGAACCGGGCGACTGCGCGCCCGGGCCGGATCGTTGCCGCGGCGATCACGAGTGCCTCCACGACCCGCGACGCCGTCGCGATCCCTGCGGGTGCAACGAGCAGCAGCCCACTGACGAGGTCGGGGCGGCTGCGTGCGAGCCGCAGCGCCACGAGGCCGCCGAGCGAGTGGCCGGCGACGACCGCGTGCTCGACGCCCTCGGCCTCGAGCACCGAGGCTGCGGCACCCGCGAACTCGTCCATCGTCGCGCCCCGGGCCAGCGCTTCCGAGCCCGCATGGCCCGGCAGGTCGATCGCGATCACGCGGTACCGCTGCGCCAGCTCCGGCACGACCTCGACCCAGTTCTCGGCGGAGCCGCCGAGCCCGTGGACGAGCAGGAGCGGCGTACCTGCGCCGCCGACGTGGTACTCGACCGATCCGGCGCGCCGCCGCTCGAGGTCCGTTGCGGCCGTCATCCGGGCAAAGTATCCTTCGCTGACCATGGCGACTGTGGGGACGCGGGCCCATTGATTCCCGCGAACACCGAGCGAGCGATGTCCGAGCCCGCCTGAGCGCAGCAAGCATGCGCCCAGCGGGCTTTTTCGTTGCCGCGAGACAGAGGAGGCAGACCAATGGCGAATCACCTGACGCCCGATGAACTTTCGAAGGAGCTCGGCATCGACCGGCAGGAAGTGATTCGGGTGTGCATCGAAGAAGGCGTGCCCATCTACCAGGGCAAGATCGACAAGACGCTCTTCGCCGCGCAGCTGCAGGCGCTCGGCGCCATGCCTCAGGCGCACTGAATTCGCCGCAGCTCGGAATCCGCAGAGCGGATCCCGAGCGCGAAGACCCCTGAAGCGGGCGCTTCGCGCCCGACTCGGCTACCGAGCAGCAGCGTACGAGTTCGCGCACCGGCCTTCGGCCGAAACTATCGCCCGCAGCTCGGAATCCGCAGAGCGGATCCCGAGCGCGAAGACCCCTGAAGCGGGCGCTTCGCGCCCGACTCGGCTACCGAGCAGCAAGCGTACGAGTTTCGCGCACCGGCCTTCGGCCGAGAATCGCCCGCAGATCGGAATCCGCAGAGCGGATCCCGAGCGCGAAGACCCCTGAAGCGGGGCGCTTTCGCGCCCGGACTCGGCTACCGAGCAGCAGTCTTCTTGCGCGCCGTCGCCTTCTTCGGCGCCGCCTTCTTGGCGGCGCCGTTCCCGGCCTTGGCCGACTTGGCCTCCTCGACGCTGCGGCGGAGCGCTTCCATCAGATCGACAACCGGCGCCTCCGTTTCGGGCTCCGGCGCCGCTGCGATCTCCTCGCCCGCGAGCTTCGCCTCGAGCAGTGCCTTCAGGTCACGGCGATAGTCGCTCTCGAGCTCGGACGGATCGAAGTCGCCGGACAGGCTGTCGATCACCTGCTGGGCGAGCGCGAGCTCCGGCTTCTTCACCGCCGTCTCCTCGACGGCCTCCTCGATCTCGGCCTGTGAGTAGACGTCGGCGGCGAGGAACAGCGTCTCGAGCGCGAGCGCGTCGCCCTTCGGGCGGATCAGGCAGAGCTTCTCCCTGCCCTGCTGGACGAACCGGCCGAGCGCCGCCATCCCGCTCTCGTTCATCGCGTTCAGCAGCAGCACGTAGGGCCGCCGCGCCGCGGGCGCCTGGGCGGGGACGAGGAAGTAGGTGCGGTCGAAGAAGATCGGATCGACCTGGGCCGCGTCGACGAAGCGGCTGATCTCGATCGAGCGCGAGTCGTCCCGGTTCTGGAGCGCCTCGATCTCCTCGTCCTCGACGATCACGAACTGGCCCTTCGCCACCTCCCAGCCCTTGACGATCTCGTCGGGGCCGAGGTCACGCTCGTGCACGGGGCAGAACCGCTTCTGCTTGATCGGCGTGCCGCACTCGCGGTGCAGCATCCGGAAGGACACGTCCGAAGCACGCGCGGCCGGCTTCGTCGCCGGGGCGAGGCCGACGGGGATCGAGACGAGTCCGAAGCTGATCGAGCCGTTCCAGGTTGTGCGCATCTGGCCTTTCAGTCTAATGGACCGAACCGATTCGCCCTTCCCGACGGCATCCCTTCTCCATAAAGTGCGTACATGACCGAGAAGCGCACGATCGAGCGGCTCTGGCGCGATGCGGCGGCAGCCGGCCGGACGACGCCGGCGTACCTGATCCAGGACGGCGACGAGTGGAAGCCCCTGTCGTGGGCGGAGGCGGCCGAGCGCGTCGAGAGCTACGCCAACGGGCTCCTCGCCCTCGGCGTCCGCAAGGGCGACGCCTTCGCCATCCTCGGCTCGAGCCGGGTCGAGTGGGCGCTCTTCGACTTCGCCCTCGGCTCGGTCGGCGCGATCGGCGCGGCGATCTACGCGAACAGCTCGCCGAAGGACGCGGGCTACATCCTCGCGCACTCGGAGTCGATCGGCGTCCTCTGCGAGGACGAGGCCCAGCGCGCGAAGGTCGAGTCGGTGCGCGCCGAGATACCCCAGCTCCGACACGTGCTCACGTACGCCGACCTCGAGGACCTTGCCGCCCGAGGGCGCGCCTACGCGGCCGAGCACCCGAATGCGCTGCGCGAGGCCGGTGAGCGGATCGAGGAGGGCGACCTCTTCACCTACATCTACACCTCCGGCACGACCGGCCCGCCGAAGGGCTGCATGATCTCGCACCGCAACTACTACGCGATGGTCTCGGTCGTCGACGACCTGCCGAGCTTCACCGGGCCGGAGGACACGATGCTCCTCTACCTCCCGCTCGCGCACAACTTCGGCCGCCTGATGCACCTCTCCGGGGCCTATGTCGGCTACGCGATCGCGTTCCTGCCCGATCCCCTTCAGGCCGCCGCCGCGCTGCCCGCGGTGAGGCCGACCGTCTTCCCGAGCGTGCCGCGCGTCTACGAGAAGGTGCACACGGCCGTCGTGGCCAAGTTCGACGCAGAAACCGGCGCGAAGCGGAAGCTGATCGACTGGGCGCTCGGCGTCGGGCGCCGCGTCAGCGCGCTCCGCCGCGCCGGGGAGCCGGTCCCGCGCGGGCTCCACGTCCAGCATCGGCTTGCCGACAAGCTCGTCTACTCGAAGGTGAAGGAGCGCCTGGGCGGCCGGCTGCGGCTGGCGATCTCGGGCGGCGCGCCGCTCTCGGCCGAGATCGCGGAGTTCTTCCACGCGATCGACATCCTGCTCGTCGAGGGCTACGGCCTGACCGAGTGCACGACGGCCGCGACGACGAACACCCACGAGGAATACCGCTTCGGCACGGTCGGCCGGCCGCTGCCGGGCACCGAGGTGAAGCTGGCCGAGGACGGCGAGCTGCTGATCCGGAGCGAGACCGTCTTCCAGGGCTACTACAAGGAGCCCGAGGCGACCGCCGAGGTGCTCGGCGCGGACGGCTGGCTCCGGAGCGGCGATATCGCAGAGATCGACGCCGACGGCTTCATCCGGATCACGGACCGCAAGAAGGACATCATCGTCACCGCCGGCGGCAAGAACGTCGCCCCGCAGAACCTCGAGAACGACCTCAAGACGTCGAAGTTCGTCTCCCAGGCGATGGTCGTCGGCGACCGGCAGCCCTACGTCGCAGCACTGATCACGCTCGACCCCGAGGCGCTCCCGGCGTGGGCGGCGGAGCGCGGGCTGCCGACCGACATGGAAAGCCTGGCGGTGTCGGCCGAGGTGCGCGAGCTGATCCAGGGGGTGGTCGACGACGTCAACGCCGACCGCTCACGCTACGAGCAGATCAAGCGCTTCGCGATCCTGCCGCGCGACTTCACGATGGACGACGACGAGCTGACGCCGACGCTGAAGCTGAAGCGCCGCGTCGTCACCCAGCACTTCGCCTCGGAGCTCGACGACCTCTACGCAGCCAACACGCTGAACCAGGCGGCCGGGATCTGAGCGCCTAAATGCGGCGCGCTCCGACCCAGGTACGCGCGTACCAGGAGTCGGAGAGGCTGGAGATCTTGACGACGTCGCCGCTGTGCGGCGCGTGGATGAACTGGCCGCCGCCGATGTAGATCCCCATGTGGCCGAGCCCGTTGAAGAAGACGAGGTCGCCGGCCTGCAGCTGATCCTTCGACACAGGCGTGCCCATGCCGTACTGCGACGCGGCGTGATGCGGGAGCGACACTCCGAGCTGCGCGTAGACGTACATCGAGAAGCCGGAGCAGTCGAAGCCCGACGGGCTCGCGCCTCCCCAGACGTAGGGGACGCCGAGGTACTGCATCGCGATCCCGACGACGCCGCCGTAGCGGGCGTCGGGCGCGGGTGCGATCGCCTCTTCGACCGAGTCAGACTGGACGAGAGCCCGAGGCGCCTCTTCGGGCGCGGCGGCCACCTGCTGCGAGGCACGGAAGCGAGCCTGCGCCTGCGCTGCGAGCCGCTCCTGCCGGCGCCGCTCTGCGGCCTCGAGGCTGGCGATCTGATCCTTGATCGACGAGAGCAGGCGCTGGCGCTCGGCGAGCTGCCCCTCGATCGAGCTTCGCTGCGCGGCCTTGTCGGCCACGACCTGAACCTGTGCCTTCCTTGCGCGCTCGAGGCGGCCCTTGCGCTCGATCACCTGCGCGCGGAAGCTCTTGACCTCGCTCAGCACGCGCGTGTCCTGGGCGGAGACCCGGTCGACCGCGTCGATCCGGTCCAGGAGGTCGTCGATCGACTTGGCCGCGAGGATGACCTCGATCGTGCCGCCGCTGCCGCCGCCCTTGTAGAGCGCGACGAGGCGCTCGGACAGATGCGCTTGGGCGGCCTTGAGGCTCGACCGCGCGATCGTCAGATGCCGAGAGTTCGTCTCCAGCTCGCCCTTGATTCGGTCGAGCTTGACGTTCGCGAAGTTGTACGCCTCGATTGCGTGGGAGAGCTGACCGTCGATCTCCTGGATCTGGGCGAGCACGTTCTGCGCTTCCGCCCGCTTCGCCGACACCGAAGGATCGGCGGCCGCCGATCTCACGGATGCCAAGGAGACGGCTATGAAAAGAGCCGTCGCGAGCGTCAGGATCAGCGGCGCCTGTCTCGTGCTCGAACGGATTACGCGTTCCTCCGTTCACACACACGTGGCAGCCCGGTGGGGGCCAGGTCCGTCACAAGTTGGGCACCCTAGCAGCCCTGCCGGATAGCTGCAACGCTCAACTGAGCCAAAAACAGCGGCGGTGGCCAAGGGTTTACGAAGCACAAACAACTGCACCGAAGACCCGGAAAGGTGCTACGGTCCGCGCCTCGTGAAAGCGCATTCGACGAGCGATGCGGCGCGTCTCGCTGCCGTTTTCACAGGTCTACTGCTGCTTGCGTCGGTGCCGGTCGCCGTCGCCGCGGACACGGGCGGCTTGCGCTCTCAGGCCGCGGGGCTCAGGGCGCACTCCGGCTCGCTCGACGAGCGTGCCGCCGCTGCGACGCTCGAGCTCTACTCGCTCGAGTCCGAGCTCGCCAGGGCGCGCACCGAGCTCGCAGCCGTCGACGCTCAGCGGGAGTCGCTCGCACGCGAGCAGATGTCCGCGCGCACGCAGCTGACGGTCGCAAAGCAGGCGCTTCTGGCCTCGCAGAACGAGCTGTCCAGGCTCGTCCGCGCGCTCTACCAGCAGTCCGGCAGCGACCCACTCGCAATCCTGCTCGGCGCCAGGTCGCTCGAGGAAGCCCTCGCAGGGCTGGACAGCATCAGTCGGGCCGCCGGCCAGAGCGACCGGATCGTCGAGCAGGCACGCGGGGCGCGAACGCGGCTCGCCGGGCTCGCTGCCCGGCTCGCCGAGCGGGATGCCGAGCTGGACGGCCTCGCCGCCGCCGCGAGGTCTCGCACGGCGACGCTGGCTGCGAAGACGAGCGATCGGCGCACCTTCATCGGCGCGCTGCGCCGGCAGCAGGGGCTGAACGCAGCGCGGATCGCGTCGATCGAGACCGAGGCGCGCGTCGCCGAAACGCGGACGAGGGCGCTGGCGGTTGCTGCTCCGGCGGCACCCGCCCTGGCGCCGGTCGAGGTCGCCGCCCCGCGCCTGAGCCCGTCCGGCGAGCGCATGCTGACCGTGAGCTCGACCGGGTACTCGATCCGCGGCAGGACCGCGACGGGCATCCAGACGGCGCCGGGCGTTGTCTCGGTCGACCCGTCTGTGATCCCGCTGGGTACGCGCCTGACCATTCCGGGCTACGGCGTCGGGATCGCAGCCGACACCGGCGGCGCGGTGCAGGGGAGCACGATCGACGTGTGGTTCCCGACGAGGGCGCAGGCGCTCGCGTGGGGCCGCCGCACCGTCACCATCACCGTCCACTAGTAGACTCGCGCCTGTCCAGAGCCGAGGGGGACACGCGCTGAACGACAGGGCATCGAGCGAAGAGACCGAGGCGCACGCGATCCGCGTGCTCCTCGTCGACGATCACGATCTCTTCCGCACCGGGCTCCGCAACCTGCTCGAGGAGCAGGGCGTCGACATCGTCGCCGAGGCATCCAGCGGGTCGGAGGCACTGCACCACGTGCGCGAGACGGCTCCGGACGTCGTCGTCATGGACCTGAACATGCCGGGGATGACGGGCGTCGAGGCGACGCGACACATCAGCCGCGACGCACCCCTGACCCGTGTCGTCGTGCTGACGATCTCGGACCAGGAGCAGGACGTGATGGACGCGATCCTCGCGGGCGCCTGCGGCTACCTGCTCAAGGACGCGTCGATCCAGGAGCTGATGCAGGGGCTCGAGGCGGCTGCAGTCGGCGAGTCGCTGATCTCTCCCCACATCGCGGGCAAGGTGCTGCAGCACGTCCGCGCGACGACTGCCGCTCCCGAGGCCGCCGCAACGATCCGCACCGAGCTCTCCGACCGCGAGATCCAGGTGCTGAAGCTGATCGCGAACGGCAAGGACAACGCGATGATCGCCGGCGAGCTCCACATCAGCCCGAAGACGGTCAAGAACCACATCTCGAACATCCTGATGAAGCTGCAGATCGAGAACCGGATCCAGGCCGCGGTGTACGCGGTCCGGTCGGGGATCGTCTAAGCCAGGGCTTGGGCGCGCAGCGAGGCAAGCAGCGCGCGGACGCCCGCGAGCTCCTGGTCGGCGTGCGCGAGGCGGCCGGAGAGCTCGGCGAGCTGATGCTGATCGGGCTGGTCGCCCGCGCGCACGAGGGCGCGCAGCTCCCGCTCGATCCGCAGCCGGTCGCGCTCGAGCCCGAGGACGTAGGCGTAGCCGCTCGTGAGCGTGTCCTCGACGGAGGCGCGCGGCGGCAGCTCGGCGCCCGCGGGCAGGTCGAGAAGCGACCGGATCTCGGCCATCACCCCTGGAAGGCGATCGTCCACAGCAGTTCGATTATCAGCCGCGCCGACGGCCCGGACATGGGCCGCCGGGCCTATCTTCGCCGTCTTCTCGGCCCATGCTTCGCGACCCTCGCGACGCTGCTCGCACTCGCCCCACCGGCACACGCGGCCGACCCGACCCTCGAGACACGGCTGGCCAAGGCCTTGGCCGTGCCGCACGTCGACGCGGCGCGGACGGCCGCGCTGGCGGTCGACCTCCGGACCGGCACCGTTGTCTTCGAGCGCAACGCGACGCTCTCGCTCGTCCCGGCCTCGAACCAGAAGCTCCCTGTCGCGTACGCGGCGCTCGCCCTGCTCGGACCCGGCTACCGCTTCCACACCGAGGTCGTCGGCAGCGGGGCGCTCGTCGGCGACGTCTGGCACGGCGACCTCTGGCTGCGAGGCTTTGGCGATCCAACCCTCGAGCCGGCCGACCTCGACGCGCTCGCGGCCGAGGTGGCGTCGTGGGGGATCCGGCGCGTCGACGGTGCCGTGATCGCCGACGAGTCCTGGTTCGACGCGCGCCGGACCGCACCCGGCTGGCGGCCGAGCTTCTACCTCTACGAGTCGCCGCCGCTCTCGGCGCTCGTCGTCGACCGGGGGCGCTACCGCGGCCGGACGTCGGCGACACCGGCGCTCGCTGCCGGTTCGCTGCTGCGGCAGTCGCTCGAGGCTGCCGGTATCCGGGTGGGCGGCCGTACCCGCAGCGGCGTGCTGACGAGCGCCGGGCTGCCGCTCGCACGCGACGTCTCCGCGCCGCTCGCGGACGTGGTCCGCTTCATGGGCCGGGAGAGCGACAACTTCACGGCCGAGATGCTCGTGAAGCAGCTGGGCGCGGCCTACGCGAGCACCGGCTCGACGGCGGCGGGCACGCGGGTGATCCGGGACGCACTCGGAGCGGCGGGCGTCCCGCTCGCGGGCGTGCGCCTGGCAGACGGCTCCGGCCTCTCGGGGCTCGACCGCCTGACCGCGGCTGCGGTCGTCGCACTGCTCGAAGCGGGGCTCGCTGAGGGAGAGCTCCGCGACGCCTTCCTCCAGTCGCTCGCGGTCGCCGGCGTCAACGGCACGCTCGAGGACCGGATGGAGCGCAGGCCGGCGCGCGGCCGGGTGCTCGCGAAGACGGGGACGACGCGCACCGCATCCGCCCTCTCCGGCTACGTCCGCGACCGCTATGTGTTCGCGGTGCTGCAGAACGGCCGCCCGATCTCGACCTACTGGGCCCGGATCGCCCAGGACCGGTTCGCGACCGCGCTGGCGGCGTCCGGCTAGCGGCGGCGGCGCGGCGCGGCCGCCGGAGCGGTCGCCGTGTGCGGAGCATCCTTGACCAGCTGCTTCAGATCGTCCTCGCTCAGGATCGGCACGCCCGCCTTCTGCGCCTTCGCCACCTTCGAGCCCGGGCTCTCGCCGACGAAGACGCCGGTCGTCTTCTTCGAGACGTTGTCGGAAACCTTGGCGCCCAGCGACGCGAGCGCAGCCGCCGCCTCCTCGCGCGTGAAGCCCTCGAGCGTGCCCGTGATCACGTACTGGCTCCCCGTGAGCGGACCCTCGACCGGCCGCTCCTCCTCGCCGACCTCGAAGCGCAACCCGAGCTCGCGCAGCTCGGCGACGAGCGTGCGGTTCTGCTCGTCCTCGAACCAGCCCGCGATTGCCTCGGCGCGGTCGGGCCCGATCCCATCGACCTCCTGGATTTCCTCCTGGCTCGCGTCGAGCAGCCGGTCGACGTCGCCGAAGTGGCGTGCGAGGTTCCGCGCGGTCACCCAGCCCACGTCGGGGATGTTGAGCCCGAAGAGGACGCGTGAGAACGGCTGACTCTTCGACTGCTGGATCGCGTCGACGGCGTTCCGGGCCGAGATCTCGGCGTAGCCGTCGAGCTCCATCAGCTGCTCGGCGGTCAGCCGGTAGAGGTCGGGCATCGAGCGGAGCAGCCCCTCGTTCCAGAGCCGCCAGACGAACTGCTCCCCGACGCCCTCGATGTCCATCGCGCCCATGACCCAGTTGTTCAGGGTCTCGAGCCCACGTGAGGGACAGGCCCGGTTCGGGCAGCGGTGCATGACCTCGCCCTCCGGCTTGACGATCTCGGCGTCGCAGAGCGGGCAGCGCTCGGGCATCCTGAACTCCTTCGTGCCCCGTGCGTGCTTGCCGGCCGGGCCGACGATCTGCGGGATCACGTCGCCGGCGCGCTGGACGATCACGCGATCGCCCTCGCGGATCTGCTTGCGGTTGATGTCCTCCTCGTTGTGCAGCGTCGCCCGCGAGACGGTGACGCCGCCGACGTTGACCGGCTCGAGGATTGCCCACGGATTGAGTGCGCCGGTGCGGCCGACGCGAATCGCGATCTTCTCGAGCTTCGTCTCGGCGGTGAGCGGCGCCCATTTGAAGGCGCGCGCCCAGCGCGGCCGCTCGTGCAGCGCGCCGAGCCGCTGCTGCTGGTCGAACGAGTCGACCTTGATCACGATCCCGTCGATCTCGTAGTCGAGCTCGGCGCGGCGCCGCTCCCAGCCCTCGATCGCCTTCGCGACCTGCTCGATCGACTCGAACCGCTCCGCGAACGGGTTCGTGCGGAAGCCGCGCTCGCGCAGCCACGCGAGCGTCTCGAAGTGCGTGTCCGGCGCGACGCCCTCGCGATAGCCGGTGCCGTAGACCCAGACGGCGAGCGGCCGCGCTGCCGTGATCCGCGAGTCGAGCTGGCGCAGCGAGCCGGCTGCCGCGTTGCGCGGGTTCGGCGCCGGCGCCTTGCCCGCCGCGACCTGCTCCTCGTTGAAACGGCGGAACCCCGAGAGTGGGAAGTAGACCTCGCCGCGCACCTCCATCAGCGGTGGCACGTCGCCCTGCAACGTCAGCGGGATCGAGCGGATCGTGCGCAGGTTGACGGTGACGTCCTCGCCGCGGAGGCCGTCGCCTCGCGTGGCGCCGCGGACGAGCTGCCCGTGCTCGTAGACGAGCGAGATCGCCGAGCCGTCGATCTTCGGTTCGATCACGTACGACACGGCCTCGTCCGAGTCGAGCCGCTTGCGCACGTCGTCGGCCCACTTCTGCACCGCCTCGTCCGTCGTCACTTTCTCGAGCGAGCCCATCGGCGCCAGATGCTCGACCTTCTTGAACTTGTCCGACGGCGGCCCGCCCACACGGCGCGTCGGCGAGTCGTCCGCTGCGAGCTCCGGGTGCGCCTCCTCGAGCGCCTTCAGCTCGTCGAAGAGTCGGTCGTACTCCGCGTCCGGCACCTCGGGGTCGTCGAGGACGTGGTAGCGGTAGTTGTGGTGGTGCAGGCGCTCGCGCAGCTCCGCGGCCCGCTTCGCCTCAGAGGGCGGCAAGGAGCTCCTCCGCGGTCTCGACGACGTCGTCCGGCGCTTCGGCTTCGAGCCGCTCGCGCGGATGGATCCCGCCCCACGTGACCGCGACCGCGTGCATCCCTGCCGCCTTCGCCGCCCGGATGTCGAACGGCGAGTCGCCCACGT
The DNA here is from genome assembly GCA_963784895.1 of uncultured Gaiellaceae bacterium. Lineage (GTDB taxonomy): Bacteria > Actinomycetota > Thermoleophilia > Gaiellales > Gaiellaceae > Gaiellasilicea. The sequence goes on along the minus strand of CAWATM010000001.1, from coordinate 23,278 downwards.
AGACGGCGTCGTCGCGCGACGCGCCGAGCAGGTCGAGGGCATGCCGGAGGGGCGCCGGGTCGGGCTTGTGCCGGTCGGTGTCGTCGGAGCCGACGACGACGTCGAAGAACTGCTCCAGCGGCAGGAACGAGAACGCGAGCCGCACCGTCTCGCGCCGCTTCGCGGTGACGACGCCGAGTCGGCGGCCCTGACCCTTCAGCGTCGTCAGCACGTCCGTCATCCCGGCGCACTCGGCGAGCTCGGCGTGGAGCGGTTCATTGTGCGCCCGGTAGCAGGCGACGAGCTCGTCGACGCGGTCGGGATCGATCAGGCGCATCTGCTCGATGAGGCCCGAGCCCCCGACGGCGCGGCCGAGCTCCTCGTCGGGGATGTCGCGGCCCAGGACGGTCTTGGTCGCGTGCCGCATCGAGGCGATGATGATCGAGCCGGAGTCGATCACGGTGCCGTCGAAGTCGAAGAGGACGACGGGGAAGCGCACTCCTCGATGCTAGCGAGGCGCTCAGTACTCCACGCGCTCGAGGTAGAGGCCCCACGGCGGGGCAGTCATGCCCGCCTCGGCGCGCGGCCGGCCTTCCAGCAGCGGCGCCAGCTCGCGCCCATCGAGCATCGTCCCGACGAGCGTGCGCACCATGTGCCGGAGGAAGCTCTCTGCCTCGATCGTGAAATGAAGCTCGTCGCCGTGCTCTTCCCAGGCGGCGCCCGAGACGGTGCGTGTGAGCAGGCGGTGCTGGGTCTCGGTCGGCGTGAACGCGGTGAAGTCGTGGCGACCGGGAAGCAGCGCTGCAGCGGCCGCGAGCGCGCCGGGATCGAGCGGGCGCGGCCACCAGAGCGCCCGACGGTCGGCGAACGGCGAGCGGACGCCGCGGCGGAGGATCCGGTAGCGATAGGAGCGCGAGCGCGCCGAGAAGCGGGCGCTGAAGCCCTCGGGCGCCGGCTCGACGGCCAGCACGGCGACATCGTCGGGAAGCGCCGCGTTGAGCGCCTCGCGTGCCCGCTCGGCGGGTGGGCCGCCGGTGGCCTCGACGCTCGCGACCTGCCCGGTCGCGTGGACGCCGGTGTCCGTCCGCCCGGCGACCGCGAGCGCGTCCCAGGCGGGGAAGACGGCGTCGAGTGCCTCCCGGACGGTGCCCTCGATCGTGCGCGCGCCGGGCTGCCGGGCCCAGCCGCGGAAGCCGGTCCCGTCGTACTCCAGCGTCAGCTTGAGCACCGGCATCGGGCGAGTCTATGCTCAGGCGGCGGCGACGACCGGGCGCACGTACGACCCCTCCGGGCCGGATTTCCGCTCGGATCCGTACGGCGTCTTCGCCCGGATGCGCGCGGCCTTGATGGGCGATTTCGCCTACCTGACCGACTTCTTCGCCGCGCGCCGGGCCGAGCCGGTGACGATCTCGTCAGCGCACTCCTGGCGGCACGCGATGCGGAGGACACGCTCCGGACGCTGTTCCGCCGCCTGCCGCGCGCTCGGAGCTCGAGTGGCGGGCGACGCCGGGGTTCCGGCGCGCAGCCGCGCTGCCCGTCACCTGGTCGTCAGGCCGGCTCGACGACGAGGAGCAGCCCGTCGACCTCGCGGACGACCACGTCCTCGCCGACAGCGGCGCCTGCATCGCAGCGGGCCTGCCAGATCTCACCTGCGACCCTCACTTGCCCGTGCGGCCGGCACTCGACCGAAACGACCGCCTTCCGGCCGACGAGCGTCTCGGCGCCGACTGTCGCCTTGCGGCGCTTCGACCACCAGAAGAAGAACAACGTCTCGCCGACTTCGAGCAGTCCGCCGACGACGACGGCGATCCAGTTCCACGGCTCCTCGAGCACGAAGACCGCCAGCAGCAGTGAGGTGATGAAGATCATGCGCCATAGGATGCCCGGATGCGGCTGGCGCTGATGATCGAAGGGCAGGAAGGCGTCGCGTGGGAGGACTGGCTGGCGCTCGCGCGGGCGTGCGAGGAACATGGCGTCGAAGCCCTCTTCCGCTCCGACCACTACCTCTCGCCCACCGACCCGGGACGGGCGGCGCTCGACGCCTGGGCGGTGATCCCGGCGCTCGCGGCGCAAACGACGCGGCTCGAACTGGGCACGCTGGTCTCACCCGTCACCTTCCGTCCGGCGGCGATCCTCGCACGAGCCTCGATGACGGCGAACGAGATCGCCGGCGGCCGCGTCTCGCTCGGGATGGGGACGGGCTGGATGGAGGCTGAGCACGAGGCGTTCGGGTTCCCGTTCCCGGAGATGAAGACGCGGCTCGGCTGGCTTCGAGAGCAGCTCGAAGCGGTGCGGGGCTTTTGGGACGAAGGGCCGCAGCCGCACCTGATCGTCGGCGGCAGTGGGCTCTCGGGCACCGTCGAGCCCGCTGCGAGGTGGGCGGACGAGTACAACACCACCTTCGCAACGCCGGCCGAGTGCGCCGAGCGCTGCGAGCACCTCGCGCAGGCCTGCGAGCATGAAGGCAGAGCGGCAATCCCGCTCTCGCTGATGACCGCGTGCGCGATCGGCCGGACGCCCGACGAGGCTCGCGAGCGGATCCGCCGACGGCTCGATCGCGCCGGCCAGCGGGCCGCCGACCCGGATGAGTACAGGGCGAAGCGGGGTGACGCCGCCGTCCTCGGCACGCTCGACGAGGCCGCCGAGCAGCTGCGCGCCTACGAGCAGGCCGGGGTCGAGCGGGTGATGCTGCAGCACCTCGACCACCGCGACCTGGAGATGGTCGCGCTGATCGGCCGCGAGCTCGCGCCGGCTGTCGCCTGAACGGACGCTGGAGCTCTCGAGGGAGTGCGGCCGCGAAGCGGACGCCTTCAGGGGTCTTCGCGCGTCACGGATCCGCGCGAGCGGATCCGTGACCTGCGCGGCTAGACCAGTGCGTTCTCGGGCTCGTAGTCCACGAGCTCGAGATAGACCATCTCGGCGGCGTCGCCCTGGCGGGCGCCGAGCTTGATGATCCGCGTGTAGCCGCCCGGGCGCTCTGCGAAGCGGGGCGCCACCTCGGCGAAGAGGTTGTGCACGACGTCCTGGGAGCGAAGCTCGGCGAGCGCCTTGCGGCGGGCGTGCAGGTCGCCGCGCTTGCCGAGCGTGATCATCTTCTCCGCGAACGGCTTGACGGCCTTGGCCTTCGCCTCGGTCGTCTGGATCCGGCCGTGCGTGATCAGCGCGCCCGCGAGGTTCGAGTAGAGCGCCTTCCGGTGCGCTGAGTCGCGCCCCAGCTTCTTGCCTGCGCGGGCGTGCTTCATCTCGCTACTCGTCTCCTCGGAGCGAAAGCCCCTGGGTCGCGAGCGTCTCCTTGACCTCTTCGATCGACTTCTTGCCGAAGTTCGGGATCGCGGCGAGCTCGTTCTCGGACTTCGAGACCAGGTCGCCAATCGTCTCGATCCCGACGCGCTTGAGGCAGTTGTACGACCGCACGCCGAGCTCGAGCTCCTCGATCGGGAAGTTCTCCATCGCACCGGCGCCGCTCGACTGCTCCGGAGCGACATCCTCTGCGCCGCCGGCGCGGAAGTCGTCCCAGTTCTCGAGGTCGGTGAAGATCGCGAGCTGGCGGATCAGGATCTCCGCCGCCTGGCCGATCGCGTCGCGCGGCTCGATCGAGCCGTCCGTCGTCACGTCGAGGCGGAGCTTGTCGTAGTCGGTCCGTTGACCGACGCGGGCGGCCTCGACGTCGTAGGCGACGCGGCGGACCGGCGAGAAGATCGAGTCGATCGGGATCACGCCGATCGTCGTCTCCGGGCCGCGATTCAGCTCGGCGGGGACGTAGCCCCGGCCGCGGCCGATCGTCAGCGTCATCTCGAGCTTGCCGTCCTTCGAGAGCTGCGCGAGCTCGAGGTCCGGGTTGAGGATCTCGAGGTCCGCCGGCGCCTGGATGTCGGCGGCGGTGACCTTGCCCTCACCCTTCTTCGCGATGTGCACCTCGATCTCGGGCGACTCGCCATGGAGCAGCACGATCAGGTTCTTGAGGTTGAGGATGATGTCCGTGACGTCCTCGCGCACGCCCTTCAGCGTCGTGAACTCGTGCGTGATCCCCTCGATCTTGACGGCGGTCACGGCGGCGCCCTCGAGCGACGAGAGCAGCACGCGGCGCAGCGAGTTACCGAACGTGTAGCCGAAGCCACGGTCGAGCGGCTCGATCACGAAGACGCCACGGTCCTCGTTGAGCTCCTCGTGGACGATGCGCGGAATCTGGAAGTCCATCAAGCTGGTGCGTGTAGCCAAGACGATCCTTTCTTTCCTTACTTGGAGTAGAGCTCGACGATCAGAGACTCCTGGACGGGCGCGTCGATCTCGGCCCGCTCGGGCCACTTCAGCACCTTGCCGGTGAGGCCCTCGTGGTCTGCCTGGAGCCAGGGGGCGACGGAGGCCGTCAGGTCGGTCGCGTCGCGGATGGTCGGCTCGGCGGGGCTGCCGGCCTTCATCGTGATCACGTCGTTGGGGCGCACGCCGAAGCTCGGGATGTTCACCCGGCGCCCGTTGACGTGGAAGTGGCCGTGGCGGACGAGCTGGCGCGCCTGCGCGCGCGAGCCCGCGAACCCGAGCCGGTAGACGACGTTGTCGAGCCGCGTCTCCAGCATCCGGAGCAGGTTCTCGCCCGGGGCGCCGGTGCCGCGCGTCGCCTTCTCGTAGTAGTTGCGGAACTGCTTCTCGAGCAGGCCGTAGTAGCGGCGCGCCTTCTGCTTCTCGCGCAGCTGCAACAGGTACTCGCTCTGCTTGATCCGGCCGCGGCCGTGCTCTCCAGGCGGGTAGGAGCGGCGCTCGATCGCGCACTTCTCCGTCAGGCAGCGCTCGCCCTTGAGGAACAGCTTCATCCCCTCGCGACGGCAGATGCGGCACTTGGCTCCGAGATCGCGGGCCATCAGACACGCCTCCGCTTGCGGGGGCGAACGCCGTTGTGGGCCTGCGGGGTGACGTCGCGGACGCCGAGGATCTCGAGGCCGGCGGCCTGGAGCGAGCGGATCGCCGTCTCGCGGCCCGAGCCCGGGCCCTTGACGAAGACCTCGACCTTCTGCAGGCCGTGCTCCATCCCCTTGCGGGCACACGAGTCGGCGGTGACCTGCGCGGCGAACGGGGTCGACTTGCGCGAGCCCTTGAAGCCCGCGGAGCCGGCCGACTCCCATGCGATCACGTTGCCGTCCTTGTCGGTCAGAGCGACGATCGTGTTGTTGAACGACGTCTTGATGTGCGCCTGGCCGATGGCGATGTTCTTCTTGACACGGCGGCGCGTGCGGCCACGGGCCGCAGCCTTACGAGGAGGGGCCATCTACTTCGCCTTCTTCCCGCGACCGACGGTCTTCTTCGGGCCCTTGCGCGTGCGCGCGTTCGTCTTCGTCCGCTGTCCGTGCACGGGGAGGCCGCGGCGATGGCGGATCCCGCGCAGGCAGCCGATCTCGCCGAGGCGCTTGATCGCCTGGGAGCGCTCGCGGCGCAGGTCGCCCTCGACCTGCAGCTCGCCGTCGATGTAGGTGCGGATCTTGTTGACCTCGTCGTCGGTGAGATCCTTCACCTTCTCGTTCGGGTCGAGCTCGAGCACCTTGCAGATCTTCTGCGCGGTCGTCTGGCCGATCCCGTAGATGTAGGTCAACCCGATCTCCAGACGCTTCTGGTTCGGAAGGTTGACGCCTGCGATTCGTGCCAAGTGACTACCCCTGCCTTTGCTTGTGGCGCGGATTCGTGCAGATCACCATGGTGCGCCCGTGCCGCTTGATCACACGGCAGCGCTCACACATGGGCTTCACGGAAGGACGGACTTTCAAGACGGCTCCTAGCTAGCGGTTGCGGAAGGTGATCCTGCCGCGGGTGAGGTCGTAAGGAGAGAGCTCGACCTTGACGCGGTCGCCCGGTGCGATGCGGATGTAGTGCTTGCGCATCTTCCCGGAGATCGTGGCCAGCACGGCGTGACCTTCATCGAGCTGCACCCTGAACATCGTGCTCGGGAGCGCCTCGACGACCTCGCCTTCGACCTCGATCTTCTCTTCTTTGACTGCCATTGACCTCTGTGAGTGAGTGAGTTCTCGACGCGCGGCAAAGCACGGCGCTACGCCGCGCGGCCGCTCATCGTAGCAAACTCGGATCGCTCGCCGGGGGCGCCTCCCGGCCGGCGGAGCCGGCCTCCCGCACCGCCTCGAGCGTCTGAGCGCACGTTCCTCTCCGGGTCTGTCCTAGCGGCCGATCCCGTCCGGCCAGGCACGCTCAGCCACGCGCCATCGATCCGAGTGGAACGCGGCTTTCCGTCAGGATCTGCGGCCCCGCGGCGGTGATCGCGACGGTGTGCTCGAAGTGGGCGGCGAGCGAGCCGTCCTCGGTCGAGATCGACCAGTCGTCGTCGTGGACGTAGACCTCGGGGCGGCCGGCGGTGATCATCGGCTCGATCGCGAGCGTCATCCCCTCGCCGAGGAGCGGGCCCCGGCCGGGCTGGCCGAAGTTCGGGATGTGCGGGTCCTCGTGGTAGGAGCGGCCGACGCCGTGGCCGACGAGGCTGCGCACGACCGAGAAGCCGGCGCCCTCGACGTGCTGCTGGACGGCGGCGGAGATGTCGCCGACGCGGTTGCCGGGCCGGGCCTGGGCGATGCCGGCGGCGAGCGCGTCGCGGCCGGCGTCGAGCAGCCTCTGCGCCTGCTCGGTCACGTCCCCGACCGGGAACGTGAAGGCGCTGTCGGCGATGTAGCCGTCGAGCGTGACGCCGACGTCGATCGTGATCAGGTCGCCGTCGGCAACCTCGTACGCGCCCGGGATCCCGTGCACGACCATGTCGTTCGGCGAGATGCAGATCGCCTTCGGGTAGCCGCGGTAGTCCTGCGAGGTCGGGATGCCGCCGAGCGAGCGGATGTGCTCGTCGGCGATCCGGTCGAGCTCGCCCGTCGTGATCCCCGGGTCGAGCTGCTCGCCGACGTGCGCGATCGTCTCGGCGACGACGCGCCCCGCCGCGGCCATCTTCGCGATCTCCTGGGCCGACTTGCGGATGATCATCTCGCGACCACGGTAGCCAAAGCGTCCTCGACCTCTGCGGACACGTCCTCGACGGTCCTGCCCGCGTGCAGCGGGACGAGCTTGCCGGTCGTGCGGTAGTACTCCACCACCGGCTCGGTCTGCGCGTGGTAGATCGCGAGGCGGTGGGCGATCGTCTCGGGCGTGTCGTCCGTCCGCCCCTCCTCGTGCGCGCGGCCGAGCGCCCGCACCTTCGCCGTCGCGTCGTCGAGGTCGAAGAAGAAGATCACGTCGAGCGTGCGGCCGATCTCGTGCAGCATCTCGTCGAGCGCCTCGGCCTGGGTGAGGTTGCGGGGGAAGCCGTCGAGGATGAAGCCGTCGCGGGCGTCGTCGTCGGCCAGCCGTTCACGGATCATCCGAATCGTGATCTCGTCGGGAACGAGGTCGCCGCGCTCCATGATCGCGTTGATCTCGCGGCCGAGCGGCGTCTCGTCGTCGAGCGCGCGGAACATGTCGCCGGTCGAGACGTGCGGGATCTCGTGCTCGAACGAGATGCGCTTCGCCTGCGTTCCCTTCCCCGACCCCTGCGGGCCGAGCACCAGCACGTTCACTATTTGAGGAAGCCTTCGTAGGAGCGCATCATCATCTGCGACTCCATCTGCCTCATCGTGTCGAGCGCGACACCGACTGCGATCAGCACCGACGTGCCGCCGAGCGCGCCCGCCGTCGCCTGCGAGAAACCGCCGTAGCGGATGAAGAGCGTCGGCAGAGTCGCGACGAGGGCGAGGTAGATCGCTCCCGGCAGCGTCAGACGCGTCAGCACGCGGTCGAGATACTGCGCGGTCGGCGGCCCCGGGCGGATGCCGGGGATGTAGCCGCCGTAGCGGCGCAGGTTGTCGGCCTGATCGACGGGGTTGAACTGCACCGCCGTGTAGAAGTACGTGAAGATCACGATCAGGAACCCCTGCAAGAGCATGTAGGGCACGTTCGTCGGCAGGAAGTACTTGTTGACGAAGTCCTGCGTCTGCGGGAAGTACTGGCCGAGCGTCGGCGGGAATGCCATCACGGCTGCGGCGAAGATGACGGGGATGACGCCGGCCATGTTGACGCGCAGGGGCATGTAGGTCGAGCCGCCCGCGGTCATGCGGCGGCCGACCATCCGCTTCGCGTACTGGATCGGGATCCGGCGCTGGCCTTCCTGGATGAAGACGATCGCGGCGATGATCGAGAGCGCGATCAGCGGGAAGAAGAGCTTCTCCATCGGCCCGCCGTTCCACCAGGCCGCGATCCCGATCGGGGCGCCGACGAGGATCGAGGCGAAGATCAGCAACGAGATCCCGTTCCCGATCCCGCGCTTGGTGATCAGCTCGCCCATCCACATCAGGAGCACGCAGCCGACGGTGATCGACAGGATGATCAGCGTCAGCCGGCCGGCGTCTGCGTCGAGCGCGCCCTGGCGCTTGAAGAGGAACGCATAGCCGGTCGCCTGCGCCGCGGCGAGCACGACGGTGAGATAGCGCGTGTACTGGTTGATCTTCGCGTAGCCCGACTCGCCCTCCTTCTGCAGCTCGGCGAGCTTCGGGATCACCACGGTCATCAGCTGGAGGATGATCGACGCGGTGATGTACGGCATGATCCCGAGCGCGAAGATCGAGAACTGCGAGAGCGCGCCGCCCGAGAAGAGGTTGAGCAGGCCGAGGATCGTTCCGCCCTGTCCCTCGAAGTAGCTCTTGATCGTCTCGGAGTCGACGCCCGGCGCCGGCACCCAGGAGCCGAGGCGGTAGATCGCCAGGATCATCGCCGTGAAGAGGAGGCGGTGCCGAAGCTCCGGAACGCGCCACGCGTTGGCGAGCCAGCTGAACACGCGCTAGCTCTCCTCGGTGGGAGCCTCGGCCTCAGCCTCGGTCTCGGTGGCCTGGGGCTCCTCCGCGGCTGCCGGCTTCGGCTTCGCCTTGCTCTTCTTCTTGCGCGGGTCCTTCGGCTCCTTGAGCGCGGTCGCGCTGCCGCCGGCCGCCGTGATCTTCTCGCGCGCGGCGGCCGAGAAGGCATGCGCCGTGACCGACAGCTTCTTCGTCAACTCGCCGGTGCCGAGGATCTTGACGTCAGCCCTCGTGTTCTTGAGCAGGCCCTTCTCGACGAGCGCCTCGACGTTGACGGTGGCGCCGTCCTCGAAGACGCGGTCGAGGTCGCGCAGGTTGATCGGCTGCGAGTAGGTCCGGAACGGCCCGATCGGCATCGCATCGGCCGACGTGTTCCCGCGCAGCTTCGGCGCCCGCATGTCGATCGGCATCTGGCCGCCTTCGAAGCCGGCCGGCATCTTCTTCGAGCCGGAGCGCGACTTCTGGCCTTTGATCCCGCGGCCCGAGTAGCGCCCCTTGCCCGAGCCCAAGCCCCGGCCGACGCGCTTGCGATCCTTGCGCGACTGGGCAGGCTTGAGTGTCGAGAGGTTCAGTTCGTCGGCCATCAGTTGCCCTCCACCCGGACCAGGTGGGCGACCTTTCTCAGCTTACCCTGGAGCTCCGGCGAGTCCTTGAGCTCGTTCGTCTGGCCGATCCGGCCGAGTCCGAGCGAGCGGAGCGTGCCCCGGTTGGCGGGATTCTGGCCGATCGCGCTCTTCACCTGCGTCAGCTTCACGACGCGGTCTCCTCGACCTCGGTCGTCGCCTCGACGGTCTCGGGTGCGGGAACGGCAGGCGTCTCCTCGGCGACGACCTCCTTGGCCGGCGCGCGGTAGGGCAGCACCTCGGTGATCGTCTTGCCGCGCATCTTGGCGACGTCCTCGGGGCGGCGCAGGTTCTGCAGACCCTGGACGGTCGCCTTGGCCATGTTGATCGGATTCGTCGTGCCGAGGCTCTTCGCGAGCACGTCGCGGATCCCGGCGAGCTCGAGCACCGCGCGCACACCGCCGCCGGCGATGACGCCTGTCCCCTCCGAGGCCGGCCTGATGAAGACGCGTGCGGCGCCGAAGACACCGAGGATCTCGTGCGTCACGGTCGTCCCGTGCTTGGGGACGGTGAAGAGGTTCTTCTTCGCGTCGTCGACGGCCTTCGAGATCGCCAGTGGGACCTCGCGCGCCTTGCCGTAGCCGACGCCGACGCGGTCGACCTCGTCGCCGATCACGACCAGCGCCGTGAACGAGAAGCGCCGGCCGCCCTTGACGACCTTGGCGACGCGGTTGATCTCGATCACGCGCTCCTTGAGCTCGCGAACCTCCTCGCGGGCGATCACTTCACGCTCGACTGTGCTCATAGCTCCGCCGCCGGCAAAGCCGGCGCCTCCGCGTCACTCTGCTCCGTCAAGCCTACGCAGATGCTCAAAACTTCAGTCCTCCCTCACGCGCGCCTTCGGCGAGCGCCTTGACGCGTCCGTGGTACAGGTAGCCGCCGCGGTCGAACACGACGGTCTCGATCCCGGCCTTCTTGGCGGCGTCGGCGACTGCCTTGCCGACCGCCTCGGCCTGCTCGATCCGATTGCCCTTGAACGACTTCGCGAGGCCGAGCCAACTCGCGCCGGCAAGCGTGCGGCCGCTCTCGTCGTCGATCAGCTGGGCGAAGATGCCCTTGTTCGAGCGGAAAACCGCGAGGCGCGGCCGCTCGGCCGTGCCGGCGACCTTGCCCCGGATCCGCCGGTGCCGGCGCTCGCGCGCCTGGCGGGTGGTGAGCGTACTCATACCCGCTCCAGCACCGGCAAAGCCGGTGCCTCCGCTCCTGGGAGTTGCTCCGTCGAGCCTACGCAACTCATGCGCGCTTCCCAACCTTCCTACGGACGTACTCGTCCTGATAGCGGATTCCCTTGCCCTTGTAGGGCTCGGGCGGGCGAACCTGGCGCACCTCTGCGGCCGTCTGGCCCACCTGCTGCTTGTCGGTCCCCTTGACGATCACCTGCGTCGGCGCGGGTACCTCGAAGGTGATCCCGGGGCGCGGCTTGATCACGACCGAGTGCGAGTAGCCGACGTTGAGCTCGAGGTCGCTGCCGCGCAGCGAGGCGCGGTAGCCGACGCCCTGGATCTCGAGGTGCTTCTCGAAGCCCTTCGTGACACCCTCGACCATGTTCGCGATCAACGTCCGCGTCAGCCCGTGCAGCGCACGGTCCTCGCCGCGCTCGGTCGGCCGCGTGACGAGGAGCTCGCCGTCGGCCTGCTCGATCTTCATCCGCTGCGGCAGAACCTGCGAGAGCTCGCCGAGCGGCCCGTTCACCTGGATGCGGCCAGGCGAGATCGCCACGTTGACCGACGTGGGGAGCTCGATGGGTCGCTTGCCGATTCTGCTCATCGCGTTACCAGACGAAGGCGATCACTTCGCCGCCGATGCCCTTCTCGGCAGCCTGGCGGCTCGTGATCAAGCCGGTCGAGGTGGACAGGATCGCGGTGCCGAGCCCGCCGAGGACGCGCGGCAGGCGGTCCTTGCGCGCGTAGACGCGGCGGCCCGGGCGGGAGACGCGCTTGACGCCCGTGATCACCCGCTGCCGGTTGCGGCCGAACTTGAGCTCGACGACGAGCGTCGAGAACGGCTGGCCCTCGACCTCGACGACACGGAAGTCCTTGATGTACCCCTCGTCCTTGAGGACGCGGGCGATCTCCTCCTTGATCCGGGAGGTCGGCATCTCGGCGGTGTCGTGCATCGCCTTGTTGGCGTTGCGGATCCGGGTGAGCATGTCTGCAATCGGGTCGGTCAGCATCTCTTCTCTCCTACCAGCTGCTCTTCGTCATGCCGGGGATGGAGCCGTTGTGCGCGAGCTCGCGCAGGCAGATCCGGCAGAGGCCGAACTTCTTGAACACCGCACGCGGGCGCCCGCACTTGTTGCAGCGCGTGTAGTTGCGCACCTTGAACTTGGAGCCGCGCTTCTGTTTGACGACGAGAGACGTCTTGGCCATGCGTTACTGATCCCTTCTGTCGTCGGCGGCGAACGGGAGCCCGAGGCCGCGCAGGAGTGCGAACGCCTGCTCGTCGGTCGTCTGCGCCGAGGTCGTGATCGTGACGTCGAGACCCCGGATCGACGCGACCGAGTCGTAGTCGATCTCCGGGAAGATGATCTGCTCGCGGACGCCCAGCGAGTAGTTGCCGCGGCCGTCGAACGAGCGCGGGTTGAGGCCGCGGAAGTCGCGGATCCGCGGCAGCGCGACCGAAACGAGACGGTCGAGGAACTCGTACATGCGGGCGCCGCGCAGCGTCACGCGCGCACCGACCGCCATCCCCTCACGGAGCTTGAAGCTCGCGATCGACTTGCGCGCCTTGCGCACCTGCGCCCGCTGGCCGGCGATCGTCGTCAGCTCCTCGATCGCGGCGTCGAGCGCCTTCGCATCGGTCTTTGCGTCGCCGACGCCCATGTTCAGCGTGATCTTCGCGATCTCGGGCACCTGCATGATCGAGCTGAGACCGAGCTCCTCCTGCAGTTGCGGGCGCAGCTCGAGGTAGCGCTCCTTGAGGCGCGGCGTGTACGTGGCAGTCGCCATTACTTGTCCACTTCCTGACCGCAGCCGTCGCGCTTGCAGACGCGGACGCGCACGGTCTCGCCCTTGATCTCCTTGACCTTGATCCCGACCCGTGTCGGGAGGCCGCACACGGGGCAGACGAGCATCACGTTCGAGACGTCGACGGGTGCCGCCTTCTCGATCCGGCCGCCCGGCGACATCTGGCTGCCGCCCATGCGGTTCGAGTCGCGGAGCGGGCGCGGCCGAGTGTGCCGGGTCATCACGTTCAGGTTCTCGACGAGGACGCGTCCGTCGCGCGGGCGCGCCTCGATGATGCGGCCCTGCTTGCCGCGGTCCTTCCCGGCCAGAATCTGCACCAGGTCGCCTTGCTTGATCTTCATCTTGTTTGCCACGTTTCTCAGAGCACCTCGGGAGCCAGGCTGACGATCTTCATGAAGTTCTTCTCGCGCAATTCGCGGGCGACGGGCCCGAAGATGCGCGTCCCGCGCGGATTCCGCGCGGCGTCGATGATCACCGCTGCGTTCTCGTCGAACGCGATCTGCGTGCCGTCGTTACGGCCGTAAGGCTTCTTCGTCCGGACGACGACCGCCCTGACGACCTCGCCTTTCTTCACCGTTCCCTGCGGCGTCGCGGACTTCACGGTACCAACGATCACGTCGCCGACGCGGGCGTAGCGCCGCTTCGAGCCGCCCATGACCCGGATGCAGAGGATCTCGCGTGCGCCGGTGTTGTCGGCGACGCGGAGGCGCGATTCTTGCTGGATCACTTTGCGACCTCGAGGATCTCGGCCAGGCGCCAGTTCTTCGTCTTCGAGATCGGGCGGGTCTCGACGATCTTGACGACGTCGCCGATCTTGGCCGCGTTCTGCTCGTCGTGCGCTTGGAAGCGCTTGGAGCGGCGGACGACCTTCTTGTACCGCGGATGCGCCTTGATCGTGTCGACCTTGACGACGATCGTCTTGTCGCCCTTGTCGGAGACGACCGTGCCCTGCCGCTCCTGGCGGCGACCGAACTCCTGCTCGGGCTTTGCGATCCGGGTGATCGGCTTGCGCTCGGTCGCCTTCTCGCGCTGGACGCGGCCCTTCTTCGGGCGCAGCGCGCGCGGGAGCCGCTTGCGCTTCGGCTTCGGGCCGGACTGAGGTGCGGGGGCGGCAGGGGCGGCCTCGGCGGGCGCCGCCTCAGCGGGCGCCGCCTCAGCGACCGGCTCCTCGGCGGGCACTTCCTCGGCCGAAACCTCCTCGGCGACCGGCTCCTCGACGGGAGCCTCCTCCGCGACCGGCTCCTCAACCGGAGCCTCCTCCGCGACCGGCTCCTCGACCGGAGCCTCCTCCGCGACCGGCTCCTCGACCGAAACCTCCTCGGCGACCGGCTCCTCGACGGGAGCCTCCTCCGCGACCGGCTCCTCAACCGGAGCCTCCTCCGCGACCGGCTCCTCAACCGGAGCCTCCTCCGCGACCGGCTCCTCTACGGGAGCGTCGGCCTCGGCGGCAGCCTCGTCCATGGCCTCGGTCGAGGCGATCGGCTCGCCCTCGTCGACGGACGGCGCAGCGGCCTCCGTCTCGGTGGCTTCCGCCGCAGTCTCCTCGACCGGCATCTCGTCTGTCTTCTTCGTCTTCTTCTCAGCCATGGTCTACGCGTTCCCAGCCCTTTCCCGCTCGTGGCGGACGGTCAAAATACGTGCGATCTCCCGCTTCGCCGACCGGAGCCGGGCGCTGTTGTCGAGTGCGCCGGTGGCCGACTGGAAGCGGAGGTTGAAGAGCTCCTGGCGGCGCTCGCCGAGCGTCCGCTGCAGCTCGTCGTCGGTCATGTCGCGGAGCGTTCTAGCTTTCAAAGAGATCAGCCTCTCTCTTCACGATCTTGGTCTTGACCGGCAGTTTCTGGCTCGCGAGCTGGAGCGCCTCCTTGGCGAGCGGCTCGGAGACGCCGGCGAGCTCGAACATGACCCGGCCCGGCTTGACGACCGCGACCCAGTGCTCCGGTGAGCCCTTGCCCGAGCCCATGCGGGTCTCGGCCGGCTTCTGCGTCACCGACTTGTCCGGGAAGACGTTGATCCAGACCTTGCCGCCGCGCTTGATCTTGCGCGTCATCGCGATTCGGGCAGCCTCGATCTGACGGTTGGTGATCCACCCCGCCTCGAGCGACTTGATCCCGTAGTCGCCGAACTGCACGTCGGTCTGGCCGCGTGAGACGCCGCGACGCCGGCCGCGATGGACGCGCCGGTACTTGGTCTTCTTCGGGAGCAGCACTAGCTCTCGCTCCCCTCGGGCTCGGTCGCCGGGGTCTCCGGTGCAGCGGTCGTCCTGTGCAGCGGCCTCCGGTGCAGCAGCCTCCGGGGCCGGGGCGTCGGTGACGGACGAGTCGGTGACCGGGGTCGTCTCCTCGACGGTCGGCTCGACGACTGCGTCCGGCTTCGGCTGCTCGACCGAGTCCTGGCGCCGCGGGCGGCTACCGCCGGCCGGGCGCGGGCGCCCGCCCCCGGAGCGGTCAGCAGGACGGCCCCCCTGGCCGCCGGCACCGCCGGGACGGCGCGGGCCGCGCGATTTCTTGACGAGCCCGAGACCTTCGCGATCCTGCGACCGTCCGCGGCCGGACTCGCGCGAGGCGCCGAGACCCTCGGCCGCCCCGCCACGCCGGCGGCGGGCTTGATCCTGATCGCCGAGGCGCGTGTCCTTGCCGGTCGTCATCCCCTCGAAGCCCTCCGGCATGATCTCGCCCTTGTTGATCCAGACCTTGACGCCGATGCGGCCGTAGGTCGTCTTCGCCTCGGCGAAGCCGTAGTCGATGTCGGCGCGGATCGTGTGCAGCGGGATCCGGCCCTCGGTGTAGCGCTCCGAGCGGCTCATCTCGCCGCCGCCGAGGCGGCCGCCGCACTGGATCTTGATCCCCTGGGCGCCCGAGCGCATCGCCGAGGCCAGGGAGCGCTTCATCGCGCGCCGGAAGCTGACGCGATTCTGCAGCTGCTCTGCGATCGACTGGGCGACGAGCTTCGCGTCCAGCTCGGGCCGCTTGATCTCGTTGATGTTGATGTGGACGTTCTTGCCCGTGATCGAGTGCAGCTCCTTGCGGAGCGCGTCCACCTCGACTCCCGACTTGCCGATCACGATTCCGGGGCGGGCAGTGAAGATGTCGACCGTGATCCGCTGCTTGTCCTTGCGGATCAGAATGTCGGAGAGGCCGGCGTGGCCGAGCTTCGTGTTGATGTGGTCGCGGATCCGGACGTCCTCGAGGATGTACGTCGGGAACTCCTTCTTCCCCACGTACCAGTTGGACTTCCAGTCATGGATGACGCCGACCCGCAGGCCGCCGGGGTGGACTTTCTGGCCCATTACGCGGCCGCTCCTTCCGTTTTCTTCTTCCGGGTCGCCTTCGGCTTTGCCGGCGCGGCCGCCTCGGCGGCAGGCGTCGCCTGCGGCCGGCGCCGGCCGCACGGCCGCCTTCGGGTTCTGCGCCAGCTCGATCGTGATGTGGCAGGTGCGCTTGTTGATCCGGTTGACCCGGCCGCGGGCGCGCGGGCGCCAGCGCTTCAGCGTCGGGCCCTCGTCGGCGTAGGCGGCCTGGACGACGAGGTCGTCGCCGTTCCAGTGCAGAAGCGGGTTCGTCTCCGCGTTCGCGACGGCGGAGCGGAGCACCTTCTCGATCTCGGTCGCCGCGGCCCGCTGCGTGAAGGCGAGGATCGTCCGCGCCTCGGGCACGCTGCGCCCGCGGATGTGCGTGAGCACCACCCGCGCCTTGCGCGCCGAGAGGCGGACCCACTTGGCCTCCGCGCGCACGATCTGCTCCGCTGTCTGCGTGGCAGCCACTAGCGACCCTTCTGCACCTTGGCCTGCCGGTCGCCGGCGTGGCCCTTGAAGGTCCGGGTGGGCGCGAACTCGCCGAGCTTGTGCCCGACCATCTGCTCGCTGACGAACACCGGCACGTGCTTGCGGCCGTCGTGGACCGCGATCGTGTGCCCGACCATGTCGGGGAAGATCGTCGACGAGCGCGACCAGGTGCGGATCATCCGCTTCTCGTTGGCGGCGTTCATGGACTCGATCCGGCTCATCAGCCGCTCTTCCACGAAAGGCCCCTTCTTCGACGATCTGCTCACTAGCGCTTGTCCTTCCCGCGGCGGCGGCCGCGAACGATCAGCTTGTTGGATTCCTTGTGCTTCCGGCGCGTGCGCTTCCCGAGCGTGGGCACGCCCCACGGGGTGACCGGATGGCGGCCGCCCTTCGACTTGCCCTCGCCGCCTCCGTGCGGATGGTCGACGGGGTTCATCGCCGAGCCGCGCACTGCCGGACGCTTGCCCTGCCAGCGACTGCGGCCCGCCTTGCCGCCGGACTGGTTCTCGTGGTCCGTGTTGCCGACCTGCCCGACGGTGGCCCGACAGGTTAGCGGCACGCGGCGCATCTCGCCGGACGGCAGCCGGAGCACGCCGTAACCATCGTCCTTGGCGACGAGCTGCACGCTGGCGCCGGCCGAGCGGGCCATCTTCGCGCCCTGACCCGGCTTCAGCTCGACGTTGTGCACCATCGTGCCGGTCGGGATGTTCTCGAGCGGCAGCGCATTGCCGGGCTTGATGTCCGCGGTCGGGCCGGACTCGACGAGCGCGCCGACGCGCAGCCGCGCCGGGGCGATGATGTACGCCTTGGCACCGTCGAGGTAGTGGAGCAGCGCGATCCTGGCCGAGCGGTTCGGGTCGTACTCGATCGCGGCGACCTTCGCCGGCACGCCGTCCTTCGTCCGCTTGAAGTCGATCACCCGGTAGCGGCGCTTGTGGCCGCCGCCCTGGTGGCGCGTCGTGATCCGGCCCATGTTGTTGCGGCCGCCCTTCTTCTTCAGCGGCTCGGTCAGGCTCCGCTCCGGCGTCGTCTTCGTGACCTCTTCGAAGCTCGACACGGACATGAAGCGGCGGCCCGGTGAGGTGGGCTTGTACTTCTTCAGTGCCATCAGACCTGGGCCCCCTCGAAGATCTCGATCGCCTCGCCCTCGCGCACCTGCACGATGGCCTTCTTCCAGCCCGGGCGGATCCCCTTCGAGATGCCGCGGCGCTTCGGCTTCGCCTGCACCTTGACGATGTTCACGTTCTCGACGTGCACCTCGAACAGCTCCTCGACGGCCTGGCGGATCTGTGTCTTGTGCGCGTCCTTGTGCACCTTGAAGGTGTACTTGCGGTCGGTGATCAGGCTGTAGCTCTTCTCCGAGACGACCGGCGCGAGCAGGACTTCGTTCGGGTGCAGCGACACTAGGAAGCCCTCCCCTCGACGAGCGGCAGCGCCGCCTCGGTGATCAGGACGCTCTTCGCCCAGACAACCGTGGCCACCTCGAGCTCGGACGGCACGGTGATGAGCGACTTCGGGAGGTTGCGGAACGACTTGATCAGCGTTTCCTCCTCCTCGGTCGCGACGATCAGCAGCGGCAGCTCCTGGCCCCACGACTCGACGAGACCCTTGGCCTGCTTCGTCGAGGGCGTCTCGAAGCCGGAGCCGTCGAGCACGCCGAGCGTGCCGTTGCCGGCGTGGTTCGAGAGGGCGCCGCGGAGCGCCGAGCGGCGCGCCTTGCGGTTGACCTTGACGTCGAAGCTGCGCATGCCCGGCGCGAAGACGACGCCGCCACCCGTGAACTGGGGCGCGCGGATCGTGCCCGCGCGGGCGCGGCCGGTGCCCTTCTGGCGCCACGGCTTCGCGCGGCCGCCGGCGACGAGGCCGCGGGTCTTGGCCCCGCGGGTGCCGGCGCGGCGGGCGTTCAGCTCCGCGCGGACCGTCTCGTGCACGAGATGCGGCTTCACGTCGGCGCCGAAGACCTCGGCGTCGAGGGTGACGTCCTTGGCGGAGGAGCCGCCGACGAGCTTTGCCTTCGGAGCCGCCATCACTTCACCACCCTGATCTCGACGAGGCCGCTCTTCGGGCCGGGCACGGAGCCCTTGACGAGGAGCAGGTTCCGCTCGGGGTCGACCTGGTGGACGACGAGACCCGGTTGGGTGACGCGGACGCCGCCCATCCGGCCGGCCATCTTCTGGCCCTTGAAGACGCGAGATGGGGTCGCCGACGCGCCGATCGAGCCCGGCTTGCGAACGTTGTGCGAGCCGTGCGAGACCGGGCCGCGCTTGAAGTTGTGGCGCTTGATCGTGCCCTGGAAGCCCTTGCCGATCGAGATCCCGGCGACCTTGACCTTCTCGCCTGGCTCGAACGACTCGACTGTGACGGTCTCGCCGACCTGGAGCTCGCTCTGGCCTCGGAGCTCGACGAGGTGGCGATGTGCCGAAGCGCCCGCCTTCGTCAGGTGGCCCTGTTCGGCCTTCGAGATCTTCCGGTCGGCGACGGCGTCGAACGCGATCTGCACCGCTTCGTAGCCGTCCGTCTCGACGGTCTTCACCTGGACGACCGGGCACGGGCCGGCCTCGATCACGGTCACGGCCGTGACCTCGCCGCTCTCCGGATCGAAGACCTGCGTCATGCCCAGCTTTCTGCCGAGGATCCCCTTCATCAGAGTTTGATCTCGATGTCGACACCGGCCGGGAGATCGAGGCGCATCAGCGAGTCCACGGTCTTCGGCGTCGGGCTGTGGATGTCGATCAGCCGCTTGTGCGTGCGCACCTCGAAGTGCTCGCGCGAGTCCTTGTCCTTGAAGGGACTGCGGATCACGCAGTAGACGTTCTTCTCGGTGGGCAGGGGCACAGGGCCGGTGATCGTCGCACCGGTGCGCTGGGCCGTCTCCACGATCTGAGACGCGGAACGGTCCAGTTGCTGGTGGTCATAGCCCTTCAGCCGGATGCGGATCTTCTGCTGCGCCACGATTCCCTCGTTCCCCTACTACTTCGTGATCTTCGTGACGACGCCGGCGCCGACCGTGCGACCACCCTCGCGGACGGCGAACCGGAGGCCCTCGTCCATGGCGATCGGCTGGATCAGCTGCACCGTCATCTGCGTGTTGTCGCCCGGCATGACCATCTCCTGGCCCTCCGGGAGCGTGATCTCGCCCGTCACGTCCGTCGTGCGGAAGTAGAACTGCGGGCGGTACTTGGAGAAGAACGGCGTGTGGCGGCCGCCCTCTTCCTTCGAGAGCACGTAGATCTCGGCGTCGAAGTTCGTGTGCGGCGTGATCGAGCCCGGCTTTGCGAGCACCTGGCCGCGCTCGATCTCCTCGCGCTTGACGCCGCGGAGCAGTGCGCCCGCGTTGTCGCCGGCCTGGGCCGCGTCCAGGGTCTTCTGGAACATCTCGACGCCGGTGACGACCGTCTTCTCGACCTTCTCGTGGATGCCGACGATCTCGATCTCGTCGCCGATCTTGATCTGGCCCTGCTCGACGCGGCCGGTGACGACGGTGCCGCGGCCCGTGATCGTGAACACGTCCTCGATCGGCATCAGGAACGGCTTGTCGACGTCGCGGGTCGGCTCCGGGATGTAGGAGTCGACCGCCTCCATCAGCTCCAGGATCTTCGGCGTCCACTCCGGGTCGCCCTCGAGCGCCTTCAGCGCCGAGACGTGGACGATCGGGATGTCGTCGCCCGGGAAGTCGTACTTGGAGAGGAGCTCCCGCACCTCCATCTCGACGAGCTCGAGCAACTCGGGGTCGTCGACCATGTCGGCCTTGTTCAGCGCGACGACGATGTACGGCACCTCGACCTGCTTTGCGAGCAGGATGTGCTCTCGGGTCTGCGGCATCGGGCCGTCGGCGGCGCTGACGACGAGGATCGCACCGTCCATCTGCGCGGCGCCCGTGATCATGTTCTTGATGTAGTCGGCATGGCCCGGGCAGTCGACGTGGGCGTAATGGCGGTTCGCCGTCTCGTACTCGACGTGCGCGGTGTTGATCGTGATCCCGCGCTGGCGCTCCTCCGGAGCCTTGTCGATCTCGTCGAAGGCGACCGCCGTGCCGCCGCTCGCCTCGGCGAGCACCTTCGTGATCGCGGCTGTCAGCGTCGTCTTGCCGTGGTCGATGTGACCGATCGTGCCGACGTTGAGGTGCGGCT
The DNA here is from genome assembly GCA_963784895.1 of uncultured Gaiellaceae bacterium. Taxonomy (GTDB): domain Bacteria; phylum Actinomycetota; class Thermoleophilia; order Gaiellales; family Gaiellaceae; genus Gaiellasilicea. Next base: position 2,995 of record CAWATM010000001.1, on the reverse strand, counting down.
TGGTGCGCTCGAACTTCTGCTTGGCCATGCTGGCTTCTCTCCTTTTACGAACTTGCCGAACTGGACTGGGTGTCGACGATGTCCGCGGCGATGTTCCCCGGGACGTCCTCGTAACGCTCGAACTGCATGCTGAACGTGGCGCGCCCCTGCGTCATCGAGCGGACGTCGGTCGCGTAGCCGAACATCTCGGACAGCGGCACGATCGCCTTGATCGTGGTCGCGTTGCCCATCGGGTTCATCTCCTCGATCCGGCCGCGACGGCTGTTCAGGTTGCCCATCACGTCCCCGAGGAAGTCCTCCGGGGTGACGACCTCGACGGCCATCACCGGCTCGAGCAGCTTCGGCTTCGCCCGCTTCATCGCCTCCTTGAAGGCCATTGAGCCGGCGATCTTGAAGGCCCGCTCGCTCGAGTCGACGTCGTGGTAGGAGCCGTCGATCAGCTCGACCTTGACGTCGACGACGGGGTAGCCCGCGAGGACGCCCGAGTTCATCGCCTCCTGGATCCCCTCGTCGATCGGCTTGATGTACTCCTTCGGGATCTTGCCGCCGACGATCTTGTCCGCGAACTCGTAGCCGGCGCCCGGCTCCTGCGGGAGCAGGTTGATGACGGCGTCGCCGTACTGGCCCGAGCCGCCGGTCTGGCGGACGAAGCGGCCCTGGATCTTCTCGGCGGGCTTGCCGATCGTCTCTCGGTAGGCGACCTGCGGGCGGCCGACGTTCGCATCGACCTTGAACTCGCGCATGAGGCGGTCGACGATGATCTCGAGGTGCAGCTCGCCCATGCCGGCGATCAGCGTCTGGCCCGTCTCCTCGTCCGAGGTGACGCGGAAGGTCGGATCCTCGTCGGAGAGCCGCGCGAGCCCGGCGCCCAGCTTGTCCTGGTCGCCCTTCGTCTTCGGCTCGATCGCGACCGAGATCACCGGCTCGGGAAAGGTCATCCGCTCGAGCACGATCGGGGCACTCTCGACGGCGAGTGTGTCGCCGGTCGTCGTCTGCTTCAGGCCGACGCCCGCCGCGATCTCGCCCGCGCCGATCTCCTCGCGCTCCTCGCGGTGGTTCGCATGCATCTGGAGGATCCGGCCGACGCGCTCCGTCTTCCCGTTCGTCGTGTTGAGGACGCGGTCGCCCGCCTTGAGCGTGCCGGAGTAGACGCGGAAGTAGGTCAGCTTGCCGACGAACGGGTCGGACATGACCTTGAACGCAAGGGCTGAGAAGGGCGCGCTCGGATCGGCGTCGCGGGAGAGCTCGCCCTCCGTCTTCGGGTCGATGCCCTGCACCGCCGGCACGTCGAGCGGGCTCGGCAGGTACTCGATCACCGCGTCGAGGAGCGGTTGCACGCCCTTGTTCTTGAAGGCGGAGCCGAGCACGACCGGCGTCAGCGCGTCGGCAAGCGTGCCGGCGCGAAGCGCGCGCCTGATCATCTCGGGGGTGACGAGCGACTCGTCGGTCAGGTAGGTCTCGGTCAGCTCGTCGTCGTGCTCGGCGATCGCGTCGATCAGCAGGTGGTGGTACTCGTTCGCCTGCTCGGTCAGCTCCGCCGGGATCTCGCCGACCGTGAACTTCTCGCCCAGGTCGTCCTCGTAGACGATCGCGTTCATCTCGACCAGGTCGATCACGCCGCGGTGGTTCTCCTCCTGGCCGATCGGGAGCTGGATCGGGACCGGGTTCGCGCCGAGCTTGTCGACCATCGACTGCACCGAGGCGAAGAAGTCGGCGCCGGTGCGATCCATCTTGTTGATGAACGCGATCCGCGGCACCTTGTACTTGTCGGCCTGGCGCCAGACGGTCTCGGACTGCGGCTGGACGCCGGCGACGGCGTCGAAGACGGCAACGGCGCCGTCGAGGACGCGCAGGCTCCGCTCCACCTCGACTGTAAAGTCCACGTGCCCGGGCGTATCGATAATGTTGACCCGATGGTCACGCCACTCCGCGGTCGTCGCCGCCGAGGTGATCGTGATCCCGCGCTCCTGCTCCTGCGCCATCCAGTCCATCGTCGCGGCGCCCTCGTGGACCTCACCCATCTTGTGGGTGCGGCCGGTGTAGTAGAGGATCCGCTCCGTCGTCGTCGTCTTCCCGGCGTCGATGTGCGCCATGATCCCGATGTTGCGGACGCGGTCCAGCGCGATCCGTGATGCCGTTACGCTCATAGCTCCCTTACCAGCGGTAGTGCGCGAAGGCCTTGTTCGCCTGCGCCATCCGGTAGATGTCGTCCTTCTTCTTGAAGGCGCCGCCCTGCGAGTTGCTCGCGTCCATCAGCTCGCCCGCGATCTTCTGCTGCATCCCCTTCTCGCGGCGCTCGCGCGCGAACTGGACGAGCCAGCGGATCGCAAGCGTGCGCGCGCGGCGCTGCGGCACCTCGACAGGCACCTGGTAGTTCGCGCCGCCGACGCGGCGGGAGCGAACCTCGAGCACCGGCGTCACCGTCTTGACCGCGGCCTCGAGCGCCTCCACGGGCGCCTTGCCGGTCTTCTCGGCGACGATCGCGAGCGCGTCGTAGACGAGCCGCTCCGCGGTCGAGCGCTTGCCGTCGAGCATGACGGCGTTGATGAACTGCGTCACGAGCTTCGACCCGTGGACCGGGTCGGCCTCGAGCTCGCGCGGCGTGATGTCGGCGCGGCGAGGCATCAGGACTTCTTCGCTCCGTACTTCGAGCGGCCCTGCTTGCGGTCGGAGACACCGGCCGTGTCGAGCGCGGCGCGGATCACCTTGTAGCGGATACCCGGCAGATCCTTGACGCGACCGCCGCGGATGAGCACGACCGAGTGCTCCTGGAGGTTGTGTCCCTCGCCGGGAATGTAGGTCGTGACCTCCATCCCGTTCGTCAGCCGCACGCGCGCGACCTTGCGCAGCGCCGAGTTCGGCTTCTTCGGGGTCGTCGTGTACACACGCGTGCAGACGCCCCGCTTCTGCGGAGCCCCACGTAGCGCCGGCGTCTTGGTCTTGCCCTGCGGCGCCTGGCGGCCCTTACGGACGAGCTGGTTTGTTGTCGGCACGC